>CAJTAL010000009.1 GCA_910574285.1 Lachnospiraceae bacterium | reverse complement strand
GCCTGTTAGAACATAAGCATAAAAAGTGCCTCAATCAATGATAGTGTCAGTATAGCAGATCCTTGCTAGATTTGCTAGACGCCATCTTTTGAGGCACTTACCTATATGGCCGTACATTCAAAAGACAATCCTTTTCAGAATCACAAAAAGCCCCTCGCCGCACGGCGAGAGGCCAGGATATCCGTTACAGTTCCTTCCAGACTTCAGCGATGTCCAGATCACAGGATATCTCTTCTACGATACGGCTGCTGTTCACTTCACGGAATTCTGTGTTATTTTTATCAAAAGAAACGAAACAGGCAAATAATAAAATGCAAATAAACAATCGGATACCGAACGTACCCGTCTGGACTGCCGTTTCATCCTCATATATCTGTCTGTAGGCTGATTTGTACCGGGGATGGACTGCCGGTACGCCGCGTCTGTCGTGATATAGTTCCCGAGTCTGTTCCAAAAGCCTGCGCCTTCTAATCTCTGAATCATTCAAGTTCATCACCTCAGGACAATATATGCGGCTCTTCTATAATCTAGACCACACTTTATCTGCCGGCAAGCTCCTGGATAATATCATCCCATGTAATCCCCTTCAAAACCATCAGTACCATCGCATGATACAGGAAATCTGACAACTCATACTTGATCTCTTCCGAATTCGGATTCTTCGCGGCGATCACTACCTCCGTCGCTTCCTCCCCTACCTTCTTAAGGATCTTGTCGATCCCCTTCTCAAATAAATAATTGGTATAAGATCCTTCCTTCGGGTGCTCTTTCCGATCTGATATCGTACGATATACGGACTCAAACACACGAAGCGGATTCGTCTCATCATAATCATTGCCGGCTATGTGCTGGAAGAAGCAGGTGAGATTACCGGTATGGCATGCCGCTCCTACCTGATCTACCTTCGCAAGCAAAGTATCGTTATCACAGTCAAGCGTCAATGACTTAACATACTGGTAATGTCCGCTTGTCTCGCCCTTTACCCATAATTGCTGCCTGCTCCGGCTATAATATGTCATCTTTCCGGTCTTGATCGTATGATCAAAGGCTTCGCGGTTCATATAAGCCAGCATCAATACTTCCTGCGTCTTATAATGCTGCACAATAACAGGAATCAAACCCTGTTCGTTCACTTTGAATTCTGAAAATTCCATCATACTCTCGAAAGACGTCATCTTAATCTGCTGCTGCTCACATTTCTCCTTGAACGCCACATAATCCATATCCGGTTCGCTTACGAACTTACCGGATATCCCCCTGACTCCGGGTGATTTCAGGATTTTAAAAAGTTCCCGTTCCTCCATGGTATCCGTTACAATCACGCACGGCACATCCGTGATATTCGCAACCGAATTCAGGTCCAGCCTGTGCATGAAGATAATCTCACTGCAGCATTTCTGTATCACATGCTGATGCTTAAACAAAGCGTCAAAATCATTCAACGATACCGCCAGTTTTTCTTTTCCGAATCTTTTAACGGCGTCTTCGATCAGCGCCACATTATCCTGCCGGGAAAAATTCAGGATGGCGCGTTTTGAGCCTGCATAGAGTATCTTCTTAATATCTTCCTGACGTTTTATATTTCCCCCTGCCACCATAGGAATCCGGATAACCCGATTCATCCGCTTCATGATATCGATCGCCTCATCATGGTCGTTCGCATAAACGGACAAGTCGAATACTATCAATTCATCTGCTCCGTTATCGCTGTATTGTTTTGCCAGTTCAATGGCATCCTCTGCGATAACAGTATGATCGTCAAACCATCTTACCGCCTTTCCCTCTGCAATAAAGATACAGGGAATCAATCTCTTATAACTCATTGCTTCATCTCCTCTATAAACTTCCCTTCGTGGTCCATGCTTCTTGAATCCTTGGTTCTCCCTGAGTAGCCATATCAAGCGCCTTTCCAAAGCTTTTAAACAACGCTTCCGCCTTGTGATGATCGTTCTCCCCGTCAAGAATACGAAGATGAATGTTCATCATCGCACTGTAAGACACCGCATAGAAGAATTCTCTGACCATCTCCGTATCCAGTCCGCCGAGCCGATCCGACGTGAATTTTGAATCCAACCTAAGATACGGTCTGCCAGACAAGTCCACCGCGCATAAGGCCAGGGTCTCATCCATCGGAATAATCACATGTCCATACCGTCTTATACCCGCCTTATCTCCTGCCGCTTTAAGGATCGCCTGTCCCAGGACGATTCCCGTATCTTCTATGGTATGATGGCAATCAACTTCGAGATCTCCTCTTGCTTTCACTTCAAGATCAAAAAGTCCGTGCCTTGCAAATCCGTTCAGCATATGGTCAAAGAATCCGATTCCTGTATCCACAGAAGCCCTCCCGGTTCCGTCCAGATTCAATATTACGGAAATATCCGTTTCTTTCGTCGTTCTGCAGACACTTGCTTTCCTCTCCATAAGTCCGTACCTCCTGTCATTATATATGCACTCATGCCCCTTTTACTCAAACCGCACCTTGATCGAGTTGGCATGGGCAGTCAGCCGCTCTGCTTTTGCAAACTGCTCGATATCTTCGTGAACCGCTTCCAGCGCTTCCCTGGAATACGCGATGATACTGGATTTCTTAATAAAATCATCCACAGAAAGCGGCGAGAAGAATCTTGCCGTCCCGTTCGTAGGAAGTACGTGGTTCGGTCCCGCAAAATAGTCTCCCAAAGGTTCGCTGGAATGCTCTCCGATAAAGATCGCCCCTGCATTACGGATCTTCGTCATCACATCATATGGATTCTTTGTCTGGATCTCAAGATGTTCCGACGCGATCTCATTCGCAGTCTCAATCGCCTCATCCATCGTATCCGCCACGAGAATATATCCGTAATTATCCAGAGACTTCCGGATAATCTCGCTTCTTGACAATTCTTCCGTGAAGATATCAACCTGCTCCGATACCCGGCGGGCAAGCTCTTCACTGGTAGTAACCAGAATCGCAGATGCCAGTTCGTCATGCTCTGCCTGAGACAGTAAGTCTGCAGCCACATATCTGGGATTCGCCGTATCGTCCGCAATCACGAGGATCTCGCTCGGCCCGGCCACAGCGTCGATACTCACATGCCCGTACACAGCCTTTTTCGCCAGAGCCACATAGATATTCCCAGGTCCCACGATCTTATCCACCTTCGGAATACTCTCCGTACCATATGCAAGCGCTCCGACTGCCTGGGCGCCTCCTGCCTTATAGATCGCCGTCGCTCCGGCTTCCTTTGCGGCAACCAGAGTATTCGGGGTTATCTTCCCGTCCTTTCCCGGCGGAGTCACCATGATGATCTCTTCCACTCCCGCTACCTTCGCAGGCATAATATTCATCAATACGGAAGAAGGATACGCCGCTTTCCCTCCCGGTACATAGACGCCCACTCTCTGTAACGGCGTCACCTTCTGCCCGAGAATCGTTCCGTCCGGCTTACTGTCAAACCAACTGTACTGCTTCTGCTTCTCGTGGTAAACTTCTATATTATGGAGTGCCCTGCGGATAATACCGAGCAATTCCGGTCCCACAAAAGCGTAGGCCTCCTCAATCTCTTCTTCCGTAACCTTTATCGTCTCCGCATTGATCTTCGCCCCGTCAAACTTCTCTGTATAAGCAAAAAGCGCCTGATCCTTCTCCTTTTTCACATGCTCTAGAATCTCTGCAACAGATTTCTCATATTCCGGATATTGATTCGGACTGCGCTTCAGAAGGTCCTCCAACAGATTCTGTCTTGTGTCATGGCTCAAATGCCGTATTCTCATGGTCTCTTCATCCTTTCTTTACAGTTTCCCCTTTAACTGTGACAACAGGTTCTTTATCCTGCCGTTTTCCATCCGCATACTCACAGGATTTACGATCATCCGCGCGGACAGCGGACATACCTCTTCTAATATCTCTAATCCATTCTCTTTCAGAGTCGTTCCAGTCTCCACAATGTCCACAATCACTTCTGAGAGACCAACGATTGGCGCAAGCTCGATGGAACCGTTTAATTTGATGATTTCTACGGTCTGATGCTTGGTATTATAGAAGTAATCCTTTGTAATATTCGGATACTTCGTAGCGACCCGTATCAACTCATGATGATTAAGAAGCGGCGCGGCGTCCTGATACCCGCAGACGCACATCTTACACTTGCCATACCCCAGATCAAGCACCTCATGAACCTTCCTGCCTTCTTCCAATATCGTATCTCTTCCGACGACTCCGATATCTGCCGCTCCATATTCCACGTAAGTCGGCACGTCGGGACCCTTTGCCAGGAAGAAACGCAGTTTCAAGGTCTCGTTGACGAAGATTAATTTGCGTGAATTTTTATCTTTCATTTCCTCGCAGGTAATTCCGACTTTTTCAAATAATTCCAATGTCTGATCCGCCAGACGCCCTTTTCCAAGGGCAAATGTCAGGTATCTCATCTCTTATGAACTCCTATTCTCTACTCGTGCTGTTTACATTCTTCTGCTCGCCGGTAATCAGATTAATCACTTCTACTTCTCCCGTATCGCTTAGATAAACCATACTGCCGGCATAATATTCGTTTCCATATGCTATATATGCGTTCAGTTCCTTATCGGCGTCTTTCTGAAGAAGTTCTGTATTCTTTCCTTTTCTGCGAAAATCTCTCGCCAGGGCAATGGCTTCTCTTTTTCGCTCCGGAGAATATAGAACAATCGTATTCTTACGTGTATAATTGATACGAACCTTCTGACGGACCAGCGCGTTCATCAATTCATCCACCACTATGGCGAAACCGATCGCCGGGGATTCCTTACCGAACTTTTCTGTCAGGTGGTCATAGCGCCCTCCCTTGACGATGGCGTCTCCTGTGCCGAAGGTATAGCATCTGAATATAATTCCAGAGTAGTAGCCATAAGTACCACTCATGCTGAGATCGAAAGTAATCAGCTTCTCCACCCCATATAACTTCAGCGTGTCATAGATCTTCTCCAGACGCCGGACAGCCTTGACTCCCTTCGAATTCGGAGCAATATTCTTCGCCTGTGATAGAATCGACACCCCGCCCACCAGATCGTTAAGGGCGGCAAACGCTTCTTTTGAACTTCTTTTTACCTGAATACTGTCCAGAAATTCCTCCACGCCGAAGAAATTACGGTTATTAATCAGCTCCCGAACCCGTTCTTCTGCATCTTCGTCGAGACAGGCGTCCTCAATCAGGCTCTGGAAGAAATCAACGTTTCCTACACTTAGCTGGAATTCTTTAAGACCGATGGTCAGAAGCGATTCGATCACCAGCGCGAGCATCTCCGCATCAGCTTCTACAGAACTGTCTCCCATCAATTCTGCTCCCATCTGAGTGGTCTCCCTAAGCCTCCCCTGATAATTGGAATGATTGATAAACGTATTTCCCGTATAACACAGCCTGACCGGCAATGTCTCGTCCTTAAAAAGCGTCGCCGCGACTCTGGCAATAGACGGCGTAATATCCGGACGCAATGCCAGCGTGTTACCGTCCTTGTCAAAGAATTTATACAGGTCTTTTGACAGAATCGTTCCGATCTCTTTCCGGAACACATCGAAATATTCAAATGTCGGAGGCTGGATATCGTGATAGCCATAAGTATGAAATATCTTTTTCAAATGCTTTTCCAAAGCCATCTTCTTTCCACATTCTATATTGTATATATCCCGTACTCCTTCCGGAGTATGTAACACTCTTTTCATAATAATCATCCATTCCTTTCGCCTCGATCAGGCACGAACAATCACACATTTCACTTTAGTATACTACCATATTAAACCGTATTGAATTATAAGCATTTTCTTCTTATTTGTCAAGCACAGTTATTCTCTCAAACACAGTTGTTCTCGATATTATTCACAGTTATTCTCTTAACTCCAGATCGCGGTTCACGGCGTCCAGATAAGGAACATAACATCCCCGCATGAATTCCATAAAGAATCTTTCATCCAATTCTTCAAAGCGAAAACTCTTCCGTCCGCCCTCCTTCGCCCGGTTCCAAAAAACAAGCAGTTCTTCCAGTCGCATATAATAGAGAACGTTCTTTGCCGAATAATAGATGAGCACGAAAGCAATGCCTCCCTGACGTTCAAAATTCTTCATAAACGTAACCTGGTGCTCATGGATATTCTGAAGCGGGAACGTCTCCGCCACACATTCCTTCGCGTCAAAGCAGATCGGAATTCCCTGGACCGCGCCGATATAATCAATCGTACTTCTCTGGTCAAAATAAGCAAGAGTGATATGCCTGTGCTCCTTATCCATCTTAACCGGAGTAATCGGCGTCGGTATCTTCTGGATCAGGGCAAGCCCTTTCTCCAGATACCATTCATTGGTCCGATTGACCATCTCTTCTAATGTCGAACCTCTAAGACCTCTTGAATTCCATGTTCCCATGATGTCTCCTTTATCAGCTTCCAGAATACTACCGGCACTTTTGCATAGAAAGACTTTCCGGAAATCTCTGCAAACGGTACATCCATATGCGGAAATACAATCTGATATGCATGCAGCATCTGGGTTTCTATCCTGTATCGTCTCTTAAAATCGTCGTTCCAGGCGCGGTCGCCGTACTTGTAATCTCCCAGAAGCGGATGTCCGGCGTACGCCAGATGCGCGCGTATCTGATGCGTCTTTCCCGTAATAAGGTGCACTTTCAGAAGCGTCATATCTTCCCGCCACGCAAGCGGTAAGTATTCCGTCTCGATGGGGGCGTCTCCTGTTTCTGATATCTTTACGATATTGTGCTTTATATCTTTCGTCAGAAATCCCCGGATCCTCTCTCGCTGCGTAATCTGTCCTTTAATGATACACAGATAATATTTCTGAAGCGAACGCTCCTTAAGCAAAGACGACGCCATCTGGGATCCGGCAAGACTCTTTCCTGCAATGATCAGCCCGCTCGTATTACGGTCCAGACGGTTACATACCGAAGGCTTAAAAGTCTTAAGGCTTTCCTCCGTAATCTCTCCCTGTGCCAGCAGGTACGAGATCACATGCTCCACCACTGATATGTCCGTTTTCTGTGCTTTCTGCGACAACATTCCGACAGGTTTATTCAGAAGTAAAATATTCGTATCTTCATATATAATATCCGGCGTCAGATCCGATGAAAGATTCTCCGGCGCCGTCTCAATCCGTTCTTCGGATGAGAATCTTTGTATCGTCTCATCCGACAGGAACAACCGGACTGCATCCCCCTTCGCCAGCTTCTCGGCTCCGGAAGCTTTCTTTCCGTTTAACGTGATATTCTTCTTCCGAAGCATCTTGTACAGAAAACTTCCCGGCGCTTCTTTCAGATATTTCCGAAGGAATTTATCCAGTCTCTGTCCGGCTTCATTTTTTCTGACTATGATCTCTTTCATTTTGCACCAATCCGCTTCCCTCTACATACAGAGCGTAAAGAGAATATCTCTTATCTTCTGTTCCCGCCGGTTACTCTCAGGCTGCTCCACGGACGCGATATTGTTCATTCCTTCCACTCTTGCAAGGAACATCTTATAATCATGGAACATCTTCACGGTCATCTTGTCATAATGGTTATCTTCCAATACTTTCTTGATATATTTTGAAAGAAATACCTCATCCGTCTTCAGGCTGCTCGTATAACCGCAGAGGACGTGTCCGGATATTGCCATTACATCTACCGGCATAAGCTTCTGCGGGCTGGAGATCAACATATCATAAAGACATAAGATCAGCGGCGCCTTCTCGGTAATTTCATAGTATTTCTCTTCATCGATCCCCTTATGAGGATATGTGACGATAAATTCAACCATCATCTTTGCGGCCGGCAGACACCCTACCGCAGCCACAACCGTAAAAAGATTCTTTTTCGTTCCGGTCTGGATATATCCGAAGACAAAGACGGCGATCACAATTGCAAATTCCGCAAGCGTCCAAATCAGATATTTCCTTTTCTGAGCTTTGATATAACCAGGATTCCCTTTTTCAATCTTCATTTCCCTACACTCCCTTATCCCCGATCTTATTCGCCCTCCGAAGGACCTCCGCAATCAACGAATCCGGCAGGATCCTCGACGCAGCCCTTAAAATCTTCATGGCGGTTCCATATACGGATACCGGTTTCTTCCTGACAGAATCAATAAGCGCCTGACGGACAACTTCTCCCGCGTCTGCCTTGACCGAATCTTTGAAAGAATTGGGCAGGGAGCCGGACCGCAGGAAGAATTCTGTATCTACAGGTCCCGGGCAGACTACCGTCACAACGATCCCCCGGCTTCTTAGCTCGGCTCTAAGCGCCAGAGACAGACTGTAGACATAGGACTTGGAAGCGGCATATACGGCAAAGCCCGGCTGGGGAGCGAATGCGGCGGCCGATGCGACATTCACTATTCTACTTCCATTCGACAGATAAGGCAAGCATATCCGGGTAAGTTTTGTCAATGCCTGACAATTCAAATCAATCATTCCCAACTGCTCTTCCGGTTTAATACTGTCAAAGCCCCCCGTCTTGCCATAACCGGCGGCGTTGACCAGCATCCGGACGTCCGCCTTTTGCCTGTCAAGTTCTCTTCCGATCCGTTCAAAGATATAGCCTCTCTGCATATCACCGTCAAAGATCCTGACCGGAACCGGAATGCACTTCTCCAGCTCTTTCAGACGTTCCGTCCTTCTTGCCGCCACCCATATTTCATCCAGATGTTTATAAAGTTTTGGAATCTGCTTAGCGAATTCTCTTCCGATTCCGGACGACGCGCCTGTTATTACCGCGATTCTCATAAAACCATCTCCTGTTCTGATTCAATTCCTTTTTGTCTTCTTGTCATGAATATTTCGGATTGTCTTTTTCTTTCTATGCTTCCCGTCGTTTCCTGAAGCCGACTGTCTCTGATTCGATTTATGCCCTGAGGCCTGCCGGCGAAGTCTCTGATCCGACTCCTGTTTTTCACCCTGCCGCCGGGGTCTTATCAGACATTGTCTTCCGTATCCCACCAGATCCATCCGTCCTGATTTTTGCAGGGCTTCCATCACCAGATCATAATTCTTAGGATCTCTGTACTGGATCAGCGCTCTCTGCATAGCTTTTTCGTGAGGGTTCTTCGGAATATAGACCGGCTTCATGTCTCTGGGGTCCACACCGGTATAGTACATACAGGTCGATATTGTCGACGGCGTCGGATAAAAATCCTGGACCTGTTCCGGCATATATCCCATATCTCTGATATATTCCGCAAGTTTCACAGCTTCTTTCATAGTAGATCCCGGATGTGAGGACATCAGATACGGCACCAGATACTGTTTTTTCCCCAGTCTGTGATTGATTGATTCATATTTTTCCACAAAAGACTGATAAACGTTTGCCTGCGGTTTTCCCATCTTTTGCAGAACCACGTCCGATATGTGTTCCGGCGCGACCTTTAACTGTCCGCTTACATGATGTCTGCATAATTCTCTCAAAAAATCTTCCTTCGGGTCCGCCAGGACATAATCAAACCGAATCCCGGATCGGATAAAGACCTTCTTTACGCCGGGAATCTCCCTTAATCTTCGCAGCAGTCCGATATAATCCCTGTGATCCGCTTTAAGATTCCGGCAGGGTTTCGGAAAGAGACATTGTTTCTCTTTACATACGCCGCACGTCGACTGTTTCTCACAGGACGGACGCCTGAAATTTGCCGTAGGTCCGCCCACATCATGGATATAGCCTTTAAAATCCGGATCATTCAGAAACTGTCTTGCTTCCTCCACCAGAGAATCCTGGCTTCTTGCCTGCAGGATCCTCCCCTGATGAAAGGTGAGAGCGCAGAAATTGCAGCCTCCAAAACATCCTCTGTTACTGACCAGACTAAACTTTACTTCCGCAATTGCCGGTACTCCGCCTGCCTTTTCATAAGAAGGATGATATGTCCTCATATACGGATACTGATAGATCTCGTCCATCTCCGCCTGACTAAGGGGTTTGGAAGGAGGATTCTGTACGACATACAGATGATCTCCATAAGGCTCTATCAGCCGCTTTCCCGAGAAAGGATCCGTATTGCGGTACTGTGTATAAAAGCTTCGGGCATACAGATTTCTGTCTTCCTTCATATCTTCAAATCCCGGCAGTATAACCGCGTCGTATACGTCTTCTTTGTCCTTCGTCTTATAGACTGTCCCCGGGATAAACGTAATATCATGAACTGCAAGTCCGCTCTCTAAAGCCTCCGCTATTTCTATGATCGAGCGTTCTCCCATCCCATAAGAGATCAGATCGGCGCCCGAATCCAGAAGTACGGACCGCTTCAATCGGTCGGACCAATAATCGTAATGCGCAAGCCTCCTTAAGCTTGCCTCGATTCCTCCTAGGATAATCGGAGTTTTCTTATATGTCTGACGGATCAGATTGCCGTAGACGACAGCCGCGTAATCCGGCCGCATGCCCATCACGCCGCCAGGTGAAAATGCATCTGCTTTTCTGCGTTTTTTAGATACGGAATAGTGATTCACCATTGAATCCATATTTCCTGCAGAGACCAGAAATCCTAATCTCGGTTCGCCGAATTCGGTTACACTGGAAGGATCTTTCCAGTCGGGCTGGGCAATCATTCCCACCTTATATCCATGCGCTTCTAAAGTTCTCGTAATGATCGCATGTCCGAAAGAAGGATGATCTACGTAAGCATCTCCTGATATATATACAAAATCTACCGCGTCCCAGCCCCGTTCTTCCATCTCCTGCCGTGAGACAGGCAAAAAACCCTCTGCCATCCATAACACTCCTATCTGTCATGTCACATGTCCGTTGTGCCTCTATCTATTATGCTTTTTTCAGCCGTATTTATTACCTATAACACTTCATACGTTTCATTCTTGATATCTTCATAACTGTATATGTAATAATCTGCGAGGCTCCGTTTCTTCTCTTCCTGATATCGGGAAAATTCATCGTCCACGGCGCATACCTTCATACCTGCGTTCTTTCCCGCCAGTATACCCATAGGTACGTCTTCGAACACCAGGCAGCGTCCCGGCTCAACATCCATCTCTTCCGCTGCAGCCAGATAAACGTCCGGCGCCGGTTTTCCCCTTCCCACCTCGCACGCAGTTTTTATTACGTCGAACAGTTCCGTTGCATGGAGCGCCAGAAGCGTATCCTCCGTGAGCGTCCGCCCGTTGCTCGTCGCAATCCCGATCTTCTTCCCCTGTCTTCTCATCTCCAGGATAAATTCACGGACGCCCTCTTTAAAAGGAGCTTTCGTCATATAACGTTCCCGGGCCATCTCGGTCCATTCGTCCATAATCTCCTGCTGGGTGCAGGTAAGAGTCGGAAAAGCCTCAAGAAAATACCGGGATACTTCCGTATAGCTCATACCCTCGATATCTTCATGGAAATTCTCCGGTTCAACCAGATTATATTTTTTAAGATAAACCTCATCGATCGACGGCCATATCCACATTGAATCAATCAACGTACCGTCCATGTCGAATATAACCGCGTCGATTCCTTCTATCATCCTTGTCTTTATCATCTTCTGACTCCTTTTTGGCTCTCTTTAAGTTCATCTAATTCCTTGTCCGTGAGGCGGCGGTACTCTCCCGGCTTTAATTCCTTATCCAGATAAAGTGTTCCCATGCGCTCTCTCTTAAGGTATAAGACCTTCTTGCCGACGGCTTCGAACATCCGCTTCACCTGATGATATTTTCCCTCCTGTATCGTAAGCCGTATCTCGGATTCTTCACCGCTTCTTATAATCTCCAGTATCCCCGGTCCTGTCCGTTCCTCATTGTCTTCCGTCCCTATATTAAGCCCGCCGGCGAATCTCTCCGCATCTTCCCTGGTGACGCGCCCCTGTATCCTGGCATAATATGTCTTGTCCACATGTTTTCTCGGAGACAACAGGTTATGGGCAAGCTGCCCGTCGTTCGTGATCAGGAGAAGCCCTTCCGTATCCTTATCCAGGCGTCCCACCGGAAACAAATCCTTACGCTTCTGCTCCTGAATCAGATCGATTACCGTCTTGTCGCGGGAATCTTCCGTCGCGGATACTACGCCTGACGGTTTGTTCAGCATATAATATTCACAGGAAACATAACCGACCGGCTTTCCGTCTATCCGTACTTCGTCTTCCCTTTCACGGATCTTCGTCTCAGGGATCAGGACTAAAGTTTCATTCACCATAACCTGTCCTTTACGGATATATCGTTTTACCTCCTGGCGGGTTCCGATTCCCATATCCGCCAGATATTTATCCAGGCGAATCATCCGCACAACCTCCATCCGGGCAGATATTTATTCTTAAGGAGTCCTCCGCTTAATTTGCCCCATCCAAGGGGATATCCGTCTACACAGACAAGACGCCAGCCTTTCTCCCCCGCGGACGTCAACGCTCCCACATCCAGCGTCTCTCCCTTAAGATAACGCAGGATCCGTTCGTCTTCTGCCGGCATATCGATACAGCAGGCATATTCTTCTTTCTTTAACGACATTGCAAGCGCCTGACTTGGTTCAAATCGGTTCTTCTTAAGCTCTCCCAGCAGAAGCCCCGTGCGCAGGAAGCGCAGTCCCCGGACTTCTGGAAGTCCTTCCGGCATATAGTAAACCCGTTCTCCATGGATATCCAGCCGCGAAGGATCCAAAGACCAGGAGATATTCCGGAAAAAATCTTCGATAGCCTCCGGGATATTTCTGCCGCTCTTCTTTCCGAAGGATTCTCTTTTACTTATTTGCCGTCTGTCTGCCTTTCCCGCCGCCCCCTCATCTTCTGATACCTCTGATAATTCTTCGCCGCTTCCGCCCTTTTGAAGAAGCGCCAGGAAATGTCCTTCGCCTTTTACACAGTGCGGGAAGATCCGGACCGTCTTTCGAACCTCATCATCCGGCTCTTCCATAGTTTCCGGCATTCCGCCCCGGAATCCCTCATAAGGAGCAATATCTAAGACTCTGAACTGCGGATACTGCTTCTTCAAATGTCCGATGACAGACTCGTTCTCCCGGCTGTCAAAAGTACAGGTAGAATACAGCAGCATACCTCCGGGCTTCAGCATCCGCGCCGCCTGCAGGATAATATTCTTCTGAATCCTGCAAAAATATTCCGGCCCATGCTCTTCCCATGCTTTTACCATCTTTTTATCCTTGCGGAACATCCCTTCTCCCGAACAAGGGGCGTCGATCAATATCTTATCAAAATATTCTGTAAAATATGGTTCTAATTTCCCCGGTTCTTCACTGAGCACCAGGATATTTCCGATTCCAAAGACTTCTATATTCTTAAGCAGCCCCTTTGCCCTGGAACTGCTGATATCGTTAGCAGCCAATAGCCCCTCTCCTCTGAGCCTGACTCCAAGTTCCGTTGCCTTTCCCCCAGGCGCCGCGCAGAGATCCAGGACCTTATCGCCGGGCTCTACAGGAAGCCGGTTCGCCGGAGTCATGGCGCTTGGCTCCTGGAGATAATATAACCCGGCAAAATAATAAGGATGCTTCGCCGGAGAGATATTCTCCCCGTCATAATAAAATCCGTTCTCTATCCACGGAATCGGCGTAATCTCAAACGGGCAGATCTTCTGAAACTCTTCCACAGAAATCTTACCGGTATTCACGCGCAGACCGTAATATCTTGGTTCTTCATAACATGCAAGATACGCGTCCATCTCTTCACCCAAGAGACTTTGCATCTTTTCTTCAAATGAGGCTGGCAGATTCATGTTTCCTCCTAATGTATACCATATATTCCATTAAAATTCACGCAATTTATAGTATAACATATCTGCACCCATATCTCTAGTATAATCCAAATTAACAAACTTGCTTTTCATAAAATTTTTCTAAATATATGAGATAAATAAAAACCAGATGTAAAAACAGCTAAAATACTGCCCACATCTGGCTTCCCCTATACTTGATTCCTAAAATAATTTTTTTATTTGTTCGATAACGGTCTCAACCTCTTCCTTTCTGACCAGAAACCTTTCTTTTCCGTCAATCTCCACCGAATCAAATTCCGCGTCATAAAAGTAGTAAGATACGCGGACATCCGGAGCGTCCCCGGTATTCCTGCGGTAAATTACCGAAAGCCTGGGATCTTCCTTCCCGCCGTTTTCTTCCTGCTCCATCTCCGAAACCAGCTTAATCTCGGAAAGCGCCTGATATAAGGCGGCAAATTCTTCTTTCTTAACCTTTTTCTTTCCGAACCTGTAAGAATCCTTTGCCGTGTCCAATCCAATCTCATACTTCTCGCCGTCCGCAGAAAGCTCTACAGCTTCCACCGTATCCGCAGAGATGAGTACCGGAATCTTCAAGATATAATCAAAAGGTTTTCTGGCATATATCATCCGCAAAGTTTCTTCCGGCAGAACAAAAACCTCGTCTTTATTATTGGATGTCACAGCATAGCGGCCGCCGTTTCCGTCTTCTTTACCCAGAATGATCTCTGCCCTGGTATCTGCAGAATTCACACTCTTTGCCTGCGAGTCGTCCGTCGTATCCACATATTCTACCGTAATTCCCATATCTGAATCCTGAATCCCCGTATCCATCCCCTCTTCTGTCGTGACGGTCTCTGTAAATCTAAGGCTGCACAGTTCTTCAAACATCTCAAACATGACTTCCGTATCCATCGTGGCATTCTCATCATATGGATTCAGAATCTCCCAATAGTCAAAACTCATCTTATACTCTGCCGGTTCCTTTGAGATATGCAAAAACTCCTGCCCGTCTTTCTTAAGAGAGACGCTTCGGATACTGTTTGGAATAAATTGCGGCGCCGCCGCCTGTCTAAGCTCTTTCTCGTTTGACCTGGATCCGTCTTCTCCTGTCACATCCTCTGTCTGCTCCGTATTTTCTCCTGCCGCTTCCTCTGTCTGCTCCGTATTTTCTCCTGCCGCTTCCTCCGTCTGCTCCCCGCTTTGTAAAGAACTCCGGGTATCGCTCTCTTCCTTCTTCCCCGAGCATCCTGTTAATAAAAGAATTATCAGACATAAGATTCCTGCCATAATCTTCTTTCTCGTCTTTTTTCCCATCTCCTTGAATCCTTTCCTGCCTGTTCCGTATCATTGCGCCGTTAAGCGCTCATCTACGCTAAGTTCATAAGAATCTCAACCGGTTTCTTTCCTGTAAGCGCAAGACTCCTGCCGTCCGGCTGTGAGGTTCCCACAAACAGCATAAATCTCTTGCTGTCAATACGGCGCTCTCCTGCTTCGTCCACCACGCTCATTGCCTGGTTCGGCGCCGTCAGCTCCAGCGTCTGCTTTTCGCCCGCTTTCACGGACAGTCTTTGAAATCCGCACAGACTGTAATTCGGTACGGCCAACTCCGATTCCAGATCCTTGATGTATACCTGAATAACTTCGTCCGTGTCCACCGTTCCCTTGTTCTCAACAGTAACCCTGACCCGGATATCCGTTTCTTCTGTCGTCTCGCCGACAACCTCCGCATCCAGCACATGTACATCCCCATAAGAGAGTCCATATCCGAACGGATACAACGGTTCCTGCTCCATATAACGGTATGTACGGTTCTTCATGGAATAATCCGTGAATTCCGGCAGCTCTGCCAGGTCCTTATAGAATGTAACCGGGAGCTTTCCTGAAGGGGATACATTTCCAAACAGAAGATCCGCCACTGCTTTGCCTCCTCTTGCTCCCGGATACCATGCCAAAAGGATTCCGTTGCAATGCTCTTCGGCATACTTAAGATCTATAGAGCTTCCCGCCATGAGAACCACGATGGTCGGTTTCCCCACAGCCGTTACCTTCTCAATCAGCTCTTCCTGCACTTTGGGAAGATGAAGATCCTTCTTATCTCCCGACGCATCACTATTTCCTGCATCTCCTTCCTCGCCCTCTAATGTCTCGTCCAATCCTACGCAGAGGATTACCACGTCGCTGTGCCTGGCCGTTACAACCGCTTCGGAGATCCGGTCCTGTCTCCATGCAAGATTCTCCACCCTGTCTTTCTCCAGATGACATCCCTCTGAATACAGGACGCGCACCTCGTCGCCGACCTCATCCTGAATTCCTTCAAGCGCCGTAATATAGCGGGAGGAAGTTCCATGATAATTCCCGATCAGCGAACCCCTGTTGTCCGCATTCGGCCCTATGACGCCGATTGTCTGAATCTTCGTTTTGTCAAGTGGAAGAATCCCGTCGTTCTTAAGAAGAACGCATCCCTTCCTGGCAAGGTCCACAGCCGCATCCACATGTTCTTTACATTCCACCGCCTCATATGGGATCTTATCATATTCGCTTCCGTCAAATAATCCCAGAAGGAATCTGGTTGTAAGCAGTCTTTCGGCCGCGGTCGTAATCTCGTCTTCCGTAATAAGCCCTTCTTCCACAGCCGCAAGAAGATGCAGATATGTATTTCCGCAGTTGACGTCGCAGCCGCGCTTAAGAGCCAATGCCGCCGACTCTCTGGCGTTCTTCGTTACCTGATGATTCTCATGAAAATCTTTGATCGCCCAGCAATCTGATGTGAAATGTCCGTCAAATCCCCATTTTCCCCTTAAAATATCTTCCATCAGATATTTATGCCCGCAGCAGGGTTCTCCGTTCGTTCGATTGTAAGCTCCCATCACGGCTTCTACGTCCGCTTCTTTTACCAGGGCCTCAAAGGCCGGAAGATACGTCTCCCACATCTCTTTCAGACTGACACAGGCATCAAATTCATGGCGTAACGACTCTGGCCCGCTATGGACCGCGTAATGCTTCGCACATGCCGCCGCTTTCATCACAGGCCCTTCTCCCTGGAGTCCTTCTACAAATCTGACGCCTAACCTGGACGTAAGATATGGATCCTCTCCATAAGTTTCATGCCCTCTGCCCCATCGAGGATCACGGAAGATATTGACATTCGGCGACCAGAACGTCAGCCCCTTATAGATATCTCGGTCTCCCTGCCCGGAGTAAGCATTATATTTCGCCCTCCCCTCTGTGGCAATGATATCTCCCACCTTTTTCATGATGTCTTCGTCAAAAGCCGCCGCCATTCCAATAGCCTGGGGAAACATGGTTGCAACTCCCGCCCTGGCGACGCCATGCAGAGCCTCGTTCCAGTAGTTATAAGCAGGGACGCCGAGTCTCTGTACGGGAGCGGCGTCATACTTAAGCTGGGCCGCTTTCTCCATCAGGGTCATCTTTGCCACCAGTTCCTTTGCCTTTTTTCTTGCTTCTGATCTCTCTTTTTTGTAATTTTTCATTTTTTAAACACCCTTTCTTTATTCTTTTACGTTCTGGATCTCCTCCCTGTATTTCGTGGGAGATTTCCCTGTATGCTTTTTAAAAGCCAGGGAAAAGTAATTCGTATCCCGGTATCCCACCATCATGGCGATCTCGCCTACCTTCAAACTGGTGGCGTCAAGCAGCGACTTGGCTTTCTCAATTCTCTTACGCACGATATATTCGTTGCATCCCTCCTTCGTCACTCGCTTAAAGAGACGCGAGAAGTAATTCGGCGTAATATAGAGGGATAAAGCGATATTAGATACCGTCAGCTCCTCTGTCAGATGCTCGGATATGTAATACTTGGCTTTCGCGATGATCTCATGCACATTCTCTTCCTGGCTCCCAAGCATCTGGGAGAGGAACATCTCCGAAACTTCACACGCTTCATCCCTTGAAGCGGAACGCAGACTCTTCGACAATGCGTCGAGCTTCCCTCCCTTGGCCTCTCCCGCCTCCCCCAGATAAGAGAAATAAATGGAAGAGACAAGTTCAAAGCACAGCCTGCGTACGGTCTGCCGGGACAGATTATAAGATTCCGTCGCCCTCTTAAAAGTGCGGAATGCTTTCAGTACATATTCTGTATTCCCGATATTACTGCACATAATGTCCTTAAGTTCTGCATAAATATCCTGAAAGATATGGTTCTTATTCTGTTCTCCCAATAACTGTATGATATCTTGTATCCCTTCTTTTTCCGTGTTCAGCAGATGTCTGGCGTCATGATACGATACATACAGATTCTCGAATTTCTCCACCACGCTCCCTATTACCATCCTCGGCCTGCTGTCAAATTCGTCCTGCAATATATCCGCAAGCTCCCTGGTTCTTTCCAGTGAAGAATCTTCTTCCTCTTTAAGGAAATATACAATAATGATCGTACCGTCGTCATCCGGAAATGTAATTCCCTCTTCCTCCGCGTCCACGATACTGATACAGATATTTTTCATGGACATCTCCCGGAAACTCTTCTCCGATAACTGGCTGTCTATACAGAGCGCCGGAACAACCATCGCGACCTGAAAGCCGTATATCCTGTCCTGCCTGAAATAATCATATGGGTTTTCAATGATCCTTCCGTCTTCTCTGCGGTGTATCAGGTTACGCATATACGTCTCCAGACGCATCTGTTCCGCTACGCCCCTTGTCCGCTGTACAAGCAAAGAATTTTTTACTTCCGCTTCTTCCTTCTTAAGATATGTTACCTGTTCCCTAATTGCCTGAGACAGATCATTTTCATCAGCCGGCTTCAGGAAAAAATCCTGTACCTTAAGTCTCAGACTCTGTCTGGCATACTCGAAATTATCATATCCGGTCAGCACAAGTACCCGTAGTTTAGGCTGAAACTCTCTTGCCGTCTCAATAAGTTCTAAACCTGACATCTCAGACATCTGGATATCTGTAATCATAATCTCAGGCTTGTGCTCTTTAAGAATCTCAAGCGCCTCTCTCGCCGAAGACGCCGTGAAGACATCCCCAATCCCAAGCTCATCCCATCGTATCACCTTTTTGATTCCCATACGGATCATTTTCTCGTCGTCCACAACCAGTACTTTATACATTAATAATCTCTCCCTGTATCTTTTCTTCCTGTATCTTTGTTACATAAGGAATACGAATCTCTACGGTAACGCCTCCCGACACATTCCGCAGATAATGCAGCCCATACTCTGCTCCATAGAGCAGTTCAATCCTTTTATTTACATTGCGTACCCCATACCCGAAAGATTCATCATACTCGGATAAATGCTGATTCATCTCATCAATCTGTCTCTGAGCCATACCTGTCCCGGTATCGGCAAGGATAATTTCTACGATGTCTCCCTCCCTTCTTGCCGTAAGGGAGATACTTCCCTCCTTCCCGTCCCTCACCTTAATACCATGATAGATTGAGTTTTCCACCAAAGGCTGTAATGTCAGTTTGGGGATCATCGCGTCCCTGCATCCTTTACCCAGGGTGATTTCACTTCCTATGATATGGTCATACCTCATATTCTGGATAATCAGATAATTCCGCACATGTTCCATCTCCATTTCAAGCGAAATAACATCATGCCCTTTGCTTAAGCAGATCCTGTAATATCTTGCCAATGCTTTCACAAGCGTGGATATCTCCTGATTTCCGTCCGACACCGCCTGCCAATGGATACAATCCAGCGTATTATAAAGGAAATGAGGCTGTATCTGAGACTGCAGGGAATTAAAACGAATCTGCTCAATCTGATGCTGCTCCTGCTTTACCTGCTCCATGAGCACCAGGATTTCTTCCATCATAGAGTTAAAACCCGTCGCAAGCTTTACAAAATCCTCACCCATAACTCCCTCGTCAATCCTGACAGACAACGCCCCCGACGCAACGTCATCCATCTTCCGTACCACATTATCTAACGGATGATACACTCTTCTGATCACCCTTTTTACGACCATATAGCTGACAACTATTAAAATCAACAGAATCCATATCATAAGGCTGATCGTACGGATACTTGGCCGGTAAAGTTCAATAGACGCAATACTGCTGACAATATAGAAGTTCCATCCACGGACTTTCTGGTAGATATAGATTCTGCCTTTCTGCTTAAAAATTCCCTGCTCCTTTATAAGGCTGTCAATATAATCTACGGTCGTCCCTATCTCCTCTATATCTCCCGCCGCTACAACTCCGCCGTCCGTATCCACTACTTTCGTCCTCTGCCCGCCTTCTTCCTCATTGATGATCTGGTTCAGGACAGGATTGGAATAGTTCATACACAAAAGTCCCCGCTCCTCCATAACCCGCTCCAAACTATAGATAGGAAAATACACGTTTACCGTATACTGCTTTCCTTTAAGATACGCGTTAGAAAATCCTATTTTCAGCGTGCTGTTCTGACCATTCTTACTCTGCCGAAAATCCTGCTCATACGCCTGTTGGGAGTCCGACGCGGATATCGCCATCTTCCCTCTGTAGAGATAATCTTCCATTTGATAGCTGACGACTGCGATAAAATTAAGATCTGCAGACATATTCAGACTGCTTGAAAGGACATTATTTGCTTCCACGACTGCCTGTGCATATTCCACATTTTGCTTATCCTGGCATCTCAAATAACGCTGCACAGACTGGTCAATGACCAGGGCAATACTCATCGCCTTATATTCTTCCAGCATATTCTGATAGTTTTCTGCCAGCGAGGCGTTCTTATCCTGCAGTAATTCGATTGATTTTGTTTTCAACGATGTTACGGATGATACCGTCGATATAACCAGAACAATCAATGTTGTAAACGTAATGGACATAATGATAAGCGCCTGCATTTTTCTATCAAATTTCCATCTGCTGATTCGTTCTTTCCATCTCTTCATAATCACTTTTTCCTCAAAAGATCCGACATCTGTATTGAGAAAAAGAGCGCCATGCTTTGCATGCTGCTCTTTTTGTATCTCTTAACCCTTTACAGCGCCTGCCGTCATACCCTTCACCAGTTTATCCTGGAAAATAATAAACATGACGATCATCGGCAAGAGCGTCAAAGTTAAAACTGCCATAATCATCGGCGTATTCATAGAATACTGTCCCTGGAATTCCCATATTGCTAACGGCAGCGTACGATTTTCTGACGACTGTGTCAATGTATAGGCGAATGAAAATTCATTCCACATATTTACACCATTATAAATTGCCAGCGTTGCAAGTCCCGGTTTGGCCAAAGGAAGGATAATTGAGAAAAACATCTGAATCTTCCCGCAGCCGTCGATCTCTGCCGACTCCTCGATTTCTCTTGGGATTCCCTTCATGAAGCTGGTAAGAATGAAGACGGAAATCGGTACTGCAAATGCGATATATGGTCCGATCAAAGCCCAGATGCTGTCATATAATCCCGTAGCCCTGCTCATCTTGAATACCGGAATCAGCGTGATATGTACCGGAATCGACATACAGGCTACAATCCCTGCGTAGATGGGGCCTGCCAACTTAAACTTGAATCTTGCCAACGGATAAGACGCGCATGCTGAGATGAATAACAAAAGGATTAGTGAAATTGTCAGTACAATCACACTATTCATAAAATATTTCCCAAATCCACCCGTCAGAACCTCTGTATAATTAGAAAAATTCAAAGAATCTGGAAGGTTAAAAACCCCCTTCGTAAGCATTTCAAACTTCTCTTTGAAGGAGTTCAGCACCATAAATATAAAAGGCATAAATGAAACAAGCATGTAAAAAATCGCTAAAGCAAACGCAATCACCCAGCATATAATACTCTTTTGTTTATTCTTCTTATATTGATCCATATTACTTACGCCTCCTCTTTCCCATTCAAAATCTTCATAGTAATCAGCGATACCATGGAGATCAGGATAAACATTCCTCCCGCCACGGCGGAACCATAACCCATGTTAAAGGTGCTAAAAGACTGCTTATACATATAAGTAGCCATCAATTCCGTTGACGTACCAGGACCGCCTCCTGTCATAACGTAGATCAGGTCGAAATACTTCAGAGAACCTACCATCGACAGGATCGCAGCGCTCTTCATGGATGGAACCAGAAGTGGAAATGCTATCTTCCAGAAATACTGTCCTCTGGTAGCTCCGTCTATCCTCGCAGCCTCGAAGACATCATACGGAATATTTGTGAACGCCGCCATGAAGTATACCATATAGAATGGTGTAAACTGCCAGCAGATAACCGCTATAACCGTCAGAAGCGCCGTCTTGGGATTACCAAGAAGATCAACATTTCCTCCTCCGAACCAGCCGGAGATTGTACTTACCAGTCCTCCGTTGGTCGCCAGAGCATAAGTAAAGAGAAAACCAATTGCAACTGACGACATCAGAAGCGGGATAAACCAGATAACCTTGAATACAGTGAGTCTCTTTCCACCAAAATCAAGGAATGTTGCCAGTGCAAGTCCAATGGGAATCTGAATACAGATAGACAACACCATGATCACAAAATTATTACGGAATGCAATCCAGAAACTGGAATCTGCTATTAACGTCTTCCAGTTATTAACTCCGATAAATTTCTTCGCAGCCGAGATTCCGTTCCACTGATATGTACTTGTTATAAAAGTATCTACGATCGGGTAAATGATATAAACCGCCATTAATATTGCCACCGGCGCCAAAAACAACGCCGCGACCCTTCTTGTATCTCTCTGCCTTAATTTCTCCAGAGAAATCTCTGTACCATTCATTTCTAACCCCTCCTTTATCCGAAATTCACTCTCAGAAATCTTTTAAAAAAGGACTCTGCTTTCAGAGTCCTTTCCTGTCAACACACTCTACTCTGCCTTATTTGCCAGATAATCATCCATCGCTTTCTGCATAGCTTCCTGAGCCTCCTGAGGCGTCTTGGTCAGGCCAAATACCTCCTGTAATCCGTCTAAGTGAGCAGTTGCGACTGCCGGCGGCAGATACTGGTCATACCATAATTGAATCTCCGATGCATTGTTTGCTGCCTCTACAACTTCCTTTGTGACAGAATCCGTAAGCTTATCCTCAATTCCTACAATCGGAGGGATCTTTCCGTTTTCCACCTCAAAATCTATAACTTCATCGGATAGATGTGCTTCCGCACATTCAAAAGCTGCTTTCAGTTTCTCACCTTCGCAATTGAATACGATAAACTGGTCGCCAACCGTACCGATCATAATAGACGGATCTACATCACATTCTTCGATTGCAGGGAATGGGAACCATCCGATCTTTTCATAGAATTCAGCGCTGTCTGTTGCGAATGTACCCGTATACCAGGAACCACATAGCAGCATACCTGCCGTTTCCTGATACATCAGCTGTTTCGCCTGACCGTCATCCTCACTCAGGGAATTTACGCCGTCCGGGAAGTACCCGGCTTCAACCCACTCCTGAATCTTCTCTCCGGCCTTGATGAAGCACTCATCGGTGAACTTCCCTTCTCCGGCAACCGCTTTCTGAAATGGTTCTAGTCCGCCATATCGTGCGGCAAGATTCATATAGTACATAGAACCGGTCCACTTAGAGCTGTTTGCCAACGCAAACGGCGTAATATCATTTTTTTTCAGAGTATCACAGATCGCTTCCAAATCTGCCAGAGTCTCTGGTTCTTTCAGCTTAAACTTTTCAAACATTTCTTTATTATAAAAGATACCAGACATAGATACATTCTGATAAGGCACAGCATAGATATGGCCGTTATAGGAAGCCTGACCGACTGCCGACCCCATCAGCTTATCCTTAATGTCAGATGCATTGAACAGATCGTCGATTGGCTGACCGAAACCAGAATCTATATATTCATACATTGGACCTCCCGACCAACAAGAGTACATATCCGGGCACTCTCCTGAACTCATGGCAACTACCAACTTCTCCTTATATGTATCGTTCTGGGTAGGTACGCTCGTTACCGTGTATCCGGATTCTGTCTCTGAATTAAATTTCTCCACCGCTTTTGTGATAACATCCTTATCTGGGCTCTCAACCCCGATATTCCAATATGTAATCTCTTTCTTGCCGTCTGAATCGCTGCCGCTGCCGCCGTCACCGTCTCCGCTACTGTCGCCGCCTCCGCCGCCGCATGCCGCCAGCGAAGCAGTCATTACTGCCGCCATGGAGAGCGCCATAATCCTTGCAAATCTTTTCTTCATCTTTTTTCCTCCTTCTTATGCGACTCCGGTTTAATACCGAGTGTATTATGGGCATATCATAACATCAATATTTTTTTATGCCCATAAAATAAAATGTCTATTTTCTATAAAAATCTTACCTTAGAGAAATTTTCCACATTTTAAACGTGTATTCATGCATAATTATCGTAAGATATTTTTACGGTACTGCTGCGGAGACATTCCCGTCTTCCTTTTAAATACCCTGCTGAAATAGCTCAGACTGCCGAAGCTTAAGTAGTCTGCGATAGCGCCGATCTGCCTGTCCGAATATTTCAGCATATTACAGGCCGCCTCTATCTTGACATTCAGGATATATTCCGTGACTGAAACTCCTTCATACCGTCTGAAAAGCTTCGAAAGGTAATCCATCGAAAGCCCCGTCTCCTTTGCAAGATCTCCCGCCCCCACCGTCTCCTGCATACTGGACAAGATCCGCTTCTTACATCTCTCTACATAGGGATTACACCGGCCTGCCCGCAGCTTTTTTCTTACCTGCGCCGCGCAGTAGAGAGACGCTTCCTTCAACAGATCATGCGTCTCTGCGATGGTTCTGCATGCAGATAATTTCTTCAGATAGATATCGTTAATCAGAAAACCCTCCTTTGACGTCAGCCCTCCCCTGATAGCGGCGCGTGAGGCCAGCGATATTCCGATTACCGCCATATATTCTTCATTCTTATGAGCATCCTCCAAGATGATGGGATGTCGCAGATACATATAATCATAATTCTTCCTCAGATATTCTACGTCTCCCTGCTCAATATACCGATACAAGATATTCTCCTCGTCGTGGGTATGATTAGACTGGAAATTATCACTCTGCCTCAGCTCTTCATTGACCAGGGAATACATCCTGATTTCCTCATTCTCATCCGAACGGCTTTCAAGCATATCCGTTCCGCTCCCTCCGCCGGCGATCCCATTTAGAATCAAATTGGCGGCAAGCAGGCTTTCTCTGATCTGAACCCTCGGGAAATCCTCTATCTTCCTGCGTCTCATATATGCCTTTATATCCTTTGAGTCCAGAGAGCCGTATGCAAAGGGACCCAGCAAATAATTGCGTTCCTCTCCTCTCAGTCCGTATATCCTCACGGGAAGGACTGTATCGTACTCCATCGTCACGACATCCTCCGTCATAAGTCTCCGGTTGATCTCCTTTATAAGAGCGCCTTCATATTCATCCCCGTTTCTCTCCATAATCTCATACTGCTCCAGCTCCTTCCCCTGCCTGTCATATACATGGATTGGCAATTGAGTCAGCATTACTATGGTTTTCAGCATAATCTGTTCTCGTCTCATGGAACTCCCTTCCTGGTTGTGCGTACAAGCTTCTCAAAGCAAAGAATTAGAAAACTAAAAGATATCTCATATATAACAATGACCGTCTGTTTTGTCAAGTCAAAACGGATATTCTGCCTGTACATATTTTAACTGTACAAGTAAAAAATATCGGGTAATACTGAAAACAGTATTACCCAGAAACTGTCTTTTATAAAATTTTCTTTCCGATAGACTCTTTGGAAGCAAAAGGTCCTGGAATTGCAGAAATACCCCGGTGTTCACCCAGATAATCCTCTGTAAAGATAATCTCTGTTCCGTCCGGATTCTCAAATCTCTGTTCAGGCTCAAAAGCATATCCCAGAATATCGCTGTTAATAATGCCCGACTGGAACTCGCCCAACAGATCATAGACATTGGTCTTGAGGAAATATTCCCCGTCCTGCTCGACCAGTTCTACCGTCGCCTGATCATGAACGTTTACCAGATTGGACTTTTCCTTAACAGACGCCTTCGCGCCGTTAAAGTACGCGTTTCCATTGATCCATACAGGCAGATGCCCGAAATGATACGGCATCAGTTTGTGCATATCCGCCGGCTTGTCCATCTCGAAATTGGCAATCCATTCATCATAGGTCGGATATTCTCCAAAAACTTCCGTTCCTGCCGTCTGATTATCATACCCGAATTCCTTCGCGGTTTCGGCGTCTTCCATCGGCTGGTAATTCTGGACAAAGATGTTGTTATAGATTCGGTCGTCCCCGTGAAGTATCGTACTGAAACCTGCCACCTCCGTACGGTGACGAATATGATACGGAGTATAACGCGGCTGTCTTCCCGCTTCGTCGTCGGAATGATCGGTTCCCGCCCCTACCGCAGTAAATGATCCAAGCATCAGGTTATGTACGCATGCCACGCCTTCCGTCGCCATACGCACGGATGCTCTGGAAAGCATAATGTTATTGTCAATCAATGTCGGACCATGGCTTACCTCCACGAATATATCCTGGCTGCACATTGCGCCTTCCGCCATCGGCGTCCCTTCCGGAGAATGGTTGTCATGAAGGAGATTCTGGGAAATACGCGTCCCCTGAGCTTCCCAGTCCGTCCAGATACCCATGGTAGAATGATGGATATGGTTGCGGCGCATCACTACGTCAATCGCGGCATGAAGCTTGATCCCCGATATCTCCGCCCCGCCTAACTGCTGCATATTATTGATATGATGGATATGGTTGTCCTCGATCAGGCTGAACACACATCCCATACGACCGACAATACCGGTCTGCTCACAGTGGTGGATATGGCAGCGTCTTACGATATGGCTTCCCACCGTCTCCTTCGTCCATCCATGATACTGACCCCGACATACGGCGTCCCGCTCCATCTGTGTCGGACTCTTTACCTTCTTCATTGTGAAATAATGATCGTTCTCTTCATCATAATATTTGCCGAGAGAGATTCCGCTGCATTTACTGTTGCTGATCTCGCAATCCTCGATGATCCATCCCCTTGACCAGTGAGGTCCGATCATGCCGTCCTGATAAGCGGCCGGCGGCGCCCATGTGGTAGCGGCTTTATTCACGTTAAATCCGCTGAAAGTGATATAACCGACTCCTGTCTTTGACGGCATAAAACAATTTCTTCTGACATTGATCTCCACTTTCTCTTCGTTAGGATTCTTTCCCTGGAAGTTTGCATAGATTACCGTCTCATTGCCGTCCTGCTCGGTATACCACTTGTATACGGACCACTCGGGTTCCCATGAAGGCGCGTATACCTCGCCACTGATACATTCTTCCAGAGTCTCCGTCTCATAAAGCTGACGGTCGTTGAGATAGACGGCTCCCGTATGTCTTACCACCGGGGCGAAATACCAGTCGCCGCCCACGAATGTCGTGTACGGATTATAGCTTCCGAACACACCGTTATCTACCCGGTATATCCAAACATTATTCAGATATTTCTCCCATCCAACGGCAGGCTCTGCTCCTGTGATCTCGGCGCCTAACGGCTCTTCACTGCGGTAAACAATCCGCGCCTCCTTCGTACCTGCATGTATCGGATCTACAGACTCCCGATAGATCCCCGGAGCAACGATGACCTCATCTCCCGGTTTCGCCGTCTTCGCGGCGTCATTGATGTACTTAAACGGAGTCTCCTTGCTGCCGTTCCCCTGCCTGGGCGCAGCGCAGTTAACATAAATCTTCATTCTATATATCCTCCTGCTCAACTTTTATTTATCATTTTATCGTCTTTTGACACTTTACGCTTGCACTGATCCGTCTATTTTTACACTAATCCGTTATTATAAACCGTATTCATACTGCAGCTTTCGATCTTCCAAAGACAATAAAACATAATATGGATTGACACTGATCTCCTTTCCGTCCTGGAAGGAATAGATGCCGACGTGCAGATGCACCGCAAACTGTCCTTTCGTCCCTTCCGGTCCGTACCCGGAGTCACCCATATAGCCCAACAGCGTTCCCGCGCTCACTTTCTGTCCTTTTTTAATCCCCGCATAAGAATCTAAATGAGCGTAGTAATAATAGATACCACTATTTGAGGTAATTCCCACACGGTAGCCGCCCTTTTCCAGCCATCCAAGGTTCGTTATCTCTCCTTCCGTCATGCTGATAACCGGGTAAACCCCCCGTTTATCAACGTTTGCCATGATATCCGTCCCCTCGTGGCCGCTGGTTCCTTTGTAATTTCGTTCTACCATCCAGCCGTCTGTATAAGAAGTTTTCAGAGAGTTATCCACAATAGATTCTGGAATTGGGTAATAATCCACATCGTTTTCCACATTTTCGAGGAAAGTTTTACACTCTTCTGATAATTCTTCCTTATTCTGACGCATAGAATCTGAGAAAAAGTCCCGGCGAAATTCCGGGTCCTCAATTGTCTTTTGCTGACGCGTATGATAGCGCCCTCTCTCCTTCAGGTAATTCGTTCCCAGAACGGTGAACAGTGAAATGATGATAAGAGATATAAGAAGTTTTTCGATTTTCTTTCTCTGCATAAAAATCCTTTTTTTCTTACTATATGAAAAAAACCGGCTCCATATTCCCGGAGCCGGTTCTGTAACCGCCGTCTTTTTACTTACAATTTTTAAGAATCGCCTTCAAATGATCCCATACCCTCTGGGTAGACGCAAGATTCAAAGCTTCATTGACCGAATGTACGTCTATGACGTCCGGACCGAAGGATACACAGTCAAGATCCGGACGCTTTCCAAGGAAAAGCCCGCATTCCAGACCTGCATGTATTACCGACACCACTGGTTCTTCTCCATAAAGTTCTCGATAAGTATCTACCATGATCTGGCGCAGTTCGGAATCCGGATTATACTGCCATGCCGGATATTCATTCGTGATGACTCCTTCTCCGCCTACAGCCTTGACACACTGCTCTAACTGCTCCTTAATCTGATACTTTCTGGTCTCCACGGAACTTCTGATCTGATGTATGATCTGTACCTTGTCTTCTTTCGTCTCCAGAACGCCAAGATTCAGCGAAGTCTCCACCACGCCCTCGATCTTTCGGTTAAATTCCTGCAGCCCGTTCGGACAAAGCATCAGATAAGAAACGACACGCTCTGTTGAAACCTTCTCCATCGCCTCGCAATCTGAGACTTCAGATGCAAAAATATCTACTTTGAGTCCGGGTTCTTCGCCCATGAATTCGTCATTCCAGATCTTTTCCATTTCTTCCGCCGCGGCATGAACCGCATTCTCTCTGCCCTTTTCCACTATAATCTCTGCCGTAGTATCGGGTGTGATCACGTTATCCTTCGTTCCGCCGTTGATGCTGATCAGAGAAAAGGATACTTCTTTCGCCAGACGGTACAAAAAGCGTCCCATCATCTTATTTGCGTTTCCCCGCTGCTTATGAATCTCCGTACCGGAATGTCCTCCTGATAAACCGTGGATCCGGACAGAGATTTTGCTTCCGCTTCTCTTCTCTCTCTGAACAGGAAGAATAACCTCATACCGGATACCGCCCGCACAGCCGGTCGTCAGGATTCCTTCTGTCTCAGAATCCATGTTAATCAATTTCCTTCCCTTCAGCAGAGAAAGATCAACCGCGTCCGCGCCGCCCATACCAACCTCTTCGTCTACGGTAAACAGAGCTTCAACAGGCGGATGCGGGATATCGTCGCTGTCTAAGACTGCCATCGCCATGGCAACCGCAATCCCGTCGTCGCCTCCCAAAGTCGTGTCCTTTGCTTTCAGATAACCGTCTTCAATATAAAGCTCTAATCCGTCCGTCTTAAAATCATGGGTAGATTCCGCGGTCTTTTCGCACACCATATCAATATGTCCCTGAAGGATTACGGGTTCACAATCCTCATAACCCGCCGTTCCCGGTTTTTTGATAATGACATTGTTCATTTCATCCTGAATTACTTCCAGATTACGTTCCTTTGCAAAGGAAACACAATAATCACTGATACGTTTCGTATCGAATGTCCCGTGCGGAATCTTGCAGATCTCCTCAAAAAAATACAATACTTTCTGAGGCTCAAGGTTCTCTAATACTGCCATTTCTATTCCTCTCTTTCTTAGATGGTCTCAAGAACTATTATGTGCCAGTCTTCATAAAAAATCAACCAAATCCATAGAATATATCAAAGAGAAATATCAAAGGATATGATTTCATGAGACATCTGCTTTCTGTTCTATGCATGACCGGCCTTTTTATCTGTATGCTTTTATTTCCGAAGAACACTTTTCAGGGCGCAAGCAGCGGGCTGATACTCTGGTTCAACACGGTTCTTCCCACTCTTCTTCCTTTCATTATCTTATCCAATCTTCTGATCCGCACAGGAGCTATCGACCTGATCGCCCGCGTCACGTCTCCTGTCCTCTGCCGTCTTTTCCGTGTGTCTCCCTACGGTTCTTTCGCCGTGCTGGTCGGATTCCTCTGCGGATGCCCTATGGGGGGCAAGATAACCGCAGATCTTTTGAATATGAACTACATATCCGAAGAAGAAGGGCGTTATCTGTTGTCTTTCTGTAATAATACGAGTCCTATGTTCATCATAAGCTATATTATATGGCAGAATCTCAACCGTTCCGCCATTACCCTGCCGCTCCTTAGCATCACTCTATCCGCCCCGGTTTTGCTGAGCTTTATATTCCGCTTTCTATACCGTATACCGAAAGACGTCTCCCGGCACAGCCGCCCTTATTCTCCCGCACACTCTCAGGATCTTGCCGGCGCGCTGGATACATGCATCATGAACGGGTTCGAGACGATTACACGTATCGGCGGATATATCATACTTTTTTCCATCTGTATCTGCCTCATCGGACAGCTTCCTGTCCGGATACCGCTTCTTAAGTCTCTGATTCTCCCTTCTCTGGAGCTTACGAACGGTGTGACGCTGATTTGCCAGAGCAGCCTTCCGGCATCTGCCAAGATTCTGCAGACTCTGACCCTTGCCGCTTTCGGCGGATGGTGCGCTGCCGCCCAGACCAAATCCATGATAAGGGATACCTCATTGCCCTTCTTGCCTTACATCGCAGAAAAGCTGGCAACCGCGTCGGTCACCAGCCTTCTTATATATGGCTATCTGTTATTATGCTGATTTGTATCGGATCATCCTTATTCCATGCCTTCTTCATCAGGCAAATATTCCGGTTCCGGCTCCGCGCTCTCATATTCCGTACCGCCGTATTCCGCCTCAAGCCCTTCCGCGGACTGTTCCGGAATCTCAAGCTCTGAACGATTGTTACGCACCATATCATAGCACTCCTGCAGGGAATTCACAAGCCCGTCATATTTCGTAGTATAACTGTCAAGTGTATGACCGATAATACTCTCCGCATTCGCCAGCAGATCATCCGTATACTGCATCGCGCCGATCCGGATATCATTGGCGTCTCTTGTGGCATGATCCAGAATCTCCTGCGCCTGTTCCGTAGCTGCCGTTACGATCTCATTCGCCTGAGAATACGCCTGCTGCATAATCTCATGTTCACTGACCAACTCGCTGGTATGAATCTGCGCTTCCTCTATCATGCTGTCTGCCTTTGACTGGGCGTCTGCCAGAATCGCATCCTTATTGGCAATAATCTTCTGATAACGCTTGATCTCATCCGGAGTCTTCATGCGAAGCTCCCGAAGCAATTCATCCATCTGATCCTTATTCACGATGATCTTAGACGTAGACAACGGCTGGAATTTGCAACTGTCAATATATTCTTCAATCTCATCAATAATCTGTTCAATACGGCTACTCATACATCTACACTCTCCTTCTTCATCTTCTCTGTAATTCTGTCTGCGACAATATCCGGCACAAACTGCGAAATATCCCCTCCGAAAGCAGCCACTTCTTTTACTGTGGTAGAGCTCAGATATGAATATTCCAAACTGGTTGTCAGAAATGCGGTGTCTACTTCCGGCGCCATCTTGTGATTCGTCTGCGCCATCTGCAATTCATATTCAAAGTCCGTAATCGCCCTTAATCCGCGTATTACCATCCCCGCATCCATCTTGCGGGCAAAATCTACCAACAATCCTTCAAATGGAATAATCTTTACATTCGGTATATCTTCCGTCACTTCCTTTAACATTTTAACACGTTCTTCTACGGAAAACAACGGACTTTTTGCTTTATTATTCAAGACTCCGATAATTAACTCATCCACCAGCCGCGCCGAACGGCGGATCACATCAAGATGTCCGTACGTGACAGGATCGAAGCTCCCCGGATAGATTGCTCTTAACATATCCCTTTCCTTCCTGACGGTTCCATAAACACATGCTTATTCGTCTTGTATTCCTTTGTTTTTATGATAGAAAACCCAAATTCTTTCACATATTCAAAGTCAGTATCTTTTGAGGCTTCGGCAATAATCACTCCGTCGTAAGATAAAAGAGAGGATTCTGACAGATACGACAGAACCTTCTGTTCCAGCCCCTGTCCGTAGGGCGGATCCATGAAAATGTAATCGAACTGCTTCTCGCCTTCCAATTTATAAAGCGCCGTCATGACATCCATGGACATCGTCATTCCCTTTCGTCTCAGATGCGTGCGCTCCAGATTATCCTTGATATATTCCATCGCTTTCGGATTCTTCTCGACAAACACCGCCTCCATCGCACCTCTGCTTAACGCTTCAATTCCGATCCCTCCGCTCCCGGCAAACAAATCCAGGAAAATGCAGTCATACAGATACGGAGCAATCATATTGAATAAGGTTTCCTTGATCCGGTCAGTGGTCGGCCGTGTATCCATCCCATCCAGTGTCTTCAATTGTATTCTTCTGGCGCTTCCTGCAATCACTCTCATAGGATTCCCCCTCTCCTCATTTTTAACCCGGCTTTATCAGCGAGACGTCCCCAAATGCCGGTAACGATTCAGACATGCATATATCTCCTGCTTTCTCGGCATAGCCAGATTCCCCGGAAGATAACCGCCGTCACATATGGCCTTAAGCCCCTGCTGATTCAACCGGATCCAGAGCGCTTCGATTGCCTGTCCAAGCGTCTTTCTTCCGTCAAACATCTCCTCTTCCAGATATTTGACCATATTTCCAAGGGCAGTTAGCTGCTCGCTGTCCATCAACTGTTCCACATATCTCAAATCGACGGTCTCATGATTCAGCATAACGCCGTCTCTCCCCATCGTCTTGATCTTGACGCGTCCTTTGTGCTTAAACTCCGTATTATGACGTACCTTACGGTCAAAGGACGGCTGTCCCACGCCGTCTTCTGGCAGCTTAAGCTTTGGATAGTCTCTGGCAGCTTCCTTCGCAAGTCCTGTGATCTCTTTTGGAACATAACGGTCCATCTGCACGATCGTATCCGCGACTTCAAAATATGCGCCGGAACTTCCCGCTACGATGACCGTAGAGATTCCAAATCTCTCGTAAAGTTCTCTGACCCTCTCGATAAACGGCGTAATCGGTTCCATATCCCGGTGAATCACCCGCTGCATCAGTTCATCCCGAACCATAAAATTCGTCGCACTTGTATCTTCGTCGATCAGAAATACCGTCGCCCCGGCTTCCATGCTCTCTACGACATTCGCTGCCTGGGACGTGCTTCCGCTGGCATCCTCTGTATCAAAAGCGACCGTATCCTTCCCGTTTGGCAGATCATTGATAAACATCGAGATATCCGTATGCTTAATGCTGCGTCCGTCCTCTGCCCGAATCTTCACGGCAGCGGCATCCGTTACCACATATTCTCTTCCGTCACCGATGATATGCGGGTACACACCTGTTTCCAGGGCTTTTAAGAGTGTGGATTTCCCATGATATCCTCCGCCTACGATCAGCGTGACTCCTTTTGGAATACCCATGCCGCAGATCGTTCCTTTATATGGAAGCTCCATCGTTACTTCCATAGATTTCGGTGATACAAACGGGACGCCGCCCTTCATCGGACGCTGTGATACGCCGGATTCTCTTGGAAGAACCGATTCGTTCGCAATAAACGCCGCCAATCCCTTTACTTCTAACTGACTTCGGATATATTCCTGATCTTCCGATAATTCCATGACCTGGCGTATCTTCTTCTTATCGATTCTTCCGTAATATAATGCCTTTTCCACACAGACCGGAAGGAAATCATACAAGATCTTCTTAAGCTCTCCTGCATTGATCGTCCTTCCGTTCGCAGGAAAGCCGACCTCAAACCTTACCGTGATATCACCGTTTCCGGAATCAATCTCACAAGCCGTCCGCTCCAGAACCTCCTGGGAACACCGTGTTACACTAATGACGCCGCTCTTTCCCGACCCCTTCGCCTGAAAAGAATACTGCTGTATCTGTCTCCAGAAATTCCGGATCAATTCATCCTGCAGAGCGATTCTCTTGTGTTTCTTATCGAATAATTCTTTCGAGAACCCCGCCAGACGTCCCGGAACCTTGACGCTTAATTTTGACGGGGATGCAAACGGATCTCCCTGTACATGATCAATAAAAAGTACATATTTCCCAAATTGATATACTCCTTTTGTATCCTTATACGCCGGATATCCCCTGTGATCTATACGGTCCAATAGTTGCCTCAAGTCTTCTGATGTCTTCATCTTCTATCTTACTCCTCACTCTTTCTGTCAAATATCCCGCTTCCATATCAACTATAATGCAACGATCCTTGCCCTGTGATGAATCGCAGGGAGAAATTTATTCAGAAGGTCCTTTGTTTTGAATTTCAGGTGGCTGGTGTTAATTCCCGGATTACATCCAAACCATTCCGCGTCAGCCACCTCTTTATCCACAATGACCTGCACATAATCGTCCTCATCTGTCAGAAGTCCTGCAACGCTCGCTGACCCCGGCGTTGTCCCAAGGTGCTCCATCATCTTCTCCGGCGGCGCGAACGACATATGTGATACTCCTAATTTCTTACTGAAAGAAGCCGTGTCAAATGCTTTATCTGCCGGCATCACTAACAAGAAGAATGTAGTCTTCTTCTGATTACACAAGAACACGTTCTTACGGATCTCGGTCCCGATCGCATCGTCGATGGCGGCACACTCCTCCATGGATGCTGCCGGATCATTGTCTACTTGTTCATATGGTATCTTCAATCGATCCAATGTCTCATACATCTTTCTCTCTAACGGCATACGTTCATCCGTGGGCGCGGATGTCCTGATCTCGCTGATATACATCTTTTATAAACCTCCATAATTGTTCTGTGGTTAATTATAACGAATTCATCCGGGCTTTGCAAGCCTGTTAAGAAACCGTTAAATCCTTCTGATTTGCTCCTTTTTCACCACATTAAAGTTGCGGTTCTTTCTTAGATTATGCTACAGTATATATAATAGGTCAAGTTTTTATTTCCCGCAAGCAACGAGTCACTCGGCTTTAAGGCCTTTGACTCGAGAAAGGATTCTTTCTTTATGAATTTTTACCAGACAAAATTATCCGAAAAATTAGAAGAAGCATTAAAAGCGGTACTTCCTATCATAGGAATCGTACTGTTGTTAAGCTTCACCGCCGCTCCCATCCCGCCGGCCATTCTGCTGCTGTTTTTATTCGGCGCAGTACTTCTTGTCATCGGTATGATGTTCTTTACCCTGGGGGCAGAACTCGCCATGACGCCTATGGGAGAAAAAGTCGGCACGAAGATGGCGAAGTCTATGAAACTTCAGGTCGTCCTCTTCCTGTGCTTTCTGCTAGGCTGTCTGATCACCGTTTCGGAGCCTGATCTCCAGGTTCTCGCCGAACAGGTTCCTTCTATACCGAATCATATCCTGATCCTGGCAGTCGCTTTCGGAGTCGGCTCTTTTCTGGCGGTCGCAGTGCTGCGTATGCTGTTTTCCGTCGCACTTACACCGCTTTTGATCATATTTTATATCCTTGTATTCGGGCTGGCTTTCCTGGTTAAGGAAGATTTTCTTGCGGTTGCGTTTGACTCCGGCGGTGTGACGACAGGACCTATGACCGTACCCTTCATCATGTCGATGGGTGTCGGCTTCGCCGCCGTCCGAAGCGATAAACACGCAGAAGTCGACAGCTTCGGTCTTGTCGCGCTCTGCTCTATCGGTCCGATCCTTGCCGTGCTGACCCTCGGGCTTCTCTATCATCCCGAAGACGCCGCTTATACGCCTCCCGAACTTCCGGCGCTTCAGGATTCCATAGAACTCGGCCGGTATTTTGCCGTAGGATTCCCGGAATACATAAAGGAGATTATGGTGTCTCTTCTGCCCATCGTACTGTTTTTTACGGCTTTTCAGATCATCTCTCTGAGATTGAAGAAAAAGACGCTTCTTAAGATTATCATCGGTATTGCCTATACATATATCGGCCTTGTCTTATTCCTCACCGGAGTAAACGTAGGTTTTATGCCTGTCGGCAACTATCTGGGACAGATGATCGCAGTACTGCCCTACCGTTTTATTTTGATACCGATCGGCATGCTCATAGGCTTCTTCATCGTAAAGGCAGAGCCCGCTGTCTATGTGCTGATGGAGCAGGTGGAAGAGATTACCTCCGGCGCTATCTCAGGCAAATCCATGGGCTTAAGCCTCTCCCTCGGCGTCGCGGTATCCGTGGGACTTGCCATGGTCCGGGTACTGACCGGAATTTCCGTATTCTGGTTTATCCTGCCCGGATACGTGATCGCCATTTGCCTGTCCTTCTTTGTACCGAAGATATTTACCGCCATTGCATTCGACTCCGGCGGCGTGGCATCCGGACCGATGACGGCAACCTTCCTTCTTCCATTCGCCATGGGGGCATGCCAGGCGGTCGGAGGAAATATTGTCAGAGACGCGTTCGGAATCGTGGCCATGGTATCCATGACCCCGCTGATCGCGATACAGCTCCAGGGCGCGGTCTATAAATATCGTTCAGGTAAACAAGAAACCACCGAAACAGAAACAATATCTGTTTCCTATCTTGATATCCTGGCAGATGATGATATTATAGAGTTATAGACCATATGCATCATCGCGAGAAGAATGACATATCAGTAAGCAGGAGGACGCTTTATGAACGCGGTATATATGCTTGGAATCATCACCAACAGAGGGATGCGCGACAAATTTATCCAGTTTTTTAAGATGCACAACATTCATATCACACTTACGGCTCTGGGTGAAGGCACCGCTAACAGCGCGGTCCTTGATTATCTGGGGATAGAAGCCACCGGGAAGACGGCTTATTTCTCGTTTGTTACCTGGGATACCTGGAAATTGCTGAAAAAAGACCTGTATACCCAGGTGAAAATCGATATTCCCGGCAGGGGGATCGCGTTTCTGATTCCCTTAAGCAGCGTCGGAGGCAAGAAAACACTGCAATACCTGTCTGTCGGCCAGGAATTATCTATAGAGGAGGAGAGTTCGTTGCAGAATACAGAGTATGAACTTTTGATTGCGATTGCAAACGCAGGATATATCGAGACCGTCATGGACGCGGCCAGAAGCGCCGACGCGCCGGGCGGTACCGTGATCCACGCCAAGGGAACTGGGGCGGTACATGCGAAACGTTTCCTCGGTATCTCTCTCGCAGAGGAAAAAGAGATGATATTCATCGTCGTCCGCACACAGCAAAAGAATTCGATTATGAAGGCAATCATGGAACAGGCCGGTCCAACGAGTCCGGCAGGGGGAATCGTCTTCTCTCTTCCGGTCACCAGTACGGCCGGTCTGCGGGTTCTGGAAGAAGAGTCTTAAAAAGGAGGGTTTCCATGAAATATATACTGGCTTCGGCATCTCCGAGAAGAAGGGAGTTATTGGCAAGAGCGGGATTCGAGTTTGAAGTAATTCCTTCTTCAATAGAAGAAAAAATCTCCAGGACAGCTCCTATGGATATCGTAATGGAACTGGCCGCACAGAAGGCTGAGGATGTATTTTGCCGTCACCGGGAATCCGACTGTGTCGTGATCGGCGCGGATACCATCGTCGTATATCAAGGCGAGATATTTGGCAAGCCTGCGGATAAATCAGAAGCCTATGATATGCTGTCGATGCTCGCGGACCGTACCCATCAAGTCTACACCGGCGTATCCCTGCACATTTCCAAAGGTGGAAATGTGCATACCAGAACATTCTATGAATCAACGGATGTCACTTTCTGTCCGATCTGCAAAGAAGACCTTCACGCATACGTGGACAGCGGCGATCCTCTGGATAAAGCAGGCGCTTACGGAATACAGGGAGCATTTGCGATCCATGTGAAACGCATCAACGGAGATTTCAATAATGTAATCGGGCTTCCGATCTGCCGTCTCTATCAGGAACTTATGAAGGAATTTACAAATCCCTTATCTCCATGTTAATCGCCGTTCATATCCGCTTTATAGAATAGGCATCCCCCTTGTCCGATCGATAGCAATAACGATTTTTCAGATCTTTCAGAGTCTTTGCATGTTTGCAGGGACTCTTCCACTCTCCGGCAATCTGCCGTCTTAAGTCCGGGTCGAATTTCCCCGGAGGCTGAATATCCAATCTCTGATGTACGCTGTCATTCCTGGAAGCATAATTGAAAGATTCCGTATCCATGATCTGCCGCTGTACTTCTTCCCAGCTCATCGTCCGCCGGCAGAGACTTTCCCTCTCATCCTTAATCTGTCTCTGAGGAACGCTGTACTTTCGGCGGTAATATTCGATATCGCTGATTATCGTTCCATACGCATCTTCCTCCAGCACATTCCACTGACTGACAAAATTCCCCTCCCTGTCTATAATAAATTCCGAATGGAAATCCGGAGTAAGCCGTTTCTTATTTTCCCTTCCTCTCTGATATTTCCAATAACTCAGCCCCGCCGGATATTTATTGTGAAACCTTGCCGGTTCCCGAAGCATCTTCACGCCGTTCAGCCCGCCGGACTCTGACTTTGCGTCTGCATAATTTTTCAAAGCTTCTTCATCCGTCATCCCCTCTTTTTTAAAATTCTTTCTGATATACATAATGTTGTGCCGGTCAATATACATTCGGAACTGATGGATCATCCGCCCTTTTTCACCGCCTAATCCACACAGTCCTGTCTCGCCGTACACTTTTTCCACATTGGATGCAATCGCCTGAAATATCCTTCCGTGAGGCGGAATCTTCTCTCCGATACAGAATCCCGCTTTCAATTGAAGCATGTTATTCTCGTCGATGTAGCCGCCCATCTTATGAATCAATCTCAAGGTAAACTCAGATTCCTCAATCTTTGCCATAAACATGATCCCCTCTTTCGATATACTGACTTTTTTACCATTTTTAGTATATTATAACAGGTTTTTTATATAATGTTTCTAAAAAATACTACTATTTCTAAAATTATAACCAAAATAATCAAAATGAAGGATTTTGCAAGATATAGAGTTTCTTTTTAGAACCACTCTATAAAATGAGTTTTATAATGAGAGCGCAGCAAAAAAGAGACTGTAAAAACAGTCTCTGCTAAATCATGATGACAGGATCAAAAGGCCGTACATGACATGCCTGCATATCAATATCATTATGACATCGGAGTTCCTACTTCTATCAGATTTCCATCGGGGTCATAGAAGCGAACCACTTTCTGTCCCCAGCTATGGACCATAAGCCTATTGACATATCTTGTTGCCGGATATAAGTCTTCAAGTTTCCGGACAAATGATTCGATATCATTTTCTTCAAAATATAATTCACAGGCATTATTCTCCGGAATAATATCTCTTCCCAGAAATTCTCCCCATATTTTTTCTTCCTGGAGCACAAGCCCTTCCGTCAGAATCATATTGCCGTCATTGTCCAGTATCGGCTCAAGGCCAAACATATCGTGATAAAATCGTCTGGACTTTTCGATATCCTTCACGGCAATCAATACATTTTTCAATTTCATCGGCTCCTACCCTCTTTCTATGAATCGGTTAACATCTTTATCATCCGGTACTCATCCCTGTAACTGCCGTCGTCATACTTAAGCGCACGGATATTTCTCCCGGTTTCTTTGAAGCCAAAATGCTCGTACAGCCTTCTTGCCTTATCGTTTCCGTCGACTACCTCCAGTTCTACTTGCTCATACCCCATATCTTTTGCCAAAGAAAAAGAATACTCCATCAATGCTGAACCAATGCCCAGTCTCCAATAGATTTTTTTAAGAGCAATTGCAAAAGTACATCTGTGACAGACACGCCGTATGCCGCCAACGGATGAAATGGCGCTGTTTCCGGCAACAATACCTTCTACTTCCGCAACAACCATGATCTCCCGAGGATGTTTTCTTATTTTTCTTATAAGACGCTCCTCATCCTCGATGGTATACGTGACTTCATCCTCATTCCTAAGAAGAAAAGGCGTCTCCGAAGACACGGTCCGAAGATATTCAAGCATGGCTTCTGCATCCTTCTCTTCAACGGACCTGAGTATACATCTGCGGCCGTCTTTTAAATGAATCTCTTTCGTTTCAAAAACCATTTCTGTCGTCCTTCCTGTTTCCCTGTCTATTCTTTCAACTTTTTTTCATACCGACATCTTTCCTCTATTCTTCCGACTCTTTTTTCATGCCGCCGTCTTTCTTCTTTTGATACACGGACAGCAGTTTGTCCAAGTAAACCGATTTAAACTGCCTGCTCGCCAGCGCCTGCTTCATCGGCGGCAAACGTAAGATCGTTCCAAATACGGCTGCCATTGCCCGGTGGTTGGCAAACGCCTGATTATCAAAGATCAGATTCTGCAAGGTTCCCTTCTCAATCGCCTGCAATACAAACCGGTGGGTGCTGTTTACCGGCGTGATCACCTGTATCGGTCTGTGCTCCAGCGTTATCGCCTTTGTCGGACAGTTCCGGGCGCATACGCCGCATCCTAGGCAGATCTCTTCGTCGATCACCGGCTTCTTTTCCTCTATCGAGATCGCCAGGATCGGACATACCTTCGCACACTTTCCACAGCCTATACAAGTCTCCGGCGATATCTTCGGAATATAATTTGTCGTCGCCACCGGCTGCATCGGACTGAATCTTCTGGCTGCCTGCAATGCCTCGCAGCAGCAGCCGCAGCAGTTACAGATGAACGCAGGATGCTCCCTTACATTCTCTCCGATCTGCACCAGATTACTTTCATAAGACAGTTCAAGCACTTCCTTTGCCTCTTCTTTGGAAATAAGCCTGGAATAGCCGCCATGCTCTGACAGGGACCTTGCAACATTGTCGAAAGTCAGGCACACGTCCCATGGCGCGTCGATCTCGCAGGGATGCCCTGCGTGGTACATCTTATGCCTGCAATAGCAAGTCCCAAGACCAATATACTCCGCTTCTTCCACAATATGCGTCGCTCTCTCATAGTCCAGGATATGGTTCGTCTTATCGTTCATGAGCACCGGCTCCTGCACAAAGACACGCCCAAGCCTTGTCTCCGTAGCAAAGAACAGGTCTTTGACAAAATCCTCTTCCACATTCATATACTGATAATACAATTCGCTCAGATACTTCTGGTCAATATCTCCTCTGGTCCGCATCAGCGCGAACTCGATAAAACCAGCCATCGGAGGCGGCATCACAAACTGCCGCTGGCCATGGTATTCAGAATCCACCAGAAGCGCCTTCTCACAGAGATGATCCAGCAGTTTTTCCGCCTTTGCCTCGGTGGTATTCCAGATCTTTGCCGCTTTTTTCAGAGTAAAGGGACGTACCGGAAGAAGGGCTACCCATTTTGCCTCCTTCTCCGTATACAGCACCTGCAGAATTTTATACAGTGACTCCGACGGCGGCGCCCCTTGTGTAAACCAATTGATACGTTCCTCCAAATTCTTATATGCATCCTTCGTTGTCAAATGTCCCATCTTGTCTTACCTCCTGTATAACATAATATCTGAAATCCTCCAATTAATCAAATAGAATTATAACATATTCATCTTGTCATTCTCAGCGTTTTTCTTTATAATGAAAACAGCCAAAGCTGACTAAGAAGGAGACTGACCGCTATGACCTTGACCGCCCGGCGTGAAAATTTTAAAATAATCCGGACATCTATCATGGAACACAGGAATATCCCTGATTCTATAAAAAAGAAACTGTGTCTCGCCGCCGAGGAGATCTTCGTAAATATCTGTTCTTATGCCTATGGCGGGACGTCAGGGTCCGTGGACTTCTCGATTGAAGTATCTGATCAGATCACAATGACTTTTCAGGATGAAGGAGCGCCCTTCAACCCTCTTAACAATCAGACTGATACAGACGGCTATGACTTAGATACACAGATCGGCGGCCTCGGACGGCTGATCGCATTCGGATTCGCAGACAATGTAATTTACGAGTATAAGAATTCCAGGAATGTTCTGAACCTGACATTCTCATAAAAATCACCTTTCCGATAATAGCGGCCTGAACACCTCTATTATAGCAGAAAGGTGATTTTACATTAACTCTTCTTCATCTCTATTACCGTATGGTTCAGGTCCAGGACCCTCATATACTGCATCCGGTCGGTAATGCTCCTGACTACTTCAATTCCATGAATCTCATACTCCCCGGAATCCACAGAATAATCCGTAGGATCAAAAGGGATCCCGTTATCCCGCAGCCGGAACAAGAGGGTATCATCTGCAATACGCAGGTTGATATCAATGGTATCCGCCTTCTTTCCTCCATACCGGATGATATTCACCAGCATCTCTTCCGCGGCAACCGCAAGAAGATTCGCCCTCCCTGCGTCTACCTGGTGCGCTTTACAGAAACCTATGATCTCTCTTGGAACCTTCTCCACTTCTTCTAAATCTGCGGCTGCAGAGATGTCGTAGACTGCTTCCTCCTCTTTCTCAGGCAGAAGCAGAAATCCCTGATCCTTATACTTTAACTTCCGGTAAATGAATGCAATCACAATCGTAACGATCTCGCTTGCGACAAACGCCGCCATCAGCGCATTCAAAAGATCAAGTCCCGCCGCTTTCGCCGCCAGGGTAAATACAACGGCAAGGGGAAGAATCGCCACGCAGGTCTGCAGAGACGTCACAATCCCGGAAAGCTTCGTCTGCTCCGTACTCTGATAATAGGTTGTCATAAACTTATTCAGCAGATAGAACGGAAGGGAACATACGAAGATCCGAAGCGCGGCAGAAGCCATCGAAGACAGCACGCCCTCCGTTATGCCGAACAGCGCCACCACATACTGAGGGAACACCCACAGGATAATCAGTATTACCAAAAGTACGGCATAACTATATATCAGTACATGCTTTACAAGGCTCCTGATTCCAAAGTAATCCTTCTCTCCATAGATCACGCCTCCTATCGAAGCGATCGTCCCGATGATACCGCCCACCAGAAGCTCCACAAGGAGTACTACATTTGCGCACACTGTATAGACTGCCATCCCATCGTTTCCGATCATCCGGACAATCATCGTATTCAACCCCAGATCCTTCGTCGTCAAAAAGACCATATACAAAAGAGTCGGCATCCCAGTCGATAAAGCCAGCATAAATTCCGCACCGGACGCAAGTCCCCCTCTTCCAAAGGGAAATACATACTTCAGCATCCGCTTCGGAGATCTGAGATAACGGATCAGCACCAGCATCGCAATCCCGTATCCAAGCACCGTCGACAATGCGGCTCCCGCCGTACCAAGCGCCGTGTATTTCAAAATCAGATAATCCAGCGCCAGATTGATAACATTTGACACAATCACATAGGCAGACGCCACCGACGGATTATTATCCACCGCGACATAATTCATAAACTGCAATGCAAGGCTTATCACCGGCGCTCCCAAAAGTGTTACGAATATAAAAGCCCTGACATCCGCCGTCAAAGAACCTCCTCCGGTAAGCGCCTCTGCCAATACCGGCGAGGTAACTGAGAGCAGGGCAAACACGATTCCGCACAGTACGCTCACCGTCAGGGTCATGGAGAAAACCCTGTTCGCCTTGTCTCGTTCCCTCTTTCCCAGCAGGATTCCTACCGCTACACTTCCCCCTACCCCGAGGACATAGCCGGGAATCTCCATGATATTGTCTATGGTCATTCCCACCTTCACAGCCGACATTGCATCCGCCCCCAGAATGTTTCCTACCAGCATGGTATCCACGATATTTCCCATCTGAAGCGCTGCGGTCATCATAATACTCGGCAGCAGATACTGCCAGAGCTTCATTCTGATTAATTTCTCATTTCTCTCCATATTTATACGATCCTTCACCTACTTCTATGGCTTATTCAGGCAGATTTATCCCGCTATAATCTCCGCGGGCAGCCTGCCCCCTTAATTTCCAAGATTTATCCGAAAAATTCCAACGTATCCAAAGCTTTTATCGCATTCTCAAGATACGCGTCGTCCGTAATCGGCCATTTATAACCGAGACGGTAGAGTGCTTCCGCCGTGAACTGATTCTCGGACATCAGCTCGTAACGCTGATTCTCATCATCCGAAGCATAGGCTATAAGCCCTAATACCGCGTCGCTCTTCTCTCCCTGTCCGGCCGCACTCTTCAATATCTGTTCAAATTCTTCGTCCGGGACAATACGGATCTCGAATCCATAAGCGCCCATGGCGTAGATCACATCCGACATATAGATTCTATGGCTGTTATAGGCATGGAATACAGTGAATCCGCCGCCGCTTGCCGCAAGCTTTAAGACAGCCGCCGCCGTAGAATCGATAGGCGAGAATTCCGCCGGCGCATGCATCGCCCCGACAGGGAAGCATCCCAGAGTCTTGTACGCGCCTAACGCACGCATGAAACCGTTCGTTACAAAGTTGATCTGGAATTCCCCGTCTGACTTCCTGCTCATGAGATTCCCCACGCGGATAATCTTCGCCTCAAGACCGTCCTTTACACATGCCTCCAGGATCAGGCGCTCTGCCAGGAATTTCGTACGGATATAATCATTCTCAAGGATCTGGCCAAAATACAGCTCGTTCTCATGCATACGCTTTGAAGACGGCACCGTACGCGCATTACCCTCCCCGGCTACGGAAGTCGTCGATATCTGCACCATTCGTCTGCCTGTTTCCACGCAGAGTTCCACAATATTCCTTACGCCCTCTACATTGATCCGATCCAACAGATCATCCTTGACAAAATGCTTCACACAGGCCGCACAGTTGATCACGGCGGTAAAGGAAAACCGCGCGAGGCTCTTCACCATATCCCGGTCTGTGATATCACCGTCGATACACACAATCCGATCCTCGAACGCATCCATAAACGGCGTGTCAAAATAGTACATCAGCATATTCATCAACCGTTTCTCGCAGGAAGGATAATTTCCCTTCCGCACAAGACAGTAAACCCTCCCGGGATAACTGATCAGGAATTCCCGCAGGACATGGATTCCCAGGAACCCTGTAGCGCCCGTAAGCAAAATATCCCCAAGCTTTGCCGTTTCGATCCGGTTGCCGTTCTCGACACAGTTCCTGGACAGAAGCTCATGGATCGCCGAATAATCATAGTCCTTGATATCCGAAGCCGGATCTTTGCCTTTCTCCTCCTGCTTTCCCTTCCCGGAGATAAATCCTGCCAGCTTTCTGGGCGTCGGATTGGCAAAGATATCCTTATATACCAGAGGATACCCCATGGTGATGGCATACATGGCAATCTTCGTCGCGCTTAAGGAAGTGCCGCCGATCTCGAAGAAATTCTCTGTCACGCCCACTTTCTCAAGCGTCAGAATCTCCGCGAATTTATCGCATAACCGCTGCTCCAGTTCCGTGGAAGGCGCTACATAATCCCTTGCCTCCGACTGATACGCGATCTCTGGAAGCTGCTTTTTATCTATCTTTCCATTGACGGTAAGCGGCATCTTCTCAAGCTGCATCAGGGCTCCCGGAACCATGTAATGCGTGAGCTTAGACTTCAGATGCTCAGTAAGTTCAGAAAGGTCGATCTCCTTTTCCGCCGTAAAATATCCCGCAAGATACTCTTCGCTCCCGTTATTCTTTACGATCACTTTACTCATCTTTACACCGTCAAAGGAATTGACGGCATTCTCAATCTCATCCAGTTCCACGCGAAGTCCCCGAAGCTTCACCTGATTATCCAGCCGCCCAAGGAATACGATCTCACCCTTTCGGTTCCATTTTACCAGGTCGCCGCTATGATATGCCGGAAGACCGCGAAGTTTGAAGAAGGCTTCCCGGTTCTTATCCGGAAGCTTCACATAGCCTCGCCCCACGCCGGCGCCGCAGATGATCAGCTCTCCGCAGATTCCTACCGGAAGAAGCTTATTCTTCCGGTTCACCACATAGACTTTCATATTCGTAAGCGGTCCTCCGATATTGATCTCGCCGGCGCCTGTAAGGATCTTCGTGGTACAGCTCACCGTACACTCGGTAGGCCCGTAGCTGTTCACGATAGCCGCCGTCGGATTGACCTTACGCATCTTTCCGTAAAGAGTCTGCGGAAATGCTTCCGCCCCGATATCAAATGCCTTTATCTTCGCAAGCGCTTCATGCATCTGAGGCTCCTCTATGATATTCGTCATATAAGACGGCGTACATTTCATAATATCTACATGATTCCTGATCAGCAGATCCGCCAGTGCAAGAGGATTATGTATCTCATCCTCATTGGCCATACAGATCGTCATACCGTTGCAGAGAGGTATGAATTCCTCCATCACCGACACATCGAAGGTGATAGCCGCCAGAGCCAGAGATACCGTGCCATGATCCGTATAATTCCTGATCTCTGTATTAATCGGATTAGAATTGACGAAATTACAGAGATTGCCGTGTTCGATCAATACACCTTTCGGCCGCCCCGTAGAACCTGACGTATACAGGCAGTATGCCAAAGAGGTGGCAGAGATCGCGGCATCCGGATTCGTCTCCCTCTCTTCCTTCTCTTCTTCCTCTGCTTTCAGCAATTCTTCTACCGTCAGTACCCTGTAAGGCTTTCCATTCCACAGAGAACTTCTTTCCTCCTTGATCTTCTCCGTCGTAATCACATAGGGACATTCGGCGTCTGTCAGGCAGAAATCAATCCTGTCGTCCGGATATTCCGGCACCATCGGAAGGAACGCGCCGCCGGCTTTCAAGATTCCCTGCCTGGTAATATAGACAGGAATCCCTCTCTCCAGGATCAATCCTACAATCGTATCTTCCCGGATACCCAGATCGATCAAGGCATGCGCCAGACGGTTCGCAAGACGGTTCAATTCCTCATATGTAAGCTTCTCCCCGTTCGCGATGACCGCAGTCCGCTGCGGCGCTTTCTGAACCCACGCTTCGAAGAGACGGTTTACACTCATAATCTCCACCGGATAATCTGTCTGGTTAAAGCTCTCCACCAGTTCCTCCTGCCGCCGGGACAGAATATTGACATCCCCGAGCGTCTCTGCGTTCAGGAAACTTCCTGCCGCTTCCGTCAGAATCTCATACATGTCCTCTATGAAAGCACTGCTGAACATATTCTTCCGATATTCGAATTCATATCGGTATCTTCCGTCCTCCAAGAAAATATTAATGGAGATAGCCGCTTTCGCCTTATCGGATACCGCTTCCCTGAATACAGTCTTCTGTCCGCCGATCTCGAATTCTACGAAATCATCTCCCTGATAGACGAACATAATCTCAGGGCAGATCCCGTAAGCCCGGCTGATTTCCGCAAAAGAATAGACGTCGTTTGCCATGGAGGATAAAAGCTGCTCCTTCACCCGGCTTACATAATCCTCTATCCCGGTCTTTTCATCCAACGCACAGAGTACCGGCAGCGTCTTCACCAGCATTCCCATCGTATCGGCGGTCCTGCCGTCGCTTCTTCCGTTATAAATCGTGGTAAAGCAGGCTTCCTCGCTCCCCGCGTATTTCCCCAATACATATCCCATCACAGAGAGAAAGAATACGTTTGGCGAAATCTTGCGTTTCCGGCAGAAATCCTCTACCCTGCCCGGCGTAAGCTTTTCGGCATATCGCCGGTAAAATCCCAGGCTTTCCGCTTCTTCATAGTTGTCCCGATCCGGAACGGTACATCCCGATACTCCGGAAAATACGGAATCATAGTATTCCCTGGCTTTATCATAGCCTTCCTGTTGTCTGGCTCTCTCTTCATCCACTGCGAGATCATATTGGGTGTACCCTTCTCCCAACGGCTCTTCTTCACCCATGACGCGGTTAAGCTCCTGTGCAAATACGGCAATAGAAGTTCCGTCGCTGATAATATGGTGAAAATCGATCGTCAGGTACAGATGAGTCTCGGTCTCGAATATGGCAAAGCGGTAGAGAGGTCCCTTCTCAAGATCAAAAGGTTTTGCGAAATTCTGAAAGAATGCCTCATACTCTTCTTCCGTCCCGCTATACCGCTCGATCTCCACCTCTCTGTCATCCTTCGGATACATGAAGGTATCCCCGTTCTCATCCGTCCGGATACTGCATTTCATAGCCGGATGGACATCCGCCACTTTTTGTATGCCCCTGCAGAGTTTCTCGGCATCTATTGTCCGGCAGGCGTCTTCTCTGTCCCTGGAAAAGGCAAAGCTTCCCGGCAGATTATAGAAGACAGACTCCGGGTTCATCATACATTCCACATAGATTCCGATCTGGGTCTGTGTCAGCGGATATTTCTCCCGAATCTCTCTCGGCGCTGATTTTGAAGCCTTAGAAAGATATCCTCCCAGTTCCTCCACCGTAGAATATTCCGTCAGGTCCCTGATATTAACCGTAACTTCAAATTCCTGAGACAACCTCACGATAAACTGAATTGCGCCGATGGAAGTAAGGCCTGCCTCATGAATATCTGTGGTAATTCCGAATTCTTCATGCCCAAGTACATTTGCCAGACAATCATAGACCCTTTGCTGAGTCTCATTCTGAGGCTTTATACATTCTTCCGCTTCTTTCTGCGGTACAGGAAGCGCCCGCTTATTCACCTTCTGATTCTGGTTCAGGGGGATCTCATCAATCTGCATGGTGACCGCCGGAACCATATACGGAGGCTTCCTCTCCCGGATGAAGGCATGCAGCGCATTGATATCCACCTGTGCATCGGAGACGACGTATGCTGCGATGAATTTCCCGCCTCCCGCCTCGTCGAAAGCTGCAACCGTCACATCCTGAATCCCTTCAAATTCCCGGATAATTCCCTCCACTTCTGTAAGTTCGATACGGAAGCCTCTGATCTTCACCTGCGCGTCGCGTCTCCCGATAAACTCGATGTTCCCGTCCTCAAGAAAGCGCACGATATCCCCGGAACGGTAAATCCTGCTGTAACGCTCATCCTCTGAGAACGGATTGGGGATAAAGACCTCTTTCGTCTGTTCGGGACGGTTTAAATATCCTCTTCCCACCTGTACCCCTGCAATCCAAAGTTCTCCCGGAACTCCCACCGGAAGACGCATGCCCTTCGGATCCGTTACATACAGCCTGATATTCTGGTTCGCGCTTCCGATCGGGACATTCTTATAGAATCGGTCCATCGGAAACGTCGTCGTCAGAATCGTACACTCTGTAGGACCATAGACATTATAAAACCGATAATCCGGCGGGGCGACCGGTACCAGCGTCTCTCCTCCCACAGACAGATACTTTGGATAAGAGGCGTCCGGGAACAGGCTTGCATACTGCCTTCCCACCTGAGTGGTCATGAAACTGTGGGTGATCCGATTCCGCTCAAAATACTCTCTTAACGCCAGAAGTTCCAGACGAATCTCCTCATCAATGATATGTACCTGCGCGCCGCTTGTAAGAGCCGGATACATATCCATCATATTTGCGTCAAAACCAAAAGACGCATATGCAGCCACTCTGCTTTCTTCTGTCACAAGATAGTGATTCCGATACCATTGGATAAATGCGACCAGATTCCGATGTTCCAGCATGACGCCTTTGGGAACCCCTGTCGTACCCGAGGTATAGAGCAGAATAAACAGGTCGTCCTTCGAAGGATACCACTGCCTGATATCTTCTGCCGGAAGCTCTTCAGCACATACAGCTAACGCCGGGATCTCATCCAGCGTAAGAACCTCTCCGGCATAATCCGGCACCAAAGACAGCAAAGAAGCATCTGCAATCAAAAGTCTTACCTTCGCGTCTTCCATCATGAATTTCAGACGATCCGGCGGATAAGTCGGATCCAGAGGCTGATAAGCCGCTCCCGCTTTCAGCGCTCCTACAGCCGCAACAGGCATATATTCACATCTTGGAATCAGAATCGACACCACATCCTCTCTCCCGATTCCTCTGGAATGGATATACCGCGCAATCCGGTCTGTCATCTCTTGGAATTCACGATATGTAATCTCCTTCTCCCTGTAGACTACAGCCACCCGGTCCGGATGCCGCTCTGCCGCCGCCTGTATAAGATCTACCACAGACACACTGTCGTCATAAGGAAATTCCGTCTGGTTAAATGCGTCCAGTTCCTCTAATAGCTCTTCCGATAGCAGAGACAGCGCGGCTATCCTGTCCTCTCCCGCCGCAATCTGCCCTAATACCGCATCGAAGGACAGAAAGAATCTCTCAAACGTCTTCCGGTTATAAAGCACCTGATTATACTTTACACTGACCGTAAGCTCTCTGTCGGAAACGGTGACACATATTCCAAGCTTCGCTTCCTTGTCCTGATGGTCGGCCAGGGAAAACGACTCATAGACTCTGGTTTCACTCGTAATAAAAGGAAAAGAATTCCATCCAAATTCTGCCCGAAGCTCTTCAAAATCAACCTGACTATGGAATTTACTCTCGTCCATCTGCTTCAAATACAGAGCGAAATATTCCGAAAAGCCCGGCGTCTCTTCACTGCTTAAAAAGACAGGCACGAACCTGCCCTCACTGGAAACCGCCGAAAGCAGAGCTTTATTATTCGTATATTTCTCCAATATCAGCATCAAAACCACTTTCGACATCTCGATTGGATCCATGTTTCTTTCCATACAGAAAGAAACTGCCGCCAAAGCGTTTCCTTTCTTCACTCTGTGCACATATTCAGCCTCCATGAGACCCTCCGCCGTGTAATCGGCGAGCAGGCAGGAATCCAGTTCGGGATCTTTGACTCGGTTTCCGTAATATATAAAATCATCTCTTACCTTATCCATTCTTCTTCTCCTTACGATACAATCTTCTTACTTTGATCTCTTTGCGGCAACTTACTTAGCATTTCATACATAATCTCTTGACCCTGGCGTCATATTATCTCTCCGCCGGGCAGATCTCCAGTTTCTTATCGAATCCCGTAAGCCGAAACACATCCATAACCTCGCTTCCGACATTTACAACTGAAAAAGTCCCGCCTCTTGCTTTCATCTTCTTATAGGCCGCCACCACTTCCCGAAGCCCGGAAGACGAGATATACTCAAGCTTTTCAAAATCCAGTACAAGGGCCCTGGCCTCTGATATCCCTTCCACTTCCTTCCCCAGGTCCGGAGACGACTGCGTATCCAGCCATCCCTCCACATAGATTGTCGCAGTTGTTCCTTCCGTCTTTGTTGTTATTGTCATAATGAACCCTCCTGATTTTATATAAACTCTTTGGAATACTTTAATACCAGCATTGTAATATCATCCGACTGCTTCGCCTCTTTGGCGAATTGTGCCACGGCGCTGCTTATCGCCCGGGCAATCTCCTCACAATCAGAATCTTTGTGTAAGTTCAGCAGCTCCTTCATCCGTGCCTCTCCCCACAGCTCCTTTTCCTCATTCATCGCCTCCGTCACACCGTCCGTATACAGGAAGATACTCTCTCCCTGTCTCAGGTCTGCTTCGGCACACGCATATTCCTCTTCTTCAAAAAGCCCTAACGGAAGCCCCGGATCAAGCTGCAGCGCCTCAAACTCTTCCCTGCACACATAAGGCGGCTGATGTCCGGCGCCTGCATACCGATATCTCCCTGTCTCCAGATTAAGAATTCCCACAAATACTGTGACAAACATTCCTTCTGTGTTCCTGTCACAGAGTTCATTGTTCACCTGCTCCAATACCTGCGAAAGTTCCTTACCTTCCAGCATACACCCTCGAATCAGAGTCATTGCACGCATCATGAACAACGCCGCCGTAATACCCTTGCCGGATACATCTCCGATCACGGTGGCAAGACTGTCCTCGGACACACGAAAATAATCGTAAAAATCACCGCCCACCTGTCTTGCCGGCTGCATACCGGCATACAATCTAAAGCGGGCGTCTTCTTTCCATGGATCATTCCCCTCCGGCAGACTTGCCTTCTGGATACGCCTTGCGGCTTCCATCTCGGTTCTCTCCTTCTCGGCAGCCGCCGCCATATCCGCGGTCTTCTTCACATAATACTCAAGATCTCCCGCCATCCGGTTGAACACTGCCGTCATCTGCCCGATCTCATCCCGGCTCCTTATCTCAATCTGATTAAAACTCCTGCCCTCTTCCCTGTCCTTTACAAAATGCTCCATATGCTCCGACAATTCCGTGACAGGGCGGATTACATACTGGAAACTGAAGTACCGCAGTAAGAAAAAGAACACCAGACACCCTGCCAGGATCAGTACGGACACCCAGGCAATCTCTCTGAAAAAACCGGATACAATCGCTCCGCGCTCCAAAGCAGCGCCGGTGACCGCCTGAATATCCCCGTCAGAATCGTAGACCGGGCAGAACATAGACGCCATGTAACCATAGCGGTTCCTGCTGATTCGAAAACAGCTTTCTTTCCTTCCCTCATATACATCCATAACCTCCGGAGGTACTGTCTCGTCCATAACCTGACCCTGTTTCCATCTATCCTCCTGTATCTTTCCGGATACCATAACCAATGTATAAGACTTTCCGTCTTCCTCCGGGATATAAGTATAGACATACTTTAATTCCATATCCGTCTGAATATGGTCCATCTCCTTCTTACATTGCAGGTAAAGTCTTCTGCTGTTGTCCGACACAAGCTCTTCCACATCCGATTGCAGAAATATTTCGGAGGCAAGACGCGCGCATCGAAGGAGATACGTCTGATTTTCCTTCTGCTCTTTATGGTAATTCCTCCAGTATCCTGCCAGACACACCAGTATTCCGAATCCTACGACGCATGAGATAAATACAACCGTCAGCTTTCTTCCCATCGAAGCATCACGCAGCCGGCTGCCGGAACCTTCTCTGTCATTAATCTCCATCTGTTTCCTCTCAATTACATGCTTCACATGCTTCTTTGAATACTCTGGTATACGGAACGCATCGTCATTCCCTGTACTATCGTCGTGAAGAATACGATAGCATATGTACCTCCAAGAACGATATGGTATATCTCGTCAGGCAGCATTCCCTGGGTGCTCATGGCAAGCGCGACAGAAAGCCCTCCCCGAAGCCCTCCCCAGGTCAGCAGTTTGATAAACGCTCCCCTGCGGTATCCGTCAGGCAGCGGACCAATGAACAGCGACGACACGCCGAGGCTTCCTGCCCGCCCTGCCAGATTGGCAAGAACCGCAAAAATCGATAATAAAAGTACACGAGGCATCTGAAGGATGTGAATAAAGGACAATCCCAGCATGACATACAGGATGGAATTCAGCAAAGTATCCAGAATCTCCCAAAAGATATCAAACTGCTCCGTCAAAAGCGGATTCCCCCTATGCTCCGCCAGGTTGCGAAGCGCGGAAAAGAGTACCCCGCAGACAACTGAAGCAATGGCTCCGGAGAACCCAAATGTCTCGCACAGCACATAAGACAAAGCCACCGCCAACAGGCTGGTAAAGATCTGCCGCGCCTCATCCCCGGTACGGCGAAAGACAGGGAAACAGACTGCCGTCACAAGTATGCCGACGATCACCGCCCCAAGGATTTCCCTGGCCATAACGGTAAAGAAACCGCCGCTTTCTCCTGCCGTGACCATTCCCGAGAAAAAGATAAACAAAGCCACTCCCATTCCGTCATTCAGAAGAGATTCTCCCTCTATGATAAAACTGATCCCCGGCGGCAGATTGAACTTCTTCAATATACTGGTGGCGGCAATCGGGTCTGTCGGCGCCACGATACTTCCAAACATCAGGCAGACCGGAATCGTAAGCGAAAAACCAAGAAGCCTGCCCACTCCATAAAAAATCAGCCCATAAAATACGGCGCCAAGGAATGTTGCCGCCGCTGCCAGAAGCGAAATCGCCCTTGCATGCTTCTTAAAATCCAAAAGCCTCATATGGCAGGAACCCGCAAACAGCATAAAACACAGGACTCCCTCCATCAAAAATTCTTCCAGATTAAAGACTTGAATCCCTTCTAATGTCTGCGATACCGTTCCCCGCCCCTCGAACGCAATGCCTAAGACCACGAGGATGCCGCCAAGTATTACAGAAAAAAGCATCAGAGATATCTCATGTGTAAACCTCGTTACTTTCTCATTAAAATATCCAAACACAACTACCAACGCAAGCAAAACCACCGTATTTACAAGAAAATTATCCATCTTTTTCCTCCTTCTTCCCTTTTAATATACCGGTATCTGCCACCTACACTCCCTCTAACTTTACAAACTGATATTGGTGATATGCATTCTTGATCTGTACGCGGTCAAATCTCCTGATCGGAAAACGTTGTCCGTTCTTCATCACATATACATCCGTCTCTTCTGCCGCAATATCATTCATATTCAACAAAATCCCCCTGTTACAGTTCAAAAAATAATCCACTTGCTCCACCAGTTCAAGAATATTCCTGAACGGAATCCGGTATCGGTACTCTGTCCCGTCCTCCATCATAAACACCGTATAATTATTGTCTGCGGTCACATTTTGGATTTTTCTCATAGGAAGCCTGACAGATCGGTTTCCGCAAGTAAATTCCAGATATTGACTAAGAGAAGGAAGTTTCCTCTCCAGATCTCCCATGACATCTTCGAGCCTTTGACGAGTAAAATCTTTCTTATCTATATAGTCAAAACAATGAACCTGAAAAGCCTGCCATATGTATTCCCGGCCAGAAGCCAGGAATATGATCTGACATTGAGGATTATATTCCCACAATTGTCTGGCCACTTCCATTCCATCCGTCTTTCCTGAGAAGATATCCAAAAACACTGCCGCATAATCTGTCTTCCCAAATGATGCAAGAAATTCCTCACCGCTTAAGTAACAGAAGATCCCTACGTCATAATTCTTTTTTCTGACATACCGCTCTAAATAGCAGACCAATGTACCTGATTCCTCTCTGTTATTGTTATTTTCTACTACTGCAATATTTATAGAAGGACTCATCCCTCAGATTACCCCCTGTTTCACATACAGATATTATTCTATTTTATGAGTTTTTATCATTTTTTCCAGTACTAAAAATGTATGGCTTTGTTCAAAACTCGTACTTGACAAATTGACATTTTTGTGATTTTACCCTATACTGTTCAGAAACAGGAGGAATTTCGCGTGGAAGAATTACAGATTGCGCTTTGCGAAGATGATAAAGAGGAACTAAAGCGGCTGACTCATCTCATCCAGGACAGACCAACCCCGGCCAGAGTCACGGCATTTGACAGCGGAGAATCATTCTTGGGAGATTACCGGCCGGGATATTATGATATGGTATTCATGGATATTTATTTGGAAGGGATGTCCGGTGTGGAGACAGTGAGACGGCTGCGGGAACTTGAGTCAGAACTGCCGGTGGCATTTGTCACCACCAGCCGGGACCATGCCCTGGACGGTTACCGTCTGAAAGTAGCAAAGTATATCGAAAAGCCTGTAACTCAGGAAGATATAGACGATGCCATCGCCCTTGCGTCTCAGTGGCGGCTGCAGGCGGATGCCGAAGTAATTCTGCAGGGAAAAAAGCTGTATCTGCCCATCAGACGTCTAATCTCTGTAGAACAGAAAGCACATTATCTGCTGATGCGTTTTGACGGCGGCGGGATGGAGCAGGCAAAAGGCCGTTTGGATGAACTGGAACCCCAGCTTGCCGGGTTTCCTTTCTTCCGCAGCCATAAGAGCTATCTGGCGAACCTTTCTTATGTGACAGGTATCGATCACAAACTGTTGGTTTTTAACATGAAAGACGGACAGAATGTCTATATACGGCGTGATCGTCTGAAAAAAGCAAAGATTGCCTGGACAGACTGGCTGTTTGCCCGGGCCCGAAAGGACGAGGGTCTATGAAAATACATAAAATACGGCGAACTGTGATGGCAGCATTATCTCTGTCTTTTTTAGTTCTTATCACATTATTGTTCTGCTCAGTACTTTTATTTCGATCAGAAGAGAAAGAACACGAAGATGTGGAAACTATTTCCGGATGGACCATAGATGATGAACATATCCGGCTTCCCCGCTCCTTTTCCCCTCTTTCCCCGCGCACTCCTCTGACTCTGACTGCTCAGATCCGTCCAAAGCCGGGAGATTACCTGTATATAAAAACCGTCTACACACCTGTGAAGCTTTCTGTGGACGGGCAGATGGTATATCAGTACGGGAGCGACGGAAGCCTTCCTGCATTCCTGCTGGATCCTCCTACAAAGACAGCGCTTGTAGCTCTGCCGGAAACCGGACATAAGGTAACTCTCACACTGGAATATCTCTCTCCGTCCCAGCGAGATACAGCTACGCTTCACCCCCTCTTGTTAGGAAGTCCGTCGGAACTCATGATACATCTGTTCTCGGAAATGGGGTTTTCTCTGTTTTTTTCTATAGTTCTTCTGGCTCTGGGGATAATCCTGGCTTTAGTCACCCCGATTTTCACCCGCTTTGATGAATCGGGGATGACCTTTTTCTGGCTGGGACTGTTCTCCCTGTGTACCGGCGCCTGGTCCTTTGGAGAATGCAATCTGACAGGATTGTTCATAGACAGCCCTTCTTTCCTGTACCTGCTGGCCTTTCTGGGACTGTTCTCCCTGGCCGTCCCGCTTCTGCGCTTCGGCATGGTGGTGCTGCGCCCGCATACCCAGGTGCTGCTTGAGATATTGTGCGTTCTTTTGGAATTTTCTGTCTGCGGAGCTGCGCTGCTGCAGCTCCTTGGCATTATATCCCTGTCAAGAAGCATGTACCTGTTTCACGTTCTGACTCCTTCCTGCCTCTGCATCCTGGCCGGAACTGCCCTGTGGGAAAGCATACGCTTCGAGAACCTGATGGCCCGCAGGCTTCTTCTGCCCACGGCTGTACTGGCCGTGTCCGCCCTTCTGGAAGCAGGGAACTATTATCTGTTCCATCTGAATGTGCAGAAATCCTTTTTCTTTCAGATAGGCGTCCTGCTTTTTATGATAATGGTCAGTATTCAGTGCGGACATTTTATGGCAGAGATGCTGGCGCTGCGGGAACAGAACCACAAGTTGGAAAAAGAATTGTCCCTTTTGGAAAGACAGACCAGGATGCAGGAAGAACACTACAAACGAATCACAGAAACTGCCATACAGGAAAAGCAGCAGCGTCATGATTTCCGGCATCATATAGCCGCGCTGCGGGACTATTTGGAAAAAGATGAGACAAATGCTGCCGTTGCCTATCTGAATGCCCTGTCCGTGCCTTCCACAGGCGAAAAATTTCCTCCGGTCTGCAGAAATGAGTCGGTCAATGCAGTGGCTCTCTATTATCAGGATATGGCCGTTCGCTCCGGCATCGCAGACTGTTCCATCAAACTGGATATCCCGGAAGAGACCGGCCGTGTTCCTGTCCATGCACTCTGTATCATAGTCGGAAACCTGCTGGAAAACGCGGTGACAGCCTGCGCCAAAGCTGATTCACCCTTTATCCGCATGCGCGGCAGGTTTGCGGACGGGATACTCACTATCGTAATGGATAACCGGTACACCGATATCTGCCGGACATCGGAAGGCAGCTTCCGCTCCAGAAAACCGGGCGGCGGCACCGGACTTTGGTCCGTTCGTTCCATTGCAGAGAAATATGGAGGCGGGTGCCGCTTCGAGGCAGAGAATACTGTATTCTCATCTTCGGTATACCTGCGGCTGGATTAAACCGCTTTTTTACCACAAAAAACTGCTTTTTACCACAGATCAGAAGATTCCTTCTTTATTGGCTGTTATAATTAAGATAACTTTGCCGTTTGTCTGCTGTACTATTATTGAAGGGATGAAAATCATGAACGTAAAATACAAGAATCAACTGAATTTAAGTTTGTTCTGTGTCATCATCGGTGCTTTCATAAGTACAGTGATCTGGCTGTTCCTGAAAGCAGTTTCCCTCACTTCGTCTTTAATCTGGGAATGGATTCCCGGGAAATCCCATCTGCCTTTTTACACTGTACTGGTCTGTACTGCCGGCGGCGCTCTGATCGGTATTCTGCGGAAAAGATGCGGAGATTATCCGGAAGAACTGACCGTTGTTCTCGGAAAAGTAAAAAGCGAGAAACGCTATGAATACCGGAACATGCCCGTCATGCTCCTTGCCGCTTTCCTTCCTTTAGTCATCGGAAGCAGCGTCGGACCGGAAGCCGGACTGACCGGGATTATCGTCGGATTATGTTACTGGGCAGGTGACAATCTGAAGTTTGCCAGGGGAAATACAAGAGAATACTCGGAAATCGGCATGGCGGTTACTTTAAGCCTTCTCTTCCATTCTCCCTTATTCGGAATCTTTGCCGTCGAAGAGGACAACAAAGAAAAAGAGATTCCTGACATTACAAGAACCTCCAAAATCTTTATCTATGGACTTACGATTGCGTCGGGATTCGGCGTCTATCTACTGTTGTCCCATCTGTTCGGGGCAGGAATGGAAGGTTTCCCGTCATTTTCGGCACAGGAATTAAAGCGGGCGGATTATCTGATGATAATTCCCTATATTCTGTGCGGCTGTATCCTCGCCAGGTTCTACCAGCTTACCCATCATGGATGCGAAGGTCTGGCCGGAAAGATTCCTCCTGTCTGGAGGGAAATCACAGGCGGACTCTGCCTTGGGATCGCCGGCTTTGCCGTACCTGCAGCCATGTTCTCAGGTGAAGAGCAGCTTGGTATACTTATGGATACCTATTCAGAATATCTGCCGCTTTTGCTTATCGGCATGGCTTTCTTTAAGGTACTTCTGACCAACATCTGCATCTTATCCGGGCTGAAGGGAGGACATTTCTTCCCTGTTATCTTTGCGGGCGTATGCCTGGGCTATGGAATCGCGTGCCTTGTATTTCCGGACAGCGCCGGACACGTTGTATTTGCCGCGGCCGTTGTTACTGCCTCCCTCTTAGGCGGAATCATGAAGAAGCCCCTCGCCGTGACCATGGTACTGTTCCTCTGCTTTCCTGTCAAAATGTTTGTATGGATATTCCTCTCCGCCGCAATCGGGAGCAGAAGCTCCCGTTAAGCTTCCGATTCTAAATAATAGCTCACAATTTCTTGCTCTAGCTTTACATTGAATTCTTTCATATACGCTAATACTTCCCGGTAAGGATCTTCTTCCGGGAATCCTTCTAATCTGACCAAATCATGTTCCGTTAGTTTCTTCAAACAATTTTGGAACCTTTTATCTCGGAGCTGACTTACACCCATACAAAATAACCTGAAGTTCTTTGACGTTTCCCTGCATAAGTGCTTATGAATCAGGAAACCTCCTATATCTATATCTCCAAAATGAAGATATGTTATATTTGGGTTATCCTGGATTACTTTTTTCAAAAACTGTATTTGATGCCAGCTCGCGAATCCTCCCAAATACATTATCGCCATATTATGACCCTTAAGCCTCTGATAAGATGTCTTATTTTCAACTGTCAGCAGATTCGATGAGTTTACGGTAATCCTCCGTATACTCCAGATATCTTTCGTCGCTATCGCAATACCGCCTTGAAGCCTGTCCGTCTCCAATATATATTGTTCCCACTTGATCTTCCAATCTCCTTTTATAAAAACCTCCTGCTCCGTCGGCATAATATGATAATGTGCTAATATCGTGTCATTTCTTTCATCTTCTTTCCTTGGAATATTGACTGTATTTTTTAACAATGTACATATCTCATCATAGTTATGATTCTCAAACCACTTTGAATCACCATATACCAGAATCGAAGCCTCACGCACATACAGATCTTCCTTATTTTTCTCCAAGAAATAAAGCATTTTCAAATTCGCTTTCACTCTTTCATAATCGACTAATTTTCTCGGATCTTCGATCTGCGCAAGAATATCCTCGCTATACTTTTGCACGATTATACCTGCATGAGAATATGCCTCTATAATATCCCTCACCTGCCTGGAAACTACACTTTGAGGAATCACACCATACACATCCCTGAGATACTCACACATTGTCTCAAACTTCTCTTCACAGAGATATATCTTTTCAATGTCTTCGCTATACTTCAGATAATCCACAGAAATAATTCCCATACTCTTAAGCTCTGTCACGTCCTCATTAAACGATTGTTTCTCGATTATATCCGCATTATTTTTCGCATAATTTCTATAAATTTCCGTAGGCTTAAGAATAATCCTCCGGTTTGTACTCATATTTTTGGCATGCCGATTATAATACTTTCTCAACAGCACTTCAATAATAACTTTTTTATAATCTTTAGTATCATTATTGTGCATAGAACTTAACCTTTCCTATCTGCATATTATCATTACTTACTTTCAGAACAGGTATAATCACACCGCATTCGTTGCCTATAGAGTCTAATTTGTTAGGCGGTGCGCAAAAAATCACTTGAAAATGCTGATTTTTAAAGAAATCCAACATCAGTTTAATATTGTGGTCGCTCATCTTCTCAAAAGGCTCGTCAATAAAAATCATACGCACAGAATTCACTCTGACATTGTAAAGCATGGACAATGCCGCCGATAAGATCAGAGTATACGGAATCTGTGTTCCCGCTCCCGAGTTATAGCCCACCTGCTTTGACAATTTCCCGTCTTTTACTTCGTCGTTATTGATGATAATCTCATAACTCATATAATTTCGGTAATCCGCGAATCTCTTTATCTGCGTCAGATCGTTCTGATCAATGATTTTATTAATGATATCTCTGATCTCCTTCTCTCTCGTCTCGACTTCATCATCTTCATATCCCATAAGACCGGTAAATGAAAACTGCCCGTCCAGCATATTGTTGGTTTCCTGCAGATATTCTGCATAACGCAGAATCTTCGCATAATCAGAGTTATCATTTAATAACTTCACATCGAATTGGTATTTGGTAGAGAATTGAAGCTTTCGCAGTTCTTTATTGATATCTGAGATATCGCTCCTCGCATCTTTCGCCGCTTCATAAATACCAAGCACAAATTCCCGCTTAAAAATCCTCTCATAAGTCAGTGTTTGTTCTTTCAGCTTCTGCTGTATTCCCTGCAGATTATCGATCCATATCCTTCCCCTTCTTTTCTGATAAGCAGCTTCACAGTCGAACCCTACCGGAAGTTTATCAATCTCCTGCTTTCGGTTGTTATAGGTCTGCTGTTTTCCCCTGATGTCTCCTTCTAATTCCCTGACTCTCCGATCCATCCGCTGTTTCGATTCATGCTGCATCAGACCGCCGTTTTGATTCGCGCCCGCCAGGTAACCGTCATACTCCTCGATGGCTTTCTCCATGGCGGAATGATTTGAGACGCGTTCCTCTTCTAACTCTGCTTTTTTCTTATCTTCTTCTGCTTTCAGTCTCCTGACGCTTTCTTCTTTCTGAGATATCGTCGTTTCCAGAACCGTCTTTGTCCGCAGGTTTTCGTTCTGGGTTTTCTTCATATCCTCCAACTGTTTTCCCAACTCACGTACACGGTCATTCAACGCCATGAATTCTTCATTCTGCTGCTGCGCTTTCAATAATTCCTGATAGCGTCCTCTCTCTTCGCTCAAATCGGCTGTTACTTTTGCTGCTTCTCTGTGGGCGTTCAGATTATATTCTTTAAAATAATCCAGGCTTGTCTTGAAATATTCCGATTGGTTCTGCAAGATGTTTTGTTCGGCCAGTATCTCTTTTTCCTGATTTTCCAGTTCTTTCAATCTCTTCTCGGCGGCTCTTCGGTTCAGTTCGATCGCCTCTCCGCCCAGGCAATAGCTTTTTATCCTTCCAATATTCATATAGGTCACCGCCATGTTTCGGGCAAGCTTCCCTTCCCTGGACATAGCGTTATCATACTTCGGAACATCCGCGATATCAACCGCATGGATCCTGCCAAGCCAAAATTTAAAGTATTCTGCCGCAGTCTCGTTCTGGATATGCAAGTAATGAAATACGGAATCCTCTTCACACTCCGACCTCCTTTGCATGAGCCTTTTGGTATTCACCAATTCTACATAACGATGTTTCGACCGATCCAGCACAGCGTTTGCCGCATCAAAAGATGCGGGTGCGACAATAACCGCATAGCGGTGTATCCCCAGGAATGTCTCTATGGCATCTCTCCATTCCTCATCCTTAAGTTCTACCACATATTCACACGCCATATGTGCCTCGTCCTGGATCCCCTGTCTCTTAAACTCACGGTTGATCTCCTTTAACAGTACAAGCTGCTCCTGTACATGGGAATAATCCGCCTGGCTCTTCGTACAGCTCTCGATAATTCCATTCTGTTCAATCCATTCTCTCTGAACATCTTTTAATTCTTCTTTAAGTAAAGTATTCGTTTCGATCAGGCGGTCGCGGCATCTTTGGATCTCTTCCTTCAAAGAATTGAGAAACCTCTGCTTCTCTGCCACCCCGGCTTCCCTGGAACTCAGCAGACCTACCATCCCGGCTTCCTCTATCTGCATCCCCGCTTCGTTTAACTGAAGGATTACTTCCTGCATCCGTCTCTGAAATCTTTCAAGGCTCTCTTTCTCCCTCTCAAGAACAGCTAATTGTTCCTCATAGGTACGGATCATCTGCTCCGACGCACTGATCGCTTTCGACACATCCAATTTGCGGAGTGCTTCCTTTGTCTCAGAATAATTCAGATCAATCTTCTCAATCTTCCTGTCCTGTTCCTGAATCGCTTTCTCCAAAGCTTCACACTTAACCGTACCTTCCCGGATGAACCCTTCCGTCTCCTGAATCTCCTGTTGATATTGGACGAGTTTCTTATATTTGACCTTAATATCGTCTACCTTCAATCGAAGGGCTTTCCTGTCATGCTCGTCAAAATCCGCTAATATAGAATCTAAATCCTGCAGTTCCTGATTGATCTGCTCCAGGCTTCCGTTGATCTGCTCTATATTCTTCTTCGCCTCTTTCAACTTATCGAAATTAACGTCATGCTCTTCTAACACAGACTCCTTGATAAATTCCTGGATCTTCGCGGCAGGATTATACGCCATAATGTTCCTGAGCTTTCTCTGGTACTTCGGCACCTCCTGAAACGGGAGTTTAAGCCCTACCATCTGCATGAATAAAGTAATGCCCTCTTTCTTATTCTTCATCTGCACGCCGTTTCTCTTCTGGAAACCAGACGCGTCATAAGGTTTTCTAACGGCATCCTCTTCATATACAAATATAAGCTCCTCCATCGTCTTCCCGTCTGCTGCGTACCAGTGGTTTCCCCGTATGTCAGTAACAGCCGTTTCGATTACCACGCCCAATACAAAAGGATTCTCATTGATCTGATCATAGTACTCCAAAGCAATATGCGTATACACAACCGGTATCTTATCCGCAGGCCTTGCATAGATCCCGGCGCTGGCATCTATGAGACACCGGGTATAAGACAGAAGATTCCTCTTCCCGACTCCGGTATTGTAGCCGCTGGTCGCCTTATTAAATTGTGTATCCCCCGTATACGCATATTTGACTGCATCCAGTATCGTTGATTTCCCGCATTCATTTTCACCGGAAATCAAGGTCAGATCCTCCGAGACAGGGATCGTCTCATCGCCGAATCCGTACCAGTTCACCAGATGTATCTTTCGTAAGACCGTCTTATTCATCCATATCCTCGCTTTCCGGCTCTTCCTCCAATTCTTCTTTCTCCCCTGCTTCCGTGGTTTCCTCCTCGGAATATTCTGCCATCACCCGCTTTAGCTGTCCGATATCCATACAAAACTGCAGAGACGGGTACAACCGTACTTTCCCATCTTCTGTCCCGATATCATCGCTGTAATCAATCAGGCTGAATTTCTTAAATACACGGTATGCATCTTTGAACTCCGCAGGCTTCATATTAACCTGATAAATCTTACATTTATCAATAATATCTCCTACCGTTATATGCACCGGATCTGAATATCCCATGCGTTCCAAAAATAAGAGCCAAAGCACCATCAACAGCTTCATCTGTTTTGAATCAAAACGGTACAAATTGATTCTTTTCAGCCCTACAGTCTCCACATCCTCATCCGCCTGCTGCAGCATCGCTACCTTCATCCGTTCTTCCACCACGACTTTGTATCCGATTGCCGCCAGATATATATTGACATCATACTGATTCGATTCCGACGCTATAAAATCATATAATTTTTCATCTTTATCGGCCACAATAAACGTTGTCTCCAACATCTTCCGGATACACCGCTTGAATAAATATGCATCTTCCTCGCTCATCCTTCCTATAAAACTGAAATCATTCATAGATATACCCTTTCTGATCATGTGTTTATTTCCTGGTCACCGTCATGTTCGAGATATCAGCAAGCTCTGTCTTCACCATATCATCCGATAACTGGATCTCATATGGAAATTCCTCATTCTTTGCATAGATCATAGCCGCAGCATACATCAGGATTTCTTCCTTTTCCTGAATCCATTTATCCTTAATGCTTAACTTCCTCCTACTTCCTAACTGTACGTCCAAAAAATTACTTACACGCTCTACGGAATATCGGTTCGGTGCGCTTTTAAAGAGATTCTCCGTCTGTGCCTGCTTCTCTTCTTCCGACAGTACTTTTGATACAAGCCCGATGTTCTCCCCCTCGTTCTTCACTCTCTTCTTCTTTTCAAATGATTTATATCCGATATATTTCTGATTAATGACCCGCGTACAGTCGGCAACCCTCCTCATCGCAATTTCCTGCTTTTCTTCCGGCATCTTTGCTACCCTGTTCAGGAAATCATTGATTGCAGCCTCTAACCTGACGCCATTGCTTGCCATTAGTATAATCCTCGTATTTGCAAGATTATAGTAATTATTGATTCGGCTGTCGATCAATTCCATATTCGACTCATATTCCACGCTCAGGAAATACTGCAATTCCGCAAAATACCTTTCAACGCGCTCTTGGGCGTCTTCATAAGACAACTGCAACTTTTCAGCGCATTCCAGAATCATCTTCTCATGCATATCTCCTTGCCTGAGTATCCGTAATTTCCCCTTAATATATGAGAGCTGGGTAGGAATCAAACCATTATTTTTGACAAAAAAATATTCGCTGAAGAACTGTTCCAACATCTCGTCCCTCATGATGAACTGCCCGAAACTATTGATATCCTGAAATACAATCACAGCTTTCATGATGCTTGAAATACTGTCTTTCAGATCTGCAAGTTCATTCTTCAATTCCGTTTCAACACGAACCAAGGGTTCAAGAATATTGGTATAAGGCCTTTCCCGGCGCGCAGAATCTTCATCAAACGCAGACTTCATGATATCATACATGGCAAAAATATGGTTTGACATCACTCCCTCGCCGTTCTTCTCCGGCATTCCTCTTAAGAAATCCATAAATCTTCTGCAATCAGTGGCTATATTCACAACATACTCTCCGTTGCGCCCAATCTCACGCGGAAGCAGCCACCCGCACTCACGGAATAAAAAGAGAATCTCCGGCGCCTGTAACCAGGCGTCGGTATCTTCTGCCACAAACTCACGGTTACTCTGCAGCGACGCATATCCTGTATTCTTAAGATAAACCGTAATACAGTCTTTCGCATCCGATTCATACAATACCGGTAATTCTTTCGTCTTTTCAATCAGTATCTGTATACAATCATAGTATATTCTGTGGTACTTTAAGGTCAATGGCTTGAAAAAAGATTCATTTTTAATATAGTCAAAAAAATTCACCGTTTCTCCTTCCGATCTGGAATCTCCGTCTCTTCCATATCTTCTTACTGCAAAGCCTTTATGAAAAAGACTGGGTTATCTATAAATGCCCAGTCTTGCAATCCATACCCTTTATTTCATCTGCTCTACACGTTCCTGTACCGTCTTATTGAAATTCTGCACTCTCCGGTCGTAGGTTCCCTCCATGTACTTAGAATGCAGCATGAAATCTGCAGTCGCCAGATTATTCGCGATAGGGATATCATATACAACCGCGATTCGAAGCAGCGCTTTCACATCCGGATCATGAGGCTGCGCCTCTAACGGGTCCCACAAGAAAATCATGAAATCAATCTGCCCCTCCACGATCTTCGCGCCGATCTGCTGATCTCCGCCAAGAGGGCCGCTGTTATACCCCTTTACCGGAAGCCCTGTCTTCTCCGCGATCAATCTGGCCGTAGTACCTGTTCCGCATAAGAAATGCCCTTTCAGGATATCTTTATTCCTGTCGCACCATTCCACCAGTTCCTTCTTCTTACCGTCATGCGCTACCAGCGCAATATGCTTCGTCTTTCCGATCTCAAATGTTACATAATTATCATTTGCCATTTTCTTCTCTCCTTTTGTTATCTTTTATATTTAAACACGGATTCCACCGCTGTTTACTCTTCCTCACAAACCGTCTCTTCATAGTACTTCATAAGCGCCTGTGTTCCGAGATCACCATAACCTTCCGCAGCCAGTTCCTCATAATTCGCCAGCGCCTGACTCAGCACATCCAAAGACAATCCGCTCATATTTGCTTCCGTAAGGGCAAGCTTCATATCTTTGATAAAATGCTTCATAAAGAAGCCCGGCGCGTAGTCTTCGGCCAGAATCTTCGGTCCGAAGGTGTCAAGCTGCCTGCTCCCCGCCGCCCCTGTCGATACGGAATCCAAAAGCACCTGAAGGTCAAGCCCCTTGGCTCTTGCATAGGTCAGCGCCTCGCAGACTCCGGATAAAGCGCCCGCAATCATGATCTGGTTCGCGAGCTTGGCATGCTGTCCGCACCCGGCCTCCCCCTGGTAATTGATATTGGTTCCCATCGCCTGAAACAGCGGCATACAAGCCTCGAAGTTCTCTTTGCCTCCGCCCACAAGGATGGATAACGTTCCGGCTCTTGCTCCGCCGTCCCCGCCTGTCACGGGCGCATCCAACACACGATACCCCTTCTCGTTTCCGGCTTCTGCGATCTTCTTCGCAAGCATCGGACTCGTCGTCGTCATATCAATCAGATATGCGCCCTGCTTCGCGCTCTCCAGGATATTACCCGTATCGAAATACACTTCCTCTACATCCTGGGGGAATCCCACGATCGTTATCACCGCGTCGCAATCCCTCACGCAATCCTTTATAGACTCATGAAAGACTGCGCCCTCGCCGATCACATCTTCTACTTTCGCCCTCGTCCTGGCATAGATATGAAGCTCAAACCCGGCCTTCATCAGATTGCGTACCATGGATTTCCCCATGATTCCAACTCCTATAAAACCTACTTTATGCATCTTTTCTATTCCTCCTGTTCCTCACATTTACCTCTGCAGACCGCCGGGCTCTCTCTGTCTGAAAGCCCCGGGAGTACGCCGACTCTATTCCGGCTCTTTAACATCTTACATTTTCTCCACGACTTCCCCCTGCTTCTTATAGATACTGTCCGCCGGCACATATCCCCTGACGCTGGAAAGGGGATAGATATTGGTATGGCTTCCCACCACGCTTCCGGGATTCAGCACCGTACCGCATCCGACTTCCACCTCGTCCCCAAGCATGGCTCCGAACTTTTTCATACCCGTCTCGATATTACCCTCCGGCGTCTTTACCACCACAAGTTTCTTATCTGATTTTACATTGGATGTGATGGAACCGGCGCCCATATGCGCCTTATAACCCAGGATAGAATCTCCGACATAGTTATAATGCGGCACCTGAACCTTATTGAACAGGATCACATTCTTAAGCTCCGTCGAATTCCCGACTACCGCGCCTTCACCGACGATGGCATTTCCGCGGATAAACGCACACTGCCTTACCTCCGCGTCCTTCCCGATGATCGCCGGTCCATGGATATACGCGGATTCGAATACCTTCGCGGACTTGGCGATCCATACATCCTCCCCGACTTTGTCATATTCATCTTCCAGAAGTGTCGCGCCGAGACCCAGGATGAATTCGCTGATCTTCGGAAGCACCTCCCACGGATAGGTGACTCCCTTGAAGATATCTTTCGCAATCGTCTCCTCCAATGTGTACAATTCCTTTACTGTCAATCCATTCATACTGTATGTTCCTCTCCTTTTTGTCTTATTTTTTAGTCTTTCTATAGGATGCTGCCGCTTTATCGTAACAGGCCTGAAGCTGGCTTTGATTACATAAGCCCTTCACACCTTCCGTCCTGCTTACAATAAAATGATTCAATTTCTTCATATATTCATCCGGGGTGATATCTCCCTCCGCTACATAAGTCAGACCCTTCTCCCAACTTGCCGTAAGCTCCGGGTTAAGAAGAGACTTGATGGAATGCTCCACCACGTCGAAGATCATCTCTCCCAGCAGGGTCGGAGTTACGATCTGCGTCTTCTTATTCAAGGCAAGATACTGGATGTGGAACAACTTCTTCAAAATCTCTCCTCTGGTGGCGCTGGTTCCGATTCCGCTCCCCTTAATCTGCGCACGCAGGTCTTCGTCCTCAATCAACTGCCCTGCATTCTCCATCGCAAGTATCATAGAGCCGGAATTATATCTCTTCGGGGGCGACGTCTTTCCTTCCTTAATCTCAAGGGACCGGACCGGAAGTGTCATTCCCTTCCTGAGTGTCTGTATCTTCTGGAAGAATGCAGTATCCGTACTCTTCTCCCCGCCGTTCTCCTCCGATTCCTGTCTGTCTTCCTGTTCCTCCTCCCGGCTCTCTCCTCTGTTCTCCTGTCCCTTTTCTTCTTTTGCCGCAGACGCCTTCTTTCGCCCCGGCGCCCCCGCGACTTTCAAATATCCCTCCTCTGCGAGAACTTTGAAATTCGCGAAGAAAGACTCTTCCTTCATCTTCGTTACAATCCCTATCTTTTGATAGACCGCCGGCGGATAGAAGATACTCAGGAACCGTCTGACGATCGTCTCGTATACCTGGGCGGACAGATGCGGCAGAGAGCCAAGGGTATTCAATCCCTGTCCCGTAGGGATGATCGCATAATGGTCGGTGATCTGTTTATCATTGACGTACTTAGTCTTCTCTAATCCTTTATGGCTTCCGAAGCCCACGATCTCTCTCAGATACGGTACTGCCGTCTCATACTTCATCAGTCCGTTCAGATTCTTATGTATCTCCTTTGCCACGGCAGTGGATAAAACTCTGGCGTCCGTCCTGGGATAGGTCACCAGTTTCTTTTCATACAATTCCTGAACGATACGAAGCGTCTCGTCCGGACTGATCTTGAATCGTTTCGAGCATTCGTTCTGCAGCTCCGCGAGGTTGAATAGCAGCGGCGGAGCCTTCTTCTCCTTCTTCTTTTCTATGGAAATGATCTGGCAGGTCAGGGGAGTGTCCCCGCTCAGATACGCAACCAGCTCTTCTGCTTTCTTACGCTCTTTGAAACCGTTTTCCTTGTAAAGGTCAAAGGACTCAAACCACCTGGAACCCTTTACCGCTCTCCATTCACTCTCGAATACAGCCCCCTCCTCGCCGCTTGCACTGACCACCCGATAGAACGGCGTCTCGACAAATTCCCGGATCTCCCGCTCCCGGCGGACCACCATGCCAAGCACACAGGTCATTACTCTTCCTACGGATATCACGGAACGGTCCGTTTTCAGATAATGTGAGATACTGTCCCCGTATTTCAATGTCAGCAGACGGGAGAAATTAATCCCCATCAGATAATCCTCCTTGGCCCGAAGATACGCCGACGCTGACAGATTATCATATTCTTTCAAGTCCTTCGCCTCACGAATCCCCCGTAAGATCTCTTCTTCCGTCTGGGAATCAATCCATACCCTTCGCCGTTCCTTCCCTCTGACCTTCGCCTGCTGCTCCACCAGACGATAGATATACTCTCCTTCCCGCCCGGAGTCCGTACATACATAGATCCGCTCCACATCTTTCCGGTTCAGAAGTCCCGCGACGACGCGAAACTGTTTGGCAACCGCCGGGATCACCTCATACTTAAACTCCCTGGGGATAAAAGGCAGGGTTTCCAGACGCCATTTTTTCAGACCGGGATCATAAGCATCCGGATAACTCATCGTTACCAGATGTCCGACACACCACGTAACAATGGCTTCTTCCGACTCCAGATACCCGTCGCCTCTTCTCGCCTTTATCTTCAGCGCCTTGGCAAACTCCTGCGCTACACTGGGCTTCTCCGCAATATAAAGTGATTTTCCCATATAAACTACGATTCCCCTCTATCCATTCTTTATAAATATTTCCGACTGTGCAGCACTTTCCGGATTAATTCGCTGATCGGCTTCTCTTTCGGCGGCGCCTCTCTCTTGGCATGAATCGCCTCCTGCATGAATATCCTCTGAGAATCAACCGAATTGCCGGTTACCTTCTTCTTGACAAACGTCCCGTCGCTTTGCAGAACCCTGGCTTTTACATTATCGTTCAGCATCACCTTCAGATAATGGTTTACCTGTCTCTTGATATTCTCATCCAGGATCGGGCACGCAACCTCGACACGTTTCTCCGTGTTTCTCGTCATCATATCCGCCGATCCGATATAGATCTTCTGTGACGCCCCTGCGCCGAAGCTAAAGATACGCGCATGCTCCAGATATCGTCCGACGATACTCATCACTCTTACATTCTCCGTATATCCCTGCACTCCTGGAAGTATACAACAAATCCCTCTGACAATCAAGTCTACTCTTACCCCTGCCTTGGAAGCCTCCGATATCTTGGAGATAAAATCCACGTCAGTCAGGGAATTCATCTTCATGATGATCCTGCCCTTCTCCCCCTTTCTGATCTCTTCGTCGATCAGATAGAGAACTTTCTGCTTCAGGCTCGTAGGCGAAACGATAATATGGTCATAACTGCCGTTCAGATTGCTGATGGACATATTCTTGAAAAACTCTGCCGCATCCTTTCCGATCGCCGGATTCGCGGTCATCAAAGACAGATCTGTGTACATCGCCGCCGTCTTTTCATTGTAATTCCCTGTTCCAATCTGCGTGATATACTGGATTTCATTCCGGTTCCGGTATGTAATCAGACATATCTTGGAGTGTACCTTATAATCTTCGAAACCGTAGATCACGCGGCAGCCGGCTTCTTCCATACGTTCGGACCAATCGATGTTGTTCTGCTCGTCGAACCTTGCCCGCAGCTCTATCAATACCGTGACGTCCTTTCCGTTCTCGGCAGCCGCGCAGAGATACTCCACCAGTCTTGCTTTCTTCGCAAGACGATAGATCGTAATCTTAATCGTTACAACGTTCGGATCAACGGACGCTTCCTTTATCATCTTCAGAAACGGATCCATACTCTCGTACGGATAGTACAGCAGTATATCCTTCCTCTTCACCTGACGCATCACGTTGCTGTCCTGAACATGCGGTGAATTCTGCGGCGTAAACGATCTGTATTCCAACGAACGCTTCATAGATTCCGGGAGTTTTCCATTGATTCCAAACACAAAATTCATCTTCATCGGTACTTTAGTCCTAAAGATCTGCGTCGGTTCGATATTGAATTTCTCACAAAAATATGCTTCCATATCCGGCTTTAACTTCTCGGCAACCTCAAGACGCACCACCGCCATCCTGCGGCGCTTATGCAGCGTCTCCTTCATCAGATATCGAAAATCGTCGCTGATCTCCAGAGCCTCGTCATCCGGCGCGATATCCGCGTTCCTTGTGACGCAGATATAATTCGCGTCCGACACCTCGTATCTTGAGAACACCAGCCCCAGGAACTCCATAATCACCTTCTCCATACGGATATATCGGACGTCATGCCCCGGAAGCTGCAATATCTCCGACATAAACGGAGGAATCGAAACGATCCCCATCATATTCTTTACATTTGATTTCTCTTTAAATCGAAGGCTCGCAGTCACGTATACCTCTTTATTCAACAGATGGGGAAACGGATGAATCGCATCTACGATCTGAGGAGATAGAACCGGAAGAATCTGATCTTTGAAGTATTTCTTCACATACTTCTTCTCGTTCTGCTCCAGGTCTTTGAAATTCAAACCGCAGATTCCATAGGGCTGCAGCTGCTTCTTAAGCTCCGCGTACGTCTTATCTCTCTCTTTATAAAGCGGGGCGACAGCCTCAAAGATCTTATCCAGCTGCTCTTTAGGCGTCATGCCTGAACGGCTGTCCCTGTTATTCGCGTCCGTATGCGCCATATCAAAAAGACTTCCGACACGTATCATAAAAAATTCGTCCAGATTGCTGGTAAATATCGCCACAAACTTCATTCGTTCCAGAAGGGGAACCGTCGTATCCTGCGCCTCTTCCAAGACTCTTTGATTAAACTTAAGCCATGAGAGTTCTCTGTTCTGGGTATAATTCAGAATCTCTTTATCCATATCCGTACCTCGTCTTTCATAATTCTCGTTTTTTTATTTTACCACTTGCATAGGAGAAATGAAAGTAAGAGAGAAAACATTTTTGTAATTTCAAAAAGTTTATTCTAGCCTCACCGCCCTTTTAATGATATAATATCGTTACAGTTTATACCCTAATGCGGCGTTTTACGAATAACGCGAGAACAAACTGTTACCGAACAAAAAAGGATGGATTACACATGAGAAAACAAGTATACAGGCTGTTTTGGGGCATTCTATGCACCGCAGCGCTTACAGGCTGTCATACGGCCGATAAGACAAACCCCTCAGATACGAAAAAGCAAAAGGTCGAACTGGTAGTCTGGGGCGCCGAAGAAGATACAGAACTGATGAACCAGATCATCCAAAACTTTCAGACTAACTATCAGGGGCAGGCCGATTTTCAGATAACATTTGAGGTACAAGGAGAATCTCAGTGCAAGGACACATTGCTTGGCGGACTGGAAGAAGGCGCGGACGTATTTACCTTCGCCGACGATCAGTTGAATGCACTGGCGGCGGCCGGAGCCCTGGACCCAATCGAGAACGCGGATCAGATCATCAGCAGGAATCTTTCAAGCGCGGTAGAATCTGCCACAGTAAACAACCGGCTCTACGCTTATCCGCTGACTGCGGATAACGGATATTTCTTATATTATAACAAACATTATATCACCGAAGAACAGGTGAAGACCTTAGACGGCATATTAGAAGCCGCGGCGGCAAACGGCAGAGAATTCGCCATGGACTGGTCCTCAGCATGGTATGTGTATTCTTTCTATGGAAATACCGGACTGCAGGTCGGGCTTAACGACGACGGAATCACCAACTACTGCACCTGGAATCAGGCGGAAGGCGATATCCGGGGCATCGACGTAGCCCAGGCGATGCTTCGGATCGCAGGGAATCCAGGCTTCGCCAATCGGACAGATGAGGAATTCCTTGACGGGATCAGGAATGGATCCGTAATCGCGGGTATCAGCGGCGTATGGAATTCTGTTGCAGTGAAGGAAGCATGGGGAGAGAACGCCGCAGCCGTCAAGCTGCCGACCTACACCTGTAACGGGAAACAAATACAGATGGCTTCTTTCTCCGGCTGTAAGCTGATCGGGGTAAACGCATATTCCGAACATCCGAAATGGGCGGCCAGACTGGCAGAGTGGATCACCAACGAAGAGAATCAGCAGCTTAGATTTGAAAAGCGCGGGCAGGGTCCCTCTAACATCTCCGTAGCAGAATCTAAGGAAATCCAACAATCCCCGGCAATCTCCGCTCTCATAGAACAGTCCGAGTATTCTCAACTTCAGCGGATCGGAGGCAATTTCTGGGATCCGGTAACAAAATTTGCTGAAAATATGGCCGCCGGCAACCCCTCCGGTCAGGATTTGCAGGAACAGCTGGACGAGATGGCAAAAGGTGTTTCCGCACGTTAATGATAACACCCCGCCTGAACATTAGATACAATATGTCGAAAGGATCTGTTAACATAAGATGAAAAAGAAACTCACTATACAGCAACGTCTGATACTTCCGATCATCCTTCTGGGTGTTGTGGCATTGTTCTCGAATGTCCTGTCGGTTTTCAGCATTCATAATGTCGATTCTAATGCTTCTAAGATTGTAGACAACTATATGGTAGGCTCGGAGACACTGCAGAACATCCGCCATTCTACCACTGACATCCATAAGTTGGCGCTGTCGCATATTGTCGCAACGGATTATAATACCATGATCACCGTCGTGGCACAGATCAAGAAAGAAGAGGCAATTCTGGAAAAATATCTAAAAGAATTTAAAAACTATGTGACAGAAGACGAAGAGGCAGTCTATGCACAGCTTCTCCAGAATTATGATTCCTTCAAGCATGCCCTGGTCTATCTTGTATGTGCAAGCGCAGACAGTAATACCGCGGATGCCTACACTTATGCCAACGGCGACGTAGCTCATTTTGGTTCTGCCATAGCCGACAATACTAATGAATTATATGCCGCCGTCAGCGAAAGAACAGACGGCGCAAAACACAAACTGATGATAGTCTATATCATCTCACTGGTGATCGCGGCTACTTCTATCATAACATGTCTGATATTAGTGCTTGCCGCTATCCGGATCATCAAAAAATATGTGATAGCGCCGATCAAGGACACGGTATACACACTTCAGGAAAACTCGCAGAAGCTTGACGAAGTAACCGGCGAAGTACTGAAACACACCCGTACGTCGAGCAAAAGCGCCAGGGGACTCTCCTCTCTTACCGACTCCCTGTCTATGGCGATCCAGAAGGTGGCAAACAACGCGGCGATCATCAACAACAGCGCGTCCGACATCAAAGGAGATGTCCATGATATGGCCAAGGAATGCCGTACGATCACGGATTATTCTTCCGCTATGAAGGTCCGAGCAAATGAGATGGAAGCATTAGCACAGACGAATACAAAAGCAATCCGGCAGAAAGCGTCTGATATCTTAGATGTATTAGAGGAAGCAATCGAGAACAGCAAAAGCGTCGATCAGGTGAACAGCCTGACCAAAGATATCGTAGCGATCTCCTCCACAACAAACCTGATCGCACTAAACGCTTCCGTAGAAGCCATGCGGGCGGGCGAAGCCGGCAAAGGCTTCGCCGTCGTTGCCAGTGAGATCAAGACCCTTGCCAATTCCTGCAGCGAGACTGCCGGCCGTATCCAGGAAGTGAATCAGATCGTTACGAACGCTGTACACAACCTGTCCAGGAACTCCCAGGATATGGCAGATTATCTAAGCGGAACGATTCTTACGGAATTCCAGGAATTTATCCGTTCCGGTAGACAATACAAAGAAGATGCCGACTATGTAAAGGAAATGATCGATGCATTTAACAGCAGGACCGACCGGCTTAGGAATTCTATGATTGAGATTGCCGATTCCATCGACAGCATTTCGAAAGCGATCGACGAGGGCGCAGACGAGATCAATGGGGTCGCAGGCAGCACAAGGAGCCTGGTTGCGGATATGACGGATATCGCGGGCCGTATGGATACGAACCGAGAGATTGTAGATGAACTAAAGAAACAGATGGAAGTATTTTCTGATTTTTAATTATCCTGATATAATTTGGATAATCTATTGTAAGTAGGCAAAATCCGTGATATGATGGCAGACGTACCCTTGTCCGGCAGATCCTTCGGCAGTTTCCCATACTGCCGGCAGGCCGCCTGAAAAAAATAACAGGACTAAGATAATTAAGATGAATAACGAGGTTTCATAATGGCATCACATGTAAAGAATATGACGGAAGGAAAGCCCGTTCCACTGATCTTCTCCTTCGCAATCCCGCTGATGATCGGCAACGTCTTTCAGCAGCTTTATACGGTTGTAGATACTATGGTCGTAGGAAAAGCCCTTGGCGTAAGCGCTCTGGCCGCCTTAGGCGCCGCAGATTGGATGAATTGGATGATGCTCGGCATTATTCAGGGTTTTACCCAGGGCTTCGGTATCCTCCTGGCACAGGAATTCGGCGCCAAAAGATACGATAATTTACGCAGATCCGTCGGAAATTCTGCCGTCCTCTCCCTGCTGTCCGCCATAGTACTGCTTGGAATCGGACAATTACTGGCGCGCCCTGTCCTGGAACTTCTTAATACGCCCGCCAGGATTCTCCCTGACGCGCTTCTTTACCTGCGCATTATGTATCTAGGAATTCCTGTCGTCATGGCATATAATCTTCTGGCGTCCATCCTGCGCTCTCTGGGCGACGGGCAGACTCCGCTTCACGCAATGATCGTGGCCGCCGCGACAAACATCTTCCTTGATCTGCTGTTCGTACTGGTTCTGGGTTTTGGTATCGCCGGGGCAGCCATAGCCACCCTGATCGCCCAGCTGATATCCAGTCTGTTCTGTCTGTATCATATTCGGAAGATAGATATATTGACGCTGCAGAAGGCAGATTTCCGGCCATCCGGCAGGCTTCCCCTCCGCCTGCTTATGCTGGGGTTCCCTATGGCATTCCAGAATGCAATCATCTCGGTAGGGGGAATGATCGTCCAATTCGTAGTCAATGGTTTCGGCGTGCTGTTTATCGCCGGATTTACCGCTACGAATAAGCTCTACGGTGTATTAGAAGTGGCCGCCACCTCTTACGGATACGCTATGGTAACTTATACCGGACAGAATCTCGGCGCCAAGAGGACAGACCGTATCAGAAAAGGCGTGAAATCAGCGATCCTGATCGCATTATTAACGTCTCTGTTTATCGCGCTCCTCATGCTCTTTTTTGGTAAAGAAATTCTCAGCTGGTTTATTTCCGGCACACCCGAGGAATTTGAACAGACCTTACAGATTGCCTACTACTATCTGGCGGTCATGAGTATCTGTCTTCCTATCCTCTACATCCTTCACATCACGCGTTCCGCGATTCAGGGAATGGGCAATACCATCCTCCCTCTGGTATCCGGGATTGCGGAATTTGTTATGCGCGCCGTAACCGCCGTCTTTCTGCCGATGCTGATCGGAGAACACGGCATCTTCTATGCCGAGATCATGGCATGGACCGGCGCGGTCGTTATCCTGATTATCAGCTATTTTATAGTTATAAGAAAAATGGAACAGCTTTTTGGATATACATAAAAAAACCTCTTCTGCCGGACACGCTATAGCGCGATGCCCGCAGAAGGGGTTTTTGACATTTGAAATTTACTGCGGATCTTTTGTTTTAATATACCCTTTTGCCGTTAGCGCTTCCGCACAGAGTACTGCTCCTCCGGCCGCGCCGCGCACGGTGTTATGGGAGAGTCCGACAAACTTATAATCATAGATACTGTCCTCTCTCAGCCGCCCGACAGAGATTCCCATCCCCTTCTCATAGTCCACATCCATCGTTACCTGCGGACGGTTATCATCACTGAGATATTGGATAAACTGCTTCGGCGCGCTCGGAAGCTTCTGCTCCTGGGGATATCCTTTATAGTTCACCAGCTTCTCGATCAGTTCCTCCTTCGAAGGTTTCTTCGCAAACTTAACGAATACTGCCGCAGTGTGGCCGTTCAGGACAGGCACCCGGATACACTGACAGGTTATTTTCGGCAGATCAGCTTTTACGATCTGACCTCCTTCCACCCTTCCTAATACACGGAGCGGCTCCTGCTCGCTTTTTTCTTCTTCCCCGCCTATATAGGGGATAATATTTTCCACCATCTCCGGCCAGTCTTTGAATGTCTTTCCTGCGCCTGAGATCGCCTGATAAGTCGTCGCGATCACTTCCGTCGGCTCAAACTCCTTCCATGCAGCCAGGCACGGCGCATAACTTTGAATCGAACAGTTCGGCTTTACCGCGATAAACCCTCGTGTCGTTCCAAGACGCTTCTTCTGATCTTCAATCACCGCAAAATGATCGGAATTGATCTCCGGCACCACCATCGGTACATCCGGCGTCCACCGATGCGCGCTGTTGTTCGACACAACTGGCGTCTCGGTCTTCGCATATTCCTCTTCGATCGCTTTGATCTCATCCTTTGTCATATCTACGGCGCTGAACACAAAGTCAACGGTCGCCGCAACCTTCTCTACTTCATTGACATTCCATACTGTCAGCTTCTTTACTCCCTCCGGCATCGGCGTCGTCATCTTCCAGCGGTCTCCTACCGCTTCCTCATAGGTCTTTCCCGCAGACCTCGGGCTTGCAGCTACCGTCACCACCTCAAACCACGGATGATTCTCAAGCAGTGAGATAAAACGCTGTCCAACCATCCCCGTTGCTCCTAAAATACCTACTCTTAATTTCTGTTCCATGATTCATCTACTCCTTTTACCATTCATTACTGCTTATTTATCAGACATCAATCTTCTTAACCGGATAGCGTCTTACCGCACTATATCCGCGCTCCTATCGGAACATCTTTATATTAATACTCATCCAGATATTTTCTGCAGGCGGCGATCTCCGCCTCCATCGCCGTCTTCCCGGGCGCCCCGGCTGTAATCCGTTTATTCACACAGGTTTCCATACTGATCGCGTCATAAATATCCTCTTCAAAAACCGGTGATATCTTCCGATATTCCTCAAGCGGCAGATCGTCAAGCGCCGCATTCTTCTCGATACAAAGAAGAACCAACTGCCCCACGATGCCGTGCGCATCCCGGAACGGCACGCCGTGGTTCACCAGATAATCCGCCGCATCCGTGGCGTTGGTAAATCCATGTTTCGCACTGTCTTCCATCTGCTCCTTCTTGAAATTCAAAGTCCTAAGCATTCCGGTGAATAAGACAAGGCATCCCTTCGCCGTATCAATCGCATCGAACACCCATTCCTTATCCTCCTGCATATCCTTATTATATGCAAGCGGAATTCCCTTCATCGCAACCAGGAGAGCATTCAGCGCCCCATAGACACGGCCGGTTTTTCCGCGGACTAGTTCTGCAATATCCGGATTCTTCTTCTGAGGCATGATACTGCTCCCGGTACTGTAGGCGTCGTCAATCTCCACAAACTGGTATTCATTGGAATTCCAGATTATCACCTCTTCGGAAAAGCGGCTCAAATGCATCATCATAATCGAAAGCGCCGACAATAATTCCAGAAGATAATCCCGATCCGATACACCGTCCATACTGTTTCTCGTCGGACCTTCGAATCCAAGCAGACTCGCCGTATAATCCCGATCCAAAGGATAAGTCGTTCCCGCCAGGGCGCCGGAACCTAACGGACAAGTATCCATCCTGTCATAGATCCCCACAAGTCTCTCATGATCCCTCCGGAACATCTCAAAATACGCCCCCATATGGTGTGCCAGCGTAACCGGCTGCGCTTTCTGAAGATGTGTAAATCCCGGCATATAAGTGTCCACATTCTCTTCCATAATCGTAAGAATCGAAAGGAGCAGTTCCCTGACTAATTGATTTAAGATATGCACCTCGTCCCTGGCATAAAGCTTCATATCCAACGCCACCTGGTCGTTGCGGCTTCGTCCAGTATGCAGCTTCTTTCCCGGTTCTCCGATCCGGTCGATCAGCGTCGCCTCCACGAAACTGTGGATATCTTCATACTGATCCGTAATCTCAAGTTTTCCGCTCTCAACGTCGCTCAAAATCCCTTCCAATCCGTTCACAATCTCATCCTTCTCGGTTCCTGTCAGGATTCCCTGCCTCGCCAGCATCATCACATGCGCGATACTGCCCCGGATATCCTGGGCATAGAATCTCTTGTCAAAAGAGATCGACGCATTAAATTCATATACCAACCGGTCCGTTTCTTTGGTAAAACGGCCGCCCCATAACTGTGCCATATTTTTCATCTCCCTTATATGCTTTTTCTTTCTCTCTCTATCGCTATCTCTATCTATCTCTATCTATCTATCTCTATCTGCTTCTTTACTGCTTATATACACACCGGATACTTTCCAAAACAAAACATTAAGATTCTAATCTACGCCCTTCGTGAAGCCGGCACAGAGAACTCACATCCGCAATAATCCTGCCGGTACAGATCATATTTCTTTGACAATTCAATCGAACGCTTATAACCGTTCTTCTTCTTAAAATCAGATACCAGATACTCTACCCCGTATTCTTCAGAAAGCCTCATCCCAATCTCATTCAGCTTAGCCGCGTTCTTAAGGGGGCTGATGCTTAAAGTAGTCGTAAAATAATCAAATCCGCACTTCTTCGCAACCTCTGACGCTTCACGAAGTCTCAGTTCATAACATCGAAAGCACCGCTCTTTGCCTTCCTTCACATGCTCCAGACCCTTCGCCATCTCATAGAAACGGTCACTGTCATAATTCCCTGCCATAAACGCAACCGGATACCGGGTCTTCATCTGCGTAATCAAGGTCTGCTGTTCCAGAATACGCTTCGTGTATTCGCTCTCCGGATAAATATTCGGATTATAATAGAACACGGTAATTTTAAAATAATTACTCAGGTATTCTATCACATAACTGCTGCAAGACGCACAGCAACTGTGCAGCAAGAGACTTGGCACCTTTTCCTGCTTTTCAAGCCGCTCAATCAATTTATCCAACTCTTTCTGGTAATTCATGGAATCTCTTTCCTCCAAAAACATCTCAACCCCGCCGGATCTTCTGATCCCCAATGTCGGACTCTGTCTGCTTATGTATACTTTTGCATTATAACCGCTTTCTTTACTTCTGACAAGATGAATCCGTCACGAAATCCCGATATTTACATAAAATAATGTAATCATTCAATTTTTGGCTGCGAGGAAACTGCACCACAGTGACTTTAAGCTGAATCATGACAAAAACACAGGAGGTTTCTATGGAACAAGTTCTAGAACTCAAACACATCCATTATGCCTACCATACCCTGGACGGCGAGACTCCCGCTCTTACGGACATATCTTTTGCACTGAACAAAGGCGAATTCGTCTCCATCGTGGGTCCGTCCGGATGCGGCAAATCTACCTTACTCTCACTAATCTCCGGGCTCCTGGAACCGGAGAAAGGTCTGATTAAAATTAATGGAAAATACTTAAAAGAAAGTACCACGAACGTAGGCTATATGCTTCAGCACGACGAACTTTTTGAATGGCGTACCATATACAATAACGTAATCCTGGGTCTTGAGATCCAGCACATGCTGACTGCCCGCACCAGGGAACGGGCCCACGATCTGTTAGACCTCTATGGTCTCCGCCAATTCGAATCCTCGCACCCTTCTGAATTATCCGGAGGCATGCGGCAGAGAGCCGCCTTGATCCGAACCCTGGTATTAGAGCCTGACCTTCTGCTTCTGGATGAACCCTTCTCCGCTCTTGATTATCAGACGCGCCTGACCGTCGGCGACGACATCGGCCAGATCATCCGCAAAGAAGGTAAATCCGCCCTCCTTGTAACCCATGACCTGTCGGAAGCCATCTCCCTGGCTGACCGCATCATCATCCTTTCCGGCCGTCCGGCGACCATCAAGCAGACCATTCCGTTGATCTTCGACCTTGACGCAGACACACCGCTGAACCGGCGCAACGCCCCGGAATTCAAGACATATTTTAATCTGATATGGAAGGAGTTGAACACAGATGAATAATCTGTCGGCAGAACAAAAGAAATACCTGCTCATGCACCGCAGGCATAAACGAATCGTCAGTATATCCCGAATACTGATCCTTCTGAGTTTTCTGTTTGTATGGGAATTTACCGCCAATGTGGGAATCATAGATTCCTTTATTTTCAGCAGTCCCTCTAAGATCGCGCTTTGTTTCTTCGGAATGCTCATGGATAAAAGTATATTCCTCCATCTCGGGGTGACACTGTTCGAAACTATCATAAGCTTCCTGCTTGTGATTGCCATCAGCATTCTGGTGGCAGTCGCCCTGTGGTTCAGCAGCAAGCTCTCCGAGATTCTGGACCCCTATCTCGTCGTACTGAACAGCCTGCCAAAATCCGCATTGGCGCCGCTTTTAATCGTATGGCTGGGAGCAACCAAGACAACTATAATCGTAGCCGGAATGTCGGTCGCCATCTTCGGAAGCATCTTAAGCCTGTACACCAGCTTTACCGTCGTAGATCCGGGTAAAATCAAGCTGATCTACACACTGGGGGGCAATCGGTTCCACGCGCTTTCGAAAGTAGTACTGCCAAGTTCCATTCCGGCAATCATCAGTAATATGAAGGTAAATATCGGACTCTGCCTGGTGGGCGTGATCATCGGAGAATTCCTTGCCGCAAGAGACGGGCTCGGATATCTAATCATATATTCCAGTCAGGTATTTAGACGGGATGGCATTCTGATACAATCTACTACTTCATCTTATATTTCCCAAATGCTTTCTCTTCATCCAGATGTACGTCCCGAAAAAATACCACAAGCCAGATAATGACTGCTGCAATTGCCGCATTCTTTGACGAAGTCAGCTCAGTCAAGAGGCATCCGCTCCCCAGAATGACCGCCCACAGGATAAACGCATTCCTCTGATCCTTACTCATCCTCTCTCTGTCGTACTGCTTTCTCTGCTCCTTCGGCATCGTATTAAACCCGGAGATTAAGATAGCCGCTTTCCCCTTCAGGAGGGCAAATAAAAGCGCCATCCCCCAGAAAATAATACTCATCACGCCGCACATCGCTGCCCATCTTTCCATACGCTTCTCCCTTATTTAATATAAAAACCGCCCACCTTCATATCCTCGTCAAAGGATATCGTAAACTGAGCCTTACATTTCTCATATGGAGGATTTGGCTCAAAAAAGTCAAACCCTCCCTGTATCAGCGCCGTCTGTCTATCCTAAAGTAACATAGCCAGCGGCGAGACTGCCATCAATATGTTCACTCCCCACATGATAACCGCAATAACAATCCCTATAATGCAGAGAACCTTCCCGGCTTTTGCCATTCCTGCCTTGCTGGAACCCGCTCCCATCCTCGCCCTTGAGAATCCAAGACACGCCAGGATGATACTGACAAGCGGAATCAAAAACGCAAAGATCAGACTGAAAATTCCAAATACCAGTCCCATTGTAGCCGCATTAGAATTATCCACAGTATGTACCGGAACTACATTCGGCATCGGCTGCCCCGGCGCTGCCTGCTGATTCATTGACAGCGGCTGGTTGAGAGTTGCAAATAACTGCTCTAAACTTTCTTTATATGGTTTTTTCTGCAGGGTTCCCACGAAACCGTCAAGGTTCCATTCTCCTCCGAAAGTCCCCTTCATCCATGCTTCCAGATGAAAGATACCTCCCGCATAGTTCCATTTCAAATATTTGTACCCTTCCATCACCGCGTCTCCGGTACGGTACGCCGCCTCTCCCTTCCAGTCGGACAACACGAAACCATTCTTCTGAAGAAAATCATTCATGATAAACCGCACAAAATCATCCGGCTTGTTCAATACCAGGTCTCTCACATATCTGGCCATTTTTCCCACTCCTTACTATAACTACAAAATTTTTATCGTTACTATTTTAACGCATAAATGATAAAATTGCAATCAAACAGGACTTATTATTTCCCACTCTCCTTTCCCGCCGCTTCCGTTAAACTTCACCTTTCCCTCTGACTTCAATACGCCGATCCTATAATTTGCCCCGGATAAGCTGATCATAAGCTTTTCCGCAATCTCCCTTGCCGTTATGCACGGGTCTTCCTGCATCATCCGGATAATCGCGTTCCTTTCTTCTTCTTTCTTTTTTCTATAATTGAACAGATTTCCATACTCTATTTTCATTCTGTTCCCATACTCCTGTACCGAGATATCGGTATTCTCCGCCTCCGCTGTCTCCGGCAGATTGAAAACAATCTCCATGTATTCCGGATAAATCCATATCTTATCCACATTCTCCAACATTTCCGCAGCTACGGCCTTTTCTATCATTCCCATTGTCTGCAGCATCTTTTCGATATAGGCAATCCGTTCCTTTAAAACATTTTCACTTCTTTTTGCATTCTGCCTCTCTAATTCCTTAATTTCATCACAAATATTTTCTAACCTCTCCTCTAACTCCTTCTGTGTCCTCTGGTACACTTCATCAGAGACGACACCTTCCAAAAGTTTTTCTGCCAGAATATCCATCTGTCTCATCAGCTTCCCTTCCTGCCGCCTCTTTCTGTCAATCTCCTGCCGATAATCCTTCTCTTTCAGGACGATTTTCAGCATATGAACCATATCGCAGACCGTCCGTTCTTTATCCGGCATATATCTCTTCTCACAGATCTGTACCAACAATTGATACAGCATCTCTTCATCGAGATGGACATTATCACACCCTTCCGCCTCTTCCGACTGCACTTCACTTAACGGAAGCCCTTTTATTCTCCCGGTTTTCCTGCCTGTCTCCAGATATCTTTTACACTTCCACTCATAGACAACCAGGCGGTCTTTATAACGTCTCCTTGTCCTCCTGTAATAAGGATTCCCGCACAATCCGCAGAATAATTTGCCGCTTATCTGGGATTTCCCCTTATATCTCCCCCTCTTCCTATCCCCCGATCGGTTTATCCCTTCGGCTCTCCTGGCTATCTCCCGGTTTGCCGCCTCCCACAACTCCTTTGACACAATCGGCGGAACCTTATTTTCATAAACATACTGTTCCTCCTTCGGTATCTGTATTACCTTCTTTGTCTCAAAATCATAATGTAACCTGTTCATCACTACCGTACCCATATTAAGCGGATTATGTATCATCCTGAGAATCGCAGAGTCTGTAAACGGCTTCCCGTTTCTGCCTGCGACACCCTCATTCTTTAAAATAGATGATATCCTCCTGCACCCGAATCCGGCGGCGCATAGTTCATACATGCGGCGCTTAATTCTTGCCTCTTCTTCTACAATCACCACGCTTTTATCCGGCATTTTGCGATAACCATAGGTATTGGATGTCAGAACCGCAGGCCCGTTCTGCTTCTGCCGGTTATGATGCGCAAGATTAATCTTCTTGCTCAGCTCCCGGCTGTATTCTTCCGCAAGGATTGCCTTAATTCCGGTAATCAACGAGTCGTCCGTTGAATAGAATTTCCGTTCAATATAGATATACAGCTTTTTCTGTTCGGTTAATAAACGATCTACAAATAGATACCAGTCCTTTGTATTGCGCATTAATCTGTCCTGGGATTTGATGACGATAATGTCAAATTTGTCACCCGTCAGATCTTCATACAGGCGGTTATACTCGCTCCTCCCCTTCGTGGTAGTCCCGGAACGGCTCTCCACGTAAAGACCGGCCAGCGTCCACCCCTTTTCACGTACACTGGCTTTCCCTTCTTCGACCTGCTTTTTCAACGCGTCCTTCTGGCTCTCCTCCTCCGTACTGCATCTGGCGTAAATGACAGCCCGGGAGATCATAACCTGCCATCCTTTCGGATGAGGCGGACCAGGCGATATTTTTCCTCCGGGCTGATAAGCTTTTCCTGCATCAATATCTCTGCAAGTTTCAGCATAATTTTTACTTCCTTCTCGGTTTTTATCAAAGGCTGGCTTTGCATTTTCTAAATCCTTTATTTTTTTACAGCATATGCAGGTCAGCCCGTCCTTTTACCTTTTTCCGCCATAATCGTATACTCCAACTGCCCGCGGACAATCTCTTCTTCCATGCCATAGCGGAATTTTCTCTCGTCTTATATATATTGTATCAGAATGCCTCCGCAGGTATTTAAAATGGATTGGCTCCTTATGAGCATCGTCCTGCTCTGTATTATGGCAACATTGCTTTATTCCCTGATTAATCTGCTGGAAAAATGGTGCCTGCACCATTTCTAAGCCGCAGGCACAGGTTTTGGCTTTATCCGCACAAGGTTTCTGAACATACCGCCGTATTACCTCCGGCACATATCGCCGCAAAAAAACAGGAGATATACATCATCTCCTGCTTACATAACCCTTTTCTACCTTTTCGGCATTTCTGCCTCATGATACTTTTTAATTCTCTCTGCAGTCTCTGTATCTGTATATACACTGATATACTCCGTTCCGTCTCTTGATACAACCGTCGCATTGATATCCAGTGAAGTATCCTGCGGATATAAATTCGGTCCCACATCAATTCCGTAGAATTTCCCCTGAACCGACCGGATAAATTCTTTATCTGAAATGGTATAATCCTCACCCGGACCGCCGTCATACTGCCAGATATCAAGCTTCTTCACCTGAATCTCCTCAAAGGATAACGGGAACTTTTCATTCAGCAGATTTTCCAGATATTTTATCGTATTTTTAAAGGACGGATAGATATAATAAGGATCTCCGATCCCGCCGCAGCTCACCGTGTCATATACATAGCCTGTATTGTTCTCTGCCTCCATATCACAATTCAGCACAAGCTTTCCCATTGGAATCGTCGCCCTGGCAGTATCATAATCCAGCTTATCGAATTCATCCAGATAGATACAGAATAACTCCGACCTTTGTTCCTCCGTCAGCTTAAGAGGTGAACTGCCCGTGAAATAATAGAAATCTACATCCCTCACACGCGACCAGTCGCCGGTATAGAGAGAAAAATGATCCTCCCGGTACTCCTTCGTATCAAATACCTGTCTCATAAGCCGGTCTTCAAGTTCCGAATCCAGCACATAGGATCGTTTCTTTTCCCTGCCGTCTTTCAATCTGTACCGGATCACATAATAAGAATACTCAGATGTATCTCCGTTTCCATTGGACGCCTCATGATTTTTATCATTTTCCTTCACTACATCCGCAAGTATGTCCAATATATCATCTTTCACAGAGCCGGAAATACCCTTTCTCTCTTTTCCCCAAAAATTATTTCCATACAATATATACCCGTCGTCCATCAAAAGGGCGTCCGTCTCTTCCTTCGCCGGAAGATATGCGTCGTAGCCGGATATATCCGCCCAGAAAAAACCGACAATCAGAATCGCCGCCGCTACAGAGAACAGCATCTGTCTCCTGCAGGCAAAAAATCCCCGGATATCAAACCGGTAAATACTCTCGATCACTCCATGGAAGATAAAGCCGCCGATCACAACTCCTGCAATAATCCATCCCCTGATGGAACTGAAGGACGCCGAGTAAAGATAAAGCCCCACATAAATCGACATCGGAATTACGAATAAAATCCTGACAATCCCATTCGCCCTGGGAAATGCCGTCGCTTTCCCCGCCATCTCTGAAGGCCTCTTCTTAAACAACAGGAACACCGCCGCTCCCATCGCCGCGATCCACATACAGATTGCTGCAAACGCCGCTCCGTGTGCTTTCCATGTCCATGTCGGATAACCCGTACAGAAGACATCATCCCTCAAAAGCTTCTCCGTCAGCCACAGAGGCGAAAAATATGTCAGAATCGTTCCCCCTCCTGTAAATCCTGCCTCCTCAAAATAGGTTCTATAAAATACCGACGCCAGATAGGGATACAGATTATAAAGGATAAGCGGCACATATGTCACCAGCAGACAAAATGCCAGCAGACCCACGAAGGTCTGTCCGGTGAGGATCATGGAAAGAACCATCGTAAGATAAGAGGCAGCAAACACTGCAAGATAGCATACAAACGCCCCGGCCGTATTGATTCCGAAAGCCGGAGAAAAGTATCCCGCAAACGCCGCGATCACACATTGCAGGCACAGCAGCAGAATAAGAAAACCCGTAAAAACCAGCAGGTCGTTTGTCATAATCATACACAAACAGGATGTTCTTCTAATCGGGAGCGAATGATAGAAATCAACCTCTTTCTTCGAATGAAGATAGCGGAAGCCGCTGACCGCCAGAAGTACCGCCGCCAATACTGCAATGACCCCCACATACATACCCGGTTCCGATAAAGCAGTGATGTTTCTTCTTATCTCTGACTCCCTCTGATACCGTACGCATATATTCTGCACAGATATCAGAAAGCAGATCAGATAAGCAAAAAACAAAAATCCTACCAGCATTATCATCCCGATCCGATGTTTCATATTCTCCCGCCGCAGATTATAAGATGAGATTCTTAATGTCATACCCTGTCACCTCCGTTTCACTGATGAAGATTTCCTCTAACGACAATGGCAGTACCTCAAAATAAACCGGCTCTAACGCCTCCATCTTTCTGAAGAACTCTTCCTTATCCCCTCTGACCGTCATGGAAAAGAGCCTTCCTCTCTGTTCAAGCTTCAATACATCGAAAAACTCATGGAAGGACTGTTCCATATCCTCCGGCGGTACACATTGAATCCTATGAAGATTACATTTCAGATCTATAAGCTCTCTCGATAAGAGCACTCCTCCCTTGTGCAGCAATCCGATATGATCACAGATATCCTCAAGCTCTCTCAGATTATGGGACGCAATCACAAGAGTCAGATCCCTCTCCTCCATCTCTTTTGCAAATATACTTTTTATACCCTGACGCATAACCGGGTCCAGACCGTCGAAAGTCTCGTCGCAGAGAAGATACGGTACATTCGTGCACAATCCCAATATAACCGAAAGCTGCTTCTTCATTCCTTTCGAAAAAGTCTGTATCTTTCTTCTTCTGTCAAGCCCGAATCTTTCCAGCATTTCCGCGTATCTCGCGTGATCGAACCTCAGGTAATACTTACTGTAAAACTGACCCATATCCTGTGGCGCCGCGTTGGGATAGAAAAACTGCTCGTCCGAAATATAAAAACACAGCGCCTTTGCCTCCGGATTATCCCAGACCTTCTTGCCGTCTATGAAAATCTCTCCCTCATCCGGCTTAAGCACTCCTGCAGTCATACGAAGCAGCGTACTTTTTCCCGCTCCGTTCGTTCCCAGCATACCAAAAACATTCCGTGACTGAATCGTAAGGCTGATCTCCTTTATCGCCTCTATCGCTTCAAATGATTTACTGACCTGTCTTATCTCAATCATACCCTCACCTCCAGGTTCCCCTCCGCCGCTTTCCGAACTCTTCCTAACAGCTCGTCTCGTGTTATCCCCTGTCTTAAACAGGCGCATGCCTGCTTCTCAAATTCCGTCAGAAGACACTCCTTTCGTCTCTGAAACAACTCTTCATCCTTTTTTACAAAATTTCCCCGGCCTTTTACCGAATAGATGAACCCTTCCCTTTCAAGTTCTGTATACGCACGCTGAATCGTATTCGGATTAATAGACAACTCCACCGCAAGCGTCCGTACCGAAGGAAGTTTCTCATCCGGCTCTAAAACACCGTTTACAATCAGCACCTGGAAACGTTCCACGATCTGCTCATAAATCGGACGTTTATCACTGTAGTCAATAATGATCATCTCTTCTCCTTCCTGTGAATTCACCGTAATAAGTGTACTAATTATATTAGTACACTTATTATATCCTGATTTATGATATTTGTCAAATACAAACAGGATCAAAAAAACAGGAGATGCTAAAAACACCTCCTGTCCGTATATCTTTTTGTTAATTTAACATCTGCCGCGAGTATCGGGCACTATTACTTCAAGATTAATGCAATGATGTACTGGCTTTTTTCTGAAAGAAGCTTATCATCCTTGACGACGAAATCACAAGGAGTACACTCCACAACAAGAGATTATTCTCATCTCCTGTTTTAGGCGCTTTTGTATCTCTTCCCGTTCCGTCAGCCGCTGAAGATACCTTCTGACTTCCCGGCTTATTTCCCGCATCCGGCTGCACTGTATCATTCTGCTCTGTCTTACTCTCCGGACTCGCTTGGGCCGCGCCGTCTTGCTCTGTCGTCTTGCCCCCGTCTGTCACTGACTGGAACTGCGGCTCCCCATCCTTATTCTCGGTTGGCGGTTCCGCCTGCTGCTGTGAAGTCTCTCCTCCTGACACCTGCGGAGAACCTGACCGGATTCCCGGCGCCTGCATCAGATCAGACGGCTGTGCGCCTGTCTCTCCCTCGTTTGCCGGCAGCGTATCATCAGACGGCTGCATATTCTCTGACGGCTGCGTATTCTCTGATGACTGTGTATTCTCTGATGACTGCGTATTCTCTGATAACTGTGTATTCTCTGGTGACTGCGGCTGCTCCTGCACCGTAACCGACTGCTCCGCCGTCATTGTAATTCCCTCATACGTATAGGACACCGTAATACTGCCCGTTCCCGCCTGAAGGGCATCCGTACTGTATGCCGTTTCCACTGTTACATCCGATTCCGTGCCGTCGCTCCATACTGCCGTCACACCCATGCCCGCCGCATCGAATGACTCGCCTGACGTATACTCGGTCCGCGCCGGCGCCTGACTGATACGGATGGACTGCAGCGTCTTCGATTCCGGCACACTTATCGGCCCGCCTTGATGAACTATGGTTACATACTTCGTCGTTATATACGCGTACATCTGATCATAATCATATTTTCCTGTTCCGGTATTGACAGCCGAGCGGCCGCTCTTCAGTACCGCGTCACTCTGGATCCTGTAATATGAATTGTCCGGTGCGGGATCCTGCACCAGAACCGCATAGCCTGAATGCGAGCCTGTCCTGTACAGAATATCCGAAGACTCCGAACTTCCGCTGCGTACATTTACACTGATATGATCCGTTGAAAGAGTTCCTTTGATACCTATCGTATAGACATTCGCATCCCTGCCGCCGCCGTTCTGATCCAAACGCCAGAGAAGATTCGCCGCCTTCTCTCCCCAATATGGGTCGGAAGCATAGCTTACATTCACTCCGCCTGCTTTATTTCCAAGAAAACCGCCTTTATACCTCCAATCCCCAGGATTTAAGTATCCTCTTGACATCCAGCCGTCCGCAAACTGACGGATACATTCCTCTGCGCTTGCATAAGTGCCGGCACTGGTTCCCGGGGACGAATCCACCGCATTCAGGCCGAACAGATTATTCTTGTTCATGCAAATACTGCTTGTCCCCCATCCGCTTTCATTGGCGGCAATTCCTACCATGATCAGCGCGTTGACACCGTATGTATTCTGATTCTCAGCAAAACAATCCCCTGTGCCGCTCAGCTTCGACGAAGAACCGGCCTTTCCGCTGATCAGGCTGTTAAGTTCCGTACCGCTGTAAGACGTACGGCTGCGAAACGGCAGATATTGAAAGTAATTATAGTATGGATTGCCCGGATTCACAGAACTGGAGCGCGTTCTATTCTTATAATCCTCCAGCATGGTTCCATAATCCGTATAAAAATAATGTCCGTCATAACTGTAATAAGTAACACCGCCCTGCAGATATGACGGCGCGCCTCCGTTATCCAGCGACGTGGCGTGTTCCGCCGCAGTCATATCCTGGGTAATATAGTGAAGCAGCCTTCCCCCCTCTGCCTTATAGCAACTGACGGACGCAGCGCTTGAGAAATCAACTACCTGTACATCTTCTTCCCTGACCTCTCCCACTACGCCAGACAACATAAACTGAACCTTGCCGTCTTTCGTCCCCAGATAGGCGGCATCCGCTCCGTAAGCACCGTTGGTATATCCGGCCGCTCCGGTCGAATATTCCGTATACTCCGTAACTGCATTCCCTTTGGTCCCGAAATTCACGATCTTTACAGACGGCTCATCTGAAAGCGCGGCAACCTCAGGCTCACTTACCTCTCCCTCTGTCTCGTCCACTTCAAAGATGTTACCGTTCTCATCCATTCCGGTAACCTCCTCAAGACGCTGAGGGTTCTCATCTTCTAATCCTGAATTCGCAGATGTCTGCTCCCCTGACACATCTCCTGCCTGACTCTCTATGCCTGGTACGTATACGGTGCACAGACACACAAGAAGTACAAGAATCCAGAATTTCCTTGCTTTTTGCAATCAAACTCCTCCTTTTGCCCCTTATTAAATTATAATGTTCCTACTTGGTACTACTTCACTTTAACACGATTTCCCATATATTTCAAGTATTGCACCGTCACTATTTTCGTTTTATATTTGCGTTTTATCCGGGTTAGGGGTTGATTATCAAACAACAAACGATTATATTATTAGGAGAGAATTATAAGGTTGATTTTGAAAGGAGAAGAAGATTTTGAAAAAGATTAAAGTAGCGGAACTTGTCATCCTGACATTATTGATCACAATACTGATAGGGATAATAGGATACAAATCATTTTTTGAAAAAGAGAAAGAACCGGCGGTTACAAAGAAGCCGGAACCAGTGCAGGTAGCAGAACCCGAACCGGAGCCGGAGCCGGAACCGGAGCCGGTGGTTATCCCGGTGAACTTCGATGAACTAAAGGCAGTCAACCCTGACGTATACGCTTACATCGAGATACCCGGAACCCAGGTTTCCTATCCGATTCTTCAAAGCGCCGACAACAGTATTGATTATCTGAATACAACGTTTGAAGGGGCGGCGGGACTTCCGGGATCTATCTATACAGAGAATATCAACAACCAGAATTTTATGGATTTTAACACGGTAATCTATGGTCATAACATGCGGGATAAGTCTATGTTCGGAAGTTTACATAACTTTGACAGTGAAGAGTTCTTCCGCGGAAACACGGAGATCAATATATATCTTCCTGACCAGGCGATCAAATACCACATCTATGCGGCGCTGGAATTTGACGACCGGTATATCCCGGCAAGCTATGACTTTAATACGCCGGACGGAAGGAATCAATATCTGAACGATCTCAGAAGCATCGGACTTTCACCTGCTTACTTTAATGACCAGTATACGCCGAATGAGCAGGATTCTCTGATTACTCTGGCTACATGTACGAGCGTACCGACACACCGCCTGTTTATCATCGGCGTGCGTGACAGGCCGGAAGGAACCGTTCAGTAAAAGCTTGACAAACCTACCATCGGTATGTTAATGTAAATACATACTAAAAGTATGTTAAGGAGGCAAGGAGACAGTGGCCAGGAATAAGCATCCTGAAGAAACCATCAATTTAATATTAGATGTAGCTTTCCGCCGGTTTATGGAAAAAGGATATGAGCATACCTCTATTCAGGATATTATAGATCATTTGGGAGGTCTCAGCAAAGGCGCCATCTATCATCACTTTAAGTCAAAGGAAGATATTTTAATGGCTGTTTCAGACAGAATGACGGCAAAATCTAATCAGATGCTTGCCGCCATCCGTGACTGTCCCGGTCTTAGCGGAAAGGAAAAGCTGAAAACTATTTTCAAGGAGTCCATCAACCGGCCGGTACAGAACGATATTTTTACGGTTGCCCCGAATTTTCACAGTAATTCAAAACTTCTTTCCAGCCTTTTGCATGAAACGATAGAAGAAGCGGCGCCTGATTATATTCTGCCGATTATTGAACAGGGTATTGAAGACTGTTCTGTCAAAACCGATTATCCAAAGCAGCTTGCGGAACTGATTTTACTTGCAGCAAATGTCTGGATGAACCCTATGATATTTGACAGTTCCGAGAAAGAAACTTACTGCAAGTTTATGGTATTTGATCAGATGCTACGAGGCTTTGGGCTGGATATTGTAGACAAAGAGATGTTAGAAAGATTGCAGGAACTGACGTCTATCTATACAAAAAGCAGGCAAAGCTCTGCCCGGTAATGCGGGCAGATATATTTTTAATCACATACATACCGTCGTGCGGTATTATGATTCAAAAAAGATTCCGCGAAGCGAAGGATACAGAGACTCGATGTTTTGCGGGAATATAACAAAAACGGAGGTTTGAAAAATGAAACAAAAATTATTTTCAAAAGATTTTACGTTAGTTGTCATCGGCCAGATCATCTCTCTGTTTGGCAATGCAACGATAAGATTTGCGCTGCCGCTGTATTTACTAAATTTGACGGGATCATCCGCGCTCTACGGAACCGTTACAGCATGTGCCTTTATTCCCGCCATACTATTGTCGCTTGTGGGCGGTATCGTCGCAGACAGAGTTAACAAAAGAAATATTATGGTGGTATTGGATTTTATTACGGCAGCAATTATCATAGCCTTTTCCCTGCTCATGAATGAAGTAAATCTTATTCTCCTTCTGACCGTTACTCTGATGCTTCTGTATGGTATCGCGGGCGCATATCAGCCGTCCGTACAGGCAAGCATCCCTGCCCTCGTTGATCAGGATAATTTCATGGCGGCAAATTCCATCATCAATACTGTCAGTTCTTTCGCATCCTTAACAGGTCCCGTACTCGGAGGCATTCTATACAGTGCATATGGATTAGAGCCTGTATTATGGGTCTGCTCGGTGTGTTTTATCTTATCGGCGGTTATGGAAATTTTCATCAAAATACCGTTCCGGAAGCAAGCTTCAAAAGGCAGCATATGGAAGATCGTCAGAACTGATTTTGCAGAGAGTATCCGCTTTATCCAGAAGGAAAAGCCTGTGATCAGAAAGGCTCTTCTCGTAGTCTGCGGAATCAATCTGTTCCTCTCTGCCATGATTATTGTCGCATTGCCATATCTGATAACAGAGGTATTAAATTTAGAATCTTCACAGGCAAACAAACTATACGGCTTTGCAGAAGGTGCACTAGCGGCAGGCGGATTGACAGGAGGTATCGGGGCAGGTCTTTTCGCAAATAAACTTTCGGTTCATCGCTCAGGCAGTCTGATCATCGCCAGCGCAGCATGCGTGTTTCCAATCGGCGCCTCTTTGATGCTGTTTTCATCCGGCATGATCAATTATATCGTCTTAACCGTATGTTGCTTTGCCATCATGGTATTTTCAACTGTTTTTAGCATACAGATGATGTCCTTTATCCAGGCAGAAACTCCGCAAAAACTCATCGGAAAGGTAATTGCCGTTATTCTCACCGTTTCTATGTGCGCACAGCCATTGGGCAACGCGCTCTATGGCATTCTGTTCGAAATCTGTAAAGGATACGAATATGCTGTTGTTTTATTTTCCGGTATTGTATCTCTTACGATTGCTGTCCGCACAAGAAATATTTTCAAAAGATTTGTGCCCCGGCACTGAAAAAAACAGGGCGTCCTCAGACGCCCTGTTCATTGCACATTATTAGTTATACTTGCGTTTTCTAGCCGCTTCAGACTTTTTCTTACGTCTTACGCTTGGTTTTTCGTAATGCTCTCTCTTACGAATCTCCTGCTGAATCCCAGCCTTTGCGCAATTTCTTTTGAATCTGCGTAAAGCGCTATCTAACGTCTCGTTTTCTTTAACGATTACATTTGACATACTCTCACACCTAACCTCCCCTCCAGTCCATATTGTGCAATATACGACTGATCGGGTATTTTTCTTGCACTACATAAGATTATAACACATATTTCCATTACGTCAATATTTTTTTCGGTATTTAGGCTATATTTCGGCTATTTCGTCATATTTCCAGTTCTGGTACTTTTTAACTCAACTGGCTTTCCAATACTTCCTGCGCCTTCGTAAGCGCCGCGTCGATACCATCCGGGTTCTTTCCGCCGGCCTGAGCCATATTCGGTCTTCCTCCGCCGCCTCCGCCGACACAGGCTGCGGACGCCTTGATCAGATTGCCTGCATGCGCTCCCTTATCCATGGCTTCCTTCGTCGCCATGGCAACCAGGCTCACTTTGCCGGCTGAGGCCGATGCCAGCATGATAACACCTTCGCCTAACTTCTCTTTAAACTGGTCGCCAAGATCCCGAAGACCATTCATATCCACGTCCTCAACCTTTGCGGCAAGGAACTTCACTCCCTTGATCTCCGTTACCTGATTCATGATATCTTTTGCGGCGTCTTTTGCAAGTTTACTCTTCAGGCTGTCCACCTCGCCCCGAAGCGTCTTGTTCTCCGCCAGGAGATGTTCCACCTTCTCCATCAGCTTCTCCGGTGTCGCCTTTAAAAGCTTCGCCGTATCGTGAAGTGAACGCTCCAGCTCATTATAATACGCAAGGAGTCCCTTGGACGTCAGCGCCTCTATCCTTCGGATGCCGGCTGCAACGCCGGTCTCGGAGAGAATCTTAAACGCCGTGATAGATCCCGTATTCGGCACATGCGTACCGCCGCAGAATTCAACGGAGAAGTCTCCCATACTGACAACCCTTACGATATCGCCGTATTTCTCACCGAATAACGCCGCCGCCCCGGTCTTTCTCGCTTCCTCAATCGGAAGATTCTCTACCTTTACGGACAGATCTTTCCTGATCTGATCGTTAACGATCTCCTCTACTCTCTTCAATTCCTCTGCCGTCAGTGCAGAAAAATGTGTAAAGTCGAATCTGAGCCTGTCCGCATTCACGGAGGACCCTGCCTGCTCTACATGATTGCCCAGAACGATACGCAGCGCTTTATGAAGCAGGTGCGTCGCACTGTGATTATTGGCCGAACATGCGCGGTTCTCCTGATCCACGCTAAGAGTCACCGTATCTCCGACTTTGATCATACCCTTTGTCACATGCCCGATATGGCCGAATTTCCCGCCTAAGAGCTTCACGACGTCTTCCACCTTAAATTCCCCGTCCGCCGTGCGGATCACTCCCCTATCGGCTTCCTGGCCGCCGCTGGTGGCATAGAACGGTGTCTGTTCTACGAAGATGGTTCCCTTCTCCCCGTCTGAGAGCGCGTCTGTCAGCTCGGTATCCGTCGTAAGCACCGTAACCCTGGAATCATACGTAAGGTTCTCATAGCCGACGAACTCCGTCGTGATACTTGGATCAATAGACTCATAGACCGTCACGTCGGCTCCCATATAATTCGTCACTTCACGCGCATCCCTTGCCGTCTTTCTCTGGACTTCCATCGCCTCGTGGAATCCTTTCTCATCTACGGACAGACCCTTTTCTTCCAGTATTTCCTTCGTAAGATCCAGCGGGAACCCAAATGTATCATATAATTTGAACGCATCCGTACCTGCGAGTCTCTTCTCACCCTTTGTCTCCATTTCCCTTTCCATCTCGGAGAGAATTGACAATCCCTGATCTATCGTCCTGTTAAACTGCTCTTCTTCTTTCGCCACGACCTTAAAGATAAATTCCTTCTTTTCATCCAACTCCGGATAGCCGTCCTTAGAGCCTTCAATCACCGTATTGGCAAGGGTCACAAGGAACTCTCCCTTGATACCGAGAATTCTTCCGTGACGGCATGCCCGGCGCAGGAGACGTCTGAGAACATACCCTCTTCCTTCATTCGAAGGCATGATTCCATCCGAGATCATGAAAGTAACCGAACGGATATGGTCCGTGATGACACGGATTGACACATCGCTTTTCGCGTCTTTTTCATATTCCACCCCTGCAAGCGAGCAGACATGTTCTCTCAACTTCTTGATCGTATCGATATCGAACATGGAATCAACTTCCTGCACGATACATGCCAGACGCTCCAATCCCATACCGGTATCTATATTCTTCTGCTCCAGTTCCGTATAATGATTGTTCCCGTCGTTATCAAACTGTGTAAATACGTTATTCCAGATCTCCATATAACGGTCGCATTCGCAGCCTACCGTACAATCCGGTTTACCGCAGCCATATTTCTCCCCGCGGTCATAATAGACCTCGGAGCAAGGGCCGCAGGGACCGGAACCATGTTCCCAGAAATTATCCTCTTTCCCAAAACGGAAAATCCTGTCTTCGGCGATCCCGATCTCCTTATTCCAGATCTCCCAGGCTTCGTCGTCCTCCAGATAGACAGACGGATACAGCCTGTCCGGATCAAGTCCTACCACTTCTGTCAAAAACTCCCAGGTCCAGTGGATAGATTCTCTTTTAAAATAATCTCCAAAGGAAAAGTTACCTAACATCTCAAAGAAAGTACCGTGTCTTGCCGTCTTTCCTACGTTCTCGATATCCCCTGTCCGGATACACTTCTGGCAGGTCGCCACCCGTCTCCTCGGCGGGATCTCCTGTCCGGTAAAATAAGGTTTCAGAGGCGCCATTCCCGAATTGATCAGCAGCAGACTCTTATCATTGTGCGGTACCAGCGAAAAACTCTTCATCTTCAGATGTTCTTTACTCTCAAAGAAGTCAAGAAACATCCTTCTTAATTCATTTACTCCGTATTTCTGCATAACATCCTCCTGATTTTATATATATAATTTATATGCCTAACCCGCCCGGATTCTTTCATGCATGTCCCGGATTATTCATATAACTAAGAACTAATCAGCAAAAAAGTACTGATCACTTTTGGTAAGTTTTCAGTACTTTTTTAAAAAAGCTGGAAATCGGACTTGAACCGACGACCCCTTCATTACGAGTGAAGTGCTCTACCGACTGAGCTATTCCAGCTTACGGCACATCACTGACAGCCACGAATATTATTATAACAAATTTTTCAATATTTGCAAGAGTTTTTTTTATTTTGCAGTAAGATTTTAAAGTAAGTGTAAAAGTAAGATATTTTAAGCTGTTATTCAAGGGCCTCCTATGATATGATGTTACCAGAAGAATCTAATCATTTTCAGGAGGTAAAAACAGCTATGGCTAAAGTACAGATCATGGATCACCCTTTGATCCGGCACAAAATCGACTATATCCGCAGCGAAGACGTAGGTTCAAAGGAATTCCGCGAAATTGTAAGTGAAATCGCCGCATTCATGTGTTATGAAGCTTCCAGAGATCTGAAATTACAGGATATCCGGATCAAAACACCCATCTGCGAGATGACAGGAAAAGAACTAAGCGGCAAGAAACTGGCAATCGTACCAATCCTCAGGGCGGGGCTTGGGATGGTAGACGGCATTCTTAAGATGATTCCTGCCGCTAAGGTCGGCCACATTGGTTTATACCGTGATCCCGACACCTTTGAACCGATAGAATATTACTGCAAGCTGCCGGCAGACTGCGACGAACGCGAAGTATTCGTGGTAGACCCAATGCTGGCAACCGGCGGTTCCTGCGCCGCGGCCATACAAATGCTGAAGGACAAAGGTGTAAAACACATCCGGTTCCTGTGCATCATCGCCGCCCCGGAGGGAGTAGAACGGATGCAAAAAGAACATCCGGATGTTGCCTTATATATCGGGGCTTTAGATGACCGTCTAAACGAACACAAATATATCGTTCCGGGACTTGGAGATGCCGGAGACCGTATTTTCGGAACAAAATAATATCCCCTGATTAATAAATCCGCAGTCTCTGTCCTGCGAAGATACGATTCGGGTTGCTGATCCCGTTAAGCTGCATCAGCCTCTGGTAAGTCGTACCGAATCTGTTGGCAATCCCGCTTAAAGTGTCGCCCCACTTTACCACGTAATAAGTCGGCTGTCCCCCTCCGGAAGATCCGGAAGGTATCTGCAGAACCTGGCCTGCATAGATCCGGTTTGGATTTGAAATCCCATTAAGCTGTGCCAACGCCGCAACGGTGGTTCCGTATCTTCTCGCAATCTGACTCAAGGTATCACCCCGCCGGATCTTGTAGGTAATGACCGGATCCGGCTGCGGTTCCGGCGCCGGGGCCGGATTCGGCTGTGAACCGTCTTCTATTCTGGCATACGCGTCCCAATCACCGGGCGTACCATAGAAAACATCCAGATCCAGATACCCGCTGTATCCCTCCAGATTTCCTTCTGAAGTATATTGATACAGAACCGCCGTACCCCAGGCTCCCAGTCTCTCGGGCAGCGGCGCATCCGGCCGGTAGCCCATCGGCGTTCCGTAATTAAAGTAATAGGCATTCCACAGACGGTAACCGGCGGCCGCCACTTCGCTCCAATTGAGGCTGTTCACCAGATGGTTACTCATATAGATCAGAGGTTTTACCCGCGTGAGCGCATAGACTCTGTCAAGCCAGGACTTTGCCCACTCTGTTCCGTTAGACGCATTCTGAATTTCCCAGTCCAGAACCAGTATCGCCTTTCCTATGCAATTCTTTACATTTTCTACGAAGTACTCTGCCTCGGCATTCGGATTTCCTCCTCCGGCAAAATGATATACCCCCAGTTTCTTCCCCTGTCCTTCTGCCTGTCTGAGATTCTCTCCGCAGTATGGATTCAGGTAAGAAGTTCCTTCCGTCGCTTTCACGACTACAAACTCACAGGGTACCGCTGCCAGGTCAATTCCTCTCTGCCAACTACTGATATCAATTCCATTCATACTCATAAAAATTGCTCCCTTCACAGATAACTTATGAAGGAAGCCGGCTCTAAGTTACAAAAAACGTTTATTTGTATGCGATATCAATTCAGTTTTACATTCAGATAATTTCTTCCCGACAACGTCTTATTAAAACAGATGCTGCAGACAATAATTAATGTTCCGATCACAAATCCCCACCAATTGAATAATGCCGTCAAGATCAGCAGCTCCAGACGCATGAACTTCAGCGCATAACCAAGCTCAAAATTCGGCTGTGTATAATTTGCGACGGATACGAACGCCATATATAGCATCACCTCAGAATTAAACCACCCGGACTGTACGGAAAATTCCCCCATCACCAGGCCGGCGATCACACTAAGCGGAGTACTCAGCATACTCGGCGTATTCATCGCCGCCAGCCGCAGGCCGTCGATGGCAATCTCAAGAATCAGCAGTTGGAATATAAGCGGAATATTCACCGTATCCTTCACCGCTATAAAGGAAAACACCTCCGGAAGCCAGTTCAAATTCTGCATAAATAACAGAAATACCGGCGTTAAGAACACGGTCATAATAGTAATGAGCGTTCTGGCAATCTTCAGATAGATGTTCGTCATCGTCGGAAAATAATAATCATTCGCCTCCTCGATCATATCAAAGATCGAGGTAGGCAGTATCATGGCGGAGGGCGAGTTGTCCACCAGCAATACTACTTTTCCCTCCAGCAGACAGGCCGTCGCCGTATCCGGTCTCTCTGTAAATTTGAATTTTGGAAAAGGATTGTACCATTTCCGTTTATACAGACATTCGGCCAGACTCTGCTGATTCATGCGAAGCGCGTCTGTCTGAATACTGTCGATACGCTCCGTCACGTTCCGCAGAAGCTCCTGATCCACCCTGTCGCTCATATAGCAAATCGCAACATCCGACCTGGAACTGTCTCCGATCTCCTTCATCTCCATGACCAGATGCGGGTCCCGGATTCTCCGGCGCATCATAGCCGTATTGAATACAATTGTCTCCACGAATCCGTCTCTGGAGCCCCGAAGGGATTTGTCCTTATCCGGTTCCTCCACACTTCTTGCAGGATAGGTTCTGCAGTCTATCGCGACACACGCCTCATATCCGTCGATAAAAAGACATGTCACGCCTGATAACAGATTCTTAAGCACCTGATCAAAATCCCCCAGGACGTCTACCTCCACATAAGGGACACATCTTCTAGCGAAGTCCGTCGCGTCCGCAGGCATATCCTCTTCCTTCACACCAAAAAATGAATCTATGATTTTCAGCATAGATTCATCCTTCGTAAAACCGTCTATAAAATAAAACGTAGAACAACGTCCCCCGATTATAATATCTCTTCGGATAATATCAAAACTCTCCTTCACAGGAAGCACATGATTCAAATAAGCAGTATTTTCCTCCCGTGAGGCAGTCACCTTCTTAATGTCTGACATAACGATTCCTCCACATATTCATTAAACATCCCTGAAAATATGCCCTCCTGGACATCATCCCCTGGTATGCTCTTCTGTCATTAGAATCCCCGTTATGCCTGAAAATATACGCCAAATCTCCAGAAAAACTTATAGATCACCGGACGTACTGCCGAATCCGCCGTTACGAACCGCCGTCACCTCGTCGTCCGTCGTAATGCCGTATTCCACAAAGATCCCCTGCATGAATCCCGCCCCGGACGCTATCTCCACCGTCTTTCCTTCCTTTGAATCATTCGTAAGCTTCACAAAAATATGTCCTTCATTATCGGAATAAAAATAATCACTGTCAATGATTCCCACCGTATTATTCAACTGTAAACGGTACTTGAACCCCAGGCCGCTGCGCGGATAGCACTTAAGCACCCAGTTCTCATCCATCTTTACCCGTATCCCGGTAGGAATCTTACAGGTCTCCTGCGGCTTCAGCCTGATCGGAACCGGAGTATAGAAATCATACCCCGCCGACCCTGCCGTCGCCCTTTTCGGAAGCCGGACCGCGTCATAGATTTTCCTTATCTTTTCCTCTTCTTCCGGCCCGAACGAATCTATGTATCCTTCCTGAAACTGTTCAAAACTCACCTTATGGAACTTTGCAATTCTCTTCGCCATTTTTATTCATTCTTCTCCTGTCATATCCTTACATCTATCGATGAACCTTTTTATTTCTTTACAACCGGAATCGGAGTATTATCTCTCGCATCAAGATCATGAATATATCTTTTCGTATCCCTGACAATCTCGTTCGACAGCAGCAATACCGCCACCAGGTTCGGAATCGCCATCAGCGCGTTCAGCGTATCTGCGATCAGCCATACCAGATTAAGTCCCACGACCGGGGCGATCACCGCCACCACGACGTAAACGAAGCGATAAGGAATCAGTCCGATCTTACCTGAGAAATATTCCACACAGCGCTCCCCATAATATGCCCATCCAAGGATCGTAGAATATGCAAACGTAATCGTACCCAGCGTCAGGATAATCGGTCCAAGATAAGGAATCTGGCCGAATGCAAGCGTCGTAAGCTGTCCGCCGTTATCGATCGTATCCGCGTTGATACTGGGATTCTTCATGATCGTCGTCACGAGAACCAGACCAGTCATCAGACACACCACAACCGTATCCCAAAACGTACCCGTAGAAGATACCAGCGCCTGCCGCACCGGATTCCTCGTCTGCGCCGCTGCCGCCGCAATCGGAGCCGAGCCAAGACCCGACTCATTGGAGAACAGACCTCTGGCCACACCATAACGGATCGCCATCCTGATACCGCTGCCGATGAGGCCGCCCGCCGCCGCGCCTGGTGTAAACGCGAGCCGGCAGATCACGCCGATTGCCGGAATAATATAATCAAAATTCATACACAGGATGATAATACATCCCAACACATAAAAAACCGCCATAAAAGGAACTAATTTCTCACAGACCTTTGCAATCGTCTTGATCCCGCCGAAGATTACGATTGCCGTCAGAATGCCGATCACAATACCCACTGCTATTCTAGGAATATGGAAATTCGTCTCACAGATCTCCGCAATCGCATTTACCTGGGTCGCACATCCGATACCGAATGAAGCGAACGCCGCAAAGACCGCGAAAAGCATGCCGAGCCATTTCATATTCAGGCCACGTTCCAGCGCATACATAGCGCCTCCCTGCATACGTCCGTCCTTGGTCTTAACCCTGTACTTTACCGCAATAAAAGCCTCCGCGTACTTCGTGGCAATTCCAAACACACCGGTAAGCCAGCACCACAGAACCGCTCCGGGACCGCCGATCGCGATCGCAGTACCCACGCCGACGATATTACCGGTTCCGATCGTCGCCGCCAGAGCCGTCGTCAACGCCCCGAACTGCGACACTTCCCCTTCCGCATCTGGGTCCTTTGCCACTGACAGCCTGATTCCTTTTAAGATTGTAAATCTCTGGATGAACCCCGTACGGAAGGTTAAGAACACGTGTGTTCCTAACAGCAGGTATATCATAGGCCATCCCCACACCACGTCATTTACTGCCTGTACTGCCGAATTGATCAAATCATACATACTATTCCCCTTCTCTCACCTTTCTACATTCTTTTTTTGCATATGCTCTTTTCTACAAATATCCAAATATTCTGACATCTTAGAAAATATAGAAAAACTCCAGGAGTTTCCATCCTTGGAGTTCCACATGCATATTCATTATATTCTGTAATATAGAGCATATATTACCACATTATAAGAATACACGCAAGCATTTTCGTCAACAGCTACCTGAGATGCTGCCTGAAAGCTACCTGGGATTGCACGCAAAATACTTCGCACTCCTGACTACATGCTTTGCCAGTACAGAGGATGTGACGCTCCCCACTCCTCCCGGAACGGGACTGATATAAGACGCTTTTCCCTCTACCGCATCATAATCCACATCGCCGCACAAGTTCCCGTCCTCATCCACATTAATACCCACATCTACGACGACGGCGTCCTTCCCCGCCATCTCTTCTGTCACCATCCGCGCATTTCCGGCGGCTGCGACCAGGATCTCGGCATTCCGGCACTCTTCTGCAATATCCGCCGTCCGCGTATGACATATGGTAACCGTCGCATGTTCTTTCAAAAGCAGCATAGACAAGGGTTTCCCCACTATCATGCTCCTTCCTAAGACCGTCACTCTTTTTCCGCGGATCTCTATCCTGTAATGCCGGAGCATCTCCATAACCGCCTCCGCAGTACAGGGAGCGAATCCGGTCTCGTCCCCGGAAAATACCCTGGCGATATTCACCGGACTCATACCGTCCACATCTTTCTGAGGATCGATCATGGCTTTTAAAGGCTCCTCATCAAGCGTCCCCGGAAGCGGACGCAAAAGCAGAATTCCATGGACGCAAGGATCTGCGTTTACTTTCGAAAATTCCTGTTCCAACTCCTTCTGACCGATATCCTCAGGAAGCGCAGTCACCCTGCATTCGATTCCCGATGTCTCCATCCTCTTTCTTGCTCCCCGTTCATAAGCCAGATCATCCGGACGCGCCCCCACTCTTATAATGGCAAGACAGGGCTTAATTCCCCCCGCTTTCAGATCCGCTACCTCTCCTGTCAATTCTTCTTTTATAGCTTTGGCCGCCTCCGCGCCTTTCATAACAATCCCCATATGCCACACACCTTTCTACAATTGCTGTATTTAAGTTTCTATTTTCCCGATGCAGCGGACGTATTTATCGGAGTTTATTCAACACGTCCTCATAAATCTCTTCCTTTTGCTTCCGCCCTTCCTGTATTATGGCGTCCGCTTTCTGATTCAGTTCCTTCGCCCGTTCTCGGTTCTTCATAAGTCTGATATTGATCAATACGTTCAACGATGCGCCCTCCAATGCCGCCTGGGCGAACAATATCCCGACGCCGACATCGCTGACCGCAAGCTTGCTTCCCTTCTCTCCCAGGAACTTTAGATCACCCATAGCCCCTAAGACCGTCTCCATGATCTCAAGCGGAACCCTGCTCGCCTCATACAAGGCCGCTTCCATAATCCTCCCTTTCTCCCTCTGCTCTTCCTCCGTGTCTTTCGGAAGTCCGTACGCTTTCGACAGCGGCTCGAAAGCCTCGGCGTCCTTGTCCGCCAATATAATCAATTCATTCCGCGTCGCCTCTAGCCGCGCCAGAATCTCCTTTACTTCTTCTTCCACATCTGCATACCGCTTTTTTCCGACAGTAAGATTCGCCACCATCATCCCAAGAGCCGCGGCAAACGCTCCTACAGCGGCACAGGCGCCGCCTCCGCCCGGAACAGGCTTCGCAGATGACAACTCCTCCGTAAAATCCGTAAACTTCTTCTCCAACATCATTCCGTCATCCCTCCAATTCTTCCTTCGGCTTCATACCATTATCTGCCGATCACTGTCTGCATTATATTTCAACCCGGGGCCATACGTCAAGCCACTTCTTTCAGCCGCTTCTTTTAGCCGCTTCTTTTAGCAGACAATTTACTTTCCTTTTCGTTAAGAATGAAGTATACTAAAGATAAATATATCAGTACACTAAGAAAAAGAGGGAAAGAAGCATGGAAAGAATACTGGTCGTAGATGATGCCGAACTGAACTGCGAGCTGCTGTGCGATATTCTGAATGACGATTATTCCGTCGAAACCGCCGGTGACGGGAATGAAGCCCTTGATAAGCTCTACGGACACTGCAGCGACATATCTGCGCTTCTTTTGGATCTGCGCATGCCTAAGACCGACGGCTTTGCCGTAATAAAAGAAATGAAGCGGCACGCCTGGCTGAAGCGTATCCCCGTACTCGTCATAAGCAGCGAAGACGCCGTAGAGATTGAAACGCAATGCCTGGAACTGGGCGTAACGGACTTTATCCACAAGCCCTTCGAAAGCTCTATCGTAAAGCACCGTGTGAAGAATGCGATTGAACTTTTTACCTGTAAGAACCAACTGGAACAGACCGTAGAAAAGCAGGCCAAAACACTCGAACAGCAATATCAGATCATTCAGATGCAGGCCAAAAAATTAAAAGAAGCAAAACCTTTTAACAAATTGATGATGGAATTTCGTTCCGCCATCGCGGAAGTCGAAACGAAACTCAAAGTACTAAACGAAGAATTCTCTCAGGAATATAACCGAAATCCTTTTGAGTCGATCAAAAGCAGGTTAAAATCACCGCAGAGCATCTTTGAGAAACTGGAGCGGAAAGGCTTTCCCGTTACCGTTGACAGCATAAGGGAAAACCTTGCAGATGTGGCAGGCGTACGCGTCATCTGCTCTTTTCCCGACGACATCTATCGTCTGGCAGAACTATTCTGCCAGCAGGACGATATCGTACTGCTCCGGGAAAAAGACTATATAAAGAATCCAAAACCCAACGGCTACCGAAGCCTTCATCTGATTCTGAACGTCCCGGTCTTCCTGTCCACCGGAAAGAAGTATATGAAGGTAGAAGTTCAATTCCGTACAATCGCTATGGATTTCTGGGCAAGTCTGGAACATAAGCTCAAATATAAACGGGATGTAAAAGATACCGACGAGATCGTCAGGCAGCTCAAAGGCTGCGCCGACTCCATCGAACAATTAGATTACCAGATGCAGGAGATCCGTGATAAGATCTACCATCCCTTGGAATAATTGATTCCTATATTCTAAAAAACCAAAAACCTCCTTCTGCGGCAAATTGTTAAATTTGCCATAGAAGGAGGTTTTCTCCACTTTCGGACCCAGGCACATACTGTTCAAGCATCCTTTTAAAAGTTCTTTGTCCTATGCATAGATAGGATATCTCGCGCAGATCTGATTCACTTCACTGCGGATCTCGTCCGCTTTCGCTTCATAATCTGTCACGGTCAACTTGATCAGCCTTGCTATCGTCTTCATATCCTCTTCTTTCAATCCTCTGGTTGTGACTGCCGGCGTTCCGATCCGTATACCGCTGGTCACAAAAGGACTCGCCGGATCATTCGGAACCGCATTCTTATTAACCGTAATATAGACTTCGTCCAGACGGTTCTGCAGCTCTTTTCCGGTAATACCCATATTCTGCAGATCAACCAGCATCAGATGATTATCCGTGCCGCCGCTCACAAGGTTGAATCCTTCTTCTGTCATGGCTTCTGCCAACGCCCTGGCATTCTTAACGACCTGCTCCTGATAAGTCTTAAATTCCGGCTTCAGCGCCTCACCGAAGCAGACTGCCTTTGCCGCAATGATGTGCATAAGCGGTCCCCCCTGTGTTCCCGGGAATATTGCCTTATTGATGGCTTTCGCATGCTCTTCCTTACACAGGATAATTCCGCCCCTCGGTCCCCGCAGGGTTTTATGTGTCGTACTCGTTACGACATCCGCATAAGGAACCGGGCTCTGATGCAGCCCTGCCGCCACCAGCCCCGCAATATGCGCCATATCTACGAATAAATACGCTCCTACTTCCTTCGCGATATCTGCGAAAAGATCAAACCGGATCTCCCTTGGATAAGCCGACGCTCCGGCAACAATCATTTTCGGCCTGCATTCCCTCGCGGTCTTCCGAATCTCATCATAATCCAGGAATCCGTCGTCATTGACATTATACGGAACAAAATGATACAAGATACCCGACATATTAACCGGAGATCCATGGGTCAGATGACCGCCGTGCGCCAGATTCATTCCCATCACCGTGTCTCCCGGCTGCAGAAAAGCCTGATAGACGGCATTATTCGCATTCGCCCCGGAATGAGGCTGTACGCACGCATGATCACAGCCAAACAGCTTCTTCACACGCTCAATCGCCAGGTCTTCTAAAATATCCACATGTTCACAGCCGCCATAATAGCGCTTTGCCGGATACCCTTCTGCATATTTATTTGCCGGCACCGTTCCCATCGTCAGTAAGACCGCCGGGCTAATGACGTTCTCAGACGCAATCAGCTCCAGATTCCGTCTCTGCCGGTTTAACTCCAGATAAAGCGCATCTCCAATCTCCTCGTCACTGCTCTTGATATAATCCATCACTTCATGAATCAGATTCATTGCTCTTCCTCCGTTCTTTTATTTCTTATCTTTTATCATTCCATAATAACCGGAAATTCATTCCCTATTATATATCTATACCTTCTGTTTATGCAATAAGAACTTTTCAGGAAGATTGCACAAGAAAATCAGCACTATTTACGAAGCGCTGCACTGAGGCTATTAGGAATCCCTCTCGGTCCTCTGACCGCATAAATTCCATACTCATCCCTCAGAACGCCGAATGTAAACCGAGCTGACCTGTACCTCTTTTGGAGTTTTATTTTCATCAGCGCCGTAATTGTCAGATGACTATCCTCATAGGTATACGGGATATCTGTCTCTGTCACCTTGCATTTGTAGAGAATTGCCGATACCGGAGCCGCCGCATACATGAAAACCGTATCGCCGGCCTTGATACCGCTGCCCTGTTTCCATTCTATCTCATCTTTCTCGTCAAAAGCATGCTCGATATCATAGAACTTCGGATTCGCCGGAATTATCCATTCCTTCGGCGGCCGGATCTTCTCTTTCTTTTTCGTTGACGCCGTAGCCATATAGCTCATATCAATCAGGTCTAATACCCTCTCCCTTTTCACCGTACCGTCAAGAATAACCGTAATCCAATGCTGCTTATTCATATGATAGCCAGGAATAATTCCCGCGTCTTTCATTAATATATCAAGAAATACCATATCATCTATTTTGAGGTTTACCACATCAACATACTCCGTTCCAGAAAGCCCCAGCTTATCCCTCTGTACTTTCATCACAAGCGCAAACCATTTTCTGTTATCTCCGTGACGGAAAACTGCATTTCTGTCATATTTTTTCCATGGATACTCCGGAGATACTTTATATTTCCTTTTAATATAATCAAAAACTGCCTGCCGCATCGCCTATCACCATCCTTAATTAATCAGTACCATCACATCCAGTACGAAACTTCCGTTTTCTGTATAACAGCACATATCACCTCCAAGCCGCTCTGCGGTTTCCTGGATTGTGACAAGCCCGAAGCCATGGTCACTTCCTCCCTTCTCCGTGGCAGCAAGCGTTCCTCTCTCTACATACAGATCATCCCGGCAGCGGTTTTTGATCCGTATCAGGAGATAATTTCTGTTATACTTCATCTGCACTGACATTTCCCTATTCTCCATATCAAGCCCTTCCAGGGCGTCGCACACATTCTCCAGTCCATTGGATAAGATCTGACACAGATCCATGTAGGGAAGCTCCTCCTCCCCGATCTGTAAGTCCATATGATACCTTGCCCCAAGTTCCTTCAATTTCCCGCTGTACTGGACAAATACGGCATTCAGATATGGATTGGCACAGAATTGTCCCGATAAAGAGTCCATCTCTGTTTCCACGCCTTTTAAGTACGTCAGCGCTTCTCTGGTCTGCCCCGCGCTAAGCAGGCCGGAAAGCGTAATCACATGCCCTTTCATATCATGCTTCATCCTTCGTATACGCCGCTGATTCTCAAGCTGCGCTTCCAGCATATTCTTCTGTTCCTTCAAGATTCGCTCGCCCTGCTGCCTCCGATAGAATAAGAGCTGCCAGTAAAGCGATGCAAAGATCGTAGCGTAATTAAACACCATCAGGAGAAGCACCAGCACGCACAAGAGAGTATCCTCTGGACGGTTGACAATATTGGTAGGGAATTGGACCACTACCACCAGCAGAATATAATACAGCATGGTCATCCCTGCAAAAATACCCCAGCCTTTTCCCACCGCGTCCTGCAGTTCCATATAGGGTTTCCTCAGATATCTCCATACCAGATATTCCACCAGCGGGTAGAGAATCATCCTGCTTATAAACATCAGCACGAACCGTCCGCCTCCCAGATAGAAATCCAGCAGAGTTGTAACCGCCATAAGCCACAGGCAGATCGTATCTGCCAGACAGAATGACAACAGGAACTTGAACTTTCGGTCTGCACTCATTACATAAAAAAGTATAAAGCTGGGGATAGAACACGTAAAGAGGAATACCTTTGACAGCATATCAATGCCGAACAGCATCAATCCAACCCCATTCAAGAACATCAATATACCCATTCCGCTTCCTGCTACCAACAAAGTCTTCCTTCTGTTAAGCCGTGACCGGAACAGCAGAATAAAAAGAAAGATCACATGGAACATGGCCCAGTATATTGATATATCACGAAGTATTGTCATATTTCAATCTACCTCCTCGAATAGTATCTCCAGATACCTCTTTTTCACTCCGGTATAATACCGCCTGGACACCGGGACCCACTCCCCCGCCACCAGAAGTCCGGTACCGCTCAGATTCTCGACATGGTACATATTGACGATAAAGCTCTGATGGCAGCGCATAAATGTATCCCCGCATACCCGTGCCGCCAGCTCACTCAGCCTTCCCTTATATTCCCACACTGTCCCGTCCGTGGTGGAGATCGAAATCGTATGTTCTCTGCTGCTGATATATCGGATCTTTCCGTACGGAATACATCCTGTCTGTCCCCGCGACTGAAAAGAAAGCTTTGGTTCTCTTTTCCTCATCAGACTCTTCGATACTTTATCAAGCAGCTTTCTTACATCCGCCTCCCTTACAGGCTTCAGCAGATACTGAACCGCGTAAAGATCGTACGCCTCTCTGTAAAAGTCGCTGCTGGAGGAAACAAAACAGATAACTGCTTCTTCCTGTATCTTGCGCAGTTCCCCGGCCAATTCAATTCCGCTCATAGATTCTTCCATAAATATATCCAGCAGGTACAGATCAAACTGCACCTTATTATTATCTATATCATCAAGCAAACTGTATGTATCAGAATATATACTGACATTATGCCCGCCTAAAAAATGTTTCAATAGAAGAGTATCTTCCATACAGTCTTCACAGACTGCTATTCTCATATGCATCATTCCCCCTTTATAAGTACATTTTTTAATTATAGCATGTTTCATCTGTTATAATGATACTAAGTTTGTCTTTAAACACACCAATTTTGTTTTTTTGTCTTTACCTTCCACTTTCTGTATGTTATAATCAGGTCGTTTGAAAAAAATGAAACCCAACCGACTTGGCAAGATATGCAAGTATAACTACCAGGAGGAAGCAAGAATGATCACGATGGAACATGTATGCAAATCGTACAAGATTGCAAAAAGAAACGCAGGTTTCGGTGAAGCTGTAAAAGCGCTTTTTCACCGGGATTATGAGATAATCCATGCATTGAATGATGTGTCCTTCACCATCCGCGACGGAGAGATGGTCGGCTACATCGGTCCGAACGGAGCCGGAAAAAGCTCTACGATTAAGATTCTTAGCGGAATATTGACGCCTGACTGCGGAACTGTCCTTGTAGACGGACGGATTCCCTACAAGAACCGAATCAAACATGTCAAAGAAATCGGCGTTGTGTTTGGTCAGCGTTCTCAATTATGGTGGGATGTTCCGGTCATAGATTCCTTTGAATTATTAAAGGATATTTATTCGATTCCAGATCCCCGATACCAGCAAAGCCTGGAAGAATTAACCGAATTATTGAACTTGGCAGAACTCTTACGCTCCCCCGCGAGACAGCTCTCTCTCGGCCAGCGGATGCGCTGTGAGATTGCGGCCTCTCTTCTGCATCGTCCGAGGATCTTATTCCTTGACGAACCTACTATCGGCCTGGACGCGGTCTCGAAACTTGCCGTCCGCGATTTTATCCTGAACCAGAATAAGACCCACGGCACTACCGTGATACTGACCACCCACGACATGCAGGATATCGAGGCCCTGGCAAGCCGTATCATTCTCATCGGAAAAGGGCGTATCCTGATGGACGGAACATTGGACGATATCAAAAAAGGCGGCGGCAATATCGACGAGACTGTCGCCGAATTATATCGTGCCTATGACATTCAATAGGAGGGGGACATAATCATGAAAAAATATCTATCCTTCTTTCGATTAAGATTCGCAATGGGCCTGCAATACCGGGCCGCTGCCTTTGGGGGCATTGCAACTCAGTTTACATGGGGCGCCATGGAGATCATGATCTTTCGGGCTTTCTACCGGTCGGACGCCTCCGCTTTCCCTATGAGTTTCTCTGCCACGGCGTCTTATCTGTGGCTGCAGCAGGCATTCCTTGCATTCTTCGCCACCTGGATGATGGACGGTGATATCTTCGATTCCATCGTGAATGGAGACGTCGCCTACGAATTATGCCGGCCGGTCAGTATCTACAACATGTGGTTTTCCAAAGGGCTTTCCACGCGTCTGTCAAGAGCGGTATTAAGGTGCTTCCCTATTCTGACTGTTGCTGCTCTCCTGCCGCAGCCCTACGGCCTGAACGCTCCTGCCAGCCCAATGCATTTCGTCCTGTTTTTGCTCACATTAATCTTAGGACTTCTCATGACCGTATCGCTCTGCGTTCTGATCTGTATACTGGCGTTCTTTACGATCTCGCCTATGGGGCTTCAGATGGTATTCACTTCCATGACAGATTTCTTCGCCGGAGCTTTAATTCCCCTGCCCTTTTTCCCTGAGAATGTACAGCGGGTCATGGAATTACTGCCCTTCGCCGCCATGCAGAACGTCCCTCTGCGGATCTACGGCGGCAGTATGAGCTGTTATGAGATGCAAAAGGCTGTCTTCCTGCAGATATTCTGGCTTACAGCCATTACATTTACCGGGAAGATGCTCTGCCGTCTGGCCGCGAAACGTATCACAGTACAAGGAGGTTAATGTATATGAATAGAATAGATAAAGCTGTCCGCCTGTACTTCCACTACATATCCATCAATATACGCTGCGCAATGCAGTATAAGACTTCCTTCTTCCTGACCGCAGCCGGGCAGTTTTTAGTTTCTTTCACCGCGTTTCTTGGAATGTTCGTCCTGTTCCAAAGATTTTCCAGGGTGGAGGGATTCACCTACAGCGAAGTGCTGCTGTGTTTCGCGGTCATGCTGATGGAATTCTCCCTGGCAGAGATGTTCGCCAGAGGATTCGACCGGTTCTCCGGCATGGTAAGAACCGGAGAGTTCGACCGGGTCCTGGTACGCCCTCAGAATGAGATCATTCAGGTATTGGGAAGTAAATTCGAACTCACCCGCTTCGGAAGGATGCTGCAGGCCGCCGTAATGTTCATGTATGGAATTACAAAGAGCGGTATCCAATGGAATTTTCCAAAGGTACTTACCGTGATCTTCATGCTGACAGGCGGAACCGCAGTCTTCTTCGCACTGTTTATCATCTACGCCGCGCTGTGCTTCTTCACATTGGAAGGGCTAGAATTTATGAATATATTTACAGACGGAGCCAGAGAATTCGGAAAATACCCGGTCAACGTATATGGACCGAAGTTCCTGCTATTTACCACATTTATAATCCCCTATGCCTTAATCCAGTACTATCCTCTGCTCTATATATTGGGAAGAAGGACAGAACCCTTCTTCCCGTTCCTGCCGCTTCTTGCATGCTGGTTTCTGGTCCCGGCATTACTGTTCTGGAAATTCGGAGTCAGACACTACAAATCCAGCGGTTCATGATTCTTCTATTCCATTCCTCTGATCCGTTCTGCGACAGAACTTCCTCTTTCAATCTGCCGGTAGATAACGAGCGGAATGCCGATACAGACTCCAAACGTCAGTATGGCCGCAGCCGCTACCGGCAGCAGGGGAATCTTAAATTCCGCCCCCATATAATTCGCAGACTGATACAGGTAATACGTGATTCCGACTCCGGCCGTCAGGGTAATCATCCATGCGCCGCCCGCATACAGAAGACCCTCCTGGATCAACATTCTTCTCATCTGCTTTTCCGTCATACCGATGCTTTCCATGACAGACAGCTCCACACGGCGGCTCTGGATACTGCCCGCAGAAGTATTCGTATAATTCATAAGCCCGATGAATCCCAGGATCAGGACGATACAGATTCCCACTTCCATCATATTTCCCTGAGCCTTTTTCACCGTTTTCATTAATTCTATCTTCGAGTCATAGGAATAATCCTTTGCGCGGGGGATCTGATCTACGGCAGAAAGCAGCCGCCCTTCAGTCTCCTCATCGTATTCTTCTGCATAAGTGATTCCGATCTTGAATATAATCGGTTCTTCCGCAAATTCCCTCACCGCCCGGTCGCTGACAATAATAACCGGCGGATAGGTAGCCAGCGCGTTATATCCGGTCTCGTCCGTAAGCCCTGCGATCTTAAAAGAACGGGTACGCTCTCTGTCATTATAATCTGCACAGGTTACAGTCTTTCCTATAATGTCCTCCTCTTCAAAAGTCAGAGTATTCCTATACAGCAGGCAGGTCTCTCCATTCAGAAATGCCTCCTTGGACACCGGCTCTTCCAATGTGTCATTCAGCGCCTGGAAATCTGCTTCCCCGATTCCCACCAGAACAGAGCCAAAATTCTCTGGATGTTCCTTATATTCCTCCCGCTCGTCCTCATAGGGAATGGTCATCCAGGTCTCATAGAACTCCCGCATCCACCGATCCGCGAAGTCCGGTTCCCAGGGCACGGTAATCTCCGTGTAGATCACCGGATCCACCGACGTTATCCCTTCGATCTGATCCAGTCTGTCAAAAAGTGCGCCGTCAAAAATCTCTGCATGTTCTTCCATATCCGGTTTTTTGACGGTGTCGTTTTTCAGCACCATATCTAAATTCCTGAGATTCGTATAATATTCTCTGGCACCCTGAGAAGATATCAGCGTCACCATACAGAGGAATACAGACATACTGACCGCCAGGGAAGATATTACCACCGCAGATTTCTTCTTATCCCTGGAAAGCTGGTCCTTAGAAAGACGCCAGAGAATCTTTCCTCTTCCTGTCCGGCGGTTTTTCCGTATTCCGGACGCAGGCCTGTATCCAAGAGCCTCCACAGGAGAACTCGCCACCGCTAACCCTGCCGGTTTCCTGCCCGCCGCCCAGACCGTAACGGCGGTAAATAAAATCGTCAGCAGAAAGATCGCCGGATGAAAGGATATCTCGATTCCCCCGATCTTTTCCGTCCGGATCCCCAAAGTTCTCATTACACCCGGGATCAGTATGAAAGATATGCCGCTGCCGAGAAGAATCCCGCCCGAGATTCCGATCCCTCCCACGAACAGCATCTGATACCGCATCAGTCCATAGATCTGCCGCCCGGTCATGCCGACGGTCTGCAGCAATCCGTAATACCGGATGTTTCCCGCCGTCGATATATACATGATATTGTAAATTAATAGATACGCGCACAGGCAGATTACCAGCACAAGGCATACCATACCCGTAAAGATCCGTACGGAATATCCTGTTTCCCCCGTGAAAAACAGTCTCTGGGTCTTGCCAAGTTCCAGAGACGCTATGAATTCGTCCTGATACTTTACCGACACCAGCTTCTGTCTCAGATTTATAAAGCACCTTCCCGAGTTGACATTCGTAACCGAAAACCCTGTCTGGCGATAGAAACGTTCCGACACATAGAATATACTTTTAGCGCCGTATCCGTCCCAGATTCCGGATATGCAAAACGTCTTTTCATGCAGTTCTCCCTCTGCACCGTAAGTGATATCCAGCGTATCTCCAACTCCCAGACCGGAGAAGCCGCATTGCTTAAGCGCTTCCTTTGTTACCATTACCTCGTCTTCTTCCACCGGATAATTTCCTGTAACAGACTCCCTCGCAGGCGCCATCATCTTCTCCCAGTATACTTTATCTGCGTACATCAACCCTACATCCGGTGTCTTGTCGTAAGGGGTTTCTTCCACATAGCCGGACACCGCGCTGATACCGATTTCTTCCACATCCGGATTATCCTTCAGAACCTTCATCTGCTTCTCCGTCACGCCGTACATGATCGCGTCAAATTCAGCGCCGTTCAGACGGATATTCTGTAAGCGCTGCATTTTAAAGTAAGTGACACCCACGGTAAATATGCTGAACAGCATGAAGGAAGACAGCAGTACCGCCAGTACCATCGTAATGCTCAGCCGTCTGTTACTTGTGAGCCGCTTCCACGCCATGCGGGATACGATCTTCATATTATTATTCTTAAGCACAAGGATCACATCCCTTCATGATACGCCCGTCTTCGATACGGACAATCCGGTCTGCCATCTGCGCGATATCATTATCATGCGTGATCAGCACGACCGTCTGCTGAAACTGATTCGCCGCCGTCTTCAAGAGCCCCAGAACGTCATGGCCGGAAGCCGTGTCAAGGTTACCCGTAGGTTCATCCGCGAAGATGATCATGGGCTTAGAAGCGATCGCCCTGGCAATTGCAGCCCTCTGCTGCTGTCCGCCGGATAATGTCCCCGGCAGAGCCTCCTTCTTCTCCTGCAGTTTCAGAAACTCTAATATCTCTTCCACAAAATACCTGTCAATGCGCCGCCCGTCCAGTTCCAGGGGAAGCACCACATTCTCATATACGTTCAGATCAGGAACCAGATTATAATTCTGGAAGATAAATCCCACTTTCCGGCGCCGGAAAATCGTAAGTTCCTCCTTCGTCATTCCTGCCAGACGCTTTCCGGCAACATATACCTCTCCCTCGGTAGGGGTATCAAGTCCGCCCACCATATGCAGCAGCGTACTCTTCCCGCTCCCCGACTTGCCGATGATCGCGACAAATTCTTGTTCCTTCACCCGGAAATCCACACCGTCCAAAGCTTTTACGATGTGACCGCCAAGCTTATAATACTTCTTAAGACCTTTCGTCTCCACAATCCATGTATTCATTTTTTGCCTCCTTCGTTTCCTCTTTGATTGTTGATAATCCTATCATAGCAGGCAAAAATCACAAACCAGTCACAAACATGAATTATCACAATTCTGTGATTATCTCGGGATTGTTCCCTGAGGAATTACACCGGCTCGTTTGGAAGGTAAAGGCAAAATTCAGATCCTTCTTTCGGCCGGGATCTTACTTCTATATATCCGCCCTGAAGATTTAGGATCTTCCTTGTAAGATACAGACCGATTCCTACTCCCTTCTTGTCATGGACCTCCGGCTCACGGTAAAATCTCGTGAAAATCTCCGCCTGTCTCTCCGGAAGAATTCCCTTCCCAGTATCCGAGATACTAAGTTTCGTAAACATCTCCTGCCGGGTTACTTTTACACGGATGTCTCCAAATGGCTCCGTATATTTCAGGGCGTTATCCAACACATTAAAGACGGCTTCCTGGGTCCACTTCTTGTCATGCAGAATAATATACGTCTCTTCGCAGTCTACCGACAGACTGATCTGTTTCTCTTCCGCGGCGGGAACGATCTGCGCCACTGCTTCTGTCAGCGTCTCATACAGATTTCTCGCTTCACTCTTAATCTGGATGATCCCCGCCTCAAGCCTTGACATCTTCACCATGCTCTGCAGCAGAAAATCCAACTTGTCCGTCTGTCTCTCCAGGTTCCTTAGAAATTCCCCGCCCTTTTCCGACACCTCTTCTTCCTGGAGAAATTCCAGATAAAGCTTCATGTTCGCGATGGGCGTCCTGGTCTGATGGGAGACGTCCGAGATCAGTTCCTTAATCTGCTTCTTCTCTGCCAGAGCCGTTTCCTCCTTCTTCTTCCATACCCGGTCAGTCTGTGAGAATTTTTCTCCGCATTTTCCCCAGAGCGTGTCCTTTACTTCTTCGTCCTCTCCACAGTATCCCCGTCCCGACAGTATATCGTCCAACGCCTGCTCGGTCCTCGCAGCGAATCGCCAGACCTCTCTCTTCAGCCGATATACCCTCCATTCGGAGATCAGAAACACTCCTGCCGCCAACAGAATGCATAAAGCCGTCATCCAATCCATTGATATCCCATCCCATATACATTTGAAATATACTTATGTTCCGCATCCTCGACCTTTCTGCGCAGACGGTTGATATTCACCGCTAACGCGTGTTTATCTACAAACTGTCCGCCGCTGTCCCACAAACGTTCCAGCAAAATCTGGTATGTCAAAAGGTGTCCGCCGTTCTTCACAAATTCACCAAGGAGCCTTAATTCCGTCGGTGTCACAGAACATTCCTTCCCCCCTGCAGACACCTTCGCCTCACGGAGGTCTATATGAAGGTATCCGTCGTCAAACACTTGATTTTCATTTCCGGAGCTTCTTTTCATAATCACACTGATTTTCTTCAATAATATCTTCATAGAGAATGGTTTTGTCACGTAATCCTCAGCTCCCAGGTCGTATCCCTTCAGTACGTCCTCCTCCAGATCGCGGGCGGTCAGAAAAATAACCGGCGCTTCCCTTCTCTCCTTCATCCATCTGCAAAAAGTGAATCCCTCGCCGTCCGGAAGATTTACGTCCAGCAAGATTAAATCCGGTATCTTCTCCAAATAATGTTTTCTCGCATCATCTATGGAAAACGCAGACCTCACACGGTAATCTTCTTTATCTAATGCATAACAGACCGCCTGATTCAACTCATAGTCGTCCTCCACCAGTAATATATCCTGCATCTCTTCACTCGTTCCTCCTGTTAATTCGTTTATTGCGCCTGTATCGCCGCCGTCAAAGCGCCGTCCTTCCGAGCAACGTTCCGATCGTACAGATCCAAATTATAATACAAATAAACCCAACGGAAATACTTGCTCGCACAAAGTGTTTCCGTTGGATTATACGAATAAACCTTATTTCAATTCAATCTCTTCTAACTCCTTTGGAGGCAGCGACCGGGTAGATCCGGCCACAAATTCCTGAACCTTCTTCTTCGCCTTATCGACAGCGATATTGGTTCCTGCTCCGGCCACGCATCCGCCGGGACATCCCATACCTTCGATCAGACAACCGTTCATCCTGCCTACCTTTGCCAGAGACAACGTCTTTTTACACTCCGCAAGTCCTTCCGCATGCACCACCTTTACATCCGTACCCGGATAGTATTCTTTGACACATTTCTCGATCGCGCTGGCGACGCCTCCCGCATAAGCATATCCGCGTCCGGTGCCTGTCGCGTTGTGGAAAGAGGACTCCGCTTCATATTTGGTAAGGTCGATTCCCTTCGCATCGAACATTGCCTGCAACTCTTCGAAGGTTATTACAAAATCAACGTCGCTTCTTACTGTCCTTCGCATAGCTTCCAGCTTCTTGGCCGCGCATGGTCCGATGAATACAACTTTTGCATCCGGATGCTCTTTCTTAATCGTGCGCGCCGTCGCAACCATAGGCGTTAACTCCTGTGATACTTGATCCACCATATCCGGGAAATATTTCTTCGCCAGCATCGCCCATGACGGACAGCATGAAGTAAGAAGGAACGGAAGTTCTCCTGTCGTAACCTTATTTACATAATGATGAGCCTCCGCGACCGCTCCGATATCGGCGCCGAGAGCAACTTCATAGAACTCCGAGAATCCCAATTCCTGAAGGGCCGCTTTCAGATTCCTCGGCGTAATATTATCTCCAAACTGGCCGGCAAAAGCAGGCGCAATCTCAGCGACGATCTTATCTCCTTCGGTCAGCGCCCTGGCAAGCTGGAATATCTGCGACTTGTCAGAGATCGCGCCAAACGGACAATTTACCATACACATACCGCAGGAAACACATTTTTCTGTGTTGATGACCGCACGGCCGTGTGAATCCGTCTCGATCGCATTGACTCCACATGCATTGGCACAAGGACGTTCCTTCTTGGCTATCGCGTCGTAAGGGCAGACCGATTTACATTTGCCGCACTTGATACACTTACCCTGATCGATATATGAGCGGCCGTTTACCATAGAAATAGCATTCTTAGGGCAGACCTCCATACACGGATGCGCAAGACATCCTTTACAGGCGTTGCTGACTTCATAGCCTTTCGCTTCGCATCCTTCGCATGCTGAAGGAATAACCTGCATAAGCGGCGGTTCATAGTACTTATCAGAAATATTGCTGGCTTCCAGACCTGCCGTCAGATGGACATGCTTATTCTCCGGACGAAGGGAAAGCCCCATTGCAAGCCTAAGCCGCTCGCTCACAACGGCGCGGGCGCGGTAAACGCTCTCTCTGTACTTCATCTCGTCTTCATCAACGATCATGAATGGAATTGCCTCCATATCGTCATTCAGAGTATCTGTGTTCGCCTTAAACCCTAATTTTGCCACTTCCGTAAATACAATTCTTCTGATCTTCCTGACCGTGGTATCTAACCCTCTCACCATAACAGAATCTCCTCCTAAATCTTGTAAATATGTATGTATTTCTGCTTATAACTATAATAAATTGTTAAAGAATTGTCAACGCTTTCACTTGTTCGATTTTTAATACAATTCGTACAGACTGCTACAATAAGAATATATTATGTTTCCTGCAGACCTCCCGCATCTCTTCCGACCAGAGACTTGCTTGAACCTCGCCCACATGAGCGCGGTCTAACAGCAGCATACACAAGCGCGACTGTCCGATTCCGCCGCCGATCGTATAGGGAAGCTCTCCATTCATCAGCATCTTATGATAAGGAAGTTCCCTTCGCTCTTCACATCCCGCTTTCTTAAGCTGCTCTTCCAGCGACTTCTCATCAACACGGATTCCCATACTTGAGATCTCTAAAGCGCTTTTCAGATGTTCGAACCAGAACAGGATATCGCCGTTTAACTGCCAGTCGTCATAATCCGGCGCACGCCCGTCGTGAGGCTTCCCGTCCCCAAGTTTATCCCCGATCTTCATCAGGAATACACAGCCGTACTCTTTCGTGATCTCGTTCTCTCTCTCCTTCGGGGTTAGATTCGGATATCGCTCCTCTAACTCCTGTGTCGTGATAAAAGTTACGTCATTCGGAAGCTTCTTCGCCGCGTCCGGGTATTTATACCATACCTCATGCTGCATATGCTTAATGATCTTGAAAATATTGCGGACAGTCTCCTTAAGCGTCTCCACATTCCTTTCTTCCTTCGTGATGACCTTCTCCCAGTCCCATTGGTCTACATAACAAGAATGAAGGTTATCCAGCTCTTCGTCCCGGCGAATCGCATTCATATTCGTATAAAGTCCTTCTCCGGGCTTAAAACCATATCTGTAAAGCGCCATACGTTTCCATTTCGCCAGAGAATGTACCACCTCTATGGTCTCTCCCGGTATTCCCGCGATATCAAACTGCACCGGGCGTTCCACACCGTTCAGATCGTCGTTGAGTCCGCTGCTTCTCTCGACGAATAGCGGCGCCGATATCCTCTCAAGGTTCATCTCCCTGCCGAACTCCTTCTGGAACGTATCGCGGATGTATTTGATCGCTTCCTGAGTCTCGCGGATACTAAGCCGCGGATCGTAATTTTCCGGTAATATTAAAGCCATGTCTACCTTTCCTTTCTCTAATTAATTTTGCTTAGCAAATATTTCCTGCGCATAATATACAGACTGCATAGCGTCTTTCCCATAAAAATCCGCCCCGATCATATCGGCGTATTCCTGATTCAGCACTGCGCCTCCCACCATGATCTTACAATCCGGCTTTTCCCTTCGCAGCAGGCGTATCGTATCCTCCATACTCACTACGGTAGTCGTCATAAGAGCGCTTAAACCCACAAGCCTTACGTCTTCCTTCACGGCGCATGCCGCGATAACTTCGGGCGGCACGTCTTTCCCCAGATCGATCACATCAAAACTATAATTCTCAAGCAGGACTTTCACAATATTCTTCCCGATATCATGGATATCTCCTTTGACCGTCGCCAGGATGATCTTATCCTTCTTTTCGGTCTCGCCGCCCTTCTTTTCCAGTACGTCCTTAAGCACCGCAAACGCAATCTTCGCCGCGTCCGCGCTCATAAGAAGCTGCGGCAGGAACACGGTTCCCTTCTCAAATCCTTTTCCCACCGCGTCAAGCGCCGGGATCAGATATTGATTGATAATCTCCAACGGTTCCTGAGTCTTTGACAATTCTGCGGCCGCATGATACGCTTCTTCTTTCAGCCCTCTCTCAATGGCGGTTTTAAGCGAAAGACCCGGCGTCCCGGCCTGCTGTCCCAACGCCGCTTTCGGTCCGGCCGCAACAGTTCCCGTCTGCCCGGCATAATACCGGATATATTCTTCACAGTTCTTGTCATAATTCATCAGCGCACAGAAGGAATGGTAGGAACGCATCATATCCTCGGAAGAAGGATTGATGATTCCCGCGCTCAGTCCGTTCTGCAGCGCCATCGTATAGAAATTCGCATTAATGACCGGACGGCACGGAAGACCAAACGAGATATTCGATACCCCAAGTATCGTACATACCCCATATTTCTTTCGCACGCCCTTCAGCGCATCCAAAGTAATCTGCGCGCTTCCCGGCTCCGAACTGATCGTCATAGTAAGTACGTCCACCACGATATCCTTCTTCGGGATTCCATATTTTCCCGCCTCATTTATGATCTTTCCCGCGATCTTCACCCTACCCTCCGCCGTCGCAGGGATACCCTCCTCATCGAGCGTAAGGGCGACGACAACTCCGCCGTATTTCTGTATCAGAGGGAACACCGCGTCCATGGATTCTTTCTTTCCGTTCACGGAATTGATCATAGGTTTTCCGTTATAGATACGCATAGCGGCTTCCATCGCCTTTATATCCACCGTATCGATCTGCAGGGGAAGACTCGTTACGCTCTGAAGCTCCGTAATTACTTCCTGCATCAGAGAAGCTTCGTCGATATCCGGAAGACCTACGTTCACATCCAGAATATGGGCGCCGCTGTCCTGCTGGGTAATCCCTTCCTTCAGGATATAATCTATGTCATGTTCCTTCAAAGCCTGTTTGAACTTTTTCTTACCCGTCGGATTAATCCGTTCGCCGACAATAACCGGCTTCCTGCTAAGAACTACTGCTTTTCCATACGAAGAAACGATCGTATCTTCCTTCGCCGCCGGCGGATGAACCGGCCTTCTGTCCGCCATCTGGGTCATGGCGCGGATATGGTCTGGCGTCGTTCCGCAGCACCCTCCGATCACACAAGCGCCTTCCTCCAGCACCTTTTCCATCGTATCTGCGAATTCTTCCGGGCTTACGTCATAATAGACTTCTCCATCCCGCTGCTTGGGCAGTCCGGCGTTTGGCTTTACGATAACCGGAACGGAAGAATACTTCATCATCTCTTTAACTATCGGAAGCATCTGCTTCGGACCCATACCGCAATTCACACCCAGGGCGTCCACTCTCAGCCCTTCCAGCATGGCGATTACCGAAGGTACATCTCCGCCGGTCAGTAATTTTCCCTTCTCATCGAAAATCATGGTGACTGTTACCGGAAGATTCGTATTCTCCTTAGCGGCCAGAACCGCGGCTTTTACTTCATAGGTATCGCTCATGGTTTCTATGTGGATCAGGTCGGCGCCCGCCTCCTCGCCGTACCGCATAACTTCACGGAATGCTTCATAGGCCGCTTCAAATCCCAGATCCCCCATCGGCTTCAAGAGCTTGCCGGTAGGCCCTACATCCAGCGCCGTATATATCTCCCGTCCATCCCGCACGCCAAGGGCCGCGGCTTTCTTCACATTCCTTACGGCGGCGTCGACGATCTCTTTCAATCCATATTTTGAATCGTGAAATTTCAAAGCATTTGCCCCGAAGGTATTCGTCAGGACAATATCGCTTCCTGCCTCGAAATACTGCCGGTGAACATCAACCAGTTCATCGGCATGCGTCAGATTCCAGACCTCCGGAAGTTCTCCCGGCTTCAATCCTTTCGATTGGAGCAACGTCCCCATCCCTCCGTCAAAATACAACAATTCTTTTCCCAGTCGTTCTGATAACATCTGTCTGCTCCTTTGTAAATTGCTCGTATCTAACTCCTTCGAAACATGCAGTCTGTCTTATTGCAGGCTTCACATCCCCTGATGTGGCAGGCTATATTCTGCCTGCTAAGTCCCATCAGCGCCGTTACCGACTTCGTAGGAGTCAACATGTTTCCATCCGTCATAGAAAGCCCGATCCTCTTCGGGGCGTCCAGCATCCGCAGTATCATCTCCTGATAACGGATGGAAAGATCTCCATATCCCGGGCTGAAACGCGGCCTTACATATAGCCCCTGTTTTGCCGCTTCCTGCCTGATCTCCTCCTGCTGTTCATCCAGATACTCTTCCAGCATAGCCGCCCCGCACGCCTGCAGAACGACAGTTTTAGCCATATCCGTAAGACTGTACCGGCGCATCAGCAGATCCGTCTCCGGACCCAGCGTCGCCCCTAGCACAACCACGCTTTCACATCCCCTCAGATTCTTTCCAAGGTCCTTACTTGTCACAGGAAATCCTCCGATCTCCATACAGCCGCCGCTCTGAAACAACACATCAAAAATGCGATAGACAATTCTTCTGCCTGCCGTCTGATCAAGTTCATCAAAAGAATCCCCGATCAGCGCAAGCGTACCATCATCTACCGCATGGTTTCCATATCCCAGATAACGAACCGCTTCTTTCGTCCTTCTATCCATAAATCCGTCCTTCTGTATCCCTGATTCGGTCCTTCGTCTAAAGGGAATAACCGAACCGGATCATGTTATCGATCCGGTCGTATATTCCTTAATTCTTCACTATTTCCGAAAGATTCCTTATAATAGCCGCGGCAACCTCCGGTTTGTTCATAGAGTACACATGTATATGATTAATACCATTCGCAATCAAATCAATAATCTGATCCGTAGCATACGCGATTCCGGCCTGCTGCATGGCGCCAGGATTATCTCCAAACCGGTCTACGATCGCACGGAATCTCTCTGGCAGTATCGTCCCCGACAAACCTCCGATTCTTGCAATCTGCTTTTTGTTCGTAACAGGCATGATTCCCGGAAGCACCGGAACCGTAATCCCCTTCTCCCGGATTCTATATAAGAAATTATACAGGATATGATTATCAAAAAACATCTGCGTCGTCAGAAAATCCACGCCGCAATCCACTTTATGTTTCAGATTGATTATATCATCCTTCTTATGCTCCGTCTCCACATGTCCTTCCGGATAACACGCGGCTCCTATACAAAAGTCTCCCTGCCCCCTGATATCTTCGATCAGTTCACTGGCATATCGATAATGATTCGGAAGCGGGAATTCATGTTCTGCAGGAATATCTCCTCTTAGAGCCAATACATTCTCAATTCCTTCTTCTTTCAGCCTGTCGATCACCTGATGCACTACTTCCTTCGTGGAGGATACACATGTCAGATGCGCCAGGCTGGTTACGCCAAAATCTTTCTTAATATGCGACGCGATACTGACCGTGTTCTTGCTGGTGCCGCCGCCGGCGCCGTAAGTTACGCTGATGAAAGACGACTTAAGCGCCGCGATCTTCTCCGTAGCGGCAAGAACACTGTCATACCCCGCGTCCGTCTTAGGCGGAAAAACTTCGAATGAAATATGCGGTTCTTCTATCTTTAGTATGTCTCGAATCTTCATGTCACCGATTTCCCCTTTATTCTGACTTATCTTCTGTCCTTCTTGAAATTATGCGCGCTACCTACATACTCTCATACAACGCTTCATACTGCTTTGCGGAATTTCCCCATGAGAAATCCTGGCTCATAGCGCGCTCTACCATCTTATTCCAATCGCGTTTCTTGTCATAATAAATCCGCTCTGCGTAACGTACGGTTCCCAGCATCTCATGCGCGTTATAATTCGAAAAGCTGAATCCGGTACCGGTCTTATCATATTCATTGTACGGCTCTACCGTATCTTTAAGGCCTCCTGTCTCTCTGACGATCGGAAGCGTTCCGTAACGCAGGCTCATTAACTGGCTTAAGCCGCAAGGCTCGAACAGCGAAGGCATCAGGAATGCATCGCAGGATGCATAGATCCTATGGGATAACGGTTCCGAATAATAGATATTGGCGGACACTTTTCCTTGGTATTTCCACTCAAAATGACGGAACATATTCTCATACTGTTCTTCTCCTGTACCAAGCACAACGATCTGTACGGCATCCTGACAGAGCTCATCCATCACATACGCAACAAGGTCGAAGCCTTTCTGATCTGTTAATCTGGATACGATACCGATCATCATCGTATGGGAATCCTGTGTCAGATTCAGTTCCTTCTGGAGCGCCAGTTTATTCTTCACCTTTTCCTTGCGGAAACTGTCGATGTCAAAATTCTTCTCAATATGCGGGTCCGTCGCAGGATTATAATCTTCATAGTCAATTCCATTGACAATACCTGACAGACAGTTCGCCTTGGCGTTCATCAGTCCGTCTAATTTTTCTCCGTAGAACGGCATCTTAATCTCTTCCGCATAAGAATTACTTACCGTCGTCACCCTGTCCGCGTAGACGATTCCGCCCTTTAAGTAATTGGCGTCCTTATAAGCCTCCAGCTTGTCCGGTACAAAATAATACTCCGGCAGTCCAGTGATATCCCGTACCCGCTTCGTATCCCAGGTTCCCTGGAACTTTAAGTTATGTATCGTCATGATCGTCTTGACCCCGCGGTAATATTCCGTCCCGAACCTGAAATTATCAAGATAAATCGGGATCAATCCCGTCTGCCAGTCATGACAGTGAATGATGTCCGGCCTGAAATCGATCACCGGCAGGGCGCTCAGTACAGCTTTGGAGAAAAACGCAAACTTCTCAATATCCGCATACATATCTCCATACGGCGCGAATCCGTTAAAATAATATTCATTGTCTATAAAGTAGAATAAAATCCCTTCGTGTTCATACGTCAGCACGCCTACATATTGCTTCCTCCAGTTTAAGTCCATGTAAAAATGTGTATGGTACGCCAGTTTTTCTTTCCATTCTTCCTTCATACACATATATTTGGGTAACATGACGCGAACATCATACTTCTCTTTATCAAAATATTTTGGTAAAGAACCTACTACGTCCGCCAAACCGCCGGTTTTGATAAAAGGCACCGATTCCGATGCTGCAAAAAGTATTTTTTTCATCTCTTTTCCTCCAAACTTCACATATATGTGACTATTATACCCCAAATTCCTCCAGAAGAAAAGTATTTATCTGTTTTTATATTCCAATCTTATCGTATCCGCGATCAATGCGATAAATTCCGAATTGGTCGGTTTTCCTTTCCCATTACTTACCGTATATCCAAAGAGATCATCCAGCGTATCTAGTTTTCCTCTGCTCCATGCGACTTCAATCGCATGCCGAATCGCCCGTTCGACCCGGCTTGCTGTAGTCTGGTGCTTCTTTGCCACTGTCGGATACAGTACTTTTGTTATCGCATTCAGTACATCCATGTCTTCCACTGCCATAATGATTGCGTCTCTGAGATAATGATAGCCTTTGATGTGTGCCGGAATTCCGATCTCGTGAATCATATCCGTCACTCTGCTCTCCAGATTCATCTCCGGCTGGTTATCCATCGGCGTACCCGCCGATGCCGCCACCTTAAGCTCATGCCGGATTACCTGGTTCGCGTGTTTGATTCTGTTCAACACAACTTCATTGTTGAAAGGTTTCATAATATAATAGCTTGCGCCTTTCTTGAAGGCATCTTCCGTAATTCTTTCCTGTCCCACTGCCGTCACAACAATGAAGTCCGGGCACTTCTTCAGTCCTTTGTCATTACTGACCATCTCCATCACACTCAAACCGTCTATCTTAGGCATAATCAGATCCAGCAGAACGACATCCGGTTGTTTCTCTTTGATCAGTTGGTACATGTCCTCTCCATTATTCGCTTTTCCGACTAATCTCAATTCCTGATCATTACTTATAATTTCGCCAAGCAAATCCAGAATTCTTTCATTATCGTCGGCTATAGCCACGTTTATTTCTCTCATTCATGTAATGCCTCCCTTCCTTTCATCAAAAGCTGTCGAGTAAAATTATATATTCTGACAGTTGCTAAATCAAGAAATTACTGTCGTTAAATTCTGCCTCTTTTCGACATATTTTTTAAATTCCGACATTTTTCAACATATCTTCAATAAAAATTCCATATCCTTTCGTAGAATCATGAACAAATACGTGCGTTACTGCCCCGATTAACTTTCCATTTTGTATAATCGGGCTTCCGCTCATCCCCTGCACGATTCCCCCTGTCAGGGCAAGGAGCTTTTCATCAGTTACTTCGATGACGATTCCCTTATTCACTTCATCCGTATTTTTGTCAACTTTTGTAATACGAATATCATAATTCTCCACGTTTCCCTCTACCGTGCACCGTATGACCGCCGGACCTTCTTCAATCTCATCTCTGTCCGCCGTCTCAATCGGCGTCTGATCCTTGAACAGTGTATCAATCCGGTCTATGGTCCCGAATATCCCGCAATCCGTATTCTTCGAGATCTCTCCCAGGATATTATAGTTATTATAGACGATAATCCCTTCCATTCCTCCGGGCATCCCGTCTTCTCCCTTCTGAATGTTTCTGATACTGGTCTCATAGACCGTTCCGTCATGGATATTAAGCAGCTCATTCGTATCTGTATCGTGGATTCCATGTCCAAGCGCGCCGAATCTGCTTCCTGTATCCAAGAATGTGATGGTTCCAAGCCCCTGGGCATTGTCTCTTACCCAGATTCCCAGTTTCGTCTCCTTTGCGTTTTGTTTCACCGGTTTGACCCGTATGTTCATGTACTGTTCTCCCCTGCGCACTCTGAGGACAGCATCCTGATCCTCAAGACGGTTAACCGCCTCAATCAATTCTGATTTGTCGTCAATGGCCTGATTATTTATTGCAACAATATAATCTCCGGCTTTCACAAGGTTGGCCGCCGGCTCATAATCCATTCCGTCCTCCGCCGTAATGGAATCTGTCCCAAGAATCATGACTCCTTCTGTCTCCAGATAGATACCGATGGGCATCCCGCCGGGAATTACCATATTTTCCGAGGAGGTCTTCGCGTTCACCTCAGCCTTAAGTTTATTCTGCTGAAATTCTTCCAGATAGTAACCGCCTCCAACGGTAAACAAGAATACAACAATCATGATTAAGATTCTGCGATACCAGTATTTTCTCATCTTAAAAACCTCGCTTTTTTGTAGTAAGAACATATGCATGACCGGCTCATTACCCGGGAAAGTCAGTCACACATATAAAATAAGACAGATATCCGGATTTGATATCTGTCTTATTATGTGATAGTTTTTAAGATTTTACTCAAAATATTTTATTCCGTTTCCGATATAAAGGCCGCTCACTCTCCTATGTTTGCTTTGGCGATTTCTCTCATCTCGACGGCGCTTCGAATCACTGTATCTGTAATCTTCGCTCCCCCCAGGATTCTTGCAAGTTCCTGGATGGACTGCTCTTCACCCAGTTCCCGGATATCTGTGCGCGTCTCTCCCTTCTGCGTAACCTTTTCGATCAGATAATGATGATCGGCCATAGCCGCGATCTGTGCCAGATGTGTGATACAGATCACCTGATGGTTCCTGCCGATAAGCGCCATCTTTTCCGATACCTTCTGAGCCGTCCTGCCGCTGATCCCTACGTCTATCTCGTCAAAGATCAGTGTCTCTATATCGTCCCTCTTCGCCATAACAGTCTTAATCGCCAGCATAATCCTTGACAATTCACCGCCTGACGCGACGCCTGCCAGGGACTTAAGCGGCTGCCCGGGATTCAGGGATATCATGAACTCCACATCGTCGATTCCTTCCGCCGTATAATCCTTTGCATTCTCAAACCTGATCCCGAATTGAACATTTTCAAAATTCAAGTCCTTCAATCCGTCCTCGATTGCTTTCTCGAGTATCTTTGCCTGCTTTCTTCGAAGCGTTGACAGCTTCTTTGCCTGCTTCTTTAATTCCTCTTCCGCCTCCGCCGCTTTCCGGCGCAGTCCTTCTATATACTGGTCATAATCCTTAAGAATGGTAAGCCGTTTCTCCTGTCCGGCGCAATACGCAAGGATCTCTTCGATCGTGTTTCCATACTTAGTCTTCAGATGATTGATCTCATTCAGACGGCTCTCCGTATCGTGGAATTCCTCATCTGAGAACTCACATTCATCCGCGTAATCTGAAAGTTCCCGGTTAAAGTCATTCAGAAGACTGTCGACCTCGACCAACTGGTCATAGAGTCCGGATGCTTTCTCATCATACTCTATGATCTCTGAGAGCGCACGGATCCCCCGGCTTAAGTTCTCGCTTGCGCTCTCGTTTCCCTCGCTGGTATAGAGATATGTCTCCCCCACGCATTCGGTAATTCTCTTACTGTTCACCATGCGGCGGTACAGTTCCTCCAGATCTTCATCCTCTCCCGGCTTCAGATCGGCATCCCTGATCTCTTCTACTTCGAACTCAAGGAACGATACTTCCTTGGCTCTCTGTGACTCATCTGTCACATTCTCCTTTAATTCCTTCTCACACGCCTTATAATCCTTGTGCGCAAGAAAAACTTTTTGCTTCACGTCGCCGATCATGTCTCTTGCGAATGCATCGACAATACCCAGATGGTTCTTCTTATACAATAAAGACTGATGCTCATGCTGTCCGTGAATATCAATCAATATGGAAGCAACCTCTTTAAGAACGGCAATCTGCACCGTCTCGCCGTTAATCCTGCTGACACTTCTCTTCTCCATCAGCCTCCGGCTCATCACCACGCATCCTTCCTCCGGATAGATATCCAGTTCCTTCAACTGTCTGATCTGACGTTCATCTTCCACTTGAAAAGTCAGTTCCACGAACCCATAATCCGCGCCCTGCCTTAAGATATCTTTCGTATAGCGTCCTCCCAGGGCAAGACCTACGGACCCCAGGATAATCGACTTTCCCGCACCGGTCTCCCCGGTGAGGATGTTAAGCCCGTCTTTGAATTCCACCTCTATCTCATCGATCAACGCCAGATTCTTCACATGTAAATTCTGTAACATTCTGCCTCCTGTCACGTACCCCTGTTATTCCTGATACAGCGAAAAATAAGTTACAACACAATCTTTCTGATCTTATCCATCACCTTTGCCGTGTCTTCAACACTTCGGATCGCACACATAATCGTATCGTCGCCGGCGATGCTTCCCACTACTTCATTCCACTTCATAGCGTCGACCGCGGCGCATACAGCCATCGCCATCCCGGATACCGTCTTGATGACCAGGATATTCTGCGCCATGTCCATGGAGACATATCCGTCTTTTAATATCCGCATATATTTCTCGCTCATGTTGTTTTCATCTCCCGGATGCGGAGCATACCGCTGCTTTCCGCTCTCGTCCGGAACTTTCGTAAGCTTAAGATCCCTGATATCCCTTGATACCGTTGCCTGCGTCACCCGGAATCCTTCCCGGTTCAGATGTTCTGCCAGTTCCTCCTGCGTCTCTATGTTGTTTTTGCGGATCAGCTCAATGATCTTTGCATGCCTGTTTCCCTTCATGATGTCAATTTCCTTTCATCTTTTTGCGTAATGTCTCTAAAAAGCTGACTTTGCTTAACTTCATAAATATTGTTGACGCCTCTGACCTGCGCACCGATACTCTGTCCCCTGTCTGCAGGGTCACGGTATCCGCGCCGTCAAACGTTACATAGACTTCTTCCCTGGATCCGTTCCGCCCAAGCCCGATCTCGATCTCGATCTCATCCTCTGAGGAAAGAATAATACTCCTTGTATTCAATGCATGAGAACAGATCGGCGTGACTACGATCAGAGAAGCCGTAGGCTCCACGATCGGCCCCCCTGCCGACAGATTATAAGCGGTAGACCCCGTAGGCGTAGACAGGACGACTCCGTCTGCTTCATAATCGTTCAGAAGCTCTCCGTTCACATATAACCGGAAATGAATGATGTGCAGCTCTCCTTTTCTCGATACGACGATATCGTTGAGGGCTACATCCGTCTTATGATCTTTGAAGTTTCCTTCTAACATCATCCGTTTCTCAAGCTCAAAATCGCCTGCAAGAAGCCGGGCAGCCGCTTCTTCAATATGCCCTACTTCCACTTCCGTCAGGTACCCAAGCGTCCCCATATTGATCCCCAGAATCGGAATATCTCTCCCCAGGAACAATCTCGCCACCTCAATCAGGCTTCCGTCTCCTCCGATCACGATCACACAGTCAAAATCCCCGGCTACAAACTCACGGACAATCTTCTTATGTTCATCCTTCTTGCACAAGATACATTCTCTTCCCGCCGCCTCCAAAAGACCTGTCACCCGCCTGGTAACCGCATATTCCCTATCCTTTCCGTCATTTGTGACAATCAAAAATCTATTCATATCCAATCCGTTCCTTTTATTTTTTTGACAGAGTGTCAAACGCCCGTTCTACGGTTTCCCGTATATCTATTTCTTCTGCTATCCTGCATTCTTCCTGCCATTTTTCCAGATGCACAAGATATTCAATATTCCCTTCCGGACCCTTGATGGGAGAAAAATCCAGATTCAGAACCGCGAATCCTGCAGACAGGGCATACCCCGCCACGGCTTCAATCACTTCAATATGTGTACTCTTCTCCCGCACGACGCCTTTTTTCCCGACCTTCTCCCGACCGGCTTCAAATTGCGGTTTGATCAGGGCGACGACCTGTCCCTGATCCTTCAGATAACGGCAGACAGCAGGCAGTACTTTAGAAAGAGAGATAAAAGAAACGTCGATGGAGGAAAAATCAATGGGTTCTCCGATATCTTCCGGCGTTACATAGCGGATATTCGTCTTCTCCATACAGACAACTCTCTCATCCTGACGGAGCTTCCAATCCAACTGCCCTCTTCCCACATCAATTGCATAGACTTTCAATGCCCCGTTCTTGAGCATACAGTCCGTAAATCCTCCCGTAGAAGCGCCTACGTCGGTACAGACTTTTCCTGCAACGGTCACGTCAAAATCCGCAAGCGCTTTCTCAAGTTTCAAACCTCCCCTGCTGACATACGGAAGCGTATGCCCTCTTACCTCAATCTGAACTGATTCCTCAAAAGAAGAACCTGCCTTATCTTCCCTCTGTCCCTCCACGAAGACGTTGCCGGACATGATGATCGCTTTCGCTTTCTCGCGGGAAGCTGCCAGATTCCTCTTTACCAATAATATGTCTAAACGCTCTTTCATATCTGCTCCTGTAACCGCGTAATCTCTGATTCGTATGCACGCATACTCTCATACTGTCTTCGGATTCTCTCTGCCATGGTTTCTGCATCAAGCCCGGTCTCTTTCCGAAGAGCCTGAATGCTCCCATGCTCTACATAATCATCCGGAAGCGCCAGCGGAAGAACCTTTGCCGCCGTACCCTTTCTACAGACATACTCCATCACATGTTCTCCAAACCCGCCGGTCTGCACGTTCTCCTCAATCGTTACGATCAGCCGATGGCCGCGGCACAGACTGTCGATCATGTCTTCGTCGAGAGGCTTTACAAATCTCGCGTTCACCAGCGTACAGGGACAGCCCTGCTCCTTTAACAGCTCGCGGACACGAAGAGCCTCTTCGAACATATGGCCGACACACAGAACCGCTATCTCCGACTCCTGATATAGCATCTCACTTTTTCCATACTCCACAGGCGCGCGGAATTCCTCATATCGGTCAAATGCCTCTCCGCGGGGATAGCGCACGGCAACAGGCCCATGGCATGTAAACGCGAAACGGAGCATGTCTGCCAGCTCCCATTTATGCTTCGGCGACATCACCGTCATATTGGGAATGCTGCTTAGATAAGACAGGTCAAAGATCCCCTGATGCGTCTCTCCGTCGCTTCCAACCAGGCCTGCCCGGTCCACTGCAAAGACTACCGGAAGATTCTGAAGAGCCACGTCATGGATTAACTGATCATATGCACGCTGCAGGAAAGAAGAATAGACGGCGAAGACCGGGCGGATCCCGCCTGCCGCAAGTCCCGCGGCAAATGTCGCCCCATGCGCCTCCGCAATCCCTACATCAAAAAACCTCCGGGGATAGAGCTGCCTGAATCTCCCAAGCCCTGTTCCATCCGCCATGGCAGCCGTAATCGCGGCAATCTCCGGACGATGCCTGGCCTCGTCACAGAGCACCTTTCCGAATACATCCGTGTAAGTATCCTTCTTCTTCGGCGTCTCCGGTTCACCGGTCTCGATTCTGAAGGGTCCGATTCCATGGAATTTATCCGGCCTCTTCTCCGCCGGTTCGTATCCTTTTCCTTTCTCCGTCATAACATGGAGAAGAACCGGGCCTTCTACCTTACGCGCTTCCCGCAGAGCCCGGCACAGCGCAGGAATATTATGCCCGGGAATCGGTCCGAAATAAGTAATTCCCATATCTTCAAACAACATTCCCGGTACTACCAACTGTTTGATACTGCTCTTTGTCTTACGGATCTGTTTGATCAGGTCGTCCCCCACCACCGGCACCCTGTGCAAAGCGTTGGTGACGCCTTTCTTAAGACCGGTGTAGATATCCGCCGTCCGAAGCCCTGCCAGATACTTGGACATACCGCCGATATTCTCCGAAATGGACATGTGATTATCGTTCAATACAATGATAAAATTCGTCTCCAGCGTCGATGCGTTATTCAATGCCTCGTATGCCATTCCGCCCGTCAGCGATCCGTCCCCGATCACAGAGACCACACTATAATCTTCTCCCTTCAGATCTCTGGCATGTACATAACCCAGCCCGGCAGATATAGAAGTAGAACTATGCCCTGTATCGAATGCGTCGCAGGCGCTCTCTTTTCTTTTGGGGAATCCGCTCATACCGCCGTATTTACGCAGTCCGTCAAAACCATCTTTCCTTCCGGTCAGCAGTTTATGCGTATAGGACTGATGCCCCACATCCCAGATAATCTTATCCTCCGGCAGCCGAAATACCAGATGCATCGCCATCGTAAGCTCTACTACTCCCAGATTAGACGCAAGATGCCCCCCGCTCTTACTGATCTTTTCTATCAGAAATTGACGGATCTCTTCTGCCAGATCCTCTAACTCTTCCAGATTCAGTTCCTTGATATCATTTTCTCTTTGTATCCTCTCTAACATCTCAGATCCCTCTCTACCTGTTCCTATGAACCAGCCATAATAACAGGCGTTCCAGATATTCATTCTCGCCGGATAATTTATGAAGAAGACGAATCGCCTCATCTGACAGCTTCTCGACTTCCTTCTTAGCCCCTTCAAGCCCCAGCAGTGTCACATACGTCGTCTTATCATTCTTCTCATCACTGCGGATCGGTTTGCCCAACACTTCCGCTGTGCTTTCCACATCCAGGATATCGTCCTGTATCTGGAATGCTTTCCCTACATATTCCGCTATCTTTTCTACCTTCTTTACTTCCTCTTCGGAAACACCGCCCAGGATCGCCCCAATCATCATAGACGCCTCGATCAGCGCGGAAGTCTTAAGCTTATATATCGTATCCAGCATATCCTTTGAGACACTGTGCCCTGTCTCCCTGACGTCGATAACCTGCCCGCCGATCATACCGTAGATTCCCGCTTTCTCCCCAAGAACAGTCAGCGCTCTCCCGGTCAGAAGACTGTTCTCAGGATCCGTCACGAATGCCTTGAACGCCGTCTCAAAAGCATAATTAAGCAGCGCGTCCCCCGCCAGGATCCCCATATCCTCACCATAGACGACATGCGTCGTTTTTCTGCCGCGCCTGTAATCGTCGTTATCCATGGCAGGCAGATCGTCATGCACCAGCGAATAAGTATGGATCATCTCAATCGCCGCCATGAACGGACGCAGCGCTTTCGACGAACCGTTGTACAGACGGAAGGCTTCCATCATCAGCATCGGACGAAGCCTTTTCCCCCCTGCCAGAAGACTATAGCTCATCGCCTCCATAATAATACTCTGATATCCTCTCTGCCGCGGAAGATATTCCTGTAATATCTCTTCAATCTTTCGGACTTTACGCTCCATCTGAGCCTGAAAATCATTATTCGAACTCATGTAACCCACCCTCTTCATCCAGGATCAGCATCTTCTTCTCCACTTCATCAATCCTGTCATTACAATTCTTTAATATATCGATTCCCTCATGATAGAGCCGGAAGGAATCTTCCAGAGATATATTCTCTTCCTCCATACTGTGAATCGTCGCCTCCAGCCGTTCAAAAAGCTCCTCCAGACCGATCTCTTCCTTTTCATCTGTCTTCCCGGTCATGCCGTACCTCCTTTGCCGATTCTACGGACACACGAATCAAGCCGTCCGTAACATATATATCCAGATTATCCTGACGGTTCACCTGACGGATACTCCTGACCACATTTCCTTCTTCATCTGCAACATAAGAATATCCGTGGTTTAACTTCTCCATCGGCGACAGCCCTCTGATGACCTCCATATAGACGGCGAGCCTGTGCCGTGAATCCCGTACCTTCTCCTCCATCAGCCTGCGCAGGCTATCCTCCAGATCAACCAGTCTCTGCTGCCGTTCCTGCAGCCGGAACCTGGGATGCAGGTATTTAAGCCGCATACCGTACTCCCGGATCTTCTGCTTCGCCATCTGAAGCTTCTGTGCCAGGATACGGTTCAGCCGCAATTCATATTCCTTAAGCCGCATCTGTGTCTGCAGGTAATCGCTGACAGCCAGCTCCGCCGCCGCGGAAGGCGTAGGCGCGCGCAGATCCGCCACATAATCCGCAATCGTTGTATCCGTCTCATGACCGACGGCAGAGATAACCGGAATCCGGCACTGGAAGATGGCCCTTGCCACCTCTTCCTCATTAAATGCCCACAGATCCTCGATGGAACCGCCGCCTCTTCCCACGATCATCACGTCCACATCCGTCTCCTGGAGCATATGTATCCCCCGGACAATACTCTCCTTCGCTCCTTCTCCCTGCACCTGTGCCGGATACAGGATCAACTGGACAAAAGGATTTCTCCGGGAAGCAATGTTCATGATATCACGAATCGCCGCTCCCGTCGGAGCCGTCACGATTCCGATACGCTTTGCATATGCCGGAATCGTCTTCTTGTATTCCGGGGCAAACATTCCCATCTCTTCCAACTCTCTTTTCAGCATCTGAAAACGTTCATAGAGAATACCTTCGCCGTCCGGCCTGATCTCCTGTGCGTAGAGCTGATAAGAGCCGCTTCTCTCATATACGCTGACTGCCCCGAGCACGATGACCTGCTGTCCTTCCTGCATACGAAAAGAGAGCCCGCCACGCCGCCCGGCAAACATAACACAGGCGATCGTTCCAGACCCATCCTTTAATGAGAAATAGATATGTCCTGAGGTATGATACTTACAATTTGACACCTCGCCTTTCACATAGATACGGTTCAACATATAGTCCTGGGTAAACATATTCTTGATATAAGCATTGACCTGCTTTACTGTATACACATTCCGAGCCATGATTCCCTCCGAACAGCAGGCTACGCCAGCTTGGCAAGCACCGCGTTCACAAAAGCCGGCCCTTCGTCGCTGCTGTACTTCTTCGCCAGTTCCACCGCTTCATCGATCGCTACGCCTGTCGGAACGTCTTCATCCCACTTAATCTCATATACCGCAAGACGAAGTATCGTAAGATCAACTTTATTCATACGGGCAGTCTTCCACCCCTTCGTATGCTCGTTGAGAAGAGCGTCAATCTCTCCCGCTCTTTCGGCAATCTTCTTTGCTTTCTCCTGAATATATTCCAGATCCTTCTCTCTGACTTCTCCGAGCTGCTCAAAATAGAGTTCCAACTGTTCCGGCATATCTTCCTTCCCGTTGAACTCTATCCTGAACACCAGCTTAAAGATATGTTCCCTTAGCTCTGATCTCTTCACTTATGCTTCCTCCGGCATATCCACCCCGGCAACACGGATATTGACGTCGGCAACCTCGAGACCTGTCATATTCTCGATCGCCGCTTTCACCTTCTCCTGCACTTTCTGGGTCGTATCTTTAATATTGTAGCCGTATTTTAAGTTCAATACCAGTGAAACGGTAACAATCCCATCCAGAACATCTACTTTCACACCCTTGGACAGAGACTTCATGCCTAACTTGCTTACCAGTTCCCTCGTAGCATTCCCGGTCATGGAAGATACTCCGTCAACTTCGGTGGCCGCAAGCCCTGCAATAATCGCCACTACTTCATCCGCAATCTTAATCTCTCCAAGATTCTCATCAGACTGTATTGTATAACCGTTCTTCTCTTCTTTGCTCATTTTTAAAACCTCCATCTCTGCAATCATCGCTTTCACTTAACACTATATTAGAATATTATAACAAAATAATACTTATTTGCAAAGTGGGCGATTGCTGTTTTTTCATTATAATTTATCTGGCAAACTCCGCCAGCTTAAGGCCCTTATTGCGGTCAACCGTCATACGGATACTCCATTCATTTACAAATAACAGGAGCGGGCGTCCTTTCAAATCTTTGACCTTCTTCATATCTGATGTTCCCGTCAGTTTCTCCAGGTCAGTCTGCGTATCTTCGATCCAGCGAATATACTCATAAGGCAGATTATCCAGACGAATCTCCACGTTATACTCATTCTCCAGCCGGTATTTTAACACGTCAAACTGCAGGACGCCTACGACGCCTACGATAATCTCCTCCATACCGGTGTTGAATTCCTGGAAGATCTGAATCGCGCCTTCCTGGGCAATCTGATTGATTCCTTTGATAAATTGCTTTCGCTTCATGGTATCGACCTGACGGACTCTTGCAAAATGTTCAGGCGCGAACGTAGGAATCCCTTCATACGCATACTTCTCGGAAGACGTTGTCAGTGTATCCCCGATTGAAAAAATTCCCGGGTCGAACACGCCGATGATATCTCCGCCGTATGCTTTCTCTATCATCTTACGTTCACTCGCCATCATCTGCTGGGGCTGAGAGAGCCTTACTTTCTTACCGCCCTGGATATGATAAACATCCATTCCCGCTTCGAATTCTCCGGAACAGATCCGCATGAACGCGATCCGGTCCCGGTGCGCCTTGTTCATATTCGCCTGGATCTTGAACACAAACGCCGAAAAAGCTTCCTCTTCCATAGGATCTATACTTCCCTTATCAGACATCCTCGGAAGCGGGGAAGTCGTCATATTCAGGAAATGCTTAAGAAAAGTCTCCACTCCAAAATTCGTAAGAGCAGAGCCGAAGAATACAGGGGACAGCTCCCCTTTGCTTACCAGTTCCTGATCGAACGCCGCTCCTGCTCCGTCCTGCAATTCTATCTCTTCCTCCAGCCGGGAAAGCTGCTCGTCCGTAACCCACTTCGTGATCTCGGAAGAAGCCAGCGGGATCTTACGCACTTCCCCCTGCGTAGTCCCCTTGTGCGTATCGGAGAAAAGCTCCACCGCTTTAGTCTCCCGGTCATAGACTCCTTTAAATTCCTTTCCCGAGCCGATGGGCCAGTTGACCGGACAGGTCGCTATCCCAAGCTCATTCTCAATATCATCCAGAAGTTCGAAGGTATCCAACGCCTCCCTGTCCATCTTATTGATAAATGTAAAGATAGGAATATGGCGCATCGTACACACTTTAAACAGCTTTCTGGTCTGTGCCTCGACCCCTTTCGACGCGTCAATCACCATCACGGCAGAATCCGCCGCCATCAACGTCCGGTAAGTATCTTCCGAGAAATCCTGATGTCCCGGAGTATCCAGAATATTGATACAATATCCGCCGTAATTAAACTGCAGTACGGAAGATGTGACGGAGATTCCTCTCTCCTTCTCGATCTCCATCCAGTCAGACACCGCATGCCTTGCGGTCGCTTTTCCTTTCACGCTGCCCGCAAGATTGATCGCGCCGCCGTACAGAAGGAACTTCTCTGTCAGAGTCGTCTTTCCTGCATCCGGATGAGAGATGATCGCAAATGTTCTCCGCTTCTTAATCTGTTCTTTTATTTCATTCGCTGCCTGTGACATATATCATAACACTCCTAAAATATAGTATAACCGTCTGCGCACGGCGATAAACAGTATAACACAACAGAAAGATTCCTGCTACAATTATTCTTCCGCAACAATAATCTGATCCCCGGGCTTCAAAGGCTGCTGGAACATCCCCGGCTCTCCGTTGACCCTCAGATTGATCTTTCCCTTCAGTTTACTGATATCAATCTTAGAATACTGGATCATATCCATCAGATAATACGGATTCCCGTCCGGTTTCTCCGGCAGACGAAGGGGCACACCGTTCAGCAGGAATATGAGTTCTCCCGCAGCCGGTTTTGGAGGCTTTGGTTCATATTCTTCAAACTCCTCTTCTTCTGTAAACTCCGAATCCAAAAAGGACTCTGAGAAAACAGGCTCTCCCTCCGCCGTATACTCAGATTTTGAGAAAACCGGCGCTCTTTCCCTTCCATTCTCAGGCTTCGTTAAGCCTGTCCCTCCTTCCTTCGTATATCCAGGCTCCCTGAAAGCCGGTTCTTCCTTCTTCACATATCCTGGTTCTGTAATAATTGGTTCTGTAACGACTGGTTTTTCTTTCTTCACATATTCAGGTTCTGTAACGACTGGTTCTTCCTCCTTTGAATTCTCGGGCTCTCTATGGACCGGCTCTTCCCTCCTGACATACTCGGGCTCTTTAAAGCCCGCCTCTTCCTCTCTGATATATTCAGATTCTGAAGGAACCGTATCTTCTTCCTCCATATATTCATCTTCCAGGGAATCCGGCTCTTCCTCCGTTCCGAATTCCAACATCAACTGACCGTCATCATTCGCACTGTCTTTTGGCGCCTCTTCCGCGGATACAGCCGGCTCATCTAACATCTGCTCTTCGTCTATATACTCCTCTTCTGTGTCTTCACTTACCGCATGCTCTTCCTTCGGCATCCGTATCCGGATGATATCCCCCACCTTTAGAGGCGTCTCAAGCGGCATAAATCCCCCGTTCAGTGTGATCTCCAGGCACTCCGAAGCGCCTTCGATATCTCCCAGGCACACATTCGCAGGGATTCCCTGAACAGCAGGTACGAAATCAATCTGATCCCCCGCATGAATAATCGTAGAAAGTTTTCCTTCCTGCTTATTAATGAAGAGAGACGCCGGCTGCGCCGCCGTACCGTAGAATACTTTCCGTTTTCCGTTCACTGTCACCGCCAGGCTCGTTCCGGGACGTCCCAGAATATCCTGAAAATTATACCCGTTCATCATCAGCAGATTCAACGCGGTAAAACTCCCGCTTCGAAAAAGCTTGGCAGGTCTGCCGTTTAATACAACCCGGAAACTGTCGTTGATCAGGTTCAATCCGGAAGAAACCGCAATTCCCAGCGGCGTCGCATATTCCGGGTTGTTCAGGTCATACTCATCCGAAAATGCACTGAGCCGGAAATTATTCCCGGCGATAGCCACTCGGTTCGCATCCATCTTAAGGGCAGCAGTAATCCCTTCCTTAAGTCCTGCCAGTTTGCTGCCTCCGCCTGCAAGGAACAGAGCAGACGGCGCGCCGCCGTTTACCTCCAGAACCTTCTCCGCTATCTCTTTACTCAGCATCTCCGACGCTCCCCTGATACACTGCAGCATCTCTTCCCGGGACGCCTTGCGTTCGAATCCTAAGATATCGGTGAATATAACCTCTTCATCCTGTTCAAGCTGTGCCTTTACAGACTCTGCGGTCCTAAAGTCTACCAGGTATTCTTTCATGATTGTCTCCGTAATCTCATCACCCGCCACGGTAGCCATGGTGTACCCTGTCACACTTCCGTCCGTACATGCCGCAATATCCGAGGTGCCCGCGCCAATATCCACCAGAACGAGATTCAGAAGCCTCAGATTCTCAGGAATCACTGCATTGATCGCCGCAATCGGCTCCAGAGTCACGCTGACCACTTCCAGACCGATCTTATTCATCGTCGTGTAAAGGCTTTCCACAACTTCGCTCGGCAGAAATGTGGCAATCAAGTCTACCTTCACTTTCTGTCCCCGGTGATCCTTAAGGCTTGACATCCTGTACTCGTCCAGATAGTACTGGCATACCGTATAACCCACCAGATAGAACCGGCGGGATTCATCCTCCACGCTGTTCTCAGCGTCAAAAGCCTCTTCAATCTTTCCGACAGCTCCTGCCTCCAGACGGCTGATCACTTCATCATCGATCAACTGCTTACCCGGCAGGTCAATCTCATACTCTGTACGCCTTGTGCGCAGCGCCCGTCCGGCAGCAGCCACACAGACCTTCTTTAACTTACAGTGAAGCCTGTTCTCCAGCCGCTTCTTAACTCTCCCCGCCAATACCGATACTTTATCTATATTCTCGATCTGCCCGTCTATCATCGCACGTTCATTGTGCTCTTCCTTCTCTATCGCAATAATTTTAACCTTATCCTCTTCAACGACACCGATCATTCCGATCACGCTGCGCGTTCCGATATCCAAAGCAAATATCATCTGATCCGCCTGTACCTGTGCTTTTTTCACTTGTCCTTTTGCCATGCCGCCCTCCTGCGTAATATGGGCGCTTGCCGACGCACCCACAATTTTTTCATTTCCCTTTATTATAGTAAAATTCAGTTTCAATGTAAATATCTTTCTAAGAAGATTTGTACCACTATTTACTCTCTGTTTTTCAACACCTCTGCCGGGAGAATTTTACTTACTCTGAACATCAAGAGCCGGTTAATGACAAAATACAGCGCCAATATTCCCGCAAAGATTCCTGTATACATCTGCCATGAAAAAGTAAGGTTCAACCCACAGGCAATATTCGATACCAGATATGGATACAGCCTGTCCATAACTGCTTTGGACAACGGTATTCCCAGGGCTGCGCTCAACGCCACGACAAGCAGGTTCCCATTCAGATAGAGTTTCCCTATTTCTTTCTTCCGATACCCAAATACTTTCAACATAGAGATAGACATCGCGGAGCGGTCGATCATCACTTTCATCATCAGATACATGACCACTGCAAAGATTAGTACGGAAGCCGCCAATAACGTCACAATCATGGGCGTCATCTGCGAGACGAATACAGACGAACTTTTTTTGACCTCATCCTTCGAGAGAGTGGAATAAAGCCTGCCGCTGTCAATATCCAGCTCAAAATCTGAAAATACAATATTGTAATAGTCTTCATTCTTCCCCATCAGTTCCCGCATACTATCAATATCCATAAAGGCAAAAAATCCCGCGGAATACTTCACGGCGCCGTCTATTTCAAATGCAAAATAACGGCCGTTCTCCTCATCCCAAAGGATCAGGGTATCTCCCGTATCAAGATTATACTTCTGTGCAAGCGCCGAGGAGATCAACACCCGGTCTTTGCCTTCATTTACATTGATGTCAAAATACGGATTATCCTCATGAATCCCCAGAAGCGTCACGTCAAAGCTATAGCCCAGCGTCTCCTTTTTCATAGTGACGCCGTAGGCCTCCTCACTTCCTTCCGGTACTTTCTCCTGCGGATATTTGTAGGTGTACATATACTCAAACCTTGTATCCTCTGCGTTCTCTTCCTGAATATGAACACAGAGCGCATAGCAGTTGAGCGAAAGCATTACAACCAGCAAGGAGATCAGCATTCCGCAAAATACTGTGAATGCCGTCCGTTTTTCCCGCAGAATATGCCTGATCCGAAAAACATGAACAAAACTCCCTCTAATCTTTCTGTTTTTTGCTTTCTCTTTTTTATGTTCTCCCCGGATAAGTGCAAGCGCAGGTCTGTCAAGTTTCTTTCGTATTACAAGATAATTCGTAAGTACAGCGGCGAACGGAGGCATGACAAGACCATATAGGAGCAGATAAGGCTCGCAGCGTACCCCGACGCTCGGAATAGAAAAATATCCATAAGGCTGGATCATCTGCCGTCCGACGCCGAAGCTGCTGTAACCAAGCGCCGTCCCTACGGCTGACGCGATAAACGTAACCATCACCGGCAGAGCAAGATAATGCCGTAATAACTCGTTCTTTTTCACTCCCATGGCATAAAGTGTCCCGATCATTCTTGCCTCCCTTTCAATACCATGCACTGTAAAGACAGATATGATATAGGCAAATAAGATCAGTATAATCACTCCTGCTGCCAGTCCTGAAGCATGATCTACGGATTTATCGGCAGCAGCCGAAGCAATTCTCGGATTCTCGCCGGCTGTAATACACTGCATCACCTTAGGAAGTGGAACCATCCATCCCCCCGTCCTCTCCCAATACTCTTGAAAAAATTCATCGTCGATATCCTCCGAAGACATCTCCATGTTCTGTAATATTTCCTGTAATTCATCCTGCGTAATCTTACCCTCCAGAAGATAGGCATACGAGTATTCTTCCGAAGAAATACTTTCCCCTCTTTCTTTCAGAAGCCTGTAATCCTCTTCTGTCACAAAACCGATTCCAAATCGGACACTATCCACGGCGCTGTCCGAAAGATTCCGAAGAACCGACTCATAGTCAGGCGCCGTCCCGATACCGCTGACCTTAAAACGAATGTTTCCGATCATGACCTCATCCCCGGTTGAAATATCGTGCTCCTCACAGTAACGTCTCTCAAGAAGTATTTCACCGTTCTTTTCAGGGATATTTCCTGAATCTGCCTGCACGAAATCAATCTTCTCTCTCTTCGAAAAGATACGGAGCATTGAATCATCTGACAGCTCGTAATCCATAGAAAAATGCTCTTCAAGAACAACCCCTGCTTTCGCTATCGACAGTTTTTCTTCTTCTGACAACGGAACAAATACTTGAAACTGCCCGTCCTCCACATGATTCGCCTCCGCCGCGTCTTTTGTACCTTCTATGATAGAATCCGCCGCTCCCACAAGACTTATGACGATATACATCCCCAGAATAATCAGAAACCCCAGTGCAAGATAGCGGAAGATGTTCTCCTTCAGGTCTCGAAATATCCGTTTTCTAAGTATTCTCTGCATTACAGATCCTCCAGCCGGGCCGCCGGCACCTTTTCTTCATTCCGATAGTCTCTCTTTATCCTTCCATCTTTTAGATACACCACCTGATCCACCATGTATTTAATGGAATTATTGTGGGTAACGATCAGCATCGTCGTACCAAACTTACGATTTACTTCCTCAAGCAGTACCAGAATGTCCCTTGAGGTCTCGGAGTCCAGCGCGCCCGTCGGTTCGTCGCAAAGAAGCAGTTTCGGATTTTTAACCAGAGCCCTCGCAATAGCACATCTCTGCTGCTGCCCTCCTGAAAGTTGTGACGGAAATTTATTCTGATGTTCCGTAAGCCCAAGCGTTTCCAATAATTCTTCAAGATTCAACGGCCTGTCGGCCAGATATTCACACACCTGGATATTCTCCTTCACCGTAAGATTCGGCACAAGGTTATAAAACTGGAAAATAAAACCAAGACTTTCCCTGCGGTAATCAGACAGCTTCCCCGCCGAAAGTCCGCCAAGCTCTGTCCCGCCTACCAAAACAGATCCTGAATCTATCTCGTCTAATCCGCCGATACAGTGAAGCAGCGTGGATTTTCCCGATCCGCTTGAACCCTGTATGACACACATATCGCCTTTTTCTACGGACAAATCGATACCCTTTAGGACTTCTATGAAACTTCCTTCCTCTCCATAACTCTTCTTAAGATTTTTCACTTTAAGATACATCATTTACTCCTCTCTCTCTACATAACACTGTTATGTTATGGATTCTTTTTTAGCCGATACGACCAGCCTTTCCCTGTCATATCGACTATATAATCTCTTCATTCCTTATTTCAAACAGCAGACTATCCAAAAACCCGCACTATCTCGATCCAAACATTCCATTCCAGCCGGACACGAGAAAAACAACGATCTGTTCTATATTCTCAACCGCTTTTTCTACATCTGTCTTGTGCGTAAGCAGATGTGTAAATGCATTGATCTGCGTGTGCACCATCCAGTGAATAATATATCTGTCTGGTTCCGGGAGACCATATCTTGCCGCCATCTGCGCTGCCATCTCTTTATAATGTGCCTCTCCCAAGTCCGCGAAATAATTTACAATATTCTCATATCTGCTCCCCTGGCTCTTCGACAGAAGTATCAGAAATATATCGTAATAACGATACATAAACCGCACGATTTCCTTTGCCGCCCGGATGTCTCTCGAGTCGGGACCCGCCGATGCAAAATTTGCCCCCATTTCCATCTCTTCCGACAAATGCTGCCGTATCAGGGCCGTCAGGCCGCCAAGCGGCTCCTCGACAAGTTCCCTGAGCAGATCTTCTTTATCCTGAAAAAAGAAATACAACGCACCTGTAGTTACCCCGGCATTCTTACAGATTGTACGCAGGGACGCTTTCATGTAACCCTTCTCAAGAAACTCCCGCCTGGCGCTTTCAAGGAGCCTTTCCTTTGTAGCTTTATCTTTCTCCAAACGGTTCACACCCTCTTAACATAACATTGTTATCTTTCTTTATACTATATCTCTTTTCGTATTTTCTGTCAACCTTTATTTATTCCGGTCCAGTTCTGACGATTAAAGTTATGTTTACTCTCTCAAGGCAATCTGGATTCTATTCTTTATACTTATTGAGTAATACATTCTTATCTCTAAGCCATAAAATCCCTA
>CAJTAL010000008.1 GCA_910574285.1 Lachnospiraceae bacterium | reverse complement strand
TGATGGAGGGGGAACTCCTCCTTCTGTTATATCTATATAGATTTATTAGATTGGACTTTGTAACTATTAACCAGTAGTCATTCTTGACTACACCATTATTATACTAGGAGGTGCGTATGAGACAGCAGAAAGCTTTGCTGCAGTTGTTTCTGTCTTTGGCTGTTTTGGCAGTCTTTTTTACGCTGCTTTTTCATACGGATAATAAATATCAGACGCCGCCTCCGTATGGGAAATCCGGAGCCATAGCTTTGTCTGAGCAGGATATTGGCCGGTCTGATCCTGTTTTTCTGATCGACGGCTGGCTTCTTACGGATGAACGTGTGACGGACAGGCTCACCTATATCGGTGAATTTTCGAATCTTCAGAGAGGCGATCTGTCGGTATCTCCCCATGGACGGGCATGTTACCGGATTACCCTGTGTTATGACGGTGAATCTCAGATCGTATCTGTGGAATTTCCTCAGCTTGCTTCGGAATATGAGATTTTGCTGGGGGGAAAGCGTCTTGCCGCCGGGAGAGGGAACGGCCGGATTACTTTTTTGATGACGCCGGGGGAGCATGTTCTGACTGTAAAAACGTCGTCGGAAATCGGATACTACAGCGGAATGTATTTTCCGCCGGCTCTGGGCAGTGAGGAGACTGTCCGGCGGCTTGAGGATGTCAGAAGCTTTGCCTATACCCTGGCCTTCCTTCGTTTTCTAACCGATTTGAGCCGATTCGTTTTTTTTGGCAGTTCGAGTGGTGCGGTCTTTTACTGGTTCTGTTGTTCAGTGTAATGATGGTATTGCGCAGCCGCCGTATTCTCAGGGAGAACGACGTGCTTACCAATCATCTGGAAGGGCAGGTAAAGAAACGTACGGAAGAAGTCACCCAGTTGCTGAACGAACGTAAAGCGTTCTTTTCTGACATGGCGCATGATCTGAAGGCGCCGGTATTCGCTACTCAGTCCTTTATAAATGCCATCAAAAGGATCGGGGTGGGAGTGGATACAGAACTGAGGGGGTATCTTGACCAGGCGGAAGCCAGGCAGCAGGAAATGGCACGGCGCCTTCAGGGGCTTTCTGCCATTAATGCGCTGGACAGAATCGAGGGAGAGCGGATTCGGATGTCTATTCAAGAGATACTTGAGGAAGTTTATGATACTTATTGCGGAGAGGCAGAAGTCAGATCAGTGTATTTTTTCGCGGAGATTCCGGAACAGAAAGCGTTCCTTATGGCCCAGCCGGAAAAGATGGACATACTTTTTGAAAATCTTATTTACAATGCCCTCAGGGCGACGCCCTGCGGCGGAAGCATCACGGTATCCGCATGGATTGAAGGCGGTAAGATCTGTATGGCAGTGGAGGATACAGGATGCGGGATTCCAAAGGAAGAATTGCCGAATATATTCCAGCGGTTTTATGTAGGAAAGGATAATAGAGAAACAGGAACCGGACTGGGACTATACATTGTCTATGGTATTGTAGGGGAATTGGGAGGCACGATCAGCGTCCGGTCTGCCGTGGGAAAAGGTACGAAATTTACAATGGAATTTCCACAGAATGTAAACATATAGGAAAGGAAACCCCTTTCCTATATGTTTACAGCTTAACCTGCCGGTAACTGCGGTAATAGAGATACCAGATGATACATAGGCCGGCGAACAGGATTGTAAGCGTCAGAAGAAGCCGGGAGTTGCTGCTCTCCTCTGTATGAGGTTTGGATTTTCCTTCCGTGGCGGAGGAAACCGGGGCTATGGATTCACTGTTTAGCGCGGCTCCTGGTGTTGATGTTATGTGATCTGCTTTTTTGCCGGAGAGAGCCGCAGAGGAAGATTCACCGTTTGATGCAGTGTCTGGCGTTGAAAGTGTGCTTTCCGTTCGGGCGTCGGTTCCTGGGAGAGCAATAAGAATAAGAGCAATAAGAACAACAATAAGAAGAATAATAAGAAGAATAGTACGAGTAAAACAGTTTTTTATCTCTCTCTGTTTCTGGTTGCGGTCATTGCCATATGGTCAGTTATGCTTAACAACAGCTTTACCATAGCGGCAAATGCGGTGTTCTCCTTTTTGACCAATGATTTTGGATGGTTATATCTGATCTGCATGCTGGTGTTTCTGGTGTTTGACGTCTATGTGGCGTTTGGCAGGTTTGGGAAGATTCGCTTGGGAGGAAATGATTCAAGACCGGAATACAAGAATCTAACCTGGTTTTATTCAAGAAAAGGGCAACACTCCATACGGCGGCAGGTAAAGAGCATTACTTTCTTAAATTGTGAGGTGGGCTTGACGGTATATTTTGCCTTCCTCATGCTTTCAGGTCTGCAAACAGTTCGTCCAGATCGGTATATCCTTTTACCGCTGGGTTTTTCGCAATCCTTTCTGCCTCCAGCATGGCGGCAACCGTTTCGCTGTTGGGCTGGTTGAGGGAAATGTCAAAGGGAATCCGCCCCTCACGGAGAGATTGGCGGACAAAAATATTGAATGCCGTTGTCAGGTTCATGCCGAGTTCCCCGAACAGCCTGTCAGCCTGCGCTTTCAGGTCTGAATCCATACGGATGCTGATGTTTGTAGTAGAGCCAGCCATATAACCATCTCCTTTCATTGTTCTTGCCCGTGTTCCCAGGGCATAATGGTATATCCTTGCGGTATTTCCTGCTGGTAATTACAGTATATGCTATCTGCACGAAAAATACAATATTTTGCACGAAGAATTAACAATAAATTCATTTCCGGGGAGTATCTTCCATTTGCTTTTAGGCCAGTGGTATTGCTCTGTTGTCCTTTCCCTTGACTAGGAGTTGGAAGCGGTTCTTTTCCACCGGCTGGAATGGAAGAAGTGCTCCGCCTGCGCCAGGCTTTTCCTTCCCGGCTCCAACCGGGCGAAATACTGCCCGGACTGCGCCGCCCGCATGAAACGGAATGAATATCTTCTAAATTAATTGTTGAAATAATGACTTTTAGATATATTTACCATAGATATTTCTCGAAATAGCTTGACAAAATACTACGGGGAGGGGTATCTTATAGTATGTGATGAAATGTTCACCGACGCGATAAGATGTGTTTTATAGTTTGAGAAATGAGGAAAGCAGATATGTGGTGTGTTGTCCGGGTTCGGGAAGGTTCAGAAGAATATGTACGGATGCAGTGCCAGGAGAAATTCCCTCGCGGTCTGTTGAAAGATTGTTACGTCTTCTACTATGAGGAGAAAAGACATGTACAGGGTGAGTGGACCATTCAGCAGAAGCTTCTTTTTCCAGGATATATATTCTTGGTGACGGAGCAGGCGGATCTCTTGCATGAAGAGCTGAATCGTATCAAGGGATTCACTCAGCTTCTGGAAGCCGATCACAAGATTGCCGCACTGACAGATGATGAGGTAGACTTTCTCACTGCATTTGGAGGAAAAGAACAGACTATAGAAATGTCTGAAGGTGTAATCGAGCAGTCTGAGATTAAAGTATATTCAGGTCCGCTTGTAGGGAAAGAAAGATATATAAGTAGGATTGATCGCCATAAACGTCGAGCATTTTTAGAAATGCCAATGCTGGGGCAAAGGCAGAAAATACGGGTAGGGTTGGAGATTGTGTCGAAGACGTAGAATCATTTCATACAAAATATTGATCTGAGAGTATCGAGATAGTTGGCGTATCTTAGCGTGAAAAAGAGAAATAGAAGTATTCAGATCGAGTAATTAAGATTAGATAAGAAAAATCAGGATTACCTTTCAGGATGTCCTTGCAGCTGGGGCACTTGGATTTCCGGGGGTATGACATATCCGGCGTCTTAAAATAACTGCGGATGATCATAGATATTATCAGATTCGTGAGTATGCATTATGGTATGCGAATCTCATCTGCAGGGAATGGACAAGTTACTGTGGCAGCAGAAGTATTCTGCGGGCATGGATGGCGAAGCATACTCCTTGGGAATGCTTCGCTATTATAATGCTCTGGTACGGATAACAATCTCCATATAAACGAAAGCGTAAGCAAAAAAAGACCGTCGGGTAATGTTATATCTCCATAATATAAGCCGGAAATCATATTGGATAGCGGCTGTATGGAATGGAAATAACATTACCCGGCGGTCTTTTTTTGCCGTAAAGGGACTCAAACGGAGGATTTTATTTTGTACTATGTGATGCAGGTAGCAACAGGAACGGAAGACAGGGTGGAAGAGCAGGTCAGGATTATCGTGGATAATGGGTTGTATGATTCCTGTTTTCACCCTATGCGCCGTGTAAGAAAGAAGTTCCGGGGAGAATGGAGAGAGTTTCAGGAGAAACTGCTACCTGGATATGTGTTCATAACAAGCAACTGTATTCAGGAGCTATATCAGAAATTGCGGTGCGTACCGGCGTTCACAAAGATGCTGGGAAAAGAAGAGGAACAGTTTATCCCGCTTCCAGATCATGAAGTAGAGTGGCTTCGGCGGATTATGGAAGAGCCTGGGAGGGATATGGAGGTACAACTTTCCCAGATAGCTGTATCAGAAGATGATGAGATTACGATTCTTTCAGGACCTTTGAAGAATATGGAAGGGTGTATTAAGAAGATAGATTTGCACAGGAGGATCGCGAAGGTGGAGGTGGACTTTATGAATCGGAAGACAGTGATACATTTGGGGATTGAGATGGTGGGAAAGAGATAGAGAAAAATTGCAAATCTCGTAGAAATTTTTATCGTATGTTTATAAAGAAAAATAGGAAGAAAATGTATGATAGGTTTAGAAAAGATGAAAGATGTTGAAGTGAAAAAAAGTATTCCATTTAGTCCACCGGATATATCAGATTCAGAGATTGCAGAGGTTATTCAAGTGCTGAAATCTGGTTGGATTACAACAGGACCAAGAACAAAGGAATTAGAAAAAAGACTTGCAGAATTTTGTCATACGTCGAAAGTAGTTTGCTTGAATTCAGCGACAGCGGCAGAGGAATTAAATCTCCGAATTTGCGGAATTGGACCAGGTGACGAAGTGATTGTGCCTGCTTATACATATACAGCTTCTGCATCAGCAGTTATACATTGTGGAGCAAAAGTTGTATTTATAGATAGTCAACCGGATTCTATTGAAATGGATTACGATAAAGTAGCATTGGCTATTACGGAAAAGACTAAGGCGGTAATTGCTGTTGATCTTGGTGGTATCATTATAGATTATGACAAATTATATGCTGCAGTGGAAAGTAAAAAAAATCTTTTTAAGGCAAAAGAAGGATCAGATCTCGGAGCAAGAATCCAGCAGGCTATTGGCAGGATTCTTGTTTTTTCCGATGCTGCGCATGCTCTTGGCGCCAGAAGAAAAGGGAAAAGAGCAGGTGAAATTGCGGACTTTACTGATTTCTCATTTCATGCCGTTAAAAATTTTACCACAGCAGAGGGGGGCGCTTCCACGTGGAAAGATATTCCGGGAATTGACAATGAAGAAATATATCATCAATTTCAATTATATAGTCTGCATGGTCAAAGTAAGGATGCATTGGCTAAAACTCAACTTGGAGCATGGGAATATGATATTGTTGGTCCCTGGTATAAATGTAATATGACTGATATTATGGCAGGAATTGGTTTAAAACAATTGAATCGATATCCAGAGATGTTAGCCAGAAGAAGAGAAATAATTGAAAAATATGATGTAATGAGTGATGAACTTTCAATAAAACATTTGTTTCATTATACAGAAGATAGTATTTCTTCTGGTCATTTATATTTGACGAGAGTGCCCGGGATCAGTGATCAGGAGAGAAGAGAAATAATTATAAAACTTGCAGAAAGAGGTATATCAACTAACGTTCATTACAAACCGCTTCCGATGATGACAGCATACAAGGAAATGGGATGGAAAATAAAAGACTTTCCTAATGCTTATAATTATTATGTAAACTTAATTACACTTCCATTACACACTAAATTGAGTGATGGAGATGTTGATTATATCATCTATAATTTTAAAAAAATAATACGTGAATATGTATAATTTTTTGAGAAAAAACATTTGAGAAATATTGCTGCAGAAGTATTAATGATTATTAGAAGAAGTGAAAGAGGATAAAAAAGTATGGCATTAAAGAAAGTGATGATTGTCGGGGCATCTGCGCTGCAAGTTCCAATAATTCAAAAGGCCAAAGAATTGGGTTATGAAGTAGGAGTTGTTGATTTTAATCCTAATGCTGTCGGGATTAAGTATGCCGATTGGTTTCATAATGTAAGCACTATTGATGCAAATGGTGTGTGTAAAGCTACAGAAGAATTCGAGGCATCTGGAATTACAACTGTTGCTACGGATATGCCGATGAGAGCTATTGCCTACACATGTGATAAGTTAGGTCTTATTGGTATATCTGAAGAAACAGCCTTAAATGCTACAGATAAGGCTCGAATGATTAAAAAATTTGAAGAGTTTAACGTTCCTCATTCACGGTACTCAGTTGTAGAGAATAAGAAGATTGAAGAGATAAAAGAAAATATAATTTATCCATGCATATGTAAACCAGTTGACAATTCAGGAAGTCGTGGCGTTATAATAGCGAACAATGATTCTGAATTGCATTCAGGTATTGAATATAGTTATGAAAACAGCCGCAGCGGAACAGTTATCGTAGAAGAACTTCTGATTGGCAGAGAAATTAGTGTTGAAGCTTTTGCAGTAAACGGTTCTTTTTATGTGATACAGATAACAGATAAAATAACAACAGGGGCTCCCCATTTTGTTGAGATGGGACATAGTCAGCCATCGGAAGCCATTGCAACCATGTATCAGGAGATATATGATATTACGGCAAAAGCAATGTTAGCCGTTGGTATCCAGAATGGACCGGCACATGTGGAGATGATGCTCACAGAAAGCGGGCCAAAGCTAATTGAGATAGGGGCACGTTTAGGAGGGGATTTTATAACTACAGATCTCGTACCGTTATCAACGGGAATTGATATATTAGCCGCAACAATTCGACTTGCGTGCGGAGATAAGGTAGATATAGAACCTAAATTTAACAGAGCAAGTGCTATTCGCTATATGAAGACAGGGATTGGCAAAATTAAATCAATTACTGGATTAGAAGAAGCAAGTGAGATTAATGGAGTATACAGAGTTTCTATGCAAAAAAATATAGGAGATATGGCTGAAGAAATTTGCGATAGTATTGACAGGGTAGGATATGTTATTGCTCAGGGAGAATCTATTGAAGAAGCATCATCTATCTGTGAAAAAGCGCTTAAAAAAATAGCTGTAAAGGTGGAATAAATGTACGCAATGTATATAAAAAGAATAATAGATTTGATTATCTCAATATGTGCGTTTCCTTTTTTTATTATATTATTTGTAATTATTGCACCTTTTATTTTTTTGGAGGATCATGGAAGTGTCTTTTATAGGGCAAAGCGAAGAGGTTTGAATGGATGTGTGTATGAGATGTATAAGTTTCGTTCTATGAAAATGGATGCGCCTGATATTAGAAATGATGATAATTCTACATATAATTCTCCAGATGATCCCAGAATTACCAAAATTGGACGAGTATTAAGAAAAACATCTATTGATGAAATTCCACAGATTATAAATGTTTTGAAAGGAGATATGAGTATTATAGGACCAAGACCTACGACTATAGATAAGCCGCTTGAACTGTATGATGAAAAAAGGTTGGTGCGACTAAAGGTAAAACCCGGAATTACAGGATATACACAAGCTTATTATAGAAATTCTATCACTCAGGAAGAAAAGTTTGAGTTTGATGCACAATATGCATTAGAAGTCAGCTTTATATTAGATACAAAGATTTTTTTTAGAACAATCTATACTGTATTAGCAGGAAAAAATATATATAATTCTTAGATTGACTATCATTTACTAGAGTATTGGGATTTCAGAAAGTATAAAGAGAGTATCAGTAGTGGAATTATTCTTAAATCAATTGAAGGTAATGGTTTTATAAATGGATTAGAATAAAAGGGAGATGATTGGATTTTGAGTATTTATAGCATGTTTTATTTGATAGGAATAATTATACTAATTATTTGTACATTGAGAAATAGATTAGACATATTGAGTGTATGTACAATGTGTTTTATTGTATACTCGATTTATTGCATTCCCGGGATAGGTATTTCTGGTTATTATCGTCCAAAACTTTCTCATGAATTATATTATTTAATATATTTACAAATATTTATTATTTTTATATTTCTATTTATAACAAGAGCGGCCGAAAAAGGAAAAACTATAAAATTTATTAAAAATAATTATCTATTTGAACAAAAAAAAGAAACTGATGTACAGTATCCTAAAATACTTGATACATCTTTTTATATTTATACAACAATAATGGTTGTTTTTGCAGTAATAAATATAATAAAAATTGGGTTTTCAGGGTTTGCAGCAGGAAAAGCAAACGTATGGGAAGAGAGTAATATTTTTTTTATAATCAGTCTATATGGTTCATTTCCATCATTTGCTTATGGTTTGCACAATAAAAAGAAAATGATTTGGATACCAAGTCTTTTAATAGAGCTGACAATATTTTTTGCTGGGTCCAGAGCTTTTTTAGCAACGTTGATTGTTATTGTAATATGCGAAAAGGGATATAGCTTATGGAGAAGCAAGAAGAATAGTTTTACAATATATATATTTGGTGCAATTGCGATTGTTTTTCTGTTGATATACAGAACAGTAGATACGTATATTATGAATGGTGATATAAGCGGAGCTATTCGAGTCTTGCAAAATCCTCTTATTTGGGCTAACGCCCTTGAGTTTAATGAGCCAAGAGTAATAATCGCTAATTATGATTATGTTTTGACATCAGGAATTAAATTGCCAATAGGTGATATTGTATATAGATTTATTGATTTTATACCAGGAATGACTCGGATAATTCCTATTAAACTTGTATATCCAGAGTATTTTTCAGACTGGCTTTATTTAGAAGTCCATGGATCTATGGGTGTGGGGGGAACAATTTGGGGAGAAAGTTACGCGATGTTTGGAGTATTTGGTGTGATACTATTTACTATTTTGTGGCTGCTTTTTCTACGCTATAGTAATCGGCATCTTTCATATTATAAAGAATATAGTTGTTTTGTTATTTCTCTTGGAGTTTATCTTGCATGGTATATTAATAGGTTGGATTTTAATCGAGTTGGTCAAGTAACTAAGATAACATTATTATGTTTTTTAATATGGGGATTAATTTATTTAATACTAGGCGGAGCAATTACAATATTTGGCCGTACCATTGAGATAAAAGCAATGCAAAAGATAAGGGAAAGGAATAAATAATGAAAAATATAATAATAGTTGGAGCAGGAGGAATGGGAAGAAAGTTATTTGCCTGCCTGAGCAGAATGAATGCTATTGAGAAAAGATGGAATATAAAAGGTTGCATTGATGATAACATAAATGCGTTAGATGGTATAAACACTGATTTAAAATTAATTGGGACTATAAAGGATTGGGTTCCAGATAAGAATGAGCTATTTGCAATGGGAATTTCTGATCCGAAAAATAAGTATGAGATTGCGAAAGTATTAATTGCAAAAGGAGCTTGTTTTGAAACAATTATTTCGCCAGATGTAATTCTTGGAGAATATGTTGAAGTGGGAGAAGGAAGTGTAATAATCACTCCATATAATGTTGAAAGTTGTGTGAAAATTGGAAAATTTGTTACTTTATTAGGTTCAACAATTGCGTTAGACGGTGAGATTGGAGATTATTCAACAACAGGTGGTTTCGCTAATTTGACAACAGCAGTTATAGGTAAAGGAGTATATGTTGGAAGTCATGCCGTATTACTTCCAGGACTTAAAGTCGGTGATGGAGCTTATATTGGAGTCGGAAGTATTGCGATGAAAGATGTTAAACAATATACTCAGATATTTGGGAACCCAGCAAGAGTTATTGGAGAATTAGAAACGTTTGACTTTAACTAATGCATAATACATGAAGTATGTGATAATTTAATTAAATAAATAAGGAAAAGGAATATTATGAATAATAAGGAAAGATATGACAGAATTGTTAATGAAATTTTCGAATTGAATGGAATGCCTATTAATGAATCAATGACAAGAGGAAATACTGAAAAGTGGAACTCTTTGCTGCATCTGACATTTGTTACTGCAATAGAGGATGAATTTGAGATTATGTTGGATACTCAGGATATTTTAAATTTGACATCATATAGTGCAGGGCTGGAGATTATTGATAAATATTGTTAAAAGAGTGAGGATTATACAATGAACATGTTAGATAGTAAAGTGTGCATTGTTACAGGTGCAGGAGGGGGAATAGGTAGTTCTATTTGTCAGGCATTTGTGAGCGAAGGTGCAGGAGCAGTGATTGCGGTAGAACATCAAAGAGGCACTGTAGACCAGTGGAAAGTAGGATGCAGAAATATGAATCATATTTTTCCATATACTGCTAATATAGAAAATGAGCAGGAAATTAAAGATCTTGTACATAATGTAAAAAAAAAGTATGGGAAAATAGACGTTTTAGTAAATGCTGCAGGGATTGAGTATAATGAACAAATCGGTATGATAAATCATAGTCACATTGAAAGAATGTTTTCCGTAAATGTATTTGGACTGATTGAATTATTGCAGTATACAGCACGTGTCATGATGCGGCAAAAAGAAGGAAGTATTATTAATATTGCTTCCGTTGTCGGTATATATGGAAATCCAGGTCAGTCTGTATATTCAGCGACTAAAGGGGCTGTAATTTCATTAACAAAATCTGCATCAAAAGAATTGGCGCATTCTAAAATAAGAGTTAATGCAATTGCGCCGGGGTTGACTGATACAAAGATGATTCAAAATATAAGCAAAGAAATTCTTGATTCCAGAATTAATAAAATAGGATTTGAAAGAATGGCATCTCCAGAAGATATTGCGGATGCCGTGGTATTTCTTGCTTCAGATAAAGCGAAATTTATTACCGGACAGATATTGGGAGTTGACGGCGGGACTATAATGTAAATGTTATAATTTGAATTTTGTTTTTAAATATGGATGAATTTAATTCTATAATGATAGAATGGCCTAGAGGAGGGAAGAACGTGTTTTTACAACTTGATAAAAAGGATCCAAACAATATTGCGGCTATAGAAGAATCTGGGCAGAAAATTACATATGGTGAATTAGTGGAGAATACTTCTCATATTAGGGGTATAATCCCAGAAAGAAGTATAGTTTTTTTGATGTGTAAGAATGTTATAGGGGCTTTATCGGCATATATTTCAATGGTCGAAAATAAAATAGTTCCAGTAACTTTGAGTGAATCGATTGATAAAGAATTATTTAATACTTTATTAGAAACATATCGTCCGCAATTTATTTGTACAGAGACAAAAAATATTAAAGAGTATAAATTTAAAGAAGTATTTGAAGATAAGGAATTTACATATCTGAGTACGAATTATGAGAAATATCCAATTAATGATAAGTTGGAATTATTAATGACTACTTCCGGGTCAACTGGAAGTCCTAAATTAGTTAGATATAAAAAAGGTAATCTGGAAGCAAATGCGAAAAATGTAGCTGCCGCCTGGGGATGGACAAGTAATGAACGTCCTATTTGCGATTTACTTATTAATTATACAATGGGATTGAATGTAATTAATACGCATTTGTATGTTGGAGCAACCTTGTTACTGATAACTAGCAATATTACTGAAAAAAAGTATTGGGATTTTATTAAGGCAAATCGGGCTACCAACTTTACAGGTGTACCATTTAGTTATGATTTACTTTGGAAATTGAAATTCTTTCGAATGGATCTTCCGCATTTGACAACATTATCCGAGGGCGGAGGAAAGTTGACTGATCAGATGTTTATCAAAGTGGCAAAATTTGCCCAGGAAAATGATAAGCGATTTATTGCAAGTTTTGGGACAACAGAAACATCTGCAAGATTATCAATGCTTACTCCGGATATGGCGATTGAGAAAAAGGGAAGTATTGGAAAAGCAATACCGGAGGGAGAATTGGTTTTGTTTGATGACGATGGTAATGAAATTGAACAGATAGAGGCAGAAGGTGAATTAGGATATAAAGGGCCGAATGTTACAATGGGGTATGCATATGCTATAGAGGATTTAATGTTGGATGATGAGTTCAATGGAGTGTACAAAACTGGAGATATTGCCCGAAGAGATAAGGATGGATTTTATTTTATTGTAGGCAGAAAGTCTCGTTTTTTAAAAATGCTTGGTCATCGGGTAAGCCTGGATCAAAGTGAGAGATTGATAAAGGAGAAATTCAATATAGATTGTGCATGTGGAGGAACAGATGAACAGATGGAAATATATGTAACTGAAATGGAGGATACAGATATAATTAAAAGGTTTATCAGTGAGAAAACAGGAATATATTCGACTATGTTTAAGGTCATGCAAGTTCGTGAAATTCCTAGAAATAGTACAGGAAAAATATTATATAAAAAATTAGTATTATAATTTTAGATGAAATTGTAAAAGGGAATGTATGTTGTATAATATGTTAAAAAAAATATATGTATGTCTTAATACTAAAATTATAGGAAACCCGGAAAATAAAAAAATGCCAATAAAAAAACAAAAAAAATATTTGAATACTTTTCATAATCCGAAAGATGAGTATGAAAGGAGCTACTATAAGTATAAATGTTTTTGTAAAAGCATCTATTATAAACGGAATTGGTTATTATTTGTTTATAATTTGGGAGCATTATGTATATATCCATTTGTATATGTATATTTAGTCAAAAAAGGAAGGGGAAAAAGAAGAGTAAATTATTTCGTGGATGCTGTCGTAGAGAATGTACCGCGATTACCTAACTACGATGTGATTCCATCTGCGATAAAAGAAAGATACAAGAAAATTCATGAGATAACAGATGTAAACTATCAGGATGCTTATTTGAGTTCAGTTTCATTAAAAATATGTAAAGAGCTTAGGAAGAGATATTTTTGGAATTATTATTTTAGATTGATTACAACATTTAAACTTGCTCAATTTAATCAGTATATTCAAGATTATAATCCTAAAGCCATTGTGTTTTATAGTTGTGAAAGAGAATTTTCCGGACCGCTACAAACACTTTTATGTTCAGAAGAAGGGGTAAATTATGAGTCCTTTATGCATGGCGACTATCTATATGATATAGCGTTTGCCTTCCAGAAATATTCTCTTTATTATACTTGGGATAGATTATATAATAATATGTTTGATTCTCTAAGATGCGCGTCGCAAATGATAATATATAAACCTGAAAAGCTCAAAGGTACTGCGAAGTTAAACAAGGAAGGTGATTGCAGTTATTTTGCTACATATTACTTTTCAGATGAAACAAGAGAATCTGTTGAAATAATATATAATATATTTAGAAAATTTACGGAACTTGGTTTGAGATGTAAAGTGCGGCCGCATCCAAGATTTTCTAACTTGGATTTTATTCAAAAAATATTCAAAGATATAGAAGTAGAGAATTATTTGGAATATAATTTAGACGATTCAATCAGCGATACGTTATATATTATAGGATTGAATACGACTGTACTATCTCAAGCCTATTTTTCGGGGAAAAAAGTTGTTATTGATAACATATCAATGAAAAATAATTTCAGGGATTTGAAAGAAAAAAGTTATATTATGATAAACAGGCCACATATACTTTTAAGTAATTTGATAAATTCAATTGAAATGGAGGATTACACGAAGAAAAATTATAAATGTGTGATAAAATTTTGAAAAGATATGAAGAATAAAGGGTCTAATAAAGTAATTAGAGCAGGTATGTGGTATACAATAATAAATTTTGTTACTAAAGGAACGGCATATCTTACAACTCCGATTTTTACACGTATAATGAATATTGATGATATTGGAGATTTTTCTAATATTAATGCATGGAGTCAAGTTTTACTGTATCTTATCACCTTCGATATGTCAGTGTCTTTAAGTGTGGCGCGATTTGATTATGAAGAGGAAATTGATAAGTATACTAGCTCTATTTTGATATATGGTTCAGTAATTACAGGGGTGTTTTATCTGATTGTTCTTTTGAAACTTGATTTTTTTTGCGAGTTGTTTTCAATGCCTCCTTATGCTATACATATTCTTTTTGTATACATGCTTGTATATCCGGCGTTGTTAGTTTATCAGATGAGAAATATGTTTTCGTATAAATACATAGCATCTGCTTTTATTTCTATATCTTCTCTTACGCTGTCAATAGGATGTAGTTTAGTATTAGTGCAATTAACTAAAGATCAATTATTAGGTAGAGTGATTGGAAATTTTGTCCCAATCACGCTTTTTTGTATAGTAATATATATTTGTATAGTTATTAAGGGGGGAGGAGTTTCTGCAAAATATCTATCATATGCATTAAAAGTATCCTTTCCTATGATTTGGCATTCAATTGCAATTCATCTTTTAGGGAGTGGGGATAGGATTGTAATAAAAAGAATATTAGGTGCAAATGCAAATGCATTATATACCGTGGCATTTACTACCGGAACGATTGCGTCTGCATTATGGAATGCAATGAATTCGGCATGGTCTCCCTGGTCGGCGGAACGAATGAATAAAGGAGAAATAAATATAATGAAAAAGGCAAGTAGATGGTATGTGCTTTTTTTCACGGTTGTAATTTTGGGTCTGCTTTTGATAACACCGGAAATATTGTATGTGATGGGAGGAAGGCAATATAAGGAGGCGGTATATGTACTGCCCCCGGTCATTGTCAGTTGTCTATGCCAATTTGTATATTCATTATATGTGAATGCAGAGTTTTATCTTAAAAAGCAAACAAGAATAGCAGTAGCGACAGTGATAGCCTCCGGTTTGAATTTGCTGCTGAATTTTTTTCTTATTCCTAGATTTGGGTATGTTGCAGCAGCATATACTACCCTGTTTGGATATTTATTTCTTTTGGTTTTCCATTTTGTTTCCTTATTTATGCTGGGAAAGAAAGATTGGTATGACAATAAGTTTAATTTTTTAATTATAGGTATATTTTTATTTTTAGTTCCATTATTTAATTTGCTGTATCATCACAATAGCGTTAGATATATATGTATAATTTTAATTATTTTCGTATTGATTTATTTGCTTTTGCATTTTAGAATATCAAGTTTAGAATGTATAAAAGCTAAGTTCAAGAAAGTGTTTGAAAGTTCTTTTAAACACTTTTGAGCAAAAGGATCTTATGTATAAGAGTAAGTTGATTATATTATAATGTTTCGAGATATTTAAATGATTGAGGAGGAGATTAAAATGCTTAACGGCAAAACAGTACTTATTACGGGAGGTACAGGTTCTTTTGGACATCATTTTGTAGATTATGTTCTGCAGAACTATAATCCTAAGAAGATAATAATCTATTCACGAGATGAATATAAACAATTTATTATGGATAATAAATACAAGGAGTACAGCGATGTGCTCCGCTTTTTTATTGGAGATGTCCGTGATGAAGCACGGTTAAAAATGGCTATGAAGGGGACTGATTATGTCATTCATGCAGCCGCGTTGAAGCAGGTTCCGGCTTGTGAATACAATCCAAATGAAGCAATTAAGACGAATGTCAGCGGAGCAATGAATGTAATAAATGCCGCCCTTGAATCCAATGTTAAAAAAGTGGTTGCGCTGTCTACAGATAAAGCAGTGAATCCTATCAACTTATACGGAGGAACAAAGCTTGTTTCGGATAAACTGTTTTGTGCTGCGAATGCGTATAGTGGCTCAAACGGTCCGAGATTTGCGGTCGTGAGATATGGAAATGTAGCCGGAAGCCGCGGTTCGGTCATTCCGTTCTTTCAGAATATAATTGATAACGGCGGGAATGAACTGCCTGTTACAGATTACAGGATGACCCGCTTCTGGATTAGCCTGGAGCAGGGGGTGGAACTGGTTATTAAGGCATTGGAGGAGGCAAGAGGCGGAGAGACATTTATCTCTAAAATTCCATCATTTAAGATTACAGATCTTGCCCAGGCAATGCTTCCAGGGTGTAAGATGCCGGAAGTAGGAATCCGTGAGGGGGAGAAGCTGCATGAGATTATGGTAACTCGTGAGGATTCGCTTCATACGTATGAGTATAAGGAACATTATATTATATATCCTCATTATAACTGGTGGGGAGAGAAAGATATCATCCCGGGAGGGAAGGTCGTGGAGCCGGAATTTGAATATAGCTCAGGAAATAATACGGAATGGCTGAATGTTGAGGATTTAAAGAAAAAGCTGAAGACAGATCTGGATGAGCATTAATGTTTTCTCCTTTGTAGTTTTATGAAAGGTAGTGTGAAACTTTATGGAAAGACTTGCGATAGAAGGCGGCATGCCGGTTCGAGAAGAAAAGTTATATTATGGGAGACAATGGATTAATGAAGAAGATAAGAATGCTGTTTTAGAGACATTGAGCAGTGATTTTATCACTTGCGGTCCCAGGGTAAAAGAAGCAGAGAAAGCAATTGCAGAATATACAGGTGCGAAATATGCTGTGGCAGTGGCAAACGGAACCGCGGCTTTGCATTGTGCCTGTATTGCGGCGGGCATAGGAGCAGGAGACGAGGTTATAACAACACCTCTTACTTTCGCAGCCAGCGCTAATTGTGCATTGTATTGCGGTGCCAAACCGGTATTTGCAGATGTTGATTCCGATACATATAATATAGAGCCGGCAAACATCGAAAAATGTATTACGAAAAAGACGAGAGCGGTGGTTGCGGTTGATTTCACCGGACAGGCTGTGAAGATAAATGAGATCCGAAAAATATGTGACAAATATGGTCTTGTGTTTATTGAAGACGCGGCGCATGCCATCGGTACGTCATATAACGGAAAGCAAATAGGAAGTCTGGCAGACATGACATGCTTTTCTTTCCATCCGGTAAAGACAGTTACATCCGGAGAGGGCGGCGCTGTAACAACAAATAGTGAGGAATTATATAAAAAATTGATACTCGCTCATACGCACGGAATTACACATGATGAAGAGTTGATGGAAGAAGATGTTCATGAAGGGTCGTGGTATTATGAGCAGATTTCCCTGGGATATAATTACAGGATGACAGATTTTCAGGCGGCGCTGCTTCTCAGCCAGTTAAAACAACTGGAGTTTTTCAAAGAAAGAAGAAAAGAAATTGTAAAGCAGTATGATGAAGCGTTAAAAAATATTCCCGGGATAATATTGCAGAAAGAGATACCGGAATCAGATACTTGCAGGCATTTATATATAATTCGGTTAGATTCAGACAGGCTGGCGTGTACAAGGCGTCAGTTTTTTGATGCAATGAGTTCTGAGAATGTACAGTGTCAGGTTCATTATATCCCCGTTTACTGGTTTCCTTATTATCAGAAGTTGGGATATCAGAACGGTATATGTCCGGCTGCAGAGAAAATCTATAAAGGAATTATGAGCATCCCGTTATATCCCAAAATGACAGATCAAGATGTAGACGATGTGATACACGCAGTGAAGAAAGTGGCTGAAAACTACAGGAAGGCATAGAAGATGATAACGGAGATGATCAAAACAGGGGAAATAATATGAGGGGAGGGTATATGGATATTTATAGATATGGGTTGTTAAGGAGAGAGTGGTCATGAAACTTGTATTAGGGACGGTTCAGTTTGGAATGGATTATGGAATTCAAGGCGGTAGACGTCCTAAAGAAAAAGACGTAGAAGAGATATTATCATATGCGGCAGATCATGGGATACATTATTTTGACAGTGCTTCTGCATACGGGAATGCTGAAAAAGTAGTAGGAAATTATATCAGGCATCAAACGGATAGAGCAGATCAGATGAAGATTATATCGAAGTTATCAGCATCAGCATTAAGGGAGATTCCAACGAATGCGTGGCGACATGCAGTTTTAAGAAATGCGGAAGAAAGTATAAATGCATTAGGGATACAACAGTTAAAGGCATATCTGTTTCATGACGCGTCCTGTATCTATGATCAGGAGGCAGTTAAGGCACTGGCAAGCGTAGTTGACGCCGGATTGGCAGAAAAGGCGGGTGTATCCATATACTCGCCGGAAGAGGCAGTAAAAGCGCTCGAATATGAAGAAATAAGAGTGATACAGATTCCTTATAATGTATTTGACCAGCGTCTTGACCAATGCGGTTTCTTTGAGAAAGCAAGACAAAGACAAGTCGAGGTCTATGCAAGGAGTTCCCTTTTGCAGGGGCTTGCCATGATGGATCCGGACAATCTCCCAGGGAGGGTACGGTTTGCAGCCGGGTATGTTCGGAAGTTTCACAGGATTTGCAGGGAATATAATGTCTCGCCTTTGAGAGGAGCGGTCGGATATGTGTTGACTCATTCCGGCATAGATTATGTTGTATTTGGAGTCGATAATAAGAGACAGCTAATGGAATACATTTCCATGCAGGAAGAAGGGATTCCGATGGAGATGAAGGATGCTTTGAGAAACGAATTTGCAGATGTAGAAGAACGGCTTGTAAACCCGGTTCTCTGGGATAAACCAGTATTTGATGCCGGCAAATCGACAATAAAACAGAGTGTTGAAAATGAGCAATTAAAAGTGAGAAATTAGAGGAGACAAGAAGATGAAATATCTGGCTATGATCCAGGCAAGATGTGGGTCTACAAGACTTCCCAAAAAGGTATTGATGGATTTATGCGGAAAACCTTCCTTGCAGCGGATAATTGAGCGTGTCAGGCGAAGTAATGCTATTGATGAGGTAATGGTAATCACATCTATCGATAAAGCAAACCTGCCGATATTGAGATTATGCGCCGATATGGGAGTGCGGGTTGGTATTGGTTCCGAGAATGACGTGCTTGACCGTTATTATCAGAATGCGAGACTGCTGAACCCGGAATATGTGATACGCCTGACAGGAGACTGTCCCTGTATTGACCATGGTCTGATTGATCAGGCTATTTCACAGATGCCTGCAGAGATTGACTATTGTTCTAATACGATAGAGACGACCTTTGCAGATGGGCTTGATTTTGAGATTGTAAAATATTCCGCGCTTAAAAAATCCTGGCTTGAGGCTTCGCACTCCTTTGAGCGGGAACATGTGACTCAATATATCATCCATAATCCGGATCTATTTAGGCAATGGAATTTTGCGTCGCCTGTCGGAGATTTTAGCGGGCATAGATGGACCGTTGATGAGCCGGAAGATTTTGAAGTTATATCAAAGATTTACCAGCATTTTTTAGAGGATGAGAAAAAGGAAGATTTTGATTATTTGGAAATATTGGATTATTTGGAGAAACATCCTGAGGTAGCAGAAATAAACAGAGGATACCAAAGGAACGAAGGCCTTCAAAAATCGATAGAAGAAGACGTAATTGTCGCACGGGATATCCAATAAGAGCAGGAGGGACTGGAAGATGAATAAGATAGAAACTGGAAAAGGGCAGGAACTATACCTGGAGGCTAAGAAAGTGATCCCGGGCGGGACACAACTCCTTAGTAAGCGTCCGGAGATGTTCCTTCCTGACTTATGGCCGGCTTATTATTCCAAAGCCAAAGGATGTAAGATATGGGATCTTGACGGCAGGGAATACACGGATGTCAGTTATATGGGGATTGGTGCGAATGTTCTTGGGTATGCCAACGAAGAAGTAGATGGAGCGGCAAAAAAGGCGATTGAGAACGGCGGGATGAGTACGCTGAACGCACCGGAAGAGGTGTATCTGGCACAGGAACTGCTCAGGCTGCATCCGTGGGCAGAAGGCGTACGTTATGCGAAAGCAGGAGGCGATGCAATGGCTCTTGCTTCTCGTATTGCCAGGGCATATACCAGAAAGGACATTATACTTTTCTGTGGATATCATGGATGGCATGACTGGTATCTGTCAGCGAATCTTTCGAACAAGAATGCATTGAATGACCAGCATATTGCAGGTCTTGAGCCGCTTGGAGTGCCGTCAGGGCTGGCAGGGACAAACTTACCGTTCCATTATAATAATATTGAAGAGTTCTATGCTCTGATGGAAAAGCATGAGGGAAACATTGCGGCAGTTGTCATGGAGCCGATTCGGAATGATTATCCGGCAGATGGATTCTTAGAGAAGATCCGTGAAGAAACAAGAAGAACTGGAGTAGTTCTCGTATTTGATGAGATTACGGCAGGATTCAGGCTTTGTGCGGGCGGCAGCCATAAAGCACTGGGGATTGAGCCTGACATTGCTGTGTTCGCCAAGGGTATGACGAATGGATATCCGCTTTCGGCGATCGTAGGACGAAAGGAGGTTATGGAAGCGTCGCAGGGGACTTTCATCAGCAGTACCTTCTATACGGAGAGGGTGGCATTTGCGGCGACATTAAAGAGTATTGAACTGTATCAGAAGTACAGAGTCTGGGAGAAGCAGAATGAGTACGGAGAAATGGTACAGGAAGGGTGGAAAGAAAAAGCAGAAAAGAACGGACTTAAGATTGAAGTCGGTGGAATTAAGCCATTAGGACATTTTACAATTCTTGGTAAGGAAAACGGGCTGGTTTACAAGACGTTCTTTGTCCAGGAGATGCTGAAGCGGGGATATATTTCATCGAATGCATTCTATACTTCATACGCACATTCGCCTGAAGTGATCGAAGGGTATTTGGAAAATGTGGATGCGGTATTTAAGATGATCGTGGATATTAATGCCAGAGGGAAAGATGTTGAAGCATATCTGGAAGGGCCTGTTTGTCATAGCGGGTTTGGCAGGCTTAATTAGGATAGGATTGTATATTTATACTTTATAACCTAAAAACCGTATAATAGTATAGTGTTATACCTAAAAAATGCCAACAAATGCCTGAATTATCACGGTTTTCTGTTTTTGCTCCACTATAAAATATAGCGCTGTTAAAGAAATCCAGTGTTTTAGGGAAAAGTTGCAATTTCGCTTCACTATAATACGACTTTTAGGTTTATAAAAGAAAGAGGTAAGGGAGCGTGTTAAGTGAAAATCTTATGTTTATATAATAATGACTGTGCACTTGAGTTATTCACCTGGTTAGAAAGGCAAGGTCATGAAATAATTTATTGTACCAAGAGATTGGATGAAAATTGGTGTAGGAAACAGAAATTTGAATTAACTGTTAGTTATACATATAGATATATTCTTCCTAATAATATTATAGTCGGGTTGAATAATAATGTAGTAAATATTCATAATTCATTCCTTCCATGGAATAGAGGCGCGGATCCTAATATATGGAGTTTAATAGATGAGACACCTCGAGGGGTTACGCTGCATTATATGGACGAAAAATTGGATAAAGGAAATATTATTACGCAGCAATTAATTGTAGATGGAGAAGACGAGACGCTTAAATCCAGTTATGATAATCTAGACAAAGCAGCAAAAGAGTTATTTAAAAATGCATTTGCATATTATAATAGTTGGCAATCAATGAAAAAGACAGCAAATGGAAAGGGAAGTTATCATTCGCTCAAGGATGGAATAATAATAAAAAAAATGATAGACACATATGAAATGAAAGTAATCGATTTAAAAGAAAAATATAGAAAAGCAAATAATAATGTGTGTGGGGGGGGGTATAACCCCTTATAAAATATATACCGAAAAAGAGGTGGCATGATGAAGAAAATGATTGCAATTATGCAGCCTACATATATGCCATGGATGGGATATTTTTCTATGATTGATCAGGCAGAAGCTTTTGTATTTCTTGATAATGTACAGCTTGTAGGTAGAAGTTGGCAGGTTCGTAATAAAATTAAATTAAATGATCAGGAAAAAATGCTTACTATTCCGATAGATAAATCTATTGGACGGGATCAGCGTATGATATATAATACACCATATAGTGATGAGACATGGAAAAAAAGTCATTTGGGAATTATACAGCAGGCTTATCGGAAAGCCCCTTTTTATAGAGAAGTGATGGAATTCCTCAACGCCCTGTATTTAGAAAAGTACGATTCTATTGGAAAGTTGAATAAAGTACTTATTTCTGAAATATGCAAACGAATCGGAATTCATACGCAGTTGTATTCAGCCAGTGAACTTCATGTTGATGGACGAAAGGACAGTCTTCTTGTTAATATTTGCCATATATTAAAAGCAGACAGCTATCTGTCAGCGCAAGGTTCGGCAGCATATATCGAAAAGGATACAGCAGGTGGGGAATTTACTAAGCAGGAAATTGAGCTACTATATTTAAATTATGAACATCCAGTATATAAACAGCAAGGGAAGAATTTTATTGCATATATTGGGATCTATGATTTGCTGTTTAATGTCGGTTTTGAAGAGGCTTTAGCATATATACGAAAAGGAAACCGGGAAAATTATTCTTATTTGGAATATCGGAGGGATATCCTTCACGTGTAGAATATCAAGGATTTGTCAAGAATAGAGGTGACTGATGCGAGATTTTATCATTTTTGGAAAAGGGGATTTTGCTGATATTTTAACCTATATTATCGAACAGGAAATGAATAGAAATGTTGCGGCTTATATGGTGAATAAAAAGTTTTTGGATGTGGACAGTTATCATGGGAAACCGGTTGTCCCCTACGAAGATATAGAGGATTTTTATCATCCATCTGAATATGCGGTATCATTAGGCTATGAAGCTCATGATATGTATCGGACAAGAGAAGAGTTGCAGAAGGAATTATTAGAAAAGGGATTTATATTTGATAATGTTATTAGTAATACAGCCAATTTGACAAATGCACATATTGGGGTTGGAAATATTATTATGCAGAATTGCTTACTTGCACCATTTTCAAAAATCGGGAATGGGAATGTAATGTGGGCAGGTTCCCAGATACAGCACCATAATGTGGTAGAGAGTTATAATTGTATTGCGCCTGGAGTAGCATCAAGTGGATATGTCAAAGTGGGAAGTCATTGCTTTATTGGAACAAATGCAACTATAAAAAACCATGTAGTAGTTGCTGATTATACATTGATAGGAGCAGGCGCATATGTATCAAGAGATACAAATGAATGTGATGTAATAGTGCCGGTAAGAAGTGAGCGCTTAGTCGGAAAGAGTTGTTTTGATTTTGGACATTAATAATGAGATATAGCAAAATTAAACAGGGGAGATGGATATGGAAAAAATGGAAATTGATGGAAAAATGGTTGGTGAAAAAGAGCCAGCCTATATCATAGCAGAAATGTCAGGTAATCACAATGGGGATATCCGACGTGCACTGGAAATAGTAGAAGCGGCGGCAGAAGCAGGCGCAGATGCGATTAAACTTCAGACATATACGGCTGATACAATAACATTAGACTGTGATAATAAGTATTTTCAGACTCAGAAGGGTTCGCTTTGGGAAGGAAGAACGCTGTATGATTTGTATAAGGAAGCATATACGCCATGGGAATGGCATGCCCCTATAATGGAAAAAGCAGCAGAACTCGGTATTACTTGCTTTTCCACACCTTTCGATTTTACTGCCGTTGATTTTTTAGAAAAAATGAATGTTCCGGCATATAAAATTGCGTCTTATGAAATTCAGGATATTCCTTTGATCCGAAAAGTGGCGAGTACAGGAAAACCGATTATTATGTCTACAGGAATTGCGACTTTAGAGGATATTTATGTTGCAGTGGAAGAATGTAGAAAAGAAAGAAATGAGCAGATTGCGATTTTAAAGTGTACTTCGGCATATCCTTCACCTTATGAAGAAATGAACATTAACGTAATTCCTCATATGAAGCAGACTTTTGGATGTATTTGCGGTTTGTCTGACCATACGTTGGGAACAGAGGTTGCCATAGCTTCTGTTGCATTGGGGGCGCAGATTGTAGAAAAACATATGACACTTCGGCGGATGGACGGCGGAGTAGACGCCGCATTCTCTATGGAGCCAGAGGAATTTGCCAATATGGTCAGACAGATAAGGAATATAGAAAAGGCAAAAGGGAGTATAACTTATGATCTGACGGAGAAACAAAGAGAGGGAAGACAATATGGACGTTCCCTGTTTGTTGCAGAGGATATTTGTGAGGGAAATGAGTTCACAGAGAAAAATATTCGTTCAGTCCGTCCGGCCTCTGGGCTTGCGACAAAGTATTATGAAGATATTCTTGGAAAGAAAGCAGCATATGGTCTAAAAAAGGGTACGCCGTTATCTTGGGAGATGATAAGGTGAAAAGAATAGGTATACGTGTAGATGCAAATGAAATAATCGCTACAGGACATGTCTCAAGATGTTTAGCCATAGCAGAAGCATTAAGAAGGACAGGGCAGTGTCCGGTGTTTATTTGCGCGGACGAGTGTCCCGGATTTCTGATTGAGCAGAAGGGGTATGAATTTTTTTCACTGCAGTCAGACTGGAAAAATATGGAGGAAGAGATAGCGAGTCTGCAGAAATTAGTTGAGCAACAAAATATAGGAATATTGTTCGTAGATTCTTATTATGTGACAAAATCGTATTTGAAAAAAATGCATGCTTTGACTAAAGTAGTGTATATGGATGATTTGGGAAAAGATGTTTATGATGTAGATGCTATCGTGTGTTATGCAAATTATTACAAGGATTTCAGACTGGAAGGAAGATATTCGTCGAAGGTAAGGATATTTCAGGGAATAAAGTATGCACCTCTGCGGACCACATTCTCAAATCTTCCGCTGAAAGAAATATCACCGGCAGTAAAAAAGATCATTGTATTGTCCGGCGGAACGGATCCATACGATTTCCTGGAAAGATTCTCAGAAAAGATTTTAAAGAGTTCCTTATATGAAACATTAGAAATAATCTATGTTATATGTGGAAGATACTATAAGAAATATAATGAATTAGCAAGAAAATTTGGGGAAAATTCTAAATATCGATTCTTTAAGGCGGTAGAAGATTTAGAACAATATATGCTATTGGCAGATGTAGCGATAACAGCAGCAGGGGTAACGGCCTATGAATTATGTGCGGCAGGAGTTCCGGCTATTACTTATGTTATGGCAGATAACCAGAGAAAGAATGCGGAATCGTTCCATAAAGATGGTTTGATGGAATATGCGGGTGATTTGAGAACGGATCCTGTTTTGAATAAAATAGTAGAATTGTTAAATGGAAAATATCAGGATTATTCATACCGGAAAGAAGTATCAAATGCTATGAAAAAAAGGGTGGATGGAAAAGGTTCAGAGCATGTCGCGAAAGTATTGCTTGATATATTGCAAGATTAGAAAATGAATTTTAAAAAGTAAAATTGTCTTCCCAAAGCAATTCCAGAATAGTAGGTTGAGAAAATAAGTATGAAGAATATATTAAAGTTTTTAAAACTAAAATACGTATATATCATTTGTGCAATTCATTTTCTGATTTCATGTATACTAAGTTATAACTTCTTTCACCCGATTAAGGATAACGCAGGAAGTGAAAACATTGCGTATAAATTCTACGGTACAGGACTGACATTGGAAGACGACTTTATCTCACGTGTTTTGTGTTGGCTGTATGCGCATATATTAGCGATTATATTCATAGTTTTATTCTGGAATTGGATTGCTTTTTTGATTAAATCATGGAAGAATCGTATTGCAGAAAGAAAATATATCGTTATTTTACTTCTCTTTGTATTTCTGGGAATTTTGACAATAGTTACACAGTATCCAACAATGATTACCACGCCTCCGGATACAACTTATAATTATGTATACGCCAAAGAATGGCTGCCTATGTACTGGCATGGTTTTCTGACGAATGTTATTCATTGTGCCTGCTTATTAGTATTTACACATCCGGTATCTTTGTCGGTAATTCCCTTTTTGTTTGGTATTAATATTATTTTTTACTTTACATATTATACGATTATTAAATATTCTGGCGAGCCTAAAATTATTAAAGCATTGATTTGGGGAATAGTTCTTTTATTAATGCCGGAAACTATTCAATTACTTACATATGCCGGAAGAAATTATATGTATGCAATTCTTAGTGTGTGTGTGTTGGGAATATTTATGAAAGACTATTTGGAAGGAGCAGAATTTAGTGTAAATAAGTTTCTGGTTCTTTCAGTTTTAATAGTATGTCTTGCGACATGGAGAAGCGAAGGAATCATATATTTGTTTTTTTATCCTGCTTTATTATATTTTACTTACTTTTTTGAAAGACATACTAAAGATATGCATATAGATAAAAAAAGAATATTAAAAGGTATTGGATATGTTTTTGTGGTATATTTAATATTGTCATTGCCTGGAAAATATGGAAATGATAAATATCAGGGATATGACTACTTTATTATCAATACACCGGGACCGCTTGCGGCTGTTTTGGCGGATGAGAATGCAAATCTTGGTTATGACGGTGTCGAGAAAGACCTGGAGACAATTAATGATGTAATACCAATAGATTATATAAAGAAATTTGGCAGACCGGCTGTAGAATATTATAATTTTGATAATATGAGGTTGTCCAGGCAGAGTGATGCAGGTAATAAAGGGAAGGATTATGTTGTGGCCTCCTATAGGATACTTTTCCATAACTGGAAGATTTATTTTAAATACCAGGTCAATTTATATTTTCAAAGTATTGGAGTGTCTTGGAATTTTAATTTGACAAGTAATACAGAACTGGAAGAACGGACGATAAATGAGGAAGTCCAGAGGTGGGAAGACTGGTTGATGGATTACTACTATTCTGGTAGTGATGATATAAGTGAAAAACATGATATCGTACTTATTGACAAGAGAACAGATAGTATCTTAAGTAATATTGCTTCTCGTGCAGTTTCAAAACTGAATAACTTTGGATGGAAATACGCGGGATTTATTAAAATAGCAGTATCTTTACTGGTTATTATATCAAGTCTGTATTTCCTGGTTAAAAAGCAATGGATTTATGTATGCTGGGGAATCATTCTAATGGGCTTGCTGGCGATTATTATATTAATGGCTCCGGCGGCACGTTACAATTATTATTACTCTGTTTATTTTAATCAATATTGGCTGTTGCTTTTTATGGGATTCCAGATAAAGAGAGATAAATTAAGGTGTCATTCTGGCGGAGATATAAAGTATGGATAAAATTTTATTGTTTATTCCGATGTATAACTGTGAAAAGCAGATTACCCGTGTTTTAGCGCAGCTTACAGAAGAGATTTGCAGTTACTTAAGTGAAATTATTATTATCAATAATAGAAGTACAGACTGTGGAGAGGCAAATGTAAAACAGTATTTATCAAAGAATCCTTTGTCTGTAAAAGTAAGTCTGCTGCGTAATGATGAAAATTATGGCCTTGGAGGTTCTCATAAAGTGGCATTCCAGTATTCGGCAGATCATAATTTTGATTATGTTATTCTGCTTCATGGGGATGATCAGGGGGACATAGCGAATATTCTTCCTTATTTAAAAAGCAAAGCATATCAGAAATATGACTGCTTTTTAGGAGCGCGTTTTATGCGGGGATCGCATTTGCAGGGGTATTCTAAGTTCAGGACATTTGGAAATCACATATATAATATTTTATTTTCTATAGTCTGCGGATATAAGATATATGATTTGGGTTCCGGACTTAATATGTATAAAGTGGATATTCTAAAGAACAAATTTTATCTGAAATATAAGGACAATCTTGTGTTTAATTATTGTATGGTTATGGGGGCTTCATATTACAGGCACAGGGTTCGGTTCTTCCCCATCGTCTGGCGGGAGGATGATCAGGTGTCTAATGTGAAAATGGTGAGTCAGGCAATTACTGTCCTGAAATTATTAGGTTCTTATATGTTAGATAAAGAAAAATTTGCCGCATCTGAGCACAGGGAGAAAGTGTTGAAAGCGTATACTGCGCAAGTCGTATATCAAAACAAATAGGATGCAGGTGGGGTATCTGTGAGTTGGAATAATATAAGATATAATATTATAAATATAGTTGTGCTTATATTGACAGCGGCGCTGTTTATATATGATTACAGGAATATAAAAGAGATTTTCTGCGGGGAAAATCTCTTTTCGATTTTTATACTTTTTCTAACAGTTTTAGTTGTTCATGCGACAAAACTGGGAAGATTATATCTGGCTTTATCAGGCTTTAATATTGATTTTATTTCGTCTGTGAAGATATATTGCAAAGTGACGCCTGTGAGCGTCGTCATTCCGTTTAAATTAGGTGAATTTTTCAGAATGTACTGTTATGGAAGGCGGCTTGGAGATATACGGAAAGGAATAGTAGTCATCTTATTTGACAGATTTATGGATACAGCGGCGATTGTGACAGTGATTCTGCTTGTGGGTATATTTGGCGGCGGGCATATGACCTCGTTTATATTTCTTTTTTTGGTTTTTCTCACATTTGTATTATTCATATATTTTGTGTTTCCTGGAATTTGTGAATTCTGGAGAAAATATTTACTGCGTGCGAAGGCGACAGAGCAAAGACTAGCAGTATTAGAGATGCTTAAAACTTTTAATATGATATATCAGGAGATTGAAAATGTGGCAAAGGGGAAGGGCGTTATTCTATATTTTATATCATTGCTTTCATGGGGAATCGAAATCGGCAGTGTTGCGGTTTTGAATGGGATTTTAAAGGAAGGGGAATTAAGTGCGATGATTTCCGGTTATTTAATATCGGCAATGAATGGGCATCCAACCTTTGAATTGCAGCAGTTTGTCTTTATCAGTATAAGTTTACTGACTGTATCCTATTTTGTCCTGAAGATCATAACCGTATTATATGAAAAGAAGGTTTATGAATGAAAATAATAGCCGTATATGATGATACAGGACGTAAGAGTGAAGTGATAGCCGATATCATTGGGGAAAAAGGATTTGCAGACGTGGTTGTAAAAAAAAGGAGGCTTGAAGAATATTACCAGGATGAAGTGACACAGATTTATCCGAATGTAATATGGAAAAAAGTCGGTACTGTTTTTGCATATGCCGGTCTTGTAAAGGAGATGGAGCAGTATAAAGAAGAAGTCAGGGTGCTGCATTGTTTTTCAAATTATTTGATCGCAGACTCAAGGAAAGCAGCATTATCCTTGAAAAAACTGGTATATATTGAAGAGCCGTTTGGCGTACTGGAAAAGAAAAGGGCGGTTGCAGCTTTGTTTCCGGATGCAGAGACTTACATTTCATTCTGCAGGAATATTATGTCGGGACAACATGCATGGGATATTATCAGGGGGATGGAGGATACCTTTGAAATAGACGGGATGGTAGATATCGGTGTGATTCATAATTTTATCCAATGTATTACCGGTAATTTTGATTCCAGGTATTTTAATTCTCTGAAAGGCAATGAATATACTTTGGTTAAGAGTTCTTCCAATAAAGAGAAGATCAGGGCAGAATACTGCTTTTATCATTTGCTCCCGGAGGATATGAGATTTTGGTTTGTGATGCCTTTCCATTATGAGGAAAAGGAGAACATCGCCAGTTATACGATGGAACGGCTGCATATGACGGATTTGGCAGTCAAATGGGTTCATGGTTCAATGGATGAAATGGAATTTGGCGATTTAATGGACAAGTACTTTTTCTTTTTTAAATGCCGCCATGTAAAAAAGTGTACCTGTGAAGAATATGACAGAGTGGCGGAAGCGCTGTATGTCACGAAGGTAAAAGAACGGATTGCCAGACTGAAAGAATTCCCTGAGTATAAAAAGATAAATCTGTTGCTGAAGGCTTCTAAAGACACAGATATAGATGTGTTGGTAGAAAAATACTTTATATTGAAGGATAAGATTGAGGGCAGAACCAATTATCCTGCACAGCTTGTGATCGGGCATGGGGATCCGTGTTTTGCGAATGCGCTGTATAATAAGTCAACAAGAACATTAAAATTCGTAGATCCGAAAGGAGCTGTCACAGAGGATGAGCTTTGGACAAATCCTTATTATGATATAGCGAAGCTGAGTCATTCTGTATGCGGAAGGTATGATTTTTTTAACCATGCGCTTTTTGACATCAGGATTGACAGTTCTTTTTCCTATAGCCTGGAGATACCGTTTGACCCGACAGCATATACGAAGATTTTCAGGAAAAAGGCGGAAGAAAATGGTTTTGATTATCTGTCTGTAAGAATATATGAAGCATCATTGTTTCTATCTATGCTGCCGTTACATATTGATAATCCCCATAAGGTATTCGGGTTTATATTAAACGTAAAGAACATATTAGAGGAGATTGAAAGGAATGTTTAAGGAGTATTCATTTGTATTTGATATAGACGGGACGCTCTGCCCGATAAAGAAAAAGGATGAGAAGTATGAAGACTTGGTTCCTTTTCCTGATATGGTCAGAAAACTGCAGTATTACAAAGAAAATGGAGCCAGGATTATCCTGTATACTTCCAGGAATATGAATTCTTATCGGGGGAATATTGGGTTAATCAATAAGCATACGGCGGCAGTCCTTTCAGCCTGGCTTGAGAAATGGAAGATACCCTATGATGAGATTGTGTATGGAAAAGTCTGGCCCGGGCATAAGGGATTTTATGTGGATGACAGGACTGTAAGACCGGATGAATTTCTAAGATATTCGCCGGAAGAATTGGACAGGCTCTGCGAAAATTCCAGAAGCGGTTTAAGGCAGTAGCAGGAGAGGCTCAGGATGAACAATAAGATAGATGTAGTAATTACTATGGGAGGGATTGGCGCACGTTTTCGTGCGAGGGGATATACAGTTCCTAAATATATGATTGAGGCAAAGGGGAAAACTTTGTTTGAGTGGGCGATGGAGAGTCTGGAAGGGTTTAAGAAAGATGTGGATCGATATATTTTTATTGCCATGAAGGATGAAGCCTGTGATGTGGAATATTTTATTAAAGAAAAGTGCAGACTTTGTAATTTAAAAAACTGTAAAGTAGTAATCCTGGATTATCTTACAGACGGACAGGCGACAACGGCAATGCTGGCGCAGGAATACTGGGATCAGGAGCATGCTTTGTTAATTTATAATATTGATACCTATGTAGAAGCGGGGGGAATGAAGAGTACAGAACTGAAAGGGGACGGATTTATTCCGTGCTTTCGAGGGGAGGGGGATCATTGGAGTTTTGTACGCCTGGATGAGTCCGGCAGAGCGGCGGAAATTAAGGAAAAGCAAAGGATATCAGATTATTGTACAATTGGAGCCTATTATTTTAAAACATGTCGTCTGTATAAAGATTTATATCAGGAATTCTATGGGCAGACAGGAAAACTGGTCAAAGGGGAAAAATATGTCGCGCCGTTATATGATCATTTACTATCGCTGGGGGGAGAGATCTATATCTCGGTTATTGCGCCGGAAAAAGTTCATGTATTGGGGACGCCGGAAGAATTACAGGATTTTCTCGATATATGATTAAGTCTAAAGGGGATTTTTGATTTGGTAATGTTGAGAATTTGAAATCCAGGAGTTAAAAAATGTTAGCTTATGGAGAATGTCTATGTTATTTAATTCTTTACAGTTTTTGATCTTTTTTCCGCTTATAGTTCTCATTTATTTTGTTGTTCCTGATAAAATAAAACGTGTGTGGCTATTGGCGGCAAGTTACTTTTTTTATATGTGCTGGAATGCAAAATATATATTTTTGCTTTTGTTTTCAACGCTGGTAACATATATTAGTGGGCTTGTAATAGAAAAAACAAAACGAAGCAATCTGGAGGATTTATATAAAATCAGATGCAAAAAGATAATCATGATTATAAGTGTGATATTGAATATCATGATACTTTTTTATTTTAAATATTTTAATTTTGCGCTGAATATTTTGACATGTCTCTTCCGGATAATACATATTGAATTGAATAACCCTGTGTTTGACATTGTCCTTCCTGTCGGTATCTCTTTCTATATATTTCAGGCTCTTGGATATATTATTGATGTATACAGGGGTGAAATATATGCGGAAAAGAATTTTTTTCAGTACGCTTTGTTTGTTTCTTTTTTTCCGCAGCTTGTAGCAGGGCCGATTGAACGGTCTAAAAGTCTGTTGAAACAGTTCGCCAGACCTACAAGATTTCGGTATGATGCAGTGCGGGAAGGGCTTCTGCTCATGATGTGGGGATATTTTTTAAAATTGGTGATTGCAGACCGATGTGCTGTTTTGGTGAATAGGGTATATGGAGATTATACTTCTTACAAAGGTTTTCAGTTGATTATAGCCAATGTACTGTTCGCTTTTCAGATATATTGTGATTTTATGGGATATTCCGTGATTGCAAAAGGCGCTGCTAAAGTATTGGGATATGAACTGATGGAAAATTTTTCTCAACCGTATTTTGCGCGAACGATAAAGGATTTCTGGAGAAGGTGGCATATTTCTCTGAGCTCATGGTTGAGAGATTATCTTTATATTCCGCTGGGAGGAAGCAAAGGCTCAAAACTTCAGAAGTACAGAAATCTGTTGATTACGTTTGGGATAAGCGGTCTATGGCATGGTGCAGATATCACATTTTTCGCATGGGGGGGGGTACATGGCTTATATCAGATTATAGAAGATATCTTGACACCTATTATGGATAAGATATATATAAAATTCCGGGTAGATACAGAAAAGTTTTCCTGGAAATTTTTAAGAATGATAAAAACGTTTTTCCTTGTGGATATTGCATGGGTATTTTTCCGCGCAGATTCTGTCAGGGCGGCGTTCTATATTTTGAAAAATTCATTAAATATATCTAATATAGGTCTACTTTTGAATGGGGGTCTGTACCAGCTTGGTTTGAATGAAAGGAATATTTCCATATTATTTACGGGGATATTCTTTTTAATATTATATAGCCTGATGAGGGAAAGAAAAATGGATGTTCTGGATTGGCTGTCGAGTCAGAATGTTTTTTTTCGATATATGGTCTATTGGGGAATCGTTACTTTGATTACATTTTCATTAGACATTACCGGACAAGAATTTATTTATTTTCAGTTTTAGAGGGATTAGGTAATGAGGAATGTATTTAAATTAAGTACAAAAGGTATTGGCGTTATTCTGCCTGTGATATTTGTGTATATCTATACATGGATGAATCCACTTGGGTATATGGATGAAGAAGCGCCCTATTATATGTGGAATAAAGAGCAGGCGAATACCAGGCAAGAGAAGGATTATAGAGTTATTATACTTGGAGATTCCACGGCTAATGCTTCTTATGCGCCGGAAATATTATCAGATGATACGATTAATCTGTCCTTAGGCGGAACGACTCCTGTTGAGAATTATTATATTTTGGAGGATTGGCTGGCACACAATAATGCGCCTGATGTTTGTTATATAAGCTTTATGGACCATCATTTATATGAAGAAGACTGCTTTTGGAGAAGAATTGTGTATTCTCATAGATTTAGAATAGGGCAAATTGTAGAAATACTAAAAGCAGCGAAAGAATATAATGAAGATTCCATTATTTGCGAAAATTATAAAACAGATTTTATATCATATGAATTACGTTTGCCGAATAAATATATAACTTCTTTAATGAACGCAGGTTTTAATCAGCGATATGCAGAAAATATAGAAGCATGGAAGCAGAATGACTTGCATAGGGGAAGGTATATTGGAAGAACTATTCAAGAAGGAGATATTCCGGATGGAATCGTGTATGATGAATTCTGCGTTAGTCCGCTTTTTGATGATTATCTTAAGAAACTTATCAACTTATGTGAGGACAAAGATATACAGGTTCGTATTGTCAAGTTACCACTCCCTGGGAAAGAAAAATATACTCAGGAGTATACGGAAGGATTTCATAGTTATTATAAAGCTATAAAGAAAAGTTTTCCTGGTATAACAGTAGATTGGTTTTCGGCATATGAAGAAGATAAGTTTGTTGATTCTTCTCATATGAATTCACATGGAGCCTTGAAATTCAGTAAAGAATTAAAAATGTTATACAGTGAAGACTTTTAAATATGTCGGTGCCTGGGTAAGTTTTTCATTCGTAGTCGCTAATGCGGATGCTTTTTTCAACCCACGCCCAAAAGAGTAATGGGTGCTTTTACAAAGCAGCAAATTTCAACTTATGTCTGGATTAAGCGAAACGAATTGATCAAAGAAATGAAGGAAGGTGTTTATTATTCACGGTGATCGCAGGTCAAGGTAGAAGGGGCTGTTGCAAGCCCCTTCCCAGGGAAATAGTAGTTTTGCTCGTTTGCTTTGGCAGGCGGTACATCATATTCATCAATCAGGTATCCGGCTACGACTCCTTTTTATATGCCGGAACAAATGGAATCAGTCCTTTCTCATAACATATTTCCTGCATTTCTACTGGAAGCATTCTGGCGTCAAATACCAATCCATTTATAGAGACCATCCATAACATAGGATTACCGGAAGCTTTCGATGGCAGACACCATTCGGCACGTGAGTAGTCAATTTTCAACAATTTCTTAATCTGGGCTGCCTTAGAAGACGCTGTAGATGCAGCAACTCCGAAAGGGGTTACCAATTCTTTTGCTGTCATATGGATCGGCTGGCTTTTATCAAATATAAAGTTATTACTCCCAATTGCATATACAATTCCTGCAGCCCAGGTATTACTCCTGCCGCTTTTTAATGGCGACGGCCGTTTACGGCATAACTTTTCAAGTGCATGAAGGCATAATTCTTCATATTCTTTATTCAGATATTCTTCACTGTACTTAATCAATAGTTTTGAAATCACCTCATAGGTTTCTCTCATTTCTTTTGGAACATTCATCTTTTGTCTCCTTTTTATGAAACGTGCCGGTTTTTTTGTTCAATCTTTCAGGAATAATTTTTCAAAATCTTCAATACCAACGGGTATTCCCTTTCTTTTCAAACGCTATGAATCTGTAACACTTTATTTGTATTATATAAGAACATACAGTCAAATTCAAGATTGGGCAGCGCCTTCCTTTTGTTTTTACACAATTCTATTGTCTGGGACTCTGCTTTTTGTTATAGTTATACCAGAATATTTCTCTGATTGAATTTTTTCGTATTATAGATTGGATGCCTTACATTGTTGAACTGAATTTTATTGGCGATAAACTGTTGGAAATAAAAGAGCATATAAATGATTTTAATAAAAACCGGGAGGTGCATAGGGAGAATGAGCAAGACATTTAATACCGACGGATGCTGTGATCCGAAGCTGCATTACATGGTTGATCTGAGCAGCCGTCTGCGAGATATCAGGTTAATGATTGATGCCGGAAAATACTTTACCATCAATCGGGCCAGACAGTATGGTAAGACGACTCTTTTGAATGCTCTGGGAGATATCCTGGCAGATGACTATGTTGTAGTAAGTATGGATTTTCAGACTATGAGTTCTTTATCATTTAAAGATGAATCGTCTTTTGTCGCTGCCTTTTCTGCGGAATTGTTGGATCTGGTTCATGAATTTCCGGATGATATTGCAGAGAAGCTTGTTTTATTTGCGGAAAAAAATGCTCGGATTATGACGCTCCAATCTGTTTTCAAGGTCTTGAAAACCTGGTGTCAGACATCAGAAAAAGAAATTGTCATAATTATAGACGAAGCAGATACGGCTTCTAATAATCAGGTATTCCTTGATTTTCTCGCTCAGCTCCGGGCCTGCTATCTGAAGCGGGGAAAAGTTCCCACATTTCGTTCTGTAATTCTTGCAGGAGTCTATGATATTCGTAATGTCAGAAGGAAGATGCACTTGGATGAAGAGCACATAGAAAACAGTCCATGGAATATTGCGGCGGATTTTCTTGTAGATATGAGTTTTTCAGCAGATGATATTGCAGGGATGTTAAGAGAATATGAGAAAGACGTTTGTACCAGTATGGATATCGAAAGAATATCCCGTCTGATCTATGATTTTACATCGGGTTATCCATATCTGGTATCACGTCTTTGCAGCTTTATGGATGAATGGATTGCAGGCACGGAAGAGTTTCCTGACAGGCACAATGCATGGACTGAAGCCGGATTTTATGAGGCGGAAAAGATGATTGAGAAAGAAGACAATCCTTTGTATCAGTCGTTGATAAGAAAGTTAAAGATTTATCCTGAATTGAAAGCAGTTATATATGAACTGTTGTTCACAGGGAAGCCGATTCCTTATGTTGCAACAAACAGTTATTTAAAAGACGCGGTTATGTTTGGTTTTATCAGAAATGAGAATGATACGGCGGTTATTTCTAATCGGATTTTTGAAGCTGTGTTGTACAATTATTTTATTTCTGAGGAATTTGCAGTCAGTAAGATGTATGCTGCAGGTGTACAGGAGAAAAATCAGTTTATTGTCGGCGGATATCTGGATGTCAGGAGGGTGCTTGAGAAGTTTGTAGAAACTTTTGAGCTTCTCTATGGAGATCAGGATGATGTATTCTTGGAAGAGGTTGGAAGGCGTTATTTTCTTTTATTTCTTAAACCGATCATCAATGGCGTAGGGAACTATAGTGTGGAATCAAGAACCAGGAACAATGAGCGAATGGATCTGGTTATCTATTATCATGGGGAGCAGAATGTGGTCGAAATTAAAATATGGAGGGGTAACGCGTACAATGAGCGCGGGGAAGAGCAGCTTTCGAACTATCTTGAGTATTTTCACCTTACAAAGGGATATATGCTCAGCTTTAATTTTAATAAGAAGAAAGAGATCGGCGTAAAAGAGATTAAGATAAAAGATAAGACATTGATTGAGGCGATTGTGTGAATGAGCATACACATTTTCACAATGGATAACCGCTAGGTTATTATTGTCTGGAACTCTGCTTTTTGTTATAGTTATACTAGAATGTTTCTCTGATTGAATTTCGGAAAGGGGAGAATAAGAATGGCAACACAGGTGTATTTTGTACGTCATGCACAACCGGAATATATGTGGGAAGATGAGAGAACAAGACCTCTGACGGCCGAAGGAAAGCAGGATTCTAAGATTATATTGGACTTCCTGAAAGATAAAGAGATCGATGTATTTTACTGCAGTCCATATAAGAGAAGTTATGATACGATTGCAGACACGGCCGCTTTCTACGGGAAGGAAATCATTACGGATGAGAGGTTGCGCGAGAGGGAGAAAGGGTTTCATGGCAACACTCATGAAATGTTTGAAAAGAGATGGGCGGATCATGATTATCATGAGGAAGACGGCGAGTCCATCAACATGGTGCAGAAAAGGAATATTGCGGCGCTTAAGGAGATATTAGCGGAAAATGAAGGCAGAAAAATTGTGATCGGGACACATGGAACGGCCCTGAGTACTATTTTGAATTTTTATCATCCGGAGTTTGGGTGCAGGGATTATCTTTGTATTATAGATTGGATGCCCTACATTGTTGAGCTTGACTTTGAGGGAGATAAGCTGCTTTCGGTAAAGGAGCATCGGTATATCGAAAAGGAATTTCCGGGGAAGAAGTGAGTATGAGGTTTGTAATGAAAGGGGAATATCAGTATGGGAATTTATCTGAACAGTAAAAAGGCTGCCCTTTTATATCGGAAGGAAGTGAATGCGTCTTTTTTTGTGGATAAGACGAGAATGTTCGATGAGTTTATCGGTTTTCTTGAGACAGGTGAGGATGATTCCATAGGACCTGTTACGGGGAATCCTTATATTTGCATTACAAGACCCAGAAGATTTGGTAAGACGGTTACGGCAAATATGATTGTGTCTTACCTGGGGAAGGTTGTGGACAGCCGGGATATCTTTGACGGACTTGATGTTAGCAAGCGGAAATGGTATGAAAAGCATTTGAATTAACATAATGTGATATACATTTCGTTTAATGAACTTCCAAGAGAGTGCAGAACATACAGAGAATATATTTCACGGATTGAGAGGGCGCTTTTTGACGACCTGGCACGGGCATTTCCGAATGTAGAGATTGATTATGAAATGACAGTTTGGGATACGCTGAACTGTATCCTTGAGCTGGAGGATGACGTAAGATTTACCTTTGTATTGGACGAGTGGGATTTTATTTTCCATACGGATTTTATTACGGACAGTGATAAGAAGGAATATATCGGCTTTTTAAGTAATCTGCTGAAGGATCAACCCTATGTAGAGCTTGCATATATGACGGGGATACTCCCCATCGCCAAGTATTCCAGCGGTTCGGCGCTGAATATGTTCCTGGAATATACGATGGTGTCTGAAGAAAAATATAGTGAGTATTTTGGGTTTACGGAGGCGGAAGTAGATGATCTGTATTCAAGGTATGAAAAATATACGAAAGAACTTCGGATTACCCGGGAAGGATTAAGGGAATGGTATGACGGTTATTATACCATGACAGGAAAGCGGATATATAATTCGCAGTCGGCTGTCTCAGCGCTTATGAATAATAATCTGGGGAACTACTGGACCAGTTCAGGACCATACGATGAGATATTTAGGAATCGCATATGACAAAGAAGATAAGAAGCATAGCTGTAAGATAGAAATATTATAAGTGCGTTTAGGAACTGTAAAGAAATAACTTAACATTCTTGCTTGTCTATGTCTCCGATTGCACAGATGATCTGTGTTAACTGAGAATAGCAGTTTCCCAGAAAGGAGAGGGCAAATGGCAAAGATTTTTAATATTGCAGGCTTTTGTCGCGGCTTTCTCTGAAGAGTTGTTGGATATGGTTGAAAAATTTCCTGATGGTATTGAAAAGAGACTTGTAGGATTTGCACAGAAAACGGAACCTGTAATTTCTCTCCAGACACTTTTTAAAGTTCTGAAATCTTGGTGCGGGAAAGCATCAAGGAAGATTGTTTTAATGATCGACGAGGTGGACACGGCTTCAAACGATCAGGTATTTGTAGATTTTCTTGCGCAGCTTCGGGCCTGTTATTTGAAAAGAAGACGGATACCGGTTTTTCAATCCGTAATTCTTGCCGGGGTTTATGATGTGCGCAGCATGAAGAGAAAAATCAGATCTGATGGAGAGGATATCCGTATCTTGTTTCGGGTCTGTGTAAATATATGGATGAAGAGATCGCAGGAAGTACGGAATTTCCGGATAAGAGCAGCGTATGGACAAGAGAAGGTTTTTATGAGGCCGAAAGAATGATTGTAAAGGAAGATAACACCCTTTATCAGTCTATGATAAGAAAATTAAAACTTTATCCAAAGCTGAGGACGGTACTGTATGAGCTTCTCTTTACCGGTAAACCGATTCCATATTTTGCTGCGAGCGATTATATGAAAGATGCCGTTATGTTTGGATTTATCAGAAACGACAAGGATACGGCGGTAATCTTTAATCAGATATTTGAATCGGTGCTCTATAATTATTTTATCTCCGAGGAATTTACTTCAAGTGAATTGTATAAGGCAGGAGTACAGGAGAAGAACCAGTCGAACCAGGAATAGTGAGCGTGGAGAGAAACAACTGTCGGATTATCTGGATTACTTTCATTTGACAAAAGGATACATGCTCAGTTTCAATTTTAGTTCAATGCTCTCAAGCGCCAGAGTGATACGGATATGCGGTTTGTAATGAAAGGGGTATATCAATATGGGAATGTTTTTGAATAATATAGTGCCGGCGGAACGGTATAAAACGATTGTTAGGACACGTTTTTTTGTTGATAAGACTCTTATGATCGCAGAGATGATTTCGTCGTCGTCGGTAGATGGCCAGAGATATTTCTGTATTACAAGACCGCGGCGGTTTGGGAAAAGTGTCATGGCGGATATGATTGCTGCATTTTTCGGGAGGACGGCAAAGAGCGGCTCCGTGTTTCAGAATCTGAATATCTTGAGGGCAGAAAATTATCAGAGCAATATTTCGAAAGATCATATTCTGGAATATTTTAACAAATATGATATGATTTATATTGATTTCAGCGAGGTTCCGGAGAAATGTTCTTCATATGACGAATATATTACGAGGATTTTAGAGGGGCTTAGAGCGGATCTTCGCGAGGCGTTTCCAGAGTTTATATCGAATCGTAAATCTGTATGGGATATCATGACAGATATATTTCAGAAGACGAAACAGAAATTTGTCTTTGTGATGGATGAGTGGGATGCCATATTTCATATGCCGTTTATCTCCGATAAGGATAAGCAGGAATTTCTTCGGTTTCTGAAAGCGCTGCTTAAGGATAAGGCTTATGTTGAGATTGCCTATATGACGGGAGTTCTTCCGATCGCTAAGTATTCCAGCGGTTCAGAGATCAATATGTTCAAAGAATATGATATGGCAACCTCAGAGGTATACAGCGAATATTTTGGATTCTGCGGCTCGGAGGTAGATGTACTTTTTGAAATTTATCTACGGACTACACAAAGACCTAAAATAACGAGGAATGACTTGCAAGATTGGTATGACGGTTATCGCACCGCGGGAGGAGAGAGATTATACAATCCGCGGTCGATCGTATCTGCATTGACAGATAATCAGCTTAAGAGTTACTGGACTGGTTCGGGGCCGTATGATGAATGTTTTTATTACATTAAAAATAATGTGGAAGATATCCGGGATGATCTCGTGTTGATGGTGTCGGGAGAGGGCGTAATGGCTAAAGTGCGGGAATATGCGGCGACGTTATCTGTGCTGAATACAAGAGACCAGATTTATTCTGCGATGGTAGTATATGGCTTATTGACCTACGATAATGAGATTGGTGAGGTATTTATACCGAACAGAGAATTGATGAACAAATTCAACGAGTTGTTATTGTCAAATGACAGTCTTGGATACGTGTATAATCTGGCAAAAGAATCTGAAAGAATGCTGAGGGCGACGCTTGGCGGAGATACTCAGACGATGGCTGAGGTTTTAAAATATGCACATGATACGGAATCGCCCGTTTTCTCATATAACAATGAGATTGAACTGTCAGCGGTAGTGAATCTGGTCTATCTGTCAGCAAGGGACAGATATCGTGTGGAGAGAGAGGATAAAGCCGGGGAGGGGTATGTAGATTTTATTTTCTATCCTGAGCATAAAGGGGACGATGGTATTATTCTGGAATTAAAGATTGATTCCACGCCGGAAGAGGCGATTCGTCAGATCAAAGATCGAAAATATGCGCTTCGATTCCAGGGAAAACTGGGCGAAAAACCGAAGTATACCGGGAAGATCCTGGCAGTAGGGATCAGTTATAGCAGGAAGACGAAGGAGCATTTATGCAAGGTGGAGACGCTTTGAGAAAGTGTGAAGAATAAAAGCAGCAAGAAATGAAAAGTCCACGTTGACGAACAGTAAGGGGTGTCAGAGACAGCGTTTTCTCTGACAACCCTTTCAGGCGTTCCCGATCAGCACCGTAACGGTGAATGTATCCTCTGTATAGGAAATATCCAGTGTTCCGTCATATTTTTCTACCATTTCCCGCACGTTAGAAAGACCGAACCCGTGGGCGGCAGTATCTTCCTTATCGGATTTTAGAATTCCTTTTTGTTCTAAGACAGTATTCTTCTTCGAGTTTGTAATCTCATAAGTGAAATAACCGTTTTCAGTCACCCGGGCTTTTACGGACAGGCGACGTTCCTTCGGGTCAGGAATCTTTACGGAAGCTTCGACGGCATTATCCAGAGTGTTGGAAAAGAGACAGCAAAGGCTGATGGCGTCGATTCCGATCAGCTTATCCAGGTCAATGTGGAAGAAGCAGTCAATACTATGCTCCTGTGCCAGATTGTATTTGGCGTTGAGGACGGCGTTGATGATACTGTTCTTGCAGAATACGCGTGTGCGGGCGCTCATCTGGGTCTCCAGTTCTTTCATGTAAGCCTCTGCTTCTTCCGGGTTCCCGGAATGGAACAGGGATTGTATCGCGCTTAAGTGGTTATTCATATCATGGCGGAGCCGCCGGATCTCGGTCTGGTTCTGCTCCAGTTCTTCATAGTAGCTCTTCTGCAGTATCAGGTTTCTTCGTTCCATATCCTGCTGTATGCTGGTGAGAAAATATTGCGCCAGGGCGATGCTTCCAAGATTGGTTACGAAGCATGCGAAAGCGGCGGGCCACATCTTATACGTTTCCGAGGGAGCGAAATAGATACAGGTGGTAATACTCACCAGGGATGCCAGGCAGACGGCATCCAGCAAGATCCAGATCCTGTCGTTAAAAAGTTTCCGGGTCTGGTTGAGATGCCTTATAAATACTCTGTAGATACCGTACCAGATCAAAAGGTGCAGGAGGGGATCGGCGATCATACAGGCAATATCAAGGGCGGGCGACCATCCGATCCAGTGTCCGATTACCCCGAACATATCCATAACAAGAAAGTTCTGACTGACGGTCAGGGGATAGAGGACTGCAACGGCAGCCAGCCTCTGCCAGATGCTTCCCTGGAATGCCAGAAGCATCAGGACGGTGAACCAGATCAGATCTGTCGTTACGTTAAAAAGATCGTTGGGAAATATAACCAAAGTGGAGATTATCGTGCAGGAAAGATAGACGATTACGCTCCATATTTTCCCCTCTCTTTTTTTGGCGAAGTGGGAAAGAATCCGGTAAAGGAAGAATCCTTCTGCAAAATACGATAAGTTTCCGATATAAGTGATGATTGTCGTCAAGTCCATATGTATTCTCCTGATGCAAAAACTGTTCCGTACGAAACAGGAAGGTATTTTTTGTTAATTGAGCAGAAGACGCGCGAAGGCGATCTCCAGGGACTGCCGGTAGGCGCGGCTTACGGGGAGATGAAGCGTCCCGCAGGTACAGCCGTCTTTTTCAACGGCGGTTACATAGTTTAAGTTCACCAGATGGCGGTTATGGCAGCGGATGAAATAATCCGGAAGTCCGCCCTCCACCGTGTCCAGTTTCCCGTAGAAATTCAGCGTGTCTCCGTCCGTCAGAGAGAGGACGACCTTCCTCTTATCGCTGGAAAAGGCGAGGATCTTCTTTAAGGGAATCCTTAAGAGTCCTGATTTCTGCTCCAAAGTAAAGTATTGTTCCCGGCTTTTGCCAAGCTCTGTAAGCGCCTGTTCCAGGACGTTTTGAATCTTATGCTCGTCGTAAGGCTTCAGGATATAATGAAAGGCGTGGACTTCATATCCCTGGAATACAAAGTCAGGATACGCCGTCACAAAGATCAGGATCGTGTGTGCGTCTCGCTTCCTTAAGCTTCTGGCAGTATCCATGCCATTTAATCTCTTCATCTCAATATCCAGAAATAAGATATCTAAGGTCTCGGCTTCCGGGCGGTTGATCAGCGCTTCGCCCGAGTCGTACTCAGAAAGCCGGTATTCTTCTCCGAGAAGCTGCAGCTTCTGTTCTAAGGGAACGCGCAGGGCTTTGCGCATGGGCGCCTCGTCGTCGCAGATTCCTATATGGACCATATGAAAACTTCCTTCCGTCTGCTGTTCTGAATCATAACAAAGATATTATAATAAAGATATTATAAGAAAGATGTTATAATAAAAATATTATAATAAAATATTATAAGAAAAATTTTCTTTTTTGTAAATCAATGTTAGCAACTTAGTAGTGGTATGGTATCAGTAGTGAAAATACAGCATTAAATTAACCAGAATATAACAAATAGTATATTTGATGAGAGAAAAAAGGGCAGACTTCCCCCTTGGTGCTGTAAGCAAATTTAAAAAATATTTCTCTGACGCCATGTATCATAGATATTTAGGACATCACCACCTTTCAAAAATGGTAGTTAGTGTGTTGCCTTGTTATTGTAATGATGCTTTACCTTTCTGGGAATGTCACGTGGATTTGACTCCCCACAACCTTTTTTATCCCGTACCCGATGTGATATGGCAAAGCGAAATATATCCCGAATCACGGTAAATTTTTCGGTAAGCGTCTCAGAATCCATATATTCCGGCAGGTGACGGCTCAGGCATCCAACGAGTTCATTCATATTTGTCATGTATCTGTGCTTATTGTTTTTCTGGTTAATGGTATGGTCGATGATTCCGTCCGTTTCCCTCTTGATAGCAAGGGTGAGGTTCGCAAGCAGTATGGATATCCAGAATTCCTGAAGGACCGAGTTCTCGGAATAACCACGAAAGTTCGTAAGCCCTATTTTTTCCTTGATCAGCTTGTAATCTTCTTCCACCGGCCATCTAAGAAAGTAGCACTGACGGAACAGATCTTTAACCAGGCCAAAGTCATTTGTGATCAGTGTTTCCAGTGTCCCGCTTGGAAGATAGAACTTTAGGACGCGGACTTTCCTGTCATCCAAAACGAGAATGTGGTCGGTAGTCCCATACTGGTCTGTCGGTGCGGGAATTGCATCGATTGTATTGTTAAATTTAGATCTGAGCCGGAAGAGATACCCGGCATGGATCGTGTCTTCAATATAAGCGATCAATTCTTTTGAAGCATATCCCCTGTCGAAGACAAACATGGTGTATAATAAGCTTGCCCGTGCTTTGTTTTTGATATTGTCCATATGTCTCATGGCAAGTGTACGCTCATCCAGATGGATTGGTTCGAACTGGGCATCAAGGACGCGGTCATTGAGAACGTCAAAAGCAACACTGGCAATGGCAGTGGGAGAGCTGGCACCTCTCCCTATGCTGCCGTATTTATCAAGGAGGGCTTTCCGGTTGGGCAGTGGGATTCTAGAGCCGTCAATAGCTATGATCTGCCGTCCCCAGACACCCAAGAACCGTGCATGGAAAGCAAAGGAATCCCGACTGCAGAGGAAATCCAGTGTACGCTCAAAAGCTTCTTTGAAAATGGAATGACTAATATTAGAACGCGCTTTGCTGAAAGCCTGCTGTGAGCAGCAGACAAAAGGTGCTCCAGATTTCAGCTTGAGTTCATGGAAAAAACTATCCAGGGACGCGGAGATTGTCTTTTTAACATTACTAAGTAAAAGTTTGACTAAAGTCCAGTAAGGAAGTTTTCGGCAGTTACGGGTAAAAGCACCTTTTTGTCTGCGCGCCCTGTCCAGGGCATTTGGGTCAAGCAAAGTATTGCAGATAATATCGGCAAGAATCTGTGTTAGTTTCATAAGAAACAGCTCCTTTCAAAATGTACTATAATCAGGGGCTGCGCCGCAAATCTTGGTTATTTTGTCAATAGTAAATATAACGAAAATTTAAAAAGTTATTTGTGCAATATTTTGCACTTGCTCATTAGGAGAAACTACAAAGAAGGCACAGAAAAATCCTGTGCCGATGAAAAGATGATATAAATTTTAGAATGACAAACACTATATATTGTGGTTGCTTTGATTAAGTTGTTAACATTGATTTTTTATATTCCGACCGTTTCTTCTGCTTCAACTGCTTCATCATTCATAACTCCAATCCGAACGCATCATCTTATTCTGAATCATCGCCACAACAAATACGATAACAAAGAGGGCCGCCGCGACAGCCGACGCATACCCCATGTCAAAACTGTCAAAACTCATCTTATATATGTAATTCGTCAGCACCATCGCCGAATAGTTTCTTCCGCCATTAGCCACGAACACACGGAACTGGGCGAACATCTGGAAATAATTTGCCATCGTCATAATCGCTACGAAAGCGAACGTCCGCCCTATCAACGGCAGTTTAATCCATAAGAATCGTCTTACCGGCCCTGCCCCGTCAATCGCCGCCGCTTCGTCGAATTCCTTCGGTACACCTTCCAGTCCCGCCGTAAAAAGCACTACATTGTATCCGATATCAGCCCATAGAGTGTAGACAATGATCAGAAGAAGCATAGGCCATGTCGTCAGGAACCAATTCTTCGGCGCTATATGAAACAGTCCTGCAATTCGGTTCAGCATACCTCCGTCCGTGCCGAATATACCGTATTTCCATACCATAGACGGCCCAACCATAGGAGCGATACAGGGAATAAAAAGAATCGTCCGAAACATCGTCTTCATCCATTTTGCCGGAAGAACAGAGATAATCTCAGCCAGAAACAGCGTAACCACAATATTTAACATCACAGCAATGACACAGAACAGTATCGTATTCTTAACAGACAGCCAGAATATTTCATCGTGAATCAGACGCCTGTAATTCTCAAGCCCTGTAAAGGGGTTCTGGGAATTGGCCGGATTATAATCATAGAACGATATCCCCAAACCATATACTACCGGAAAAACCACAAATACAAACAAAAATAAAAAGCTGGGTATCAATACAATAGATACAAATCGATTATTCTTCATTCCTCTCTCCAAAAATGGCAGAGAACACAACATGCATTCTCTGCCCTCCGGCATACCGCTGCTGTCATAATATCAGTATACGGTATGACCTGTTATAATCCAAGTGAATCATCTTAATTATTCAGAACTGTTTTAATTCATCGAGTAACTAATCTGGCATCCTTCTGTAATCTTTGTTGACGCGTCCTTCAGAGCTCCTTCTACATCCGGGCTGTCAGACTGGCACAGATCTATGAACATCTGGTTAAATATCTCACGCATATCAGATGTATTGTACGGTCCCATCCATTGTCCGCTTGGCAGGATATCCAGCAAAAACGTAATATTCGGCATCGCCTCTTTATATTCCTCGCTGTCTAACAGGGATTTCCTCGGCGGAAGCTGATTACACGCAATATTGTGCTGTACCAGATTCTCCGGCTGACTGAAGAACTTCACGAATTCCCATGCAGCGTCTTTATTGGCGCCGTTTTCCGGAACAATAATTCCCCAGCCTGTCTCCGACGCAAATGCCATCTCGTCCCCATACTGCGGAACAGGAATGTATTCATAGTCCTCGCCATAGGTCAGCTCATAAGAACCTGAGCCCTCTCCGATTGCCCAAGAGCCGACAGACGCCATATATCCCTTGTCCTGATATACGTCGTTAAAGCAGTATTCGCCCGACGTCAGACATTCAAGATCACACTCGCCCTTCTGGTACATATCAAGAACCTCTTCCATAGCCTTGATTCCTTCCGGAGTCGCAAAATCAACAGAACCATCGTCTTTCAGGTACTGGCCTCCCTGCTGAAGGATCATGGCAAGATAATTACAGATCAGAGAATCCGTATCCATCATCTCGAAGCCCTTCATCTCTACGATATCACCGTTTTTCCTGGAAACTTCCTGGGAAACTTTTCTGAGATCTTCCCATGTCTCAGGATAGGCAATCTTTGAATCATCAAATAACTTCTTGTTAACGATCATACCGCCGTATTCCAGGTTGAATTCCATCGGAACGCCGTAATATTTTCCTTCCTTAACGGATGCTTTTTCTACCGTTTTCGGCGCCGGCAAGGCTGCTTTCGGCGTAACCCGTTCTTCTCAGTCACAGGAAACTCTCTTCAAAGAGTCTTACCCTGATCTGAACTGGGATTATGTAACTTCTCTTAAGAATGATGACTATGGTACTTTCGGCGCCGCTGATTCTCTTTCCATTATGTCCGCTTGCGAGAATCCGGAGCTGGCTATGAAGCTGATCAAATACATCTGCAGTTCCGAATTCATGACCGAGTATCACAAGGTAGCTCCCGGCGCTCCTCTGACAAAGACAGAGCAGTACACCGGAGATCCTAAGATGGAGCGTATCGTTACGGAAGACCGTGATAAATGGCGTCCGCTGCAGGTAGGTCCATGCGGAAGCGAGATTCTTGAGAACCTGGCTTCACATATCCAGTCTATCATGGAAGAAAAGATGGATGTTCAGGAAGCATTAGATGAATCTGCTGAATTCGCAAATGATACTTTGGACGAATATTGGGCTGACAACGAAGAATAGGAAAAGAACATGAAGAAACAAAAGAACATCTTATCCGTTCTTTCGCCCTATGCGTACATCACGCCAATTTCATTGATCCTGCTCACTTTTGTGGCAGGATCTTTGATCATTGCCGTCTGTTTCAGCTTTACAAAATACAATATCATTACACCGGCGAAATTCAACGGACTTTTTAATTATCAAAAACTGCTGCGGGATAGCAAGCTTCGGCAATGTATTATGAATACCGTCAAGATCACTTTGATGGCGGTTCCTTTGCAGATACTTATCTCCACAGCACTTGCCGCGCTGATCGCCTCCAGGAAGGATACGCTTCTGGGAAAATTTGCCAAGGCATCCCTTTTTATTCCGGTACTGTCTTCCAACGCCGTAGTCGGAACAATCTGGAAAGCAATCTTAAACGGCGGACATCCTGCCGTAAGCTTCCTGTTCGGTCTGGTGGGGCTTGATCCTACCATGCTTCTCGGCGACAGCACCTCGGCGATTATTACACTGTCCATGATTATCGTATGGAAGAGTATGGGGTATTATATGATCATTACCTTATCCTCCCTGATGTCGATTCCAGATAATTACTACGAAGCGGCCCGTGTGGACGGCGCAAATTCCTGGAATATTTTCTCCAGGATCACGATTCCTCTGCTTAAGCCTACCCTGATTCTGAATACCTTCCTGGTCATCATCAGTTCCATGCAGGTATTCGATATTGTATACACCATGACCGGAGGCGGTCCTTCTATGTCGACCACCACCATGGTTATGTATGCTTACCAGCTTACCTTCAAGGGAGGCAAAGCCGGATATGCCATGACCGTATCCAACGTCCTGATGTTGATGGTCCTGGTAGTCGTACTGTTCCAGCAGCGTTTTATGAAACGCGAAGCATCAGAGATATAGGGGGTGGCCGTAATGAAGAAATTATCTCATATAGCAGGGGACCTGGTTCTGATCTTTATAGCTCTGCTCTGTGTCCTGCCGTTTGTATACATGATACTGATGTCTCTAAAGAGCACATTGAATGCTTATGATTTCAGTTTCTCTCTGTCCAGCCTGACAACAGAGCATTACCGGAAAATTTTCTCCGGCGGCACCATCGGCCGTTACCTGCTGAACAGTATCATAATCGCGTTCGCCGGCGTCGCCCTGACACTTTTTACGAGCTGTACTGCTGGATTCGCTTTCGCCAAACTCAAATTCAAAGGAAACGACAAGATATTTTTACTGCTGATACTGACTATGCTGGTGCCCTCCGAAGTTATACTGGTACCGTTGTATATCGTTGTCAGAGGACTGGGGTGGGTGAATACCTTTAAAGCGCTGATCCTTCCTCTCCCTACGGCTTTCGGAGTCTTCATCATGCGCCAGGCGATTCTCGGCATCCCTAACGAACTGATGGAATCGGCCAGAATCGACGGCGCTTCCAATCTCAAGATCCTGTGGACCGTGATCCTGCCTCTTGTGAAATCCGCCATGCTGACTCTCTCAATCTTTACTTTTATCGGTGCATGGAACAACTTCACCTGGCCCCTGATCATTACCACAAACGACACGATGCGCACACTCCCGTTGGCGCTGACCACGATGAAAGCGCAATATGATGTGGACGTCGGGCTTACGATGGCATGCTCCGTGATCACATTCCTGCCGCCGTTCATCTTCTATCTGCTCCTGCAGTCAAAATTCGAAGCAGGCGTCGCATTGAACGGATTGAAAGGATAGAAACAATCAAAACAAAAGGGGGCAACTGCCCCCGCTACTCTGCTAAATGATATATTCCATCTCCCGCCTCTACCCCGGGAATATCATACTTTCTGTAAATATCCTCTCATAATTCTCTGTCTCTGCCAGTTCCATGTACTCCATCTTCCCGGCAAGCAATTCCATCTCACGCTTTACTCTCTCGGACATCAGGGTCATATAGGCTCCCGTCTTGGATGAATTCCCCAGATAGACTAATTTTCCCTCTACTTCCCTCGGCAAAATCCCTGTTCCGATCAGCGACTCTGCCGGAAGATGCGCGCCAAACTGCCCTGCTATCATCACTTTATCAAGATCCTCCATCGAAATACCGGCCTTTCCAAGGAGCGCCATGAATCCGGACAGAATTGCTCCTTTGGCAAGCTGTACCTGCCGCACGTCTCCCTGCGTTACCAATAGCTTCGGATTCTCACAGAGAATGAATTCCCTCTTCGTTCCGTTCATCTGAATCATGGGATAGCGGTAATCATCTTCCTTAAGCTTATCTTTCTTTACAAACACCCCTGTCTTCTTCACGATACCGTTCCGAAGCAGTTCCTTTACCACAGCCAGAATTCCGCTTCCGCACAATCCAACCGGTTCCTGACCGCCGATAACCTTAAGCCTGATTCCCTGATCCGTAATCTCTACATCTTCAACCGCGCCTTCCGACGCCCTCATACCGGAGCTGATATTCATTCCCTCCAATGCCGGTCCCGCCGCACAGGAGCAGCTAAGAAGCCTTCCGTTACTCGCCAGCACGATCTCACCGTTCGTCCCGATATCGATAAAGAGTACATTTCCCCTCTCCTTCCAAAGCTCGCATACGTAGGCTCCCGCCACGATATCTGCTCCGATATAGGCCGACACCTGCGGAAGACAGTACAATCTCGTATCTTCTGCCGCTTCGATTCCGATCTCCCTCGCCGGCAGGTCTTTTGCCTCCGTAAACACGGGGCGATACGGCGATCTCCCGATAGACCGTGCGTCCACGCCCAGAAGCATATGCATCATGGTACAGTTCGCCGCTACGTCAATCTCCCTGATATCCCTCCGGTCAACCCCCGCTTCCTGGCAGGCCTCACCGATCATGGCGTTAATAGAATTCACGATCGCCTCCTTAAGCTTTTGAATGCCGCAATCAGGATGCTCATACTCATATGTAATCCGCGTCAGTACATCCAGCCCATACTGTTTCTGTGCATTGATCATGGATGCATTAGCAAGCTCCCTTCCCGTCTTAAGATCAATCAGCGCCGTAACTACCGTCGTCGTCCCTATGTCAATCACAATGCCGTATCCACCGTCATATACATCTCTCTCGAATCGAGGCATATACCCCTTCGTCAATACTTCATGCTTCCGCTCCTTCTGAAGCAATTCGACTTCCGCATTTCCTGTCACTTCCGCCATACAGGACAATCTAATCCCAGCCTGAATCTCTTCGGATTTCAGCAGACGCTCCTCCGCCCCGGTCATCCCTGAGACTTCGCCTGCCGCGATCCTGACCTTGCATTTACCGCAGATCCCTTTGCCGTTGCACGGGTTATCCACGTATATCCCGGCTCCCAGCAAAGCCTCCAGAAGGTTCTCCCCCTCCCGGCACTCAATTTTCTTCTCGGTCTGTTTCACTTTTATCTCTGCCATTCGAGCCTGTATTCCTCCATCATTTTTCTGAATCAGCCGACACGATACCTTCAAGAATCGACTGCACATTGCGAAGCGGCGACTTCATCCCGAGCCCGCACGCCGGAGAGACGATATCCGACCCGCTCTTTATACAGCTTCTCGTCAGCATCTTTACTCTGTCAGGATCACCGAATTCCAATGCATAAGTACTCACATTGCCCATCAGGACCCTGTCTTTCAGATGTTCCCTCGCCTCCTTCATCGGTACGACCGAATCAAAGCTTAAAGCGCTGCTGTGCACTTCGTTTACTTCCTGATACACCGGACTCATCTGGCCGCATATGTGCACGATCGTCCCCATCTTCTCTTCCTGGAGGGCATCCAAAAGCCGATTGATATAAGTCACCGCGAATTCTTTAAAATACTTCGGTCCCAGGATCTCCCCTGTTCCACTCGGGTCAGAGACCGCAATCAGATCGGCTCCCGCCTCTATCTGCGCCCTCCCGAACCTAATCAACTGCTCCGTGATGAATTCCATATATTCATGGGCTTCCTGATTCTTCTTCCGAAGCTCTTTATAAAATACTACCGGCTCCATCACAGAACTTGCCGTACTGACAGGCCCCGTCAGATTGCCGACGATGGGCACGTCTTTCGTCTCTTCCCTCAGAATACGGATCGCGTCCAATACTACTTTCGCGCGCCCGCAAGTTACATCCACTGCCCTAAGCTTCTTATATTCGCTTACCGAATCGATCACATAACCTGTGACATGGGGTTCATACACATTAGTTCCCATGTCTACCTTTGCGCCCATCTCTTCCGCCTCTACAGTCATACAGAACGGAACCCCGTAATTCTCAAAGCACCCTTCTTCGTATACAGACTTTGCAAGCTCCGCCATCTGTCTCGCATCCGTATGTGCCTCTGGCATATAGACCTTTACCCGGTCCATCAGCTCAGAAGTAACCATATTCATCATACCGCCGGGACAGATACAGGCCGGCCTGTCCGCCTGCTGCCCCTCTAATATCATTTTTAATCTTTCTTTTGGTGTCATCATTTCCTGCTCCCTACGCAATGTTGAGAAGCCGCTTAGCAAGTTTCACTGCTTCCACGGCATTCTGTGAATACCCGTCCGCTCCTATCTTATCCGCATACTTCTGTGAAATCGGACCGCCGCCTATCATTACCTTCACCTTATCCCGCAGCCCGGCCTCCTCAAGAAGCCCGATAACCGTCTTCATTCCTCCCATGGTAGTCGTCATTAAGGTGGACATACATACAAAATCTGCGTTTTCTTCCTTCGCTGTCTCGACAAATTTCGTTAACGGGACGTCTCTTCCAAGATCAATCATATTGAATCCTGCCGTCTCCAGCATAATCTTCACCAGATTCTTTCCGATATCATGTGTATCTCCTTCCACAACCCCGATGACTCCGGTTACTTTATCATCGTTTGAAACTTCCGGCAGATGAGGACGTAAGATGTCAAGCCCCGCATACATCGCGTCTGAACACAGCAATACGTCCGTAACAAAATACTCTTCCTCCTCATATAACCGGCTGGCGCGGTTCATTCCGTCAACCAGGCCCTCCATAATCCCGTCAAATGCAGAATAACCCCCGTCCAGGTATTCCTGAGCCGCCTCTGCTACATCATCTTCTTCCATTTCTACGACTCCGTCTGAGAGACGCTTTAATAATTCTTCTTATGAACTCATATCTGACTCCTCTCTGCTAACTCTTTACTATTTTCGCCGTACTGCCAAACCTGCTATACAAGCACTACTTCTTTCAGGACAGCATTCTCAAGCTGATACCCTACATTCTTAATACACATCTGTCCGGCAATCTTCACTTTCCCTGTCATCTCGATGCACCCTTCCCCGTACGCCATCGGCCTGGAGAGCTTATGCTCCCGGAAACTTGCCTTTTCCGTACCCAGCAGGGCAAACGTCGTCTTCGGGCACAGCAGTATCATCGTCCGATCATCCGCCAGTGTCTCCGCCCTTTTTAAAAATTCATAGGTGAAATCTTCTACTACCTGTTCCACCATCTTCGGGCCTAAGATATTCAAGCCTCCGGAAGCGTCCGCATAACTGATCAGATCTGCGCCGTACCGTTTTGCCTCTTCCATAAATTTAAATATCTCACCGCCCAGCTTCCGGAAGACCTCCTTCATCAGTTCGGGTTTCTTACGCAATGCCTTATACACATATTTCGCATCAATCAGTACATTCAATACGGTAAACGGCCCTGACACCTGCATCACCACATGCTCTCCTTCTCCCTTAAGCATCTTACACGCCATCAGGACTTCATGGATTCTTCCTGCCGAGAAATCAATCTCCGGCAGCTTAAGCAGTTCCTCCGGCGCCGTGCAGATATACTCCTTAGCCCTTGGCCCCGTCATCTCATTTCCATAATTAATAATTCCGCCCATCGCCTCTGCCTCCACCGTATGGCAGAAGGGCAGTTCACAGAAAGCCGCATTATCATATTCTTTCAGCGCTTTTGACAACACTGCCATCGTATCCCGATGCAGATACGCGTCCGGGAACGTAAGATTCAGCCCTTCTGTCACCTCGCCGCTGATTCCCGCGGAATTATCATACGTGCATTGAAATTCCTTCATCTCTCCCATTCTCATCTCCTCCTTTCGGCCTCATCTTTTTCTATCCATTTATTATCCTGCATGATTTCCATATCTATATCAAAAAAAGTGCGAAAAAGACAGCGCAGTCACTGTCCTTTCCCCACCAAAAAGATTACGTTCCCTTTTCAATGCCGATGCATCACTATATACGCTTCCATATCTATCGTATCATAAATATTACCCTCAGCCTAATTGATATTTTCTATAATACTATAGATATTTTCTATCAATCATTCAAAACTACTTTATCAGTTTCTTTTCCAGAATCTCCTGCATAGTTATATTAAATATCACTGCTGTAAACTTTCTTCGCCTTGATCTGCCATTACAGTTCCGTCTTCTATACCACTGCTTCTATCAGAATTTTCCCTTTTACAGAAATCTCTTCAACTCCAATCTCCTTATTTTTATTGAAATTAAAGCTAAGCATATATCCTTTCTTCAGATGATAATAATCCAGATAATCCAATAACTGCCTTTCACCTCTTTCATTATATGCGTTCCCCCGCCATACCTTTAATTCTACGATTATCTGTTCTCCGCCATAATCAATAATCACATCTGTGCGCTCTCTATTCCGCGTCTCTGACTCAATATAATAATTTCCGCTCCCATTGATAATCGGCCGGAGATATAAAAGGAAGTATCTTCTTCCGTCTTCTTCATAAAAAATCTGTCCCTGATCTCCATACAGATCGTCAAAATGCCTCACAAATTTCTCTAAAACAAGACGCATATTCAAGCGTCCATCTTCTATAAACTGATTCTTATCCTGTGCTGCCACACGGTATATGGGACTTCCCTGCATTTGCGGGGATGTTAAAAAGAAATTATACAGGCGAGTCTCAAAAATCCGATTCGCAATACGGACAAAATTTCCATCCATCCTTACAAATCCAAACATCATCGTCAATCCAATTACCTCATCATCAGGATTATACACAATATTCTGTCCCTGAAACAACAGCGTATATATCATCGCTTTCAATTCCGGGTATGCCTCTAATTTTCCGATCATGGAATCAAATAATGTATTCTTCTCATTCAACAATATATTAACTGCTTCCAACACCCCATCTTTCGTCCATGCCCTGTCTATCTCCAAAAAACTCGTACTTCCAGCCACATATTCATCAAGTAACTTACATAATCTGGATACCAGGAACGGATAGCCCGCCGTATAATCATATATTATCTGTGCCATTTCCAAAATATTCATTCCGGTCCTATGATCATTTTCATAGTCAGAAAGCATTCCGGCGATATCATTTACCGAAAAACTCATCTCCACCTGAAAATCAGCAGCAATATTCCATGGACTGTTCACCTTACTCTCACCATCTGTCACAATCTTACGCTTCAGGTTCTTTATATCATATACTCCGGCAAGAATAACCGACCAGAATGTCGGTTTCCTGTCTCTGTTTATATAATACCCCCTAAGCTGCGCCAGAAAATCAAGAAACACCTGATTATTTGACGCGCTGTCGACTTCATCAATCACAAGGATAATCCTTTTCTCTGACTGACGGCACCATCTGCTTAGACAACGGAATAATCCTGATAACGTCATCTTTCTTGCCTCTCCGTCTGCAAAGGCTGCCAATTCCGTTTTGATTTGGTGAGGTATAGCTTCCTGTCCTTCCAATACATCCAGTATTTCTTCAGAAAATACCTCTACAAATGATTCTTCTTTCTCGAAATCCGCATGACTCATCATCTGAAAATCAAGACTTACCACAACATATTCTTTCTCCAGAAGCTTACCCAAAGCTTTTAAAGTCGTTGTCTTTCCATATTGCCTTGCCCGATTGACCGTAAAATATTCTCCGGCATCAACCATTGCTTTCATCTTCTCTAATCTGTCAGAGATATCTACCATATAGTGCAACTGCTGCCTGCAGTCCCCACTCACATTAAAACTTTTTTTCACAGCCTCTCCACCTCATAAGGATACAAAGATTCTATTTTATTGTAACACGGTAAAACAGGCTTTTCCATACAAAGATAAAACGATTCTGATATTCAAAAATTACTGGTTTTTGACAGAAAAAATATAATGAGGCATATCCACACCCCGGTAATGTTTGATGAATGTCCCGCCCTGGGTCATTCCATTTCGTTTTGCTACATTTTGAGAAGCAATATTACTGTCCCTGATAATGGAAAATACTTCATCGGCCTTAAGTACCGTGAATGCATATTCCTTACAGGCTTTTGCCGCCTCCGTCGCATATCCCTGATGCCAGTATCTCTTCTGAAACAGATATCCGATCTCAAGAACCTGTCTCCCCGGAATGTCCTGCAGAGTCAGTCCGCATTGACCTATCATCTCCCCTGTTTCTTTTAAAATAACGGCAAAAAGCCCGAATCCGTCTTCTTTATAACGGACAAACTGTTTATCCAGCCAGCTTCTGACCTCCTCGTCACTGAACGCTCCTTCATACGCATACATGACTTCTTCATCCTTAAGAATCTTACACAAGTCACCGTAATCAGCCGGCTCCATCTGCCTTAACCGCAATCGTTCTGTCTCTGCGAAAATCTTATCCGAAACTCTGCATTCCATGAATCTGCGAAACATAACGAATCCATTCTTTTCATAAAACCCAATTGCCGATTTATTAAATTCCCACACATCCAGCTCTATCCGGTCAAACCCTCTTTCTTTAGCATCCCGTTTCATAAACTCAAGCAACTCTGTACCTACTCCCTGCCGCCGGACTCCTTCGTCTACGGCAATCTCTTCCACATGGTATATCTTCCGGCCCAAGTTGTACGGTGACTCCGGTTTCGTGATATAAGAAACACATACCATCCCACAGATACTGCCGTCTTGCTCCGCAACGATAATATTCCCTTCTTCTCCCTCCAGAATCTCACGCGCCAGATCCTGCATCTCCCGACCAAATCCCGGTTTGAATATATCCGGACGTCCTTTGACATGCATGTCGTTTACCTGTCTTCTTAACTCATTGATCCTCTCCAGATCCTTTTCTTCCGCAAAACGTATCATAGTATTATCCTTCCAGATTTTTAGAATATTCTCACTAAATCGCTTTGATCCTCTCGATCGCCTCTACGGTATTCTCATAGGAGCCAAACGCAGTCAGGCGGAAATATCCTTCCCCGCTTGGTCCGAAGCCGGACCCCGGCGTCCCGACCACATTCGCTCTCTCAAGCAGATAGTCGAAAAATTCCCAGGAGGACATGCCCTTCGGCGTCTGAAGCCAGATGTAAGGTGCGTTCACCCCGCCGGACACCTGGTATCCTGCAGACTTAAGCCCTTCGTAGATCACTTCGGCATTCTTCATATAATATGCGACCTGCTCTTTTAACTGCGCTTTGCCCGCTTCAGAATAGACTGCTTCGCCGGCCCTCTGCACGATATACGGCGCCCCGTTGTATTTCGTGCCGTGCCGCCTTGCCCATAGAGAATGGAGCGTCACATCCCCGCATTTTACGTCCTTAGGAATTACCGTAGCCCCAAGCCTTACGCCCGTAAATCCTGCGTTCTTAGAAAAACTTCTCAGCTCGACCGCGCAGGTTCTCGCCCCTTCACATTCATAGATCGTATGCGGGACATCCTCCTCGGTTATATATGCTTCATAAGCCGCGTCATATATAATAACCGCCCCGGCTTTGTTCGCGTAATCCACCCATTCCTGAAGCTGTGCCTTAGTGATCGTAGATCCGGTGGGATTATTCGGGAAACACAGATAGATAATATCCGGCGTCTCCTTCGGAAGCACAGGCGCAAAATCCGTCTCCTTCGTACATGGCATATAGATCACATCGCTCCAGGTCCCTTTTTCCTGATCATAAGTACCTGTACGTCCTGCCATTACATTCGTATCCACATACACCGGATACACAGGATCGCACACGGCAATCTTGTTATCTCTCGCAAAGATCTCCTGGATATTGCCTGAATCGCATTTTGCCCCGTCGGAGATAAATATCTCATCCGCCTGGATGCCGCACCCCCTGTCCTGATAATCATTCTTCGCCATGGCGCTTCTTAAAAATTCATAACCAAGATCCGGCGCATATCCGCGGAACGACTCTGCATGCGCCATCTCATCCACCGCGCCGTGCAGGGCTTCGATTATTGCAGACGCCAAAGGCTGCGTCACGTCTCCGATTCCAAGACGGATAATTCTTTTATCCGGATTCTCCTCCTGGAATGCTGCCACTTTCTTCCCTATCGTAGAAAAAAGATAGCTTCCCGGTAATTTCAGATAATCCTCATTTACTCTAAACATTGTCGTCTCTCCTTAAATTCTTTGATCCGTTTTCCATGCTCTCTGAAAATTTCTATACAAAAAATCTCTATACAAAAAATCTCTATACAAAAAATCTCTATACAAAAATCTCTGTATAAGTTAAATATTACTAACTCAACTCTATCTCTCCGTCAAAAACAACCTCTGCCGGTCCGGTCATATAGACCCTGCCGGATTCCTGATCCCATTCGACGATCAAGTTTCCTCCCAGCAGCTTCACAGTAACCCTGCGCTCTGCCAGACCGTTCAGAATACTTGCCACAACTGCCGCGCAGGCCCCTGTCCCGCAGGCAAGCGTCTCACCGGAGCCTCTCTCCCACACACGCATCTCGATCATCTCACGGTCGATCACCCGCACGAACTCCGTATTGATCCTCTTGGGGAATCTCTCATGATTCTCGAACATCGGCCCGACCTTCTCAATATCAAGCCCTTCTATATCCTCAAGGAAGACTACCGCATGAGGATTCCCCATGGACACACCTGTTATATGGTATTCCATTCCGTCCACTACGACAGGTTCATCGATAACCTGCTTCCTATCCGCATCGTCGCCCTCTGCCTCTACATGTACGCCTCCTAACACGCTGTCTTCATCTAACACACATTCCCCGTCTTCTTCTTCACAGATAATCGGGATCCGATTTGCCCTTAACTCTGGTCTTCCCATATCTACTCTCACAAGCGAAACTTTCCCGTCTTTTACGGTAAGCTCCAGATACTTGATCCCTCCAAGTGTCTCCACCGATATACTGGTCTTATCCGTAAGACCATAATCATAGACGTATTTCGCAACGCATCGGATTCCGTTTCCGCACATCTCGCTCCTGGAACCGTCGGCATTATACATCACCATCTCAAAATCCGCCTTCTCGGAAGGACAGATCAGGATCAAACCGTCTGAACCGATCCCAAAGTGTCTGTCGCTTACACGCTTCGCTGTTTCCGATGGATTCTCTACCATCTCCTCCATACAATTCACATAGACATAATCATTTCCCAACCCCTGCATCTTTGTAAATCTCATCTCGTAAACTTCCTTTCTTTTCCTGTTATTATGCCATCACCCGCAGTACCATCTGCGCCGTCTCCACCATATTGGTTCCGCTCTCCATACTACTCTTCTGCAGATACTTATGAGCCTCCGTCTCCGACATATGATTCCGTGACATCAACAATTCTTTGGCCTGCGTAATCAGCTCCTGCTGCTTTGGGTTCCGATTCTTCAGACCTTCCCTCCGCTTCTTACGCTTCCTTTCCACGGATTTAAGCATCATCTCCATCGTATTCATCAAATCATATACCTTGATGGGCATAGAAAGCCCTACGATCCCTTCCGGATCATCTTCACCCCATCTGCCCGGAGATGCGATCAATAGCATCTCGAAGCGGTCTGACAGATATTCCCTTAGCTCCGTGTACATCATATCCTTCATCTTATAGCCGCAAACCACGATCCCATCATCCGCCGCATCCGCATAATTCAGAGCCTGGGCGCCCGTGGTACAGACACCGGTAACATTCATCCCGCCCCGCACTAATAGGTTTCGAATATTGGCCGCATTATCTCTGTTCGGAAATACTACTATAATACCAACCAAACTCACACCTCCTGTCCTTCGCTATGCTCCTCAATGCAATGATGTACCGGCAGCTATATCCGATGCAAATATCTGCCGATCTCCCAATCCGTCACCTGCGCATGATACTCCATGTATTCCTTTTCCTTCGCCCGGATATATTTTCCCGCCAGATCTTCTCCCATCACCTCGCGGATATACGCGTCCTTTTTGAATTCCTCCGCCGCTTCGCGAAGGCTTCCCGGAAGGGCGTCAATCCCCGCGTCCTTTCTCTGGGCGTCCGTCATCTCAAAGATATTACAGTCCACTCTCGGCTGCGGCACGACCTCATTCTTGATACCGTCTAAACCTGCCGCAAGACACACCGCCAGCGCAAGATACGGGTTCGACGACGGGTCCGGGCTTCGAAGTTCAATCCTTGTGTCCGCTCCTCTTGAAGCCGGCACCCGTATCAACGGAGTCCGGTTCCTGGCAGACCATGCAATATAGACAGGCGCCTCATAACCGGGTACCAGCCTCTTATAAGAATTCACCAGCGGATTCGTGATGAAAGTAATCGCCTTCATGTGTTTCATAAGCCCGCCGATAAAGTAATAAGCTTCCCTGCTCAATCCTCTCTCGTCCCTGGCATCTGCAAATATATTGACACCGTCCCGGCTGAGCGACATGTTGGTATGCATTCCCGAACCATGAACCCCATACTTCGGCTTCGGCATAAACGTGGCATGAAGCCCGTGCCTCTTTGCTATTGTCTTTACTACCATCTTAAAGGTCATAATATTATCTGCCGTCGCCAGAGCCTCATCATACTGAAAATCTATCTCATGCTGCGCCGGCGCCACCTCATGGTGGGAAGACTCTATGACAAATCCCATCTCCTCCAGAGTCAGCACTATATCCCTGCGTGCATTTTCCCCGAGATCCATAGGTCCCAGGTCAAAATACGTCGCGCTTTCATGGGATATGGTGGTGGGAAGCCCGTCCTCATCCGTATGAAATAGGAAGAACTCACATTCCGGTCCCACGTTGAATTCAAATCCCATAGCTTTCGCTTCCGACATCACTTTCTTCAGGACATATCTGGGATCACTCTCAAAAACCCTGCCGTCCGCCTTGTATACGTCACAGATCAGACGCGCCACTTTACCCTGCTGCGGCCTCCACGGAAATATCTCAAAAGTATTCGGATCCGGATACAGATACATATCCGAATCTTCCGCTCTGGTAAAGCCTTCTATAGAAGAACCATCGAACATGACCCGGTTATCCAGCGCCTTCTCAAGCTGATTGGTCGTAACCGCAATATTCTTCAGCGTCCCGAATATATCGGTAAACTGCAGGCGGATAAACCCGACATCCTCCTCTTCCACCATCCTCATGATATCTTGCTTTGTATAATTATTCATTCCATCTTCCTCCCGAGACTCGATATCTAAACTATGATTCACAATGCCAGACCATGATCCCTGACAAATCTTGTCCTGATAATCGAATAGGGAAGACCTTTCCCTACTCGCCGCGCGCCCCGTGCGCCGCCTTAGCAGCATACTTCTTCTGCACGGGGCTGTACATAAAAATGGGCGCTCTCATCCTGTGATGAAAACGCCATTGTTTCACTCGAATACTTTCTTCTATTCTTTCAAGGCAACTGTGTCCTACTCTTCGTCCTCGAGCCATTCTCCTTCTTCATTCGTAATATAAGAGTTGCCGTTGTTGCAGCCGCATTTGATTCCTCTCTTAATCGGCGCAAGGCAGAATCCTTTGATCACTCCAAACAGAATGCAGCATAAAATTACCAGTACCTTCTCCGCCGGCGTCCAGTCTCTTCTGAAAAAATCTTTAACAGCTTCCCATATCTCTCTCATCGTCATATCATGTCCTCCTGCATATCCTTCGCCACTTTTCACTGATCGGCAAACCGCCGGACTCCCTTGACGGATTAGCCGCCGCTTTTGCTATCGGATTTATTATATGACATTTTCGGCTAAAAAGAAAGACCCAAATCAAAAAAAGAAAAGACTTGATATTGTTAAAATATGTTGATAAAAATTTTAGGCACATCAAGTTTTATGAATAAGCCAAAGAAGTTTGTATATAATGTTATAAAAAATAACAAAAAACCGAAAGTCATTGACAGTTCAGGTGCGAAATGATAGTATAAACATGGAGGTGCGAAAAATGTTCACATATATAAAATTGAAGAATTTTATGTCATTCAAAGATACAACTTTTGATTTGAGGAATGGAAGTAAAGGCGCCAAAAATTTTATTTCAATATATGGAGAGAACGGAAGCGGAAAGTCAAATTTTATCAGCAGTATAAATTTATTAAGAAGAAGTATAGACTCTTTTGAAATGCTTGTTAATACAGAAACGATTAAAGAAATGGCACAGGAAAAAGAATTACCCGAAGGATTACTGGAAATGGTTCTGGGCGGAACAAATATATTAAGTCTGACTAACAGCTGCAGAATGGTAGAATGCGACGAAGAAACAAGTATTGAATATGGGTTTCAAATCGGAAAACATGAGGGATTTTATATATTAAGTTTTGCCGAAAAATTTGTTTATGAAAAACTATACTATTTTACAGGAAAGCAAAGGGGCACTTTGTTTGAAATATATGTTGAAAACGGGAAAATTTATCCCACATTTTCTAACAAATTATTTATTAATAAAAAAGTCGAGGATGAAATTAGAGAAGAAATTAATAAATATTGGGGAAAACATACATTTTTGAGTATTTTAAATAAAGAAAGAAATGAAAAAAACGAACAATATATAAGAGACAATTATCTCGAATATTTATTTGATATATTAAATATGTTACAAGCGATAACAGTTCATTATAAAGAAACATCCTATTCTGGAAGCGAGGTAAGGTCAGGAAGGCCCAATAATATATTACAAAGTTTGAATATGGGAAAAATAGAAATTACAAAAGAGTCCATTTTAGATCGCTCGGAACATATATTAAAAGATTTTTTTACACAAGCGTATGCAGATATAAAGGATGTCTATTATGAACGGAGATATAGAGAAACAGAAATTTCTTATAAACTTTATGTCAAAAAAATGATAGGCGGAAAAATCCGAACCATTGATTTTAAACATGAATCCTCCGGAACACAACATATACTCGAAATTATTCGCTCCTTACTGGGTGTATTTTGCGGTGTGACCGTTATATATGATGAAATTGACGATGGCATTCATGATTTACTTTTAAAAAACATCCTGGAATCTATGATAGAAGATATCTCAGGACAATTAATCATCACCACACATAATACCTATATGTTAGAGAATATTGATATTAAATCAGTATATTTAATAACTGTAGATTATCAAGGAAACAAAGAAGTTAAGTGCTTAGATAAATATCCCAGAATTCAAGGAACAAATAATCCAAGAATTATGTATCTGAAAGGATTGTTTGGCGGTATCCCGATTGTAGACACATTAGACTATGATATGATACTGAACGAGCTGCAAAATAATGATATAGATGTTGAGGGAGGCGAATAGTCGTGCCTTCCGATACATTAAAATATACCAAATGCGCCGTTATTGTACATGGTAAATCAGAATTTCACTTGATACGATTTATATATACAAATCTTCATCTTCCGGTGAAAATTATATCAAAAGATAAGGGAAGAGGAAGTATACAGATAAATAGTCTAAACGGTTTATTGAACAAAAAATGTTTCAAAACATTAAGTGCATTTGCTAAAGAATACTCCGTTGAATACGATAAAAAGAAAAGAGAGTTAATAAATTTCAAACTATTTATCATTATGGATACGGATGATTGTAGTGAAGAAGTTAAGAAATTGTATATATCTGGGGAAATGTTTAAGGGGCATCCTCTACAAGAATATATTGTACCGATATATAATATAGCAAATCTTGAAGATGTTATGATAAAATCTGGTATAATGATAAAACGTATACCCGATTCAGAAAAAGGAACTTATTATAGCAAAATATTTCCTATCAATACAGAGCCTGTAAGTAATGATACACTTAAGCAGATAAGAATATTTGCGTCCAAAATTAAATGCGTAAAACAAACAAATATGTTGAAATTTATAGAATATTGCTTTGAACAGATCCCTAATGAAAGATTGTGGGAAGAGGAAAACATATAAAAAACAGATAAAAATGAGGTGATATGATTATGGGACTTGCAATACCAATAGAAACAAGCGCGCGCCACATCCATCTGTGCCGCGAAGATTTTGATATCCTTTTCGGCAAAGGAAAAGAACTGACCTTCAAAGCCGAACTAAGCCAGCCCGGACAGTACGTCTGCGAGGAACGTCTCGCTGTAAGAGGCCCCAAAAGCTCTTTTGAAAACGTTGCCGTGCTCGGCCCTTTCCGTAATGAGACACAAGTTGAGATCTCCATGACGGATTCCCGCAAGCTTGGAATCCCCGGCATCATCTGTCAGTCCGGAGACACCAAAGATACCCCCGGCTGTATACTGGAAGGCCCCGAGGGAAGTATCGAACTGGACCACGGCGTCATCGTCGCCAAAAGGCACATTCATATGACTCCGGTACAGGCGATCCAACTGAACGTCAAAGACAACGATGAAGTATTCGTAATCATGGAGAGCTTTGAACGTTCCCTGATATTCGCCGACGTAGTGGTGCGTGTCCACCCGAACTTCGCCCTCGCCATGCATGTGGATACGGACGAAGCAAATGCTTTCGCCAATGAAAACAATCCCACCGGCGCCCTTCTTAAACTCTTCGGCGGAAGAACCTATAACCTGCAAAAATGGGCGGAAGAACTGCAGAACGGCATCAACCGGTTTTAGCGCGCTTCACAGAATGTGCCTGCAATCGGCAAACCGTGTGCTCTGTTACACCTTTGCCGTGAGCGTCTTTGCGCTGACCCCTTCTAACATCCCCAGCTTCCCCGACAGGGAGCTGGTGACGTCTCCGGGGGCGTCAATCACCACACTGATGATGGAAACCCTCTTCTCTCTGTAGGGAATTCCCATGCGTCCAACCACATATTGTCGGAATTCATGAAGCAGCTCATTCACCTTTCCCGCCGCTTCCTCGTCCTTAATTATAATACTGACTACGGATACTCTGCTGTTCACTCTTCTTTCTTCCTTTCTTGTACTCGTATTATCTCACCGTATCCGGCGGTAATTCATCCGCAATAATCATCGGAAAAATATAGTCTTATACTGTATATCAATCTTTTATCTGCCGCCCCATCACGTTCATATGATAATCTTCCTTATAGATTAACTCCGACACCGGAACGATCTGATATCCACGTCCCTTAAGTCCTGCAATCAAAGCTTCCAACGCATCCGCCGTATATTTCGTACCACAGTGCAGACGGATGATCGCCCCATTCTCCAGGCTCTCATGATTCATCACAACTTCCACGATGCTGTCGGCGCCGTAATCCTTCCAGTCAAAACTATCAACCGACCACTGAATCGGATAATAGCCGCACGACTGTATATTCCGTATCACAGAATCATCATAGTTATCATACGGCAGCCGGAATAGATTCATCCCGATGCCGGTCAGTTCCTCAACCTTCTTATGGGCGTTCATGATCTCTTCTTTCTGCTCTTCCTCCGTAAGACCCATCATACTCCGGTGACTCTCACTGTGGTTCCCGATATCATGCCCTGCTTCCTGAATCGCTTTCACATCTTCCGGATACTTTCCTGCCCATTCCCCTGTCAGGAAAAATGTAACAAGAACTCTCTGCTCTTTCAAGATCTTAAGAATCCTCGCCATATCTTCGTCACCCCACGCTGCTTCAAAGGTCAGCGCAACCTTCTTCTCCTCCGTCTCGACAGAGCAGATCGGCATCTCTTTCCCGTTTACATTACTGGAGACCGTTGTATATCCGGAGAGATATTGATATGAACCCATCAGCGCAATCACCAATACCAGCGCCAATATCCCATGATTTCTCCATCTTCTGATCGTTTCTTTCATAGACATAACCTCAGACATACGTCTTTACTACAGTATATGTCTTTCCCGGTCAGCCATGCACAAAAGAAAATACTACCTTCTCTCCCGCATTGGTGGTATACTATTAATATACTATTGATTACTGAGACTCCTGAACAGAAGAATATAAGAAAGGTGAATTCTATTTCTATGAAGAAGACCCTGCGCAACATTCTATATACTCTTACCATACTTCTGATCGCGACCGGTCTGGCGTTCTTATTCTTCCATTTTGTGAAGGATAATACTGCCAACATCGCGCTCATCTATATCCTCGCGCTGATACTGATCTCCAGGGGAACCACCGGATATCTATACGGTATCTTTTCCTCTCTGTTCTGTGTAAGCTTCATCAACGCCTGCTTTACTTATCCGTTCTTTGAGATCAACTTTGCCTTGAGCGGGTATCCTATCACATTTGTCTGCATGCTGATTATCACTGTCACAACCAGCGCCATGACCACCAAACTCACAAGACAGGATGAGATCATCGCAGAACGGGAGCGGAAGCTCAACGAAGCAGAAAAGGAGCGGATCCGTGCAAATCTTCTGCGCGCAATCTCCCACGACCTTCGCACCCCGCTGACCAGCATCATCGGTTCCTCCGCCTCCTATATCGAGAATCACAGCACCCTTGATTCCGGCGAGAAACTGGAACTGATCGCCACGATCAACGAAGACGCCAACTGGCTTCTGAATATGGTAGAAAATCTCCTGTCCGTCACCAGAATCCAGGGCGACAGACAAGAAGTCGCCAAGGAACCGGAACTTGTAGAAGAAGTCGTTTCCGAAGCAATCGACAGACTGGAAAAACGGCTGCCGGGAGCTTCCGTCAATGTTTCCGCCCCGGACGATATACTGATGATCCCTATGGATTTTTTACTGATCGAACAGGTTCTGATCAATCTTCTGGAAAATGCCCTGGTTCATTCCGAAAGCTCCAGACCGGTGGAACTTGTTATTACGGACGACGAACATGCCGTCACATTCCATGTCATCGACCATGGAAAAGGAATTCCCGAGGTCTCGCTGCCGAACATTTTCAGCGGACAGTACGACAGTATTTCCTCCTCGGACACCCGGCGGGGCATGGGAATCGGACTTTCTATCTGCCGCACGATCATACAGGCTCATGGCGGGACGATTACCGCGCAGAATCATGACAGCGGCGCAGAATTTGCATTTTCCCTTCCCAAAACGTAAACTACGTTACACATGGAAATCAAAGGAGACGAACTTATGACAACTTCAAATTATACCGTATTAATCATCGAAGACGAGAAAAATATCTCCGACTTCATGTCAAAAGCACTGAAATCTAATGACTACCGCGTTATCACCGCAGTATCGGGCAAAGCCGGCCTGTCACTGATAAGCTCCCAATGTCCTGACATCATCCTTCTTGATCTGGGTCTGCCTGATATGGACGGAAATGATGTCATTACTTCCGTGCGTGAATGGACGAGCAGTCCGATCATCGTTATCTCTGCACGGACAGACGAAAGGGACAAAGTAACCGCCCTGGACCTGGGCGCAGATGATTATATTACCAAGCCTTTCGGCACTCCGGAACTGCTGGCAAGGATCCGGGCATCCCTGCGGCACAGTAACCGCATGGACTCCAATTCCGCCCTCTATATCAGACCATACCAGTGTCAGGGACTCCTGCTGGATTTCGACAAACGGATGCTTACACTGAACGGAGAGAAGATCCATCTGACACAGGTTGAATACAAGATTGTCGCTTTCCTTGCCAGGAATTCCGGAAAAGTAATGACATACTCTGCCATCATGTCCAACGTGTGGGGCCCGTTTACCGGAGACAATAACCGGATTCTCCGCGTAAATATGGCAAATATCCGCCGAAAGATCGAGCAGAATCCTTCGAAACCGCAGTTTATCTTCACGGAAGTCGGTGTAGGGTACAGGATGCACGAAGATGAGAACGAACTGCCTTAATCATTGGCGTTCAGCCATTCCTTCATAAGCTCCACGTATCTGTCCGTATCCTCCACGAAACACATATGTCTGCAGGTACGGAATAACTCCCATCTGGAATTCGGAATTCGGTCGTACATGTATTTCGCTATGTAAGGAGTACACAGATCATTTCCTCCGTTGATAACCAGCGCCGGCTCTTTGATATCCTTAAGCTGCTCTGTCACATCATAATCTTTCAGAGTTCCAAGCGGCGTATACTCATTGGGCCCCCAGCCCACGACATAAGACTCTCTCCCCGTTTTCCTCGGGCGTCTCAGGCATTCCGGAGACTCTTCCGTCACCTCGCCCGCAGCGTGACGGAGCATATATTCCGCTTCCGCCGCAATATATCCCGGATCGCTGTAGTCGTTATCCTCCATCGCTTTCTTGATCGAAGCCTGCATCTCCTGCGGCAGTTCCTGAATCAAACGCTGCTGCTCTTCTCCCCACATCCAGGAAGCCGGAAGAGTACTGGAAAGTATCAGACTTTTCAATCCTTCCGGTTTGCGGCTGCATACATACTCCAGAAGCTGCATGCCTCCCCAGGACTGGCCCAGGAGATGTATCTCCTCAAGTCCCAGATGCTCTCTGACCGCAACCAGTTCATCGATCCATGTCTTTGAATTCCACAGGTCCGGCCGATTCTCTACATAAGATTCTCCGCATCCAAGCTGATCGTACATAACCAGCTCTCGTCCATCCTCCTCGGCAAGACGGTCTAATACTTCAAAATAATTGTGCGTAGAGCCCGGACCGCCATGAAGCAGAACCAGCGGCTTCTTATTCCCCGTCTTTCTTCCTACGATGCGGTAATAAGTCTTATACTCCAGAAACGGCATGTATCCTTCTCTTATCTCCATCATTACAAAACCTCCTTTAACTTATCTTTGTTTATTATAGATATCTTCCCGAAAGTTAGCAAGACTCCTTTTGCCCATAATATTTCTCAACGTCTTCTTTGAGTTTTTCAAACAGAGGATAATATACCTTTATGATATCCTGAAATTTTTCTGCTGCAAAAGTTCCGTCATAGTCATGCGCCAACTGGTTTCTTGACCGAAGCATCTGCATCCACAGACAACAAAATCTATATCACTCGTCGGCGCCGCAGTTCCTGTAGCAAAAGAGCCGAATAACTCCAGCCGTTTTACACCATTTACTTTACAGATCTCGGTAACCCTGTCTATCACCTCTGAAATCGGCATGATATCCTTCACCGGCAGTTCCCCTGTCTCCCAGCCACCAGTCCAGTACATCCTTTATCTTCTCATCCCAATATTTCCACTGATGATCTCCCGGGGACTCACTGCAGCTTAACTCATATCCCAGATTCTGCACGTGTTCCCATGCTTTTTGGTTTCCCTGATACAGAAAATCCTCTGTACCGCACCACGCATACAGGCGGGGACGTTCCTGATCCGAAGCCGCAAGCTTATCCGCCAGAGCCAGGATATCGTCATCCGAGCCCTCCAGCCGGCGGATATCACCGAAAATTCCCCGGAAAAGAGGCAGCCTGTCCGCCATTTCTCTCTCTGTCCGCCTGTAGTCATCCACGATATCCAATGCCCCTGACAAGGACGCCGCCGCACCGAACGTACCGCTTGCCCCAAGTCCCAGCTTCCATGCGCCGTAACCGCCCATGGACAATCCCGCAGCCAGTGTATCCTCTCTCTTCTCAGACATCTGCGGGAAGAATTCCCTGCAGATATGCGGCAATTCCTCCGAGATAAAGGTCCAATATCTCATCCCATAGGTAGTATCCGTGTAAAATCCCAGGTGAGTCGCAGGCATCACCACCGCAATCCCCAGGCTGCTTACATAACGCTCAATCGAAGTCCTGCGCTGCCAGGTCGTGTGGTCGTCGCTCATCCCATGTAAGAGGTACATAGTCTTATACTTCCCGTCCTCCGCCTTTCCCTCCATACCGATCTGCCCTCTTGTCCGCTGAGGCAGAATCACGTCCATGTTCATGCTCATACCAAGCACGTCCGAAAAAAAGTCCACATGCATTAACGCCATCTTCTCATCCTCCTTCTATTATCTCTTCTTACCTCGTATTATCTCTTCTCATCTCGTATTATCTCTTCTTACCTCGTATTATCTCTCCTTACCTCGTATTATCTCTTCTTACCTCGTATTATCTCTTCTTACCCCATATTATCTCTTCTTACCTCGTATTATCTCTTCTTACCTCGTATTATCCTTCTTATCTCTTCTTACCTCTTCTTGTCTCTTACCAGCTCCTAATTAGCTTCTATGTTGCCCGCGGGAATGAATGCTATGATGTATGGGTAATTGCGCCTGCGCAGCATACCCTGACACATGCTGGTTCTCTTCCCTGGCGCAGCCAGCCGATACATCCGTCGCACTTCTCCATCTTCCCGTCCCTGTTAAAATGAATTACCTTCTTCGGGCAGACCTCCTGACAAGCCCTGCATCCGGTACATCTATCCTGATCCACAAGAACCAGCCCATAATCCTCTTCCCTGTAAACAGCCCCCTGCGTACATGCTTTCATACAAAGCCCGCAGTGTATACACCCTTCACAGACATTCTTCTGGAAACCTTCTTCTATAATCGTTCGAATTGCTCTGCGGCTGCACGCATCTTCTTCCTCCGGAGAATGATGCTCCGCTATGCATGCCGTATAACATGCATAACATCCTACGCACCTTTCCTCATTAAACTTTATCTTCATATCTTCTGATCTTCATCCTTTCCAAATGATCCTATACCCCTTCGATCCTACAGAAATAACCCTTAAATCCGGGAAATCCTGATATCGGATCCAGATAATCCTTACCGATCAGCTCATTGGCGTCCCCTTTGGGATTCCCATGATAGATATATACGACTCCTGGCTTTCCCTGGACGTTATAGGCTGCGGTTCCCGTAATCTCACCCGACGGGGAGACTACCCTGACGGCTTTACCGTCTTCCGCGCCAAATCTTTTCCCGTCCTCCGGGTGGATCTCCACCAAGGGTACATCTTCTATATTATTCAGCCACGGCATTCTGTAAAGCCTTGAATGAAATAGCTGCGGCTTCCTGCTTCCGGTATTCAATATCAGCGGAAACGCGTCCCGGTCAACCGCCGGATTCTCCCGATAGTCCCGGTAAACCGGAAGCCCGTCATATCCATGGCTGTCCTTATAACGCTCCAGCACCAGGGAACGTAGCTCTGCCTTGCCGGAAGGAGTATGGAATGGTTCGTTCTCATAAGTCCTCACTCCGGGCGGGAAGATATTCCTTCCATCCATCCCTTCCGGATGGGCTTTAAGTTCGTCAAGCGTAAGACCTGAAGGCTTCAGGATATGCTCCATATAGGCTTCATATCCTCCCTCTAACACGTCTTCTCTCAGCGTCCGGTCTCTTAACTTCATCCTCCGGAACACTTCCATAATGATCTCAATGTCATTCTTACTCTCTCCCACCGGCTCGATCGCCCGGTTCGAGAAGAAGAATCTGCTTCCCCTCCCTACATGTACCTGTTCTCTCTCATAGGATGTACATGCCGGAAGTATCAGATCCGCCGCCATGGATGACTCGGACATGAACAGCTCCGCATTTACATAGAAATCAAGCTTCTCAAGCGCCGCCTTAAGACGCTTTGGCTGCGGCCACATGCGATGATTCAGCCCCATGGCAAATACCGCTTTGATAGGATAAGGCTGCTCCTCTTCTATGTAATCCGCAAGCCGGATACACTGGGCCTCATCACAGGACAAATCGAACCATACAGGGAATTCTTTCTGCCCGATTGCTTCTTCTTTATCATAACGCCGAACCTGTCCGAATTCATTTGCGGGTGAAAACGGCCCCGGCTGTGTCCGGTTACCGCCTTCCACATCGTAATTCCCCGTCAGAGCGATCAAAGAAAATACCGCCCGGTAATTCTGGACGCCGTTGATATGATGCACGACAGGAGATGCCGAGAACATCAGCCCCGCCGGACCATTTCCCGCATAAGTCCTTGCCGCCTGCCGAATCTTCTCTGCCGGGACTCCTGTGATCTTCTCTGCCTTCTCAGGCGGAAATTCCTGCACATACTCCCGATATTCCTGAAAACCATAGACATATTTTTCTGCAAATTCTTTATCATACAGATCTTCTTCTATAATTACCTGTGCCATAGACAGCGCCAGCGCACCGTCCGTCCCCGGAACCAACTGTAAATGAATGTCCGCGTCGTGAGCCGTCACCGTATGGCGGGGATCTACGTCGATCACCTTAACTCCCCGCTTTTTCAATCCCTGGAACGCCTTGCTCACAGGTGTATTCGTGTGATACAGATTCGAACTCCAGATCAGCAGTGTCTTCGCATTCTTAAGATCAGGACCGCAGATCCCATTCCCGAATATCGAACGCCATGCCAGAGCAGCCGCCTGAAAACAAGTACTCGACTCCGTACAGAAATTCGGAGAACCATATGCGTTGGAAAGCCGAAGCAGGGCAGGACGGTACCATTTGGAATAACCGGCATAGAATACGGCTGACCTCGCTCCATACTCACTGCGGATCCGAAGAAGATTCTCCGCGATCAAATCATAGGCTTCATCCCAGGAAATCCGTTCGAACCGTCCTTCTCCTTTTCTACCAACACGCTTCATCGGATACAGGATTCTCTCTTTATTATAGACATACTGCACCGCGGCAGCCCCCTTGGCGCACAATCCGCCTGACTGCATCGGGGTATTGCGCGCCCCTTCCACGGATATCAGTCTTCCGTCTTTTGCATAAGCATCCACTTCACAGCAGGGTCCGCAAGTGGAGCAGGTTGTTTTTACAATCTTTGTCTCTGACATAACGTCCGCCCTCCAATCTCTTTCCTATCCTGACAGATTATAACATCCTGACATCTACTCTAATCTTTCTATCCCCGCAGCGTAGCAATCAGGCGCTTCTCATTCATCAGCAGATCCATTCCTTCCTGCATAGACCTTACGCAGACGTCCGCCTCTGCCGCCAGTCCGCCATACATACCTTCCATATCCATCACCGCGACAGAAAGCCCTGCGATACGGCACATAAGCACGTCGTTCCGACCGTTTCCCACACATACACACCTTCCGGCGCCTAATTTCTCTACGATCTCCTCCTTGGCACGCGCAGCGTCCGCCGACGGAAATGTCCTGATCTCCACAGGAAGACTGGCACATTCTGCTCCCGCGTTTCCATGGGTATCGGCCGTAACCACATAGATCTTGAACTTCTCCGACAGTTCCCTGAGACGCTTACGCATGTCTTCCGGAATCAATCCGTCTCTGGCGATCGTTCCATTATAATCCAGTACCAGGTAATCCAAATCCAGCTTCTTATATCCGGGAATCTCTATTGTCATATGAACCCTCTCCTCCTTCGGCGCTCTTTTGACTCCTCTGTCTCTTTCAGCGCTCTTTTAACTCCTCTGCCTCTTTCTCTCTGCCCCTTTCGGCGCGCTCTTTTTCATTGTTGACTTTTCCTCTCTTTCCGCTATAATATATCTGATATATTTTTGACCGAAGTACATCTGAACAGCATCTGAATAACATCCGGATTACATATCAGACGAATACACACGAAAGGAACATAATATATGCGTACCAAAGAATCTTTTAACCGAAATATCATATATCTGCACATCGCCGTCATGCTCTTCGGGCTGGCAGGCGTCGCCGCACAATTCGTGGAAATACCTGCCGTTCTCGTAGCCCTTGGAAGAGTAGTCTGCTCTTCTCTCCTTCTGCTCATAATCGCAATCGTCAAGAAGGAATCCCTAAGGCTTAACTCCGGAAAAGATTACTGTATGATCATTCTCACAGGCGCGGTCATGGCGATACACTGGACGACCTTCTTCCAGTCCGTACAGGTATCGACAGTGGCCATCGGAACGATTACATTTTCCACATTCCCGCTGTTCCTGACCTTCATAGAACCGATTGTATTCCATGAGAAATTACGGAGTCAGAGCGTCCTAAGCGCTATACTCCTGCTGATCGGCGTTATGATCACCATCCCGGAATTCTCCATGGAGAACCACACTACCATCGGAATCATCTGGGGAATGGTCTCAAGCCTCTCTTACGCCGTCCTGACACTGGCGAACCGCTACTTCTCCCCACGGTACCCCGCCCGTACCGTCTGCCTCTATGAACAGGGTTCCGCCGCCATCGTACTTCTTCCGGCATTATTTCTCGTGGAAACGACATGGCGGCCCCTTGACCTCGCCGGAATCGCGTTCGTCGGATTCATCTGTACGGCGTTCGCTCATTCCCTGTATGTATCCGCCCAAAAAAGCGTGAGAGCCCAGACCGCCGGAATCATATCCGGAATGGAAACCGTCTATGGAATCCTCTATGCCCTGCTTTTCCTGGGAGAAGTGCCAACCATACGAGAGCTGGCAGGCGGAATCGTGATATTAGGCGTGGCGATGTATTCTTCGATAAAGGCAAAATAAAACACCAAAAAACAGCCCTATTGTTGATAGTATATCAACTTTGGGCTGTGGGTTCAATAATTATTAAATCTCTCTTCTAATTCTTTTAAAACACGTTAGAAGTATTGACGCTGCTCTTGGTGGTATTCGCGGCTTGACATACATAGATAATCACAGCAACCGTAAATAGACAGAAAAAGCTATCCTCTACTCGCAATAGAGGATAGCTTGTGTAACATGTAAACTCAGTTCATAAGTTTCCGTCTAGCGTGAGTTTCAGACTTTTGAATATTAAATTACCATAAAACCGGCTAATTCAGCTGGTTTTAAAAAGATATAAACGTAGTGCGTACAACTATTGCTTATTTTCCGTAATTATGTTATAATAATCAACGTATTTATAATAGATTAGAGGTACGCACTACATGGCTTTTCTGAGAAATAAAAAATGCAAAGGTAATGATTATTATGTTATGGTTGAAAACCGTCGCGTCGATGGAAAAGTAAAACAATACACTTTAGAAACTATCGGTACATGGGATAAAGTCATGGAACGTTTTTCCTCTTTCTGGAATCAAGAGCATTCACAACATGTGGCAACAACTTTTGAGGCGTTCATTCATGGCGCACCTTATGCTTTATACCAGATAGCAGAACAACTTAAGATAGAAGGTAAGTGCCTCAAAAGATGGCGTCTAGCAAATCTAGCAAGGATCTGCTATACTGACACTATCATTGATTGAGGCACTTTTTATGCTTATGTTCTAACAGGCATTCCTCGGGCAGTGACACTGACCATGGCAGGTACTGATCCAGAACTTCTGGATGCTCTAAATAGTGACTGCCAGGGATCTCTGTCAGAAGGTGTTTTAAATATTCATAAACATCTAATTTGTTGGCACGGGCACTTTCCACCAGAGTATAAAGGATCGCATTTGCCTTTGCTCCCTTCGGGGTGTCGGCAAAGAGCCATGCCCGCCTTGCCGTTGCGAACGGCTTGATATTTGCTTCACATAAATTGTTAGAAATTGGCAGTCGTCCGTCTTCCAGAAAGGTTTCCAGATATTCCTTCTGATTTTTGGAATATCCCAGTGCTTGGGTGAGTTTCTCATTTGTGGTATCCAACGCGGAGGTTTTCTCAACCCACGCCCAAAAGGCATCAAGGATGGGCCGTGAGGCCTCCTGACGCTTCTGTTTCTTTTCCTCATAGGAAAGATCTTTGATCTCCTCTTCTACCTTGAACAGGAGGTTGATAAATTCCCGGCCTTCGGCTCCCTTGGAACCGGATAATTCCTTCCCATTGTTATCCAACGGGATACTGTCTATATAATATCTACGAACATGGGCCCAACACAAGGAACGTATGATGTGCTCTGCTTTCTCATATCCGCTGTAAGCATCTGTTACCAGGTATCCGTAGAATTTCTCCAGAAGTTCTTTCGCCGTATCCCCATTCCGGGTTCGGGAATAGTAGAAGAACGCTGCCTGGAGTTCTTCGCATGCGGCACTGCGGATGACCCAGATAAAAGATTCACTGCTGGCTTTTTTCCCAGCTTCTTTATTGCACTGGATCCTGGTCTCATCCATATGGAGTACGCCGCATCCCATTAAACATTTATGGATCCGCCAGTAAACAGGCTCCAGCCATTCCTGGCTGCACCGGATCACCCAGTTTGCCATGTCGTTCCTCGGCAGGATCAGCCCCATCCGGTACCAATCCCGTTCCTGACGCGCAAAGGGAAGTCCCATCATAAATTTCTGGTACATTACCTGGGCAATCAGAGAAGGAGTGGACAGAGAATGCGGTAATGGCGGTGTTGGCACTGCCGCTTTCTGAAAATGGCAGTTTGGATTCTCTGCCCCTTCTGTACCACATACGGTACACTTGGCCACCTGCTGGATGATCTGTTTCACTTTTAGTTTTGCAGGTTCAAACTCCACTTCTGTCCTGACGATCCTTTGTCCGACCACCTTCAATTCCCCACCGCATTTACTACAGGTCTCCCCTTCCGGAATGGTGTACTCCTCAATGTCTTTTGGCAGGCCGGCAAGCATCTCTGCCCGAACGCCGGGTTTCCGTGGTGTTCGGGTATAGGGACTAACCGTAATCTTTTTCTGCTCTACACCAAGTTCTTCTGCCAGTCTCTGCGCCTCTTCAAAAAGGAAAAGCTGCCCCTCAATCTGTTTCGTTGCTTCTGTAGAAGGGCCAAACAACTTTTTGCGGGCGTGAAGAAGTGCCTGGACCATGTTTTCAATCTGGATCTGCTGTTTTTCAATCTGGCGATTTTGTTTTTCTATGATCTCATCTTTTTCCGCAAGTTGTTCCTGCTGTTTTTTGATCAGCTGCTTGAGCGCAAACAATTCTTCCTGTTGGGTCATCGGTGGTTTTCCTTCCGTTTTAGGATCCTGTAATTATACCATTTTTTAATATTTTTTCCACTATAAACGCATGATAGAAAACCTAAAAAATGCCGATTTTTCAAGGGATTGCGGGCTTTTTATCGTCACAATTTCCACGCTTAAAAACAGGATTTCTCCAGGGTTCTTTTTACGGGATGATGTGCTTTTTCCTGCTCAATCTTTAGCCCTTGCAGAAGCCATTCCACCTGTTGGAAAGATATCTGTTTTACTTCATCCGGAGTACGGGGCCATTGGAATTTCATACCATCTAACAGCTTCTTAGTAGCAAGAAGGAAACCGTTTTTATCGTATCGTAAAACCTTGATAGAATCTCTTTTCTTATTACAAAAGATAAAGACATATGTGTCCCGGAATGGATCCAGTTTGAACTGCATGCTGACGATTGCGACAAGCCCGGATATCTGTTTTCGGAAGTCCGTAGCGCCCGTTGCCAGATAGATGTGGCTGGCATCTTCTGCCAGGCGTCTCATCATAGCTGCTTCATCACCCGGAGTACTTTTAGCAAGGACTCTGTCTGAAAGTCTTCCGGGATGAACAGTTTCAATCCCTGGCAATAGACCATAAATCTTCCGTCAAAGGCCGGAGATGAATGCTGTGGACCGGATGATCTAACAGGGCGTGAGACCTCCGCAAAGGAAACCGTTGCTTCCTGATTTACTTTACCCACTAGGCTACCACTCCTTTCGTTATACTATGTACACAAGTATAACAGGTCGGATCTATAATTACACTACGCCATCTTTTGAGGCACTTACATATATGGGAGGAATTCATTCACATAATTGAATGAAGAACATTTATTTTTTCAAACCAGCCTTGAAAATATCGTGTATTTGGAACTTTGCAGACGCGGGTACACCTCAATGTCGGTAAAAGCAGAGATGGCAAAATTGATTTTGTGGCTGTTCACAAATCACAAAAATGCCCGCCTGGTAAATCCGGCGAGCATTTTCTTATATTTTCTCCTTGTGTTGAAAATACAGGCGGGTCTTCTAACACAACACCTTTAACCAGTGCACCGCCATATACCAGTCAGCTATATTTTCATCTGTCTCAACAGCACAAATACCCCTTTTCCCCCTATATCTATAGAATTTCCTGCCGGATACTCCTTATCATTCAGCAAATCTCTATAAGCATCATTTAAAGTTACCCTCTCACCATCTTTATTATGGTTCATTAAAAAGAGAACTTCTTTGTCGCCTCTGACTCGTATTGTTGCTTCTACTCCCTTCGCAGTGGACATAGTCCCTTCAATCTTTGCTTCTGTAAAAATATCCTCCATAAATTTATGATAAAATTCGCTGTTTGAGCGTGTCCCCACATAATGGGCACATCCCCGCCCTAATCTGTTTTTCGTAATGACCGGCATCTCTTGGTAAAAGTCCTTTTCGTAAACGCTTAATGCTTCCGCATCTTCCAGATGCATTAAATCGCATATTATTTCCGCCGGATACAGATTTCCTTTATAAATAAAGCTGTTTTCTTCTCCTTCAGGAAGCGCATCATTTTCTTCCACCCAGATTCCAAGGATATCCCTCAGCTTTCCGGGATATCCCCCCTGAATAACCAGATCATGTTCATCTACAATCCCGCTGAAATATGTGGTGACAAATATGCCTCCACCTTTCACAAATTTTCGGATTTTCTTATCAATCCCAGGCTTCGTCATATAAAGCAGCGGCGCGATGACGACCTTATAAGAATCAAACTCATCTTCCATACCTATCATATCAACAGGAACATTTGATTCATATGCTGCTGTATAATAATCCTTGACTGCATCTAAATATTTCATACGGATGCTCGGCCCGGCAGAATATTCCAACGCCCACCAGTTATCCCAGTCAAAAAATATAGCCACCTCTGCCGGTGTACGCCCTTCCAAAAACATATCGCCCAATTGCTCTAATTCCCGCCCAAGCTGTTCCACTTCCTGAAATACCCTTGTATCATCCCTGCCGGCATGACTGATGACGGCTCCATGAAATTTCTCACACGCCCCGATTGACTGCCGTATCTGAAAAAACTGGATTGCATCTGCCCCATGTGCCACAGCCTGATAACTCAAAAGCCTCATCTCTCCTGGACGTTTTAACCGATTATATGGCTGCCAGTTAGTTACACTGGGCGTCTGCTCCATAAGCACAAAAGATTCCTGCTTTTTTATTCCCCGCATCAAATCATGCTGTAACGCTGTCTCTGCAGGAGTATCTCCCGGTTCCGGATAACTGTCCCATGAGATAAAATCCATGTCCTTCGCCCACTTCTGATAATCCAATGGTTTATATAATCCCATAAGATTCGTCGTAACTGGAACATCCGGCATTTCTTTTTTAATCTCCCGATATTCCAGCCGGAAACACTCCCGCATGCTTTCAGACATAAATCTTCGGTATTCCAGTGAAATTCCCTGAAATATGGTTCTGTCTTCGCCGTCAGCCAGAAAATGTTCACTTTGAAGGTTGGGCAGCACCACTTCGTCCCAGTCATAAAAGGTATGTCCCCAAAACGATGTATGGAACACCCGGTTCATTTCTTCCACTGTTCCAAATCTTTTCTTCAGCCATTTTCGGAAAGCCCGTTCACAATTCTCACAATAACATTCTCCGCCAAATTCATTCGAGATATGCCAGGCTACAATATTTTCATAATCCTTATATCTTTTTGCAAGCATTCCCGCTAACCTTTCTGCATATTTTCGGTAAGACGGGCTATTGGGGCATGAATTATGGCGGCCTCCGAATTTTCTTTTTATTCCGTTAAAATCAGTACGCAGAATGTCCGGATGCTTTCTTGCCATCCATGCCGGGTGTGCTCCTGTCGAAGTCGCCATGCATACCTTTAATCCGTTTTTTCTTACAAAATCCATAATAGTATCTAATTTTTCAAAACAGTAGCTGCTTTCTGAAGGCTGTAATGCTGCCCAGCTAAATGTATTGAGCGTTACGATATTGATGTGAGCTTTTTTTATTAATCGTATATCTTCCTCCCACACTTCCTCCGGCCATTGCTCCGGGTTGTAGTCGCCTCCATAAAGAATCCTGTCTATATTTTTTCCATAAGCCATACTTTTTCTCCTTAACTCCCATTCACACTGTACAGCAAGTAACCGTCAGCAAATCTTTTTGCAGAACAAAACTCCAGCAAATTTTTCCCGAGACAAAATCCCGTTCTGTGTTCGTCCTCTTTGGCAGCACGATGACACCGGAATCCTTCATCACCAGCAGAGCAGGGTGCTGTCCGTTATACTTTGAATCTTCATATCGTTTCATATCCTTTCTTTTCTGCACACATTCTTAAATCCTTCAGGGAACTTCCCGCCCAGACATTCCTATTTTCGGAATAATCTTCAATCTCAATCCGAAGTTTCTTTTTCTCCTCGGACTTCAAAAAGACTTTCTCAAATCCCTTTAACTGCCGTACCGGCTCGCTTTCCGTCCGCTCCTTTGGCCCCAGATAAATCTGGACGGTCTCTTTACCATCCATCTCCCCGGTATTGGCAATCTGACATTCCACATATACCTTGCCGTCCTCTTTTATCAGTTCTGCCGACTCGTACTCGAAAGAAGTATAGGACAGTCCATGGCCAAAGCAGAATTCCGGTTCCACATGATAGCTTTCCAGATAACGGTATCCCACAAAGACTCCCTCCGCATAGTCTGCCGTTTCCTTTTCTCCAAAATTCCCCCATGCATGTGCCGAACAATCCGTATGGGTCTTGTAAAAGCTCTCTGGCAGCTTCCCTGACGGATTCGTCCTGCCAAACAGCACCTCCGCGAGCGCCCTTCCGCCCTCCATTCCAGTATAATAACTTCTCGGAATCTTCAGCCTTGATTTTATAAGGCTTTCAGACCCCTATCGCAAAAAAATCACCCACTTTTTTTGTAAAAACACTTGACAAATCGCTCAAAATTTGTGGCGAAGCCGATTGATTATATTTTATTTCAATCGACTGGAGGCGATTTCTTTGTTACCTACAAATCCCGGCGGCCATGCCGCCTATCAGGATACTTTCGTATCCCAGTTTCTTAAATTTTATCCTGATCCCTTTGTGCTTCCAAAAAGCACCTGGGATTATATCGTGCAGTTCTGGTATCTCGATCTTTCCCAGACGGATTCTATCATGCGGGAATGTTACTGGAAGATTAGAAAGTAAATATATTAAAAAAGTGATATCTGTTCCAAGTCTCCACAGATACCACATATATATTTTGCACGGATTCTTCAACATATTAAAAAGCTGCCATCTTCTTTTGAAACACATACCAAAGTATAAAAACCGGGAACAATACGCATGCTGTCACCACTCCTGCATCTGTCGCCGCAAATATCCTGAAAAAAGACTCCTGCCTGCTCATACTCAAAATGCCCTGTACGATCACTGCCACTCCTGCTGCCATACAGCCCTGGCGCAGCCCCTCTTTCATTACCATCCAATGCATCTCTTTTTTCCGGATACCGATCTTATGCATGATCTTAAAATCATTCCTCCTGTTCAGCAGATTGGCAAATACGGTATTGAAATAGACCAAAAGGCCGATTACCGCAAGAATGACAATAAAAAACCAATGCATCACCTTCTGGCAGTGATTCGAATCAATATATTTCTGTATCTGTCTGCCGGCATTGCGGAAGGAATAGCCGTTCGTGTCTGATATACTCTCCAGATTGGATGCGGCAACTGTCTCCCCGCTCTCCTCGGTCCACACATTGACAACCTGCCGGTACAACCCGCCAGAAAAACCCTCAGCGGTCTCCCTGTCTACGATCAGCAGATTTCCCCCTATATGATTCTCCGACAATATAATATTCCGGGTATCCAGAAGCTTTACACGGGCAGACTTACATCCGTCTTTCGAGCCGTCTATGACCAATTGCTCATCATAGATGGTAAACATATCCCCAATCTCCAGATTCAGTGTCTTTGCAAGCTCTGGTTCCATGATTGCAACAGGGTCGTCTCTTTTTTCGTCATAACCCGGCACCAGCGCCTCCATCTGCTCTGTTGTCGCCAAAACCAGATTGTATAAGCACTGTTTCTTTCCGTCAATATCCTGCTCCATAGCAAGCATCGACTCATAATTTCCGCTGTCTGGGTTTAATTCTTCCCTTTCCTCGCACAGGAAGATTCCCCTGTCGTAATTGATCTCATAATCCTGCACCTCTCTCACGCCCGGAGCTGCTTTCATTTCCTGAAAAACCGAATCAGATATGGAGGGGATATCCCCGCCCTGTATATTTTCATAAATGCTGCCTGCCGTCACCTGCAGATCTCCGGGAACATATTCCTTGACAAAAAGAATACCTTCGTCACTGTGATTATCCTGGATTCCCAGAACGCTGATCAGGATTGCGGAAAGCGATACAATCAGAAGCGCCAGCACCTGCCTCCTTATATTTTTTCTTTTACCGCGCATAACCTCTTTTGGCATGGTATTTTGAAGCTGCAGCATAAGGCCGGCCAAGCCTGGTATGATAATGAACAGGAACATCCCTGCCGTATTCCGAACACTTCCCCATGACAGTTCCGGTGAAACCAGTCCTTCCGCGTCATAAGCATGGGCAAATGCTTTCATGATCTCGCCGTATACCGCCTGATTCAGGAAATATCCTGCCAGGATTCCTGTCACAAATCCGATCAGGACAAGAATCAGGAATTCAATTCCGGCAATTTTCATCAGCTCCTTTGTCTGAAACCCCGTTTTTCTCAGAGCAATAAAGTCCCGTTTCTTTTCAAAAAGGCGGTTATAAAAAATGTTATACACAACCAGGGCACACACCAGCCATACAGTAACATTCATGACTGTATTCTGCTTTTTCAGGGTTCCTCCATCCGAGACAGCTTCCGCAAGCATATAATTGATCCGCGTTTTTAAGGTTTCTGCCTCTTCCTCTCCATAGCCTAAGTAAGCATTCAGCTTATCAATATTTTCCGGGATTTTCTCCTCATCAGCAAACCGGATCACGACGTTTACACGCCCGTTTTTCTCTCTGAGAATTTTTCTTGCAAGCGCCTCCGAGACATACCCGTTCTTCCGGTCCGTAAACCCAGTCACATTGTCAATGACTCCTACAACCGTAAGGGTAAGATTCGGTATGCGAAATGTCACATCTCCTGTATCTGCGTCTGTAGCTGTCAGATTAACCGTAACCGTATCCCCTAATTCCAGCCCGTATTTTTCCATATAATTTTTCGTAAATATGGCTTCCTCTTCTTTTTGCGCCCACTGCCCCTCTATGGCCTGCTTTATATTCGCCTCTGCTACGGCTGCTCCCAGATCCCGGTAACTTTCATCTATGTATTCAAATGCCGTCCCATCCTCCGTCTGTCCCAGATGGAAGCTCATTCCGGCATCCGCGACGAAATCACAGGCTTTTATCTTCTGAAACTCTGGCTCTGAAATATCAGAATATGTCACATGCTGCCGTCCCTCCAAGGCTTCTGCATTCAATCTGTCTGCCATCCGGACATTTGCAAATAGCTGATTCCCGATCAGAAGAAATACCGTAACAAAGGAGAGAAACAGGCCTGTCAGGACAGTATTGGTTTTCTCTCTGAAAAGATATCCTCTCACTACAGATAAGATTTTCTTTCTATCCATTGACAATTTCACCGTCCTCTAAGCGAATCACACGGTCTGCATCTCTTACAAGCTCTTCATTATGCGTGACTAACAGGATACTGGTTTCATACTTTGCCGCCAGATTTTTCAATAAATCTATGACAACCCTCTCCGTCCTGGAGTCAAGATTTCCGGTGGGTTCATCCGCAAAAAGAATGGGCGGATGGTTGACCAGCGCCCTTGCAATGGCCGTCCTCTGCTGTTCCCCTCCTGATAATTGATCCGGATAAGATTTTTCATATTGCCTGATTTTAAGCGCGTCAAGAAGCTCCTCTACGTACTCCGCATTTTTAGTAAGCTCTGGCAGCCGGATATTTTCAATGACAGTCAGTGAGTGCAGTAATTCATATGCCTGGAATACAAATCCTATTTTTTTTCCGCCGAAGAAACGTCCTTTTCTCTTCGCTTAGATGAAAAATATCCGTACCTTCAATACAGACCTTTCCCTCTGAAGGTTTGTCCAGACCGGCAAGAATATTCAAAAGAGTTGATTTTCCCGAACCGCTTCTCCCCAGTACAGCGACAAATTCCCCTTTTTGAATCGTCACCGATACACCGCGCAGCGCCTGCAATGATACCGCATTTTGACAGTATATTTTTGAAATGTTCTCAGCTCTCAATACTTCCAATTTCATTTACCTCCAGCAGTCAAAGACCCCGCGACAGTCGCCAAATATCCATACAAGCATGACTACTTGGCTCGTTGCTTCGCGGGAGTAAAAAGTAAAACTACGGTTTCTAAAACCAGTACACATGGCAGGACAGGCAGTAACACCGGCCAGGCAGAGGCGGCTCCCGCAAGCAGCAACATCACCACCGGAACCACATATTTCCGCGGATGATGCCACAGGTCGCTTTCAATCTTCCAGTCCCGGATGGGATAAAACCATTCCAGAAGCACAGACAGCTCTGCGCTCTGCAGGGCAAAGAAAACAGCTCCGAAAATCATAAGGACAGTGACGCCGCCGTTTTGTATCTGCCAGCTTAAGAGGAATATCACATCTGCGGTCATATTACACAAGAATATGAACAGGCAGTACGGAATGCAAAAGCGCCGTTTCTGTCCGGGCAGGAAACGAACCGCCTGCTCCAGATCACGGTCACAGGACAGCATGATACAGATGGGTGTATTTAAGGACAGAATCGCAAAGCCCACCGGGATAACGGACATGCCCGCCATTCCTCTTAGGAAATACGGCAGTACAAGGGCTACGCACCACATCACAGCAGTATTGAGAAGATAATTTTTATGGCAGCTCAGATAGCGGAAAAAATACCGCCAAAGGGCTGCCTTCTTCTGCCGGATGGTACGTTTCTTCTTACTCTCCCACTGATAAAAAGCATATCCGTCAGCCCGCCACAAAATCAGGGCGGCGAACATCCCATTCACAAATAGTAAGAGGCTAAACCATGCTCTGCTTCCTAAAAATAGAATAACAGCCACTATGGCGGCAGTCCAGATGCCGCCCGCATACCAGTATTTTCTCAGGGAGTAAACGGCTGCAGCCATAAGAACCGCATGGATCATACAGATCAGCATTCTCACGATCTCTATCGGCTTCCAGACAGACACAGCCAGTACAACCGCAAAAAGCAGCCCTGTCTTTGTCAGAACCGCATAAGCTCCCAGCGCGACCACATAGGAAAAGACAAACTCCCGGTTCCTGTGCGGCAGCATCAGCATATGCCTGAGTTCAGTAATATTATCTCCGGAAGAAAGGGCCTGCCACATCACGCCTGCGGTAAAAGCGCTTATCATCAGGATTCGGACAGACGGTGCAATCTGCACCTGAAAGCCGGCAATATACAGCCCCCAGAATACAATAACATCAATCAAAAGCGTCCTGGGCAGCCGCTCATATCTTGCCCCAAACAGCTTCTTAGCAAAGGCTTTACCTGTCATTTTCATCATGCAGAGCCTCCCTGATCTCTTCGGCATTGATCTGCCCGTGTTCAAATGTCCGCCGGATCTTCCCCTCCTCTAGGACAAATACCCGGTCAGAGGTCAGTGTGATGCTCTCTAAGATATGAGAGGAAAACAGGACGATTCCATACTTCTTATATCCCAAAATCTGCTGATACAGATATTCCGTGCTCTGGAAATCCAGGCCATTGACCGGTTCATCCAAAAGAAGCAGTCTGGGTCTCAGGGCAAACGCCGTGATCAGAAATGCCTTTTTTCGGTTTCCGGTTGACAGTTCTCTTAACAGGACATCCGTATACTCCTCAAAATGGAAGCCCCGTACCAGCTCCGACACATCCGGCACATCCCGGGCATAGGCGGCGCATACATAGGCCAGATATTCCCGGAAGGTAAAATACGAAAAAGAATTGTCCTCGGCAAACACCGTATAGCGGCTGAGTTTGAACTCCTCTCCCCTGAAATCCACAGGGGAACCGCAAAAGCAGATACTGTCTGAACGGAAAGTTGGAAGCAGGCCGGAGAGAACCTTCAAGAATGTGGTCTTCCCGGCTCCGTTCAGCCCGATCAATCCTGCCACTTCATGCTCTTCCAACGAAAAAGAAAAACCCGAAAGTATCATCTTCTCTTCACTGTACCATGCGCTTAAGTTCCCCACAGTCAGGAGCGCCTGTCCCATACTACCTTCCCCCTTTTCCGTCTTTTTCATTTTTCCATGCTGTGTATGCAGAATACAGGAACACACCTGCTAAAATGATGTAAAGTCCCATCATCGGGAAGTTTCCCGATACCCCACATACAATAGCTGCGATCAGCCAGATCAGGCCGATCATTCCACGAATATAGATATGACGCATTATTATTTACCTCCTCCATCGTCTCTTTGTTTCTCTATGCATCCAATTATTTTAATTCAAAGTGTGCGGCAACCAGATTAGCCAGTTCATCCAAATCCATGTTTCCGTCATTGATGACTGAAACATAATTCTCTTTATGGCACTGCCTCCTCACTTCCTGTGCAAACAGAACATCCCTATCCATCCAATTACGAAAAGCCTTTTCCTTATCACTGCACCCCTCCAATACCAAAGGAACAAAGGCTCTTTTTCTATAGTGGATGACCTGAAATTCTTTCGTAGGCGTAATGACGATATAACGGCTGCCAGGAACGCCAAACTGTTTCATCAGTTCCGGGAGATACGCCGTCCCTTCTGTGATAATGCCGCCTTTCCATTCAATCCGATCCAGGTCTGCTGCCACAAATTCAAAAATTTCCCTGTAGATATCAAATTCCTCTCTGCATTGGAGCAGCGGTTTCCGCATCCAAATCTGCTCCGCACTCATCCCGGCTGTTTTCCTGCAGACGGGATATCCTTTTCGTGCTCCTGCCTGCATATATTTGTCCAGAAAATCATCTGTTTTAAAGTAGTATAAATCATGTTTTTTTGAAAGAATCTCGGCAACACTGCTTTTTCCCGCGCAGGTGGAGCCGCCGATATAGTATATATTCATTTCCAGTTCGTCTCCCGTTTCAGAAAAGTTTTGATTTCCATACATCCGCTTCTTTCAGCAGGCATTCTATGCATTCCTGCTTGCCTTCCGTATAGCTTCTTCGGTCGTCTGGAAATTTAACCCAATTCGGATTAACGGTCTCTTCTTTCGTGTTTGCGTCTGTGGCTCTGCACCATTCTGTGTAGTCATCCGTTTTATCAAATAATTCACTTCCGTTGATAACAAATTCCCCATGTTCAAAAAATTCCTGTCTGAACTCTATAGCCTGTTCTTTCATCGCTTCTGTTGGTCTGACTAATTGAATCATTTTTCACACTCTTTTATCTGCTAAGATTTTAGCAAATTTCTTCTCCGACAAGATTTCATGTGTCACGAGCTGTCCGTCATAGAAAAGGGAAAAGGTGGTAAAGGGCGAAGGGGCATTCTGCGCATCCTCTCTGGTCTGGATATGTACGGACTGAAACACTGCGTTCCTGGCCTTTGCCATCTCCTCCAGCATCGGTACATACTTTGCCGTAAAAGGGCATTGGTTTGTGTAATACAGCACAAATCCTTCCGGCATATCTTCCTGTCTGCCCACGCTGTCCCGGAAGCGGGGAAGAGGTGCGCCCCCTTCAAAGGGCAGGTACATCAACTCAAAATAAGGCTCTGCCGTATCCGCTGTCTGAAAGCCCTTATAGCCCATGTATTTCGGGTCAGAGAGGAATCCCATCTTTTTCCTGGAGGACAGGATCACAAGCCCCTTTTTTCCTTTCTCTTTGCTGTCCTTGATACATGCATCCAACAGCAGGTTCGAGTATCCATGCCCCTTGAACTGCCCGGATACCCACAGGCAGTCAATGTACATATACCCTTGCGCCTTGATGGGCGCCCATGCATATTCCGCGGGGATATACTCAATGAAGCATTTTCCCCGGACGTTGCCTTTTAGGAATACAAGCCCCTCGTCCAGCCTGTCTTTCAGCCAGTTCTTTTTGGACATAACCTGGATATCCTTGTTATTGGAGATTGCACAGCAGATGTGCTCCTTTTCAATATTTTCGTGTGTCAGTTTTACAAGTTCCATATTCTATAGCCTCCTTATCCTTTGATCTGCATTTCGATATAATAAAAGAATCAGCCCAATCAACACCAGTGTGACATCTGCCGCTATGGTGGAACTGGCACGCATAACGGGGAACTGCTCATATTTCAGCATATAAGTAACAAAAGCATTCGGCAGGTTCACAAAGAAGGATACTTTAATAAACCAACCGGCACCATTTTCATTCAGAGCATTGACAAATCTATGCAAATCCTTATCCAAAGAGAGATAAAGTTGTTTCAAGTTATTTGCGGTATCTTCTAACCTACCATTTTCGTTACAATAGCACTCTTGGCGAATGTTTTTTACCGTTTTTTTATCAAATCTATTTTCAAGAATAGCAGATAGATTTTCTACCCACTCGGCTCGAATGTCTGGTGTTGAATTTATAGATAATGGAATTTCCTTTATTATGCTTTCCGCAACTTCCCTTGATACATTCTTTTCCAAACTATGTTTCAATCTCATTAACTCATCTATTTCTAATGTTGGAGAAACTTGTTTTGGCATAGAAAAACTTTTCATATTCTTTCTCCTTAAACCCCGATTTACATTGTAATCCCATGACTTCGTCAAAGCCAATTTTCATTAAACGCCGCCGCCATAATTGCTATCAATAATATAATAATCAGAACACAAATTATAAGGCTTAATAAACAGACAATAAGTCCGCTTGTCCATAACATGGGATACAGTTTTCTGCTTCTCCTCGTAACAATGGAAACAATCACGCCAATAAAGGAGAGTATCGGTCCTACACATTATAATGTCGATATATGAGTAGGGTGCATGGTTTGCACTGTAATAATAAAGCGCAAACATGCAAAAAACCTTATATAGCCCTCCAATCAGCACCATTTTCTTTTTCATATGCAACTCCCTGACAAGTAGGAAGTTACCAAGTGAATAATTTTTGGTCTGATTTTTTATACAATAGAGTAACAACAAAAATTATGATCGCTAATACAACAATGTTATATTGTATTGGCGCTAAATAACAGATATTAAAAGCTGCGTGCATAACGGCAATCAGCAATATATTTCTGCATTGATAATAGGTTATTCCCAAAACAACGGAAACAAGTAATGTCCATATGCAAAAACAAACAATTTGTTCCATGCCCAATGAATTTCTGATGATCCACATTGGTATATGCCACACTGCCCAAACGGTGCCAGCAAAAAGAACACTTTTGATTTTTTTAAAAGGAAGTCGTTCCAACAAAAATCCTCTCCATGCTATTTCTTCAACAAACGCTGTTATCAGCAGGTATATACAGCTTGTTAACAGGGATATTACTGTCGAATATGTATTTTTAAATACGTCAGTTTTCACAATGAACGAATAGCAATAAGAACCAAATATACCTGCAGCCATACATATAACCCCTATTAAAATATATTTGATTGTTATCTTCCCTGAAAACATCCGCGTAAAGTACACCTTGATGTTCTGCTCGCAAATCAGCAAAAAAATAGCAGCCATAGCGGGAATACACACATATAAGTATTTTAAGTACAATAATATATCAGGAATAGTAATCCCGTTCTGTCCTAACAATGTAGGTGCATAGCATATAAACGATAAAACATATACCACAGAAACCCATAACGTAAGTTTCAACTTATTTGTGTATCTCGCCATCACAATTTCTCCTTGCAGTGCGAAAATCTTACAGAAATTTCGATTTCTCCACGGGTGTGTTTTATTTGCTATTTTTAACCCATGTGCCGACTTCCGATGATTTTATCATGCCAAGACGTTTGTAGAAATCCTGATCCGAAAGCACGATTGCCCTTTTTGCACCTCGTTCTTTTGCGCGGTTTACAGCTTCGTAAACAACTGCCCGCCCAAGACCTTTACCTCTATGTTCGGGAACTGTTGCGACAGGCTCTATATATGCTGTATTTCCGCCATTGTACCACACTCCACAATGAGCAGCATATTCTCCATCCTTAATTGCAAAAACCTTGATGTATTCTGGGATTTCAAGATGTTTCCCGGCTTTTGCCACCTCCTCGCCCGGTTCTTGCAAAATCCCCTCATGGTCAAAGCCATGATATATTACCAATCGCCATTGCCAGGTATCAATTTTTGAATCCGGGGTATTCAGATAATATCCTTGCGGTAATTGGAAAGAAAGATTACGCGATAAGTCTAATTCCAGAACACTCTGCAAATGCTGGTTTTCAAATCCTGCATTTGCAAGTAATCTGCACAACACTGTGTCGTTGAGATTTGCCTTTATGATTGCTGTATTGACATCCGCTTCCGTCACATATTCAATCATCTGTCCTAAAAGGTTTTCATCGGAAATCGAGTGAATGATATACCACCTGTCATTATAATCTGTATCATACACTACCGCACCAACAAGTTCTCCGTTTTCTCTCCTAAACAGAGCATTTCTTGATAGCATTTCCACATCCAAAAGTGAGTGCGCCATACCCCAATCAAAACGCCCCCAATGGAAATGCTCGTTATAGCCGTTATCTGCAACTATTTGAAGAAATTTACTAATTTCTTCGTACTGTCTGTTAAATCGTATGTTATCTTTGTAATTTTCAATTAAATACATTTCTATTCACCCTCCTTTTCCTGCTCCTGTAAACATAAATTGTCAGTACAAAAGTGAAGGAAATAAGCTGTGCAGCCATAATCCGGACAATTTGTAATTCGTCTGCACCATTTAGAGAAATAACATGCAGCATATTTGTAGCAACGGTATTATTGAATAAATGGTCGCCAAGCCCCGTCCATATATTTCCTGTCATATGGTAAAGAAGTCCCCATTTAATTCCCATAATTCCGGCAAGGATTATATACCCGATACCCATCAGGATCATTGCCGCAAATGACATTTCACCATCCATACAGCTTCTGACCGGCATTACAATATGCCAGATTCCGAATAAAAATGCGGCAATAAAATTCGCCTGCATAAATGATTTCGATTCAGAAAATATTTTAATGAACAGTCCTCGAAAAATGCCTTCCTCCATCCATACATTGACCACATTGAATACTACACATAACAGAAAGAAAACAAAATCCGTATTTTTTATTTGAGAACCCGTTAAAGAAAAACTGCTGATATATATTTCTAAATGTGCAGGGTTGCCTTGCAAAGCTAAAATTGTTAATTCCAACCAATACGAAATAGCAAAGCAGACGCTTCCCAATGACAAACCTTTCAACATACTGGTTACAAAACCGTTTCTTTGAAATCCAATATCACTCCATGTAAGATTTACCCTTCTCAATGCCAAAGCTAATATGATAATTCCGGCTGCTTTATGAAGCACATTTTCTCCAATAGCCGTCCTATCTGTCTCAATCAGAAAATATTCTATAAACCTTGCAGCTAGACAAAGCGTAAATATTGCAATGCACAAACTATCTGATTTATATTTTGTATTTCTTCCCATTCCAAATTATTTCCCTTCTGAACTGCAAGATTCTCCTGCTTTATCCAATTCATATAAAAACGTACTGATTAAAATTGGATTACCATTTTTATCATTTTTCATTCTGTTTTGATTTTAATTCGGCAACAAGACGGTTATCCATATCCTTCCACTCAGAAATCATGTCTCTCACCTGTTCCTCTGACATTGGATAAAAATCTTCGAATTTGCTGACTTCTTCATCAGAAAAATATTTTATAATATCCTCAAAATCTGTCACTCTATAATTTCTCAAAAGTAATCTGCTGGTTTCTATAGTTATCATCGAAACACTCTCCTTAGATGTCATGCAGACGCCTCCGCAAATGGAAATCTATCTCTTTATTCTGGTATAAATCTCCTGTTCGTCTTCATGATGAATATATGCGCCATTTTTCATCTGTACTTTGAGCGATGCCGGATTATCCTTGTGAACGGACATATAAATTTCATCTTCATGAATTATCTGCCACGCCTTTTCTACCGCCAGTTTCAAGCCCAGGGAAGCATACCCCTTTCCTCTAAATTCCTTCCTGATACCATATCCTATATGTCCTGCTCCTTTTGCCAGTTCCTCTGTAAGCCAATGCCGTATTCTGAACCATCCGACAATTCTATTATCTTCCCATAGGAAAAATTCCGTTTCCGGCACCCATCCTTCCTGAAGTCCGATACCCTCCGCCGCATTGATATAGCCCGGCAAAATTTTGTATGTAAATTCATCTTTGGTGCATCCGGCTCCAGGATTTGTAAAACCTTTTTCGTTCTCGGGAGTGTTGGTTACAAACTCATATTCTTGCTCTAAGTCTCTCATATTTGCTTCTTTCAGATATAACATATTCTCTTTATCCCCTCCTCAAACTGATTTTACATTACCCGCAAGGCAATTCTATAAATATCCGCCTGTTCCCCATCCAGTTCAAAGCTGCGCTCAAAGACTCCGCCGTTCCGAATGATCGTCTTCACTGATGGTTCATTCGTCTTTTCCACGGAAAGATGCAGTTCGTTCATCCCTGCCCTTTTCGCAATATCTAATAATTGCCGCAGCATTTCCGTAGCATAGCCCTTTCGTCTCTCTGACGGACGAACACTGTAACCGCAATTGCCCAGATTCTTCAGAAAGTCGTTAAGCGTATGCCTTAAATCAATGATTCCCACAATTCTGTCATTATCATCGACAGCAAAGAATGTATCTGTTATCACCCAGTCAGGATGAACCGTTTCCTCTTTCGTATTTGCGTCTATGGATCTGCACCATTCTCTGTAGTCATCCATTTTATCAAGCAATTCACTTCCGTTAATGACGAATTCCCCGTTATCAAAAAATTCCTGTTTGAACTCCAGCGCCTGTTCTTTCAGTGCTTCTGTCGGTTTGACCAATCTAATCATTTTTATCCTCCTTAAAATACCGTTTTTCGTAATCCTCCACAAATTCTGTTACATTCTTGATTCTCAAATACAGGTTTGTTATAATACCTTTAGTGCTACCCTACTCGGTAGGCGGTTAGTCTTCCCCGGAGGACTGTGACCTCCGTTTACATAAATTGCCCATTTTCATGGAGATTTATATTCAGGAGGATTTTACCAATGCTAACCATTGAAAGTCTCATTGCAGTTATAGGCTTATGCATTAGCTGTTTTGGCCTTGGTTACACCATTGGTCGAAATAGCAATTCACATAAAAAATAACCGCCTCAAGCCTGACAACTGAGCGGTTATTTTTTAATCGTAAATATTCAGGCTAACCGTCTATCGGTAGCACTATTACAATTAATATGATAACATTCTGCTCATTCCTTGTCAAGAACACTACGAAGTCCCTCTTTTTTTGCCCTGCGGTAAATGGATTTAAAATTTTCTATGGGATGCGCCAGTTCATCTCCGGATAAATCAATGGAATAAAAAGCCTTCAGCTCTCTTTGCAAGCGGTCAGTCAATCTTATGAAAGAGTACCGTCTGTTCTTTCATGGATATTTTCCCAACCTGCCAGCCGTATTCCGTAAGCTCCTTCTTATATTTCAGAAAAGAGTGGTCAATCGGTATCCCCGCAATATTCTGAATTTCCTCAAAAGTCAGCCGGAAAGATTCCTTTCCGCTTTTCTGCACATATTCCCATAATGCGTTGTATTTACTCATTATTTTTCACCTTTTCCTTTCTGCCCTTTCTTTTTCCTATAAACAAGGGTGACGGTATTGATGATACATAACAGCACAAAAAGACTCGTAAAGTTAATCCAGATATCCCTGTATGCTGTTTTCGCCAAAGGCTCCCTCAGTCCGGTAGACCAGACATATACGAACGCCAGCAGCAGAGATGGAATATACGCAGACACGTATCTGAGGATCAAGGGCTTAACAGGCAATTTCGTACACAGCTCAAATGCCGCTATCCCGATCAGAAGGATCATGGCCCTGTCTAATTCGTGCCAATTACCGCTTGGATCTTCATAAATACCGTTACAAAGATACAAAACACTGCTTAACAATGTGATTACCGTGTATATGATCGAATAAATCGATACGATGCGAAGCCATTTTTTCTTATTCATTTTCTTATTCATTTTCTTCTCCAATTGAAACAATCCGAACGGCCAAAGCCAAGATGTGTCAGTTATTTTCCTACAATTCTTGACTTCCCCGGCAGGTTTAGGCACCTTATAGCACTTCCTTACCGCCGGGGATGGATTTCTTCTATGCAGAAACAGAGATATTCGTACCGGATTCCGGTCTTGCTGCTTCTCCGGTTTTCGTATATATGACAGGTTCTGCCATAATAACATCCGCTGTCTCTTCTACAGATGCGCCGCTGTCTGTACCAGCCTGAACCGAATCGGATCTCTCACCTGCCACGGCCTTCCCTTTTTCGCTGATACTGACTGTATCCGTATTCTTATTTTTGCTTTCCGCTATCCTCTTTTCCTGTTCCCCGCGTTCTTCCTTCCGTTTCCGGATCGCGTTTTCCTGCTCTGATTTCGCTTTTTCCTGCGCCTCTTTTGCCTCTTCTTTCATTCCTTTCTCAATCTTCTTCTGATAGTCCTCTGCTTTGTCTGCAGTCTCACCGACATACCCCATTGCCCGCGCCATGGTAGCTGTATCGCCTCTCCTCTCTGCTTGTTCATAGACACGGAACGGCGTATTCATCATTTTCATATTCATACTTGCCCCTGCAAGGCCTTCCATTGTTTTCGCATGCATAATGATTCCTCCATCCAAATTTTTCCCGACATAATCTTTTCAAAAATACTAGAAAACAGTGTGCATTTGCCACTATTTCCCGAAATTCATTCCTTGTGGCTTCTCCTTCACCTTCTCTGCATAATCAGTTCTGGATTGAGCGTAATTTCCACTAACCTACATTGCCATAAGTATGTTCCTCCTTTAATCTGATATTCTCGGGAAGCTATTTTTTACATTTACAAAAACAGCTTCCCTTTTCGTTTTTCGGCTGCAAAATAGAGGCGGTTAATCCATTTGCTGTGAGATGCATTCTGGATGCTGTGGAATGACAAGCAGCACCTGCAGGGCAAATACACCCTCCCTTGTCTCTATGCTCATGGCACCGCTATATTTTTCAGCTACCGCCTTTATATTAGACAATCCCGTTCCCTTTTTCACCGCGCTTTTCCCCCGAAAGCTGTTCTCCACTTCCATCATGAGAAAATCTCCCTGCATACGCCCGGACACATGGATATACCCATTCGTGCATCCCGTATTACATGCCCCTGACGAGGCGGGCGGACTATCGTCCGGCAAGGTATACCCATCCGGGCATCCCGTACTACATGCCTCTGGCGAGTCAGGTAATATCATATTTTTACATGCCTGGATTGCATTATCCAGCGCATTCGACAAGACAATGCAGATATCCATGTCCTTAAGACCGCAGGGATATGGCAGGAGAAGGGAACAGTTCACGCTGATTCCCATGCTTTCTGCAATCCCCAGTTTGTTTCCCATTAAGATATCCACTACAGGGTTATTGGTGCTGCAGGGGAATGACATTTCTTCGGCCATATGGTCCATATCCTCAATATAGCTTACAGCTTCTTTATATTTCCCGCTCTCTAAAAGGTCTTTTATCACTGCGATATGGTTTCGGATATCATGGCGGAAGGACTTTGTCCTGTCATAGCGGGTCTTCGCTTCCTCCACATACTGGTTCAGGGTATGTTCCTCCTGCTCCAGCAGTGAAATTTTTGTGCCCAGGCGGAAGTTTTGCTGCAGTTTCTTATAAGAAAACAGGATGCAGAACAGGCTTAAAAGCCCCAGAAGATGTATAACAAGCAGATGCCAGTGGCTGAACAGATCTCCGGAAGGCCCGCCTTCCGCTAAAACTTCAAACTGACATTCAAATTCAACCGTATTGATGTACTCGCTCATAATAAATATCATCAGGATTGGAATGATAACCAGAAACATCTGCTGCATCTCTGCCGCAGAATAGCAGGAAAAATAACGGTACACCACATAATAGCAAAAACCGGACAGCGCCAGTGAAGCCGCCTCACTGGCCAGCATAACCGCAATACCGTCCATATCACGGAAAACCACAGGCATCCATGGGCGTAAAAGAGCCAGTATGGATTTCACAATTCCGTAACAGAGCAGCATGATTTCAACCGCCAGGGCCGCATACAGAATGGAGGACTTAATATCCGCATGGCACACCAAAATCCCGCATGCCGTAAGCAGAAAGACAAGCGCCGCAAAGCCTGTGATCGTGCTAGCCGGGACAAAATCGCAGACAATCACCGCACAGACTGCAAACAGGAAGTAAAAAGGCAGGGATATTTTCTTTTTCAAAATTTTTCCCAGAAAATATAGCTGGAAAGCCATCTCAATGACACCCATAACATATATATTAAAAAAATCTAAATACTCAGCCATTTTACCTGCCCCCCATATGTATAACTTCTGTATCCATTCCATACCTTCATAGCTATACACAACTTACCTATTTTTCATATACTGCAGAATAACACCGGAAAACTCTTTGCTCCGCAGCCGTGATACAGGAACCTCCCTGCCGTTATCCATATATGCAACCCCTCTTTTATATCCTTTTAAATGCCTCAGATTGATGAGATAGCTCCTGTGGCACCGGAAAAAATGGCTGCCCAGTTTCGTTTCCAGATTTTCAATCTGCTCATAATAATCAAGAACCTCGCCGGATGCCAGATTCAGATATATTTTCCGGTCTATGATCTCACAGAAAATAATCTCATCTTTTTGGACAATGCGTCCCTCATACCCCTTTTGTATAAGCATACTGTCTTCACCGACACTGCGCATGGAAGCATAAAGGCGTTCCATGGTTTTCTCAAACTGTTTTTCTTCCACCGGTTTGAGCAGGTAATCGTACGCCTGCACTTCGAAAGACGAAAATACCATCTCTTTCAGTACCGTGATAAAGATCAGGAATCCCTGGAATTTATCTGCCCTCAGTCTCCTTGCGGTTTCCATGCCGTCCATACCCTTCATCTGGATATCCAGAAAACAGATGTCTATCTGCCCGCCGCCGCTTAACAGCTCTTCGCCGCTTGAAAATGTCCTAAGGCGGATCTCCCTGTTCTTTTTACGGAAAAAATCGGAGACCAAAGTTTTTATATGATCGGACATATATTTTTCATCATCACAGATTGCAATGTGAATCAATGTGCCACCTCCCCGTACACAACAGCCATGGCTAAATCAAATAGAATTTGCCATTGCTATAGGCAGATATTTTATTATAGTCTGCCTGAAGCTCCAAAACAATCGAATTGCTGTGAAATGCTTTCTGAATGCTGTGGAATGTGAATTACTAAAGCGCCCGCATCTGTTCAATCAGGGACTGTTTTTTCTGCCTGTGCACCATCCAGACAGACAAGATCAGTTCCACCGCGAACAGCCCCAGCAGGAACAGCCCCATTTCCAAAACCGGGAATTGATACGGCACAATCTTTCCTGCAAAGGCTATTTTGCTTATTTCCCTGGAAACTACAACGGCAATCGGAAGCCCCGCAAGCAAGACTGCCAATACTGTAAAGAACGCATAGCACAGGCCCTCGCAGATGTTCATTTTACATAGCTGTCTCCCAGTCAGACCGATGGAGCGCAAAATACTGTTTTCCCGTTTTCTGGACATCTGGTTCGAAAGGGTCGTGTTAATGAGGTTGATCACGCCAAACAGGAATACCAGCCACGAAAGCGCCTGCATACTGCCGAACATGATCCTGCTTTGCATTTCCTCATATTCCAGACTTTCAGCAAATGTCCATAATGCAAGGTCTCTGTGGTTTGCAACCACACTTCTTAAACCGGTTTCCACACTCTGCGCCTTTTGGGGATCGCTTACTATATTCCACGAATAATCGAAATTCTCAATTTCAGGGAATAATCCCTGTGCAAGGTCTCTGGACAGAAAAACCTGTGTAGAATCCATCGCCAGACTGCCATGCCCGTTTGTAACCTTCTTTGTATCAAAAGTACCTGCTAACGTAACCGGAACTGCCTTTTGTTCCACCGTAAGCTTTAATGTCTGTCCGATCTTGATATCTGCGGATCGTCCAAGGTATTGATACACACTTTCAGCTATTAAGATTTCATCCTTATCCGCCGGCATACTGCCTTTGACCAAAGCCTGTTCTGCCTCCTGTTCATTTTCCCCATCCAGAATATCACACATACTGGCAACAGGCGTGGCCTCCGAAACAGCAGCCTTCCCTATAAAAGCTTCCCGTTTTTCAACGACATCAGTCACTCCGTCAATGGACAAAATCTCTTCTTTCAACCGGGCATCGAACGGATTTCCTTCGGTCATAAGTTCAATTTCAGATTTCTCGGAATCCAGATAAAGTTCATAATCCCCGTCAGGAAAAAACTGCCGCGCATACTGCTTGGGCGATCTTGCTAAAAGAGCAGAGGCAATGACCAACAGACAAATGCCGCCTAAACTTAAAGAAGCCACAATCGCGGTTGTCTTTTTACGGTCGCGCATGAAGTTTGCGATTCCCATGGAAACGGGATTAAGCCTACTGTTTTTCCTCCGCCTGTGTACGGCGTCTGACTCCGGCGAAAACCGGACTGCCTCCACGGGGGAAATGCCGGAAGCTATTTTCATCGGCTTGCGGATGGAAATGGACACCATAATCCAGCAGACTGCTGCCGCTAAAACAGCGGCTATCGCATAATACAAGGCATGAAAACTCTTGGGAAATAAGAGTAATCCGCCGCATACTCCCAGCGCTGTTCCAATCAGAGTCCCGATACTGCCAAGCTTTCTCCCCTCGCGCTTTACAATCTGTTTAATCTGCTTCCTCGTTGCGCCAATCATCCGAAGCTGCCCGAAGCTTTGTATTTTGTCGTTGACGGAGATCTGGAAAATGCTCTGGATCACCACATATCCGCCAATCAGGACGAGCAATGCGATACCGCCGACGACCGTAAAATCTATGGTTCTCTTATAATAAGTAAAATATCTGCTGTTCATTCCCACCGGCGGCAGCCCGTATTTTTCCGTAATCTCGCGGCAGGAAGCCGTCATGGCCGCCTCATCCAGTCTCGTGTCATTCTTAAAATGCACATATGCACGATATCCCGCAGAGTCGAAGCCTGCCCATTCTGTCAATGCAGCCTTCGACAGAACAAAAGGACAGGTATTCATCTCCTTTTCGCCTGCGCTGTCCATAATTCCGGTAACGATATAACCGCCATGAAAACTCTCTGTATCTAAGGTCACCGTGTCCCCGATTCCGGCATGATTTCCATAAGTGGAAAGGAAGTATTTACTTACAGCAACTTCGTTTGCTTTTTCAGGTACCCGGCCCTCTAGCAGCCTCATCTGGCCGCGGGCGGTATCCATCATTTCCTTGTCCATATACACATAAGACGCTGTATACCCTTGCCCCGTGGGTTCCTGGCCGAGCAGATAGTAGCCGCCCACACGGGCAAATTCCGGCTGACTTTTCAGGATTTCAAGATCCGTTTCATCAATCCCCTGCCAGACCGCCTCATAGGTATCTGCAACCTGACTACGCTGTATTTGTGCCAGAGAAGCGGTCGCAGTTCCCGCAAAGCAAAGCAGGAATGCCGCCAGGGCGACCGCGATGATCACCATCACGTTCCGGCGTTTCTCGCTTCTCATGCTTTCTTTTGCCAGCTTTTTAGTAATCTGGCTGGTATCGTTCTCAAAAGGCCATGTCATGATCTGCCACCTCCCCCAGCAATCCTGCCGTCCTCGATTCGGACTATACGGTCGGCAAGCTGGGCGATCTCGTTGTTGTGGGTGATCATCACAATCGTCTGGTCAAACTCCATGCTGGTGCGTTTCAGAAGCCCCAGCACATCGGAGCTGGTTCTGGAATCCAGATTACCGGTGGGCTCGTCAGCCAAAATGATGGCCGGTTTGGTGATCAGGGCGCGTGCAATAGCGACTCGCTGCTGCTGTCCGCCGGAGAGGTTGTTCGGCATATTACTAAGCTTATCTTCCAATACAAGCATCCCCACAATCTCATCCATGAATTTCTCATCTGCCGTATCGCCGTCCAGCTCCACAGGCAGGACAATATTTTCATAGACATTCAGGATCGGGACAAGGTTATAGTTCTGAAAGATAAAGCCGATGTTGCGGCGGCGGAAAATGGTCAGCTCCTCATCATTCTTTTTCGCCAGCTCGTCCCCGCGGACAACCACGCTTCCGGAGGTCGGCGTATCCAGCCCGCCCATCATGTGGAGAAGGGTGGATTTTCCGCTGCCGGAGGTCCCTACCACCGCCACAAACTCCCCCTGTTTTACAGACAGGCTGACGCCGTCCAGGGCGCGGGTGATATTAGGCTCGCTGCCATAATACTTTTTCAGGTCGATTGTTTGTAATACATTCATAATCAAATGCTCCTTTTCCTGTTGATAAGGACATTGTAAAACCCAAATGTCCGCGAAATGTTACAGCGGACAGATTTATTATAAAAATCATAGAAGATGGAAATCGAGTAAGGAAGACTTTTCCCTACTCGCCGCACGCCCCGTGCGCCGCCTTAGCGGCATACTTCTTCTGCACGGGGCTGCGCATAAAAAACACCGCATGGGAAAAATTTCCGTTCGGCAGCCGATATGCTATTTGCCGAACAGGTCGCTGTGCGTTCCGGTACGGGCTAATGTCAGCACCAGCACATCGTCTTCAATTCGGTAGACTAATAACCAATCTGGCTGGCTGGATATGACATTCCCTGTGCCCTGTCCAGTCACCGGATAGCGGATGGTCTTTGTTCTTCTCCGGTAACGTTTCACCACGGGATAATGCCCTGATAATATCATCCAGCAGATCAATATTCAGATGACGTTTAAGTGCCAGCTTATAATCTTTTTTGAACTGTGTTGTCCAGACAATCTCGCGGTTCATCTTTTCAGTTCCTGAAGTGCTTCTTCTACATCAGAGTAGTGTTTTACGCCAGGATCACGTGCAATCCGCTCTGCTTCCAGCATGGCCGCAATCGTCTCTTTGTTCGGCTGTTCCAACCTGACTTCAAAGGGAAAACCACCAACACGTAGAGATTGGCGGAGAAACACATTGATTGCGGTAGTCAGGTTCATCCCCAGTTCTGTGTAAAGCGTTTCGCACTGCTTTTTGATGTCACTGTCCATGCGGACACTAAAATTTGTTGTGTTGGCCATAGTATCAACTCCTTTTGCATTTCAATGTACATTTATTATATGTTATTTGCAATGCAAAATCAACTCAATAGACGCAAAATCCACAAAATTTTCCGTTTCATTTTCTCGCCGTTTTCTCTCAGTCTTAGCACCCAAATGTCCGCGAAATGTTACAGCAGTAAAAAAATTCATTATCTGCAGGGAAGAAAAGCAGAGAATGTGGATCCCCTGCCGACTTCCGAAGTCACTTTCATGTAACCGCCCTGCTTTGTGACAATCTCACGGGCCAGATAAAGACCGATGCCTACCCCTTGTTCTTCGTGCACTTCCTCCTCCCGGTAGAAACGCCGGAAGATAGATGCCTGATTACTCTCCGGGATGCCTTTACCGGTGTCGGACACACTAATCTTCACATACATTTCCCATTGTGCCGCCGAAATGTGGATTGCTCCTCCCGCCGGTGTATATTTTACCGCGTTATCCAGCAGATTGAATAAAGCCTCCGCCGTCCACTTGCTGTCATGGGAAAGCCGAAGGTCATCCGGGCAGTCCACCGACACAGAAATGTCCTTTTTCTCCGCTTCATACACAACACCGCTGCAGGCAACCGCCAGCGTATCAATCAGCAGGGCCTCTTTCTTCTCTAACCGGATTGCCCCGGTTTCCAGCCGTGAAGTCTTCACAAGGGCCTGAAAGAGAAATTCCAGCTTGTCTGTCTGGCTACGGATGCCCTTAAGGAACTCCCGCCGCGCTTCTTCCGGGACCGGCCTGGTAAGCAGCGTGTCCGTCACCATCTTCAGGTTGCTTACCGGTGTCTTCACCTGATGGGAAATGTCTGACACCAGCATCTGCAGCTCCTGGCGTTCCACATCTACTTTCCGCCGGTTCTCCTGCATGATACCGTACAATCGCGACAGGCGGTAACTGATACGTGCAAAGAGTGTTTCACTATCTGTCACTCGCACAGGCTCTTCGCTCCCGCTTATCATCCGGTCCATTACCCGGCACAGCTCTCCTGTAAAGACAGAAAGCTGCTTACTGAAAAACAGCATCAGAAGGAACTGCCAGATGATGGCACAGGCTGTCAGCAGGATCCCGGCTGTCAGCACCCAAACTTCGCCTGTCATGGCAAAGAGAACTGCGCAGACAGCCAGCATGGAAGCTGTCATACAGCCGCAGATCAGAAGAAATGTCCTTTTTACTGAGATCCGTTCCAGATTCATTTTCTCTCGCCTCCCATCCACTGATATCCCATTCCGTAAATCGTCTTAATATACGTGTCCCCCTCTGCCTCAATCTTCCCCCGGATACGGCTGATAGAGGTTGTCAGGGTATGTTCGTCCACATAATTTTCCTCTGCATCCCACAGCCTTTCCAAAAGCCGCTGCCTTGTCAGGATCTGTTTCGGATTCTTGCAGAACAGATACAGCATCTTATACTCCATGGGGGAAAGGGTAAGGGACTTTCCATTAAGTGCAGCGGATTGTTCAGAAAAATCCAGGAACAGCCTGCCGTCGTCATAAAAATCCTTTGTAATTCCTTGGTGTTCCAACATGGCGAACATTGCCCGTATCTTCCGAAGCAGCGCCTCAATGGAAAAGGGCTTGGTGATATAATCTACCGCCCCGGCTTCATACCCCCGTATCTGGTCGCTCTCCTGGTCATTGGCCGTCAGGAAAATAACCAGCGTGTCCGGATTCTCCGGCTTTATGAGCCTGCACAGGTCATAGCCGTTGCCGTCCGGCAGGTTGATGTCCAGAAGCACCAGGTCAAATTCCGTCCGGGCTAAAGCTTCGGCGGCTGTATCTGCATTCAGAGCTGATACCGTATCGTAACCTTCAGAAATCAGGTTGTAAGTCAGCGTTTTATTTAAAAGGGCGTCGTCCTCTACCAGTAAAATCTTTTTCATGGCCATTCTCCTTTACTGCATTATTTTGCCATTCATTATATTTTAACAAAAAAATGTCCGCGAAATGTTACAGCGGACAGATTTTCTATAAAAATTTCTTCAATTGGAACTAATCCCAACACGGCAAACAGGCTTTATAAGCTTTCCAAAAATAAGTGGCTTGATTTTTCTTCCCATCACTCAACCTCCACTGTATCTACATCCGGCACTGCGCCATACTTTCCTACCAGATATGCTTTGCGGATATTATCATTTGTCCGAACCGGAAGTTCCGTCAGATTAAATAATTCTGAAACACCGCTCTTCTTATTTTTATCAACAAAATACACCTGGTCTTTCCGAAGAATTTCCATATTCAGCAATTCTGTATCATGCGTGGTAAAAATAATCTGTGCGCGTCCCGGGTTCGTTTCCGGACTTTGAAATTGGGAAATAATATATTCCGCAAGCAACGGATGCAGTTCCCTGTCAATCTCATCTACCATCAAGACGCCGCCCTGCTGCAAAACCTGCTCGATTCCCGGTGCAAGCGACATCAATCGTCTTGTTCCGTCAGACTCATCAGAAAGTTCCAACGGGAATAATTCTTCTTCTCCTGCTTTATTGATACCACGATGCATAGAAGAAGTTTTCACTTCTCCGACCTTCAGATTCAATTCCGCGGATTCCGAAGAATCCTTAAGAGCTGCCGCAAATTGTCTCAATGCCATAACCATCCCTTCCGGCAAATTACCCGGCATGGATTCATAAGCTGATATTTCTTCATTCTTAATCTCAAACGACATATCTTCAATACCAACGTCTGCCTGTTTTGCATAAGTCACTATCGACTTTAACATATTCACATCCTCTGCATGTTCCAATAACTGCCGGGGAATATCTGCATAATCCTTCTCTCGAAAAGACTTCCGATTTCTGTCCTTTCGGCGCCGCATATCCATATTTTAAAAGAAATACAATAGTTTTTATTGTAATTTTAGATTATTTCTATCCGATTTATTAAATATTCTATACTTCCATTTAAAAGAGAGGCAAAGCGGACAGATTTTTATTCAAAAATAAAAATTTCTTCAATCGGAGCTTCTACAACCCTGGAAATATCAACTGCCAGCTTCAATGACGGGTTATACTGCGCTTTTTCCAAACGCATGATGGTTTCCCGGCGTACGCCTACTTTTTCCGCCAATTGCCCTTGCGTCATGTCTTTCATTTGCCGGTATTTTTTTAATCTGCATTCAAATTCTGCCATACCTTATTCCTCGCTTTCATCTGCCAGATCGTCATGGTCATACCGGTACAACAAATATTCAGAGAGGAAAATCCCCAGAGCTAACGCAAGGGAAAGGGTGATAATTGTCGCAATCAAGGTATACTCAAGATTTCCAAAAAGTTTTCCCTGACAAAGAATTATCAACGCAATAAGCATAATCGAGAACGAAATTCTGTACGCTTTCAGCCTGGCGCGGACCATATTCTCGCGGAAGCGCTCATCCATAAATGTTCCTGACATCCTTCCCTCATAGTAAAAACCAAAGAATCCAAAGAAAAGGAAAAATGCAAATGGAAAGACAGAGCCATCCGCAGGGTATGTAAAGAAACCGGCAAAACCCAAGAAGCCCAGTACTCCTAACCAGCCCCACTTTGGATTGACCTTGCGGGTGGCGCCTGTTTCTTCCACCTGTCTCTGCTTTTCACCTGCATAGACAAAAAGCATGACAAACAGAGAGATTACATAAATGCAAGTGAGAGAAATCGAAATAATCATCGGCAGATCCTTTACGCGAAATACATAATCTTTAAAATTCATAGGAACTACCAGGCGAGAATCATTGAATGTAAGCGCATACCATGACGACAGAAACAAACTTAAAATACAAAAGATCCCACAACCAATCCAAATTTTCATCTTGTTCGTTTTCATATTACTCCTCCTATTGTTATTGTGATATATTTATCTCTTTACAAGACAAATATATCACTTTATTTTCTTTGTGTCAACAGGAAAGAGATAAATATATCGCATTTATGATCCAAAGTCAAATATCCATCAGGCAATATCCCGTTTCTGATATATCTTTACCGCAATCCTGTACGAGATAAAAAACCAGATCACCGAAATGCCAAGCACAATACCAAACGCCAGAAGGATATTCTCTTTCACCGGAAAAACAAGGTTTATGAGAAGAACAAGCCCCACAATGATCCCTGTAGACGCCATGAAAGACATCATGAAGATAATCTGCGATTTTTCCGGGTCAAATAAATACGCACACGGCAGGCTGATGCCGCCTGCAAGCAGGCATACGCTTTCTGCAAAACCATAATATTCAGCATTTAAGCCCAGTACATTCCGTACAATATAAGGCAGACCTACCATAGCTGTCCCCATTACAAAAAAGCTAACCAATGCGCTTAAAAACAACATTTTCAAAATACAGTATTGTTCTTTGCCTATAAATCGCATACTTGTTAGAAACTCACTCTTGATAATGGATAAAAGACCTTTACTGTTGTCTATTGGTATGTATTCCAGCTTAATAAGACATTCAAATGCTGCCGTAACAAAAAAGCATAAAACTCCTGCATACAGAACCGGCTTCCCGCCAATCCGGTAATAAATACAATATTAGATCTTATTTTATAGCCACCCTTATGGTTAGCAACCTAAAAAACCATTCCCGGATTCATGGCCAGGAACTCTAAGATTTCGTATTCTAGTCTTGTAAGCTCCAGATATTCCGCATGGATCTGCACGGTCTTTGCCTTATAATCAATCGACAATTCACCCTGAAAGCAGCATTCTGTCTTTTCTCTGCGGCGCACCTCCCGTTTCAGGTGGGCTGTAATCCTTGCATCAAACTCCTTCAGACTAAAAGGCTTTAAAATATAGTCGTCGCCTCCCGAAGAAAGCCCGTTCACAACGTCCTGCTCTTCCACCCGGGCAGTCAGAAACAAAACAGGGCAGGTTACTTTATCCCGTATCCTCCTGCATACCTCTATCCCGTCAATGTCCGGCATATTTACATCCAGCAATATAATATCCGGCTTTAGCTTTATCTTATTTAACCCCTCTAAGCCATTCTCCGCCGTAATAATCTCATACTTTTTTATCTCAAAATATTTTTTCAGCATTCTGAGAAGTTCGGTATCATCATCAATAATCAATATCTTATAAGCCATCCTTTGCTTCCTCTCCCAGACATTCTCTGCCAACGATTAGAGATGATTATACTACATAAATCGCAACAAATAAACAACGAATCCTAAAGCAATAATTATCAAACACGCTCTAGCCCATCATTTTTATCTCATACACGGTTGGATAATAATAGGGTGTTTCTTCTGTAAATGCATCTTTGAGTTTTACTGTAACTACATTCCCTTGTTGAAAATCATCAATTGACAGTTCTTCCCCATCTTTACCAAGCAGTTTTGTATCTTCGCTGATGCCAAGTGAATTGACAGGACTGCCGTAGACTTCTGTTGTCCGTTCGATCACCAGCCGGATCTCTCCATCCGGCTGTATGACCGTTTCCTTGACAATGGCCTCAAATGATTTTTCAGACCATCTCGGGAACTGGCTGACTACCGTTACGCCAACGACAATGACCGCCAAAATTATCATAATGCCTATAACTATTCTTTTTTTCCTTCTCATATGTTACCTCCTACTTGTTCCTTTTAAGGGCATAAAAAATAGATGACCTGGCTTTTAGCATAGATCATCTATCTTAGGCAGTGCTTTTTTGTATCTTAAGTCTACCTTAATTTTTCACCGCCATCAAACTTCACAGTCCGTACGATATGCGCAAACACAAATCTTAAATTATTGATTCTCCAAAGAAAGAACGATCGTAAAACATGTTCCTTCACCTAACCTGCTCTTGACTTCAATATTGCCGCCATGGAGCGTAATAATCTGCTTTGCAATCGCAAGTCCGAGACCGCTCCCTTCTGGTTTCTCCTTCGTGTTTGTCCCTCTGTAATACCGGTTGAAAAGCTCCGACTGCTCCTTATCACTCATGCCTGTCCCGTTATCAGAAATGCAGATCAGCACCTTCTTCTCTGAACCAAAATCTATACGGATTGTCACTTCTGTTTCCGGCGGGTTATGTGTCAAAGCATTAATGATAAGGTTATTCACCGCACGACGGAACAAGTCGATATCAAGGCTGACCTCGCATTCCTGTATATTGCTTTCAAACCCAATCCCGCGGTTTGAAAAGGCAGGATCATTTACAATATCAATGACCAGCTCTTTTAAGAAGCGGACAAGGCGTACCGTCTGCGGATGATATGGAACAGCGCCTGAATCCAACTGATAAGTCAGCTTCAGGTCGTTCATCATTTTCTCTGTGTAATTCGCGCTTTTTAAGATAATCCCGCCGTATTCCTGTACAGCTTCCTTCTCAGGGGCAGGATTCCCCATAAGCAGCTCCGCATAGCCTTTAATCGGTGAGAGCGGCGTCTTCAGATCGTGGGTAATATTTACAATCCATTCTCTGCGGAGCCGTTCCGTATCCTCCTGAACCTTATCACTATGGCGGATTTCCGTATCCATCTGGTTCAGCGCTCCATAGATCTCACCAAACACTCCTTTTTCGGTCAGCGGAGCATAGGAACGTAAGGCGATATCCCCGATACCTTTGGCTATCCTGCCAAGATGCCTGGTAAGCCAGAATCCATAACAAACCATGAACAGAAGAACGAAGCACAAGATAAAAGAGATTCCCATGCGGAACAAAGGCGAAAGCCGCCCGACATTCTCCCCGTTGTAATAAAGCATATGTTTTCCTATGGCATAAGGAAATCCAATCAAATAACTCCACGTTCCTTCAGAACTTTCATAACTGCTCACAAAAACCGTATATCCCTGCTCATAAGCGCCCCCAGATAGTGAAATCAATTCAGACGCAGAGTATCTTGCCGGGTAATTCTCAGGCTTGTTGTAGCAGAAAACTTCCTGCCCTGTCTCATCAATGACCTGAAGCCACAACCCGTATTCATCCAGCCGCTCAAGCCCCATTTCTTCTATCTTGATCTCGCCGTTATCGTTCTCCATCCATATGGAAAAATTATCCGTAAACCGATTTGGCCATGAAGCAAGACTTAATCCCTCCGGCTCAGTGATTCCGAATATATAATAAAACATCCCGATTGCAGCAGCAACAGCAATAAGAAGTAATACTGACACGAAAATGAAGATTCGTAAAAATGGATTTCGTCTCTTTTTATTTTTCATATGGATTTACCATCTTGTAGCCTAAGCCTTTCATCGTAATAATATATTGGGGCGCCGCAGGATTTTCCTCTAATTTCTCACGAAGATGACGGATATGCACCATTATCGTATTATCACACCCAAAGCTGTCCTCACCCCAGATTGTTTCATACAAGCGTTCCCGGCTGATCACCCGTCCCAAGTTCTCCGCCAGATACCGCAAAATCTCAAATTCCCGCGCGGTCAGCCCGATCTCCCTGTCATTCTTCCTTACCCTGCAGCCGTCAGTGTCTATCATCAGTTCGCCGATTTTAACAGAAAAATCCCTGATAGGAGTTTGTCTGTATTCTGCGCGGCGCAAGCTTGCTTTTACTCTGTATGCGATTTCTTTTGGGCTGAACGGCTTTGTAACGTAATCGTCACCTCCGACGGCAAGTCCAAGTATCTTATCCAGTTCATCGTTTTTTGAAGAAAGGAACAAAACAGGACAGTGGGAAAACTCCCGAATCTGTTTACACACTTCATACCCGTCTATATCTGGCAGCATGACATCTAAAACCATCACATCCGGCTCCATTTCCCTGCATGTAGTTACAGCAGAAATCCCATTGTCAATTTTCGTGATATTGTAAAACCCCTCTATGTTTAAGGCTTTCTCAAGTAAATTCAATATATCCGGTTCATCATCAACAAGCATAATCTTATACTGATTCATTTAACAACATCCTCCCACAGCATTATCTTGTCCCAGTTTAATCATATCCTCTTCTTTATACATAATAATATTCCTATACTCATATTGGTATCTCCCGTGAACCATTTTCATATCTTCTGTAAACACCTTCGTAACAGCCCAATTTCCCGGTTGGAAGAAATCCCCCAACGGGTTTTCACTCCTAAGATTCCAAGCTGAACACCATGATAAAAGCAGACACTTGGGGTCTGTTTTTTAGACCCCTTAGTGGTCGCTTTCCCTGTAGGCAAATTCTCTTTCATATCTGTTCTTACCGCTGTATCCCGGATACTGATGGTCTTCCTTAAATATTCTGTGAAAATCTTTTCTACATTTTCCGCATCCTCATTTTGCAAAGCATTACAGAAACGGTTCAGCATCTCCCCGTCTTCCCGGACGTTCTCCTTATAGTAAAAATCATCAGAACAAAGTTTTTCGTTTCTTCTTTCTCATCTCCATCTCTTTCAGCGCTCCTTCCGTCATTTTCAAACCGTTTTCTGTCTCAGATTTTATTCCTATACATTATAACAACTAAGCGGCAGCTTTTCCATAGGGATCTTCCGCTTCACGCGTAAGTGTTCGCAGATTGAACCATATCAGCCTATTGTCACTAATATACATATTTAAATAAGTTCATCCGCTTATATATTGTGCACAATACACAATAGCATTCTTAACCAAATACATGATACAATGATATTATCATATATTGCCCTTCTATCAAATAAGAATGTTACATATGTCAGAAAAGGGAGAGAATCATAGTGAATGAATTGGGGAAGAAGAAAACCACGCAAATGAGGAGTGAAGATATGACGAAAAAGCTTATAGATATATTGGATAAATATAAAAATGAAAACTGGTGTCCCGATATCGCCTCAAATATTGACAATAATATACATAATATAATAAAACAATTAAAAGATGTAAAAGAAAATTTATCACAAAAACTGTATGAAATCAATCTGTCAGATGAATTACAAGAAGACAATATAATTAATAACATTCAAAATGATATTAAAACAGTCAAACAATTAATGATATATTTTACAGAAATGAGAGAAAATCTTTTTCATATAACAAAATTAAAAACAAATCAAATGATGTTTGACTCTCGATTAAATATATTCGTAATTGATGATGATCTGTGTCCGATTTGTAATGTAAAATTATTTCCTTTGTGCGTTGACTATCATAAAATTATAGATGACGTTATTTTTTATAATGTGTTTGAAAATGGCTATGAGTGTCCATGCTGCAAAAAAAAAGTTTGCAATGCAGCATGATATAAATGATATTGATTTTATTCATGCAAACATCACTTTCGATTATCAGTATCTAAAGCATGAAAATGAATTGACTATTAATTGATATCCGGGGTAATCTGGCAAAAAGCTTCTGTTCCTTCTCCTTTGGATGACCGAAACCGAAGTTTCCATCCATGTGCTCTGGCAATCTCCCGGCACACCTGGATACCGTATCCATGCTTCCCCATACGGCTTGCGGGCAGCTCTTGCCCCCTATTGATATCTTTTAATATTTTTTCATCCATAGGCTCTCCGTTATTCCAGACACGGATTCCTTCCTCACTTGCCGCGATTCTGACTTTGTTCCCGACTCTGACCGCATTGGCCGTCAGATTGTCAAGCAGGCAGAATACCAGCGCTTTATCTCCATTCAAAAACTCTAACCGGCAGTCGGTCTCGATATCCGGATATTTTTCTTTTAGCTTAAGAAGCATCTGCCTGATATCTATTCTTTCAATCCGAATCGCACCTTCCCGTACATTTCCCATGATCAGCAGCTTCTCCGTAACATCCTCCAGATGCTTCGCACTTTCCACGATCTGGCTGGCGGCAAAAAAACGATCTTCTTCCGAAAGTTTCCCCATCATAAGGTATTCCGCATAACCGCGGATTCCGGTAAGAGGCGTCCGAAGCTCATGAGCGATCTGGTTTACCGGGCGGTTGATCCTCCGCATGGTATAATATAGAAATAATCCCATGATTCCTGAAAATACCAATCCTGCTCCGCAGAATATCCACATTCTTGTCGTCTGAATCCTCGACAGATCCTCTAACTCCTGTGCATACTCTACCACAATCAAATCTTCCCCTTCCCTTCCTGCCTCCTGAATAACCAGCCAGCGTTCTCCCCCCATCCTTCGGACCTCAATCAACGGTCCTTCCAATACCTCTTCCGGCGTCTGTTCCTCCGGGAAATGATCAGCCGCAACATATCCGTTGACGCTCGCCCGGATATGGACGCCTGATTCTTCGTATCTTTCAGCAGCTTCATTCAGATTCATAGACATCCGGCTGATCTCTTCCTCCTTAAGCCCAGCGGCCAGATAATAGATGCTTCGCTCGCTGTTTTTTGCCTGATCAATCCACTGACTCGCCTCATTCTTTGAAATATAATTATCCAAAAGAAAGAGTCCTGCATTGACAACTACAAGAAATATACCATAAATCACCAGAAAATTCTTCTTCCATAACTGCATCTTATCTCTCCAATTAACTTTCAATGTCTGGACATGATCCTGCCCCTATATCTCTAACCGGTATCCATACCGGAATATGGTCTTGATCTCATTCTCTAAACCAAGCTTCTGCCGAAGCCTCCTGATGTGCACATCTACAGTACGGTCATCCCCATAGTAATCCATCCCCCAGGCAAGCTCGAGAAGCCGTTCTCTGGAAAGCGCAATATTCTTATTGAGCAGCAGAACCTTAAGGAGTTCATACTCCTGCTTCGTAAGGTTCGTATGTTCTCCTCCCTTCTTCACGTCAGCGCCCGCCAGGTCCACCTCCACGTCACGGATATGGAAGATACTTTGTTCCTTATGAAACCGCCGAAGTACCACCTGGACTCTCGCAAGCAATTCTTCCATGGCAAAAGGCTTCACGATATAATCTTCCGCGCCGCCTTTTAGCCCTTTCACCCGATCCGGAACCTCGTCCCTCGCAGTCACACAGATCACCGGAATCCCGTTGAATTCCCTGGCAATCTGCCGCATCAACACAAAGCCGTCCATATCCGGCAGACCGATATCCAACAGGATCAGATCAATCCGTTTCTCTTCCAGCACAGACAGGGCTTCCCGACTGGAAAAAGCCGGAACCCCCATATGCCCTGTCATGTTTATTGTTCTTCGAATAAGTTCGTTAATCCGCCTGTCGTCCTCTACGATCAATATATCTGCCACAATTCCTTACCCCTTTGGATGGTCGGAAGTCTCGAAAGCCTTCTCTCCAATCTCAATCAACTGCTCCGTCGTCAAATCTGAGATCACTGCCTTATCCGGATCAATCCCGTATTCCTTACACATCTCTCTTATGACTTTTTCCCCGTCTCCAAAGGCATAGATCTCCCCGATATACATCTGAAGAGAAGCGAACGCTCCTTTTCCCCACTCCTGTCCCAAAAGCGGACAGTCTCCCATATCCTTTATCAGCCACAGAGCCTCCTCATAGTTGCGCATCTCACGGGTCACATCCTTACTCTTCACCGTGTCATAATCAAGATTATACTTATCACACACCTCTTTTGCAACTTCTTCATCTAAAACAATATCCTTATAGAGGCTGTCCTCACTGACCTGCGGCTGATATACCTTGCCAATCTCTTCCGGCTCTCCGGACTCAAATTCCATTTCCCTTGCCGCCGCTTCTACCGCCGCCTTCTCTGCATGTCCTCTGGACCAGTAGATTCCCAGTCCCAGTCCCGCCGTCATACAGACTGCCATCCCTGCCGCTGTCAGTATCACTCTGAATCTCTTCCATGTTTTGTTCATATTCTTCGCTCCCTTCTCTGTCAAAGCCCTGTTTTAAATTACAGGTTTATCATACATTACAGTTGTTGCGAAGTTATTACAGGAACATCCAATCATTAACTTATTCATGCTGCATCGCCTTCCGCGAAAGAGATAAATAAACCCTCGTCCCCTTTCCGACTTCAGATTCAATCCAGATCTCATGACGCAGCTTATCCATCACAGACTTACACAGATATAATCCGATTCCCGTAGATTTCTTATCCGTACGTCCGTTATATCCCGTGAACCCTTTTTCGAATACCCGGGGAAGATCCTCCGGCGAGATCCCAATCCCATTATCTTCTATCACGAGGCAGCTCTCCGTTTTCTCCTGATGATTCATATTATTTTCCTGCTTCACGGATACGCCGTCCTCCATATAGATGGAAATCCTTCCACACTCCCCGCTATTCTTAGTATATTTCAATGCATTTGACAAGATCTGTTCCAGTACAAAGACCAGCCATTTGTCGTCTGTCAATACATTCTTTTCTACAGGCCCATACTCAAGCTTGATCTTTTTTAATATGAACATCTGCGAATACTTGCGCACTGCCTGCCTGATCATAAGGTCCAGTGAACAGAGCTTAAAAGACAGATCTGAGGACATATCCTCCATCCTCAGATAAGTAAGCGCCATCTCCACATACTGCTCGATCTTAAATAATTCTAACTTCATTCCCTTTATATAATGCCCGGCTCCGTTTAAGTTTAAGATATCTTCAAACTCCTCGGAATCATATGCTGCAGCCTGCATCCCTTCCAGCGTCTGAATCAGGACATGCATGGCCGAGATGGGCGTCTTAATCTGATGTACCCACATACCATAATAGTCCATCATCTCCTGTCTCACAATCCGCCCTGTTGATTCTGCCTCAATCTTCATTTCGTATAATCTTGACAGGATTCTCTGATAATCCTTCTCCAGAAGCGTATCTGCCTCCGGAACCCCTTCAATTCCCGATGCAAGATTCTTCTCTGCCTCCGTCAGACTCCTGTGCTTTCTTACATACTTCAGGTAATCCGCCGCACCCGACAGCAGCAGCCAGACTGCCGAAAGCAAGAAAGCATATTCTACCGCGTCTCTGCGGATATTATAGAGATAAGATACTGCTGCGAAGATTCCCGCAAATACGGCAGAAAAGCAAATCTCTCTCCTTCTTTCTTTCAAAAAAGCAATCGTTACATTTTTCCATCTCATCCGTATCCTCATTCCTGAACTCTCTTTCCATCGATTTGAACACTATTTCTCCGCCATATATCCGATCCCCTTCTTCGTCCGAATCATACGGGCGAGTCCGATCTGCTCCAGTTTCTTCCGCAGTCTTGCGATATTCACAGTCAAAGTATTATCGTCGATAAACTCGTCGCTTTCCCAAAGTCTTGTGATAATACTGTCTCTGGATACGATCTTTCCTGTATTCTCCAACAAGATCTGCAGGATACGGAATTCATTCTTCGTAAGCTCCAGCTTCTGTCCCTCATGTGTCAGCGTCGCATCACTTAAGTTCAGGACCGCGCCATGATATTCCATCACATTCACCGCTCCCTGGAATGCATATGACCGTCTTAACATTGCCTGCACTTTCGCTGTCACTACATTCAGATCAAAAGGTTTCTCAATGAATTCATCGCCGCCCATATTCATCGCCATGACGATATTCATATTGTCGTTGGCGGAGGACAGGAAGATGATCGGTACTTCCGATACTTTCCGTATCTCCTGGCACCAGTGAAATCCGTTAAAGAACGGAAGCATGATATCCAGAAGAACCAACTGCGGATCGAATCTCAGGAATTCATCCAGGATATTCTTAAAGTCATCTGCACATCTTGTCTCATAATCCCATTTACTCAGATGTGAAGCCAGCGTCCGGGCAATAATTCTGTCATCCTCTACGATCAATATCTTAAACATATGCACTAACACCTCCTCCTACACTCTACCTTATATTCTTTCTAATTCCAAGCTTTTCTTGCGTTATTTTCCTATAAAGAGCAGCTTTGACGGACAGAAACAAACAGCGTAAGCAGACTTCTTCCGCCGCTTACGCCATCCATTGCTCCTTATATCTTATATCTTATTTACCGCCGCTTGCAGGTACTCATTGCTGACCTCGTAGAATCTCTCGTTCTCCACTGCCTCCGCAAGCCCCGCGTCAATCGGCATCTTTCCTAATACCGGAAGTTCCAGCTCTCCTGCCACCTCGTCAATACAGCTCTTGCCGAATACGGATATCTTCTTTCCGCAGTCCGGACATACCAGATAACTGTAATTCTCCACAACACCCAATACCGGGATATTCATAGCCTTTGCCATATTGTATGCTTTCTTCACGATCATCTGCACAAGATCCTGCGGAGAAGTCACGATCACGACGCCGTCCACCGGAAGAGACTGGAACACCGTAAGCGGTACATCTCCGGTTCCCGGCGGCATATCTACAAACAGATAATCCAGCTCCCCCCACATAACGTCTGTCCAGAACTGAGTGACCACGCCCGCAATCACCGGACCTCTCCAGATAACCGGATCAGACTCATTCTCAAGAAGCAGATTCACGGACATAATCTTCGTACCGTCCTTTGCCTCACATGGGAAGATTCCCGCCTCGTCTCCCTGGGCTTTCTCATGAATCCCATACATCTTCGGAATCGAGGGACCCGTCACATCTGCATCCATGATACCGACGGAAAATCCCTGCTCCCGCATCATTCTCGCAAGGGATGCCGTCACCATGGACTTGCCGACTCCTCCCTTGCCGCTGACAACGGCGATAACTTTCTTAATCTTTGAAAACGGGTTAGCAGGCTCTCTTAAATCCTGCGGTTTGCTGCTGCATGATCCCGCATGTGCGCATCCGGCACAATCAGAGGAAGTGCAGCCGTTCTGCTGTTCTTCTGCCATAATTCCTACCTCTTTTCTGATATCATCTTATTCATTCACAACTGCGATCAGCTCTACTTCACACTTTACATTCTTCGGCAATATCAACTTACTCATTCACAACTGCGATCAGCTCTACTTCACACTTTACATTCTTCGGCAATGTCTTTACCGCCACACAGCTTCTCGCCGGCTTAGATGTAAAGTACTTCGCGTACACCTCATTAAATGCCGCAAAATCTCCCATATCCGCCAGAAAACAGGTTGTCTTCAAAACCTGGTCAAAGGACGTTCCTGCAGCTTCTAAGACTGCTGCTAAGTTCTTGCATACCTGATCTGCCTGACCTTCGATGGTATCCGCCTCAACTTCACCTGTCGCAGGATTGATAGGAACCTGTCCTGCGGAATAGAAGATTCCGTTATGCACATACCCCTGTGAATATGGCCCTAACGCTTCCGGTGCATTCTTTGTCGCTACTACTTTCATGATAATCTCTCCTTTTTGATCATATATTTTTCGTTTTAGGAACTGTATGGAAATAACTCTACAGTTTCTTAGTGTCTTATTGCACTGCTTTATATTGTACTACATTTACATCAAAGTTATCAATAGTGAATCCCATTATTGCTGCTCCCCTTAGAGAGAAATAACAGGTTATATAATACTCGTGATAATCTCATTCAAATTCCGGATCTCATAATCCACTCTTGCTTCCGTATGATTCTCAAGCCCGCCCGGGTTATACCAGCAGGTCTTGATACCGGCGCAGGTTCCTCCCATCATATCGCCGGTCAGGGAATCCCCGATAATCAATACCTTATCCCTGTCTGCTGCATTAATCTCCTTCAATACGATATCAAAAAATTCCTTTGCCGGCTTCTCATACCCTACCTGTTCCGACAGGAAAATACCATCCATAAGCTTATCGAAACCGGAATTTTTAAGCTTCTTTGTCTGTGCCGCTATCGTCCCGTTCGACACTACATACTGCCTGTACCTTCCTCTGAGGGAAGTCACAATCTCCTTACTGTTATCACAAAACGCGATGGTATCGCCAAGACGAAGCTGATAAGCCGCATTGAAGCTTTCTCCCAGCGATTCATCCAGCCCTTCGCTTCGGAAGAACTCCTTAAAACGCCCCACCAGGATCTGCGGTTTCGTCATCTCTCCAAGTTCCAGTTTCTCCCAATATCTCTTATTGATCCTGGAATACCTGCCTATCATCTCATCTGTACATTCTCCCAGCCCGAACTCCCGGAAAAGGGAGCTTATCGCTGCTTTCTCCGCCGTCAGGAAATCCAGCAAAGTTCCGTCCACATCCCATAATATAACTTCAAATCGACTCATCGTATCCTCCCGGCAGACTGTCCTAAAACTGCTTTCCGCAAGGTCTGCTACATGACTAATCCTTCCATATCACCTCATGGCTTTCAGATAATATACAGCCAACTGTGTGCGGTCTCTTAGACCTATCTTATCCAAGAGACCGCTGATATAATTACGCACCGTCCCTTCACTCAAAAAGAGTCTCTCCGCAATCTCTTTGTTACTGTATCCCTCTGCCACCAGAGATATAACATGCAGTTCCTTCTCGCTGATATCATAGGCTTTCCAGTCAAAGGTCTTCTTCTCATGCAGAAGCTGGGGAATCTTAGAGATAATCTCTGTTCCAAACACTGTCTGGCCGGTATACACCGCCCTGATCGCCGGAAGAATGCTCTGGTAATCCTGTTTCAGCAAATATCCCTTCACACCGTATTTTAATGCCTTCACAATATACTCATCATCTGCGAAAGTCGTCAAAAGGAGTATCCGTGCCTCCGGATATTCCTTCATGATCTGCTTTGACGCATCCAGACCGCTGACCTTCTGCATACGGATATCCATCAGCAGTACGTCCGGCCTGTGCTCCCGATACAAGGAGAGCGCCTCGCTGCCGTCCTGGCCTGTCCCGGCGACAGTCACGTCTTCCCCCGCCTCCAGTATCGTCTTAAGCGCGCTGGCAACCAGTATATCATCATCTACAATCACTATCTTCATACCATAACCTCTCTCTTACATCCCCGGCATCCTCGGCGTCTCTTTGTGCGTCCTCTTCGGTATGGTAATATAGATCCTCCACCCCTTTACCTGCCGGATCTCGATATTTCCGCCGAATGAATCAACACGGTCTTTCATATTCTTAAGGCCGATCCCCGACGATCCGCCGCCCTCCGGCAATCCGTCCTGCGTAAGCCTCAGACTCTTTGCCCCTGCCGTACCGTTATCCTCTATAATCAACTGATAGAATCCCGGATGTTCCCTGGCAATCACCCCTGCCTGTGTGGCGTCGCTGTGCTCTGATATATTATGAAGCGCTTCTTTTACAATTGCGATAAAACTGTACCGGATCTCCCTCGGTACGTCATAACCCATATCATATTCAAGTCTGGCAGGACAGAAAGAAAATTCCTTCACCAGACTTTCCAGCGTCTCCTTCAGATTCACAGATTCATCATGGATATCATGAACGCTTTTTCTTACGCTGGTCATCGCCGCGTTCAGCGTCTCTTCTAATTGTTCCATAGACGCCGATAGTTTTCCGTCCCCATGTACAGCCTTCATCGCGCCCACCATCAGGATAGCGCGGGACAGCATATGCCCTACATTATCATGAATCTCCCTCGCAATCCGGTTTCTCTCTCTTAATGTCGCCGTATAGATCTCATAATCCTGCTTCTCAAGGATACTCTGATTCTTCTCCTTCAGCAGCAGGTTCTTCTCCGCCCCGTCGTCCCGCGTCTTACGGAATTTCTCTTCCAGCTTAAGATAACGGCCGGTCTGATATTGGAGTAATCCGGCCACCATGCTTCCGACCGCTGTCAGACACACCACCGCCGGACTGACAGGGCCATAACGCCAGATACATAATACTCCAAGCGCCGCCGCAGGCACATATCTCTGCTCCCTCAATATACCATATAAAACCAGCGGGGTAAATAGCAGAAACTGCGGACATATAAAAGAAAGAATCAGATAAATCAAGGTGAATCCCCTCTTCCTCCATTCCTGCCTTGCCAGACTATTTCCACACGCATAAAGAAGCGCCCCAAGCGCCGCCGCAACGAATAATCCGTCCGCCGGCACAAAAAACAACGCTGCAAAACAATATACCCAGAGTACCGCCTGGTCTGTTACACCCTTCATTTTTATCTCCCCACGACAGACCGTCTGCCGTACATCGCAAAATTTCATTACATTTGTCACATCTCGTTCTGACACCTGCCACTACCATTATATACATCATTCCTCTATACTACAAGTATGAAAATCTAACACAAACTATCAGGAGGTATTATCATGGCTTCAAACGACTTTATCTGTATAGAAAATCTGGTAAAAAGATATCATGACCTGGTGGCTTTGGACCACCTGAACTTAAGTATACAAGAGGGCGAGGTCTTTGGTCTTCTGGGCCCTAACGGTTCCGGTAAGACAACCGCTATTAACTGCCTGTTGGCGCTGCTGAAATACGACAAAGGATCCATATCCATATTCGGTCAGGAAATGCATCCTGACAGTTATGACATAAAGAAAGACATCGGTGTCGTCATGCAGAATGTCGCTGTCTTTGAGCAGATGAGCGTCCGGGAAAATATCGATTATTTCTGCGGCCTGTACATCAGGGACAAAGCGGCAAGACGCCGGCTGGTGGACGAAGCCATCGAGTTCACAGGATTAGAAGATTTTACGAAGATGCGGCCGAAGAAGCTCTCCGGCGGACTCCTCCGAAGACTTAATATCGCCTGCGGCATCGTCCATAAGCCAAGGCTGATTATTATGGATGAACCTACCGTCGCCGTCGATCCCCAGAGCCGCAACAAGATCTTAGAGGGTATCCTCGAATTAAACCGGCAGGGTTCCACCATCATCTATACTTCTCATTATATGGAGGAAGTAGAACAGATCTGCTCCCGGATCGCCATTATAGACCATGGACGTGTATTAGCGACAGGAACTACCGAGGAACTGAAGCAGATGATTAAGACCGGCGATAGCATCACCATCGAGGGAATCCTGCTTAGCCCGGAGATACTTGCCGCTATCCGCGGCCTGCCCCATGTCTTTGACCTGACCTACGAGGAGCAGGTTCTGAAGATCCGGCTCGGCACGGCAAAGCATAATCTGGTCCGTGTCCTGAATTTCCTGCAGGAACACGACATTACCTTCGGCCGGGTATTCTCGGAACTGCCGACGCTCAATGATGTCTTTCTTGAAATCACCGGCAAAGAATTAAGAGATTAAGGAGGCGTATGACAATGTTGCACCTGTTCAAATATCGTTTTATGCAGACTATGCGGGATTTCTCCGTTATGTTCTGGGCGCTGGCATTTCCGCTGATTCTCGGCACACTTTTCTATCTGTCCTTTGGCAGCCTCGGTATTGAGAGTACCGGCGACTCCAGTTGGGACACAGTCAAGGTCGCTGTAATACGGGACGGCTCTTCTTCGGAGAATCACAAGGCTTTTGAAAAATTCCTGGAACAGATGGACGGAGAAATTCTGGATATTCAGGATATTTCCGATGAATCCAAAGCCCTTGACGCCTTAACCGACGAGAAGATTCTGGGTATCTTCTATGTAAAGGAGACCCCTTCCCTGACCGTATCAAAGAACGGAATCCATGAAAGTATCCTGACCTCTGTACTGGAAACTTATAACCGCAATGCCGCCATATTCCGGGAAATTGCCATGACCCATCCCGACAGGCTCCCTGACGCCGCCGCTGCCATGGAAGACTACCGGCAGACCACAGCAGAAGTATCCTTAGGCGGGAAAAGCATGAACCCGAACTCTCAGTATTTCTTTGCACTGGTGGCATACGCCTGCTTATCCGGCGCATTCCTTGGAGTCAAATCTTCCTTCGACAGCCAGGCCAACCTGACCGCCCTCGGCGCCAGACGGAGTATTACACCGACGCATAAGCTGAAACTGATCCTCGTCGATTTAATGGTTCTATGCATGATACACTTTGTAAATATCCTGGTCCTCTGCCTGTATGTCACGCATGTACTCGGCATCAGCCTGGGGGATAACCCGGGCGCTCTCCTTCTGGTGGACCTGATGGGCAGTATGATCGGAATATGCCTGGGAATCGCGATCGGCAGTATCGCACGGCTGTCTTTCGGCATGAAGATGGGATTCACCGTCCTCTTTACGCTCTTTCCCGGATTCCTTGCCGGCCTGATGTTCGGCAATACGAAGAACATCATCGAACAGAACTGTCCGGTCATCAACCGCATCAACCCGGCGGCTGTACTAAGCGACGCATTCTACTGTATGGGCGTCTACTATGACATGGAGCGTTTCACACGGTGCCTGGTTATTCTTGCCTTCATGAGTATACTGCTTCTTGGCATCGCATTTTTAAGCATAAGGAGGGAACGTTATGACAGTATTTAGAGGATTTCTTATGATTACCAAACGGAACATCCACATGATGTTCCTGTATATCGTTATCTTTCTCGCCATCGCTTTAGCCGTACAAAAGACGACGAAGGACACCTCTTCTTCTTTTCAGCCGGAGAGTCTGAATATCACCGTGATCGACCGGGACAAAGGAGAACTTGCCCGCGGCCTTACCGCTTATCTGGAACAATTCCATACCCTGGTTGATATTCCGGATGACATATCCATCCTCCAGGATCGCATGTTCTACCGGGATATCTACTACGTCGTCACAATCCCGGAATCTTTTGAAGAACGGTGTCTCTACGGCGAAGAACTGCTTCCCGTCACTAAAGTTCCCGGAAGCAACAGCGGGTTCTATGTAGACCAGCAGATCGATACCTTCTTAAATGATGTGCGGATCCTGACGGAAAGCGGGTTTTCCCTGACTGACGCAATCGAAGACGTCATAGAGAACGGAGACGATATGCCCGAAGTTACATTACTAGATAAGAACGGACATGGCGGCGATTCGCCGGATCATGCATTCATGTTCCAATACATGCCGTATATCCTGATCTCCATTTTCTGTTACGCGCTGACTTATATTATGATTGCTTTCCGTAACCCGGATGTAAAGAGACGGATGATGTGCTCGGCAGTTCCGGTTCAGAGCCAGAATTTACAATTAGTTCTCGGATATATTCTGGTGGGCATATTCGTATGGGGTATCTGTACGTCCATGCCGTTCATGATATATGGAAAATCTTTCCTCGCCGACCCGAACATGCCCTTTTATCTGCTCAATAGTTTCCTGATGACCCTGGTATCCTTATCCCTGGCATTCCTGTCCGGTACGCTGATAAGACGGGAAGAACTGGTCAGCGCCGTCGTCAACGTCCTGTCCCTCGGTATGTCCTTCCTCTGCGGCGTATTCGTAGACCTTGACATACTGAACAAAGGAGTACGCACGGCGGCTCAATTCCTTCCGGTATACTGGTATGAGACTGTAAACGGTCTTCTGGCGAATAATGTCTCCTTCAGCCATTCACAGCAGATCTCTTTATTGGCCGGATACGGACTGCAGCTTCTCTTCGCGGCAGTATTCATAGGAGTCGGACTGGTCATATCCAGAAATCGGCAGGCTGTCTAGCCTGCCGGTTTTCCTGCATTCATATCATATTGTTTTTCTCACCCATTTTATCATAAATCAAAGCTTCCTCTTGCCGTAATCGGAATTTAATGGTATGATTGACCGGTAATAAAATGAAAGGAAATGAAGAACGTGACCTACAAAGAAGCAAGGGTATATTTGGACAATGTGTCGAAATACGGAAGTGTACTTGGTTTGGGTCCGGTTCGAAAGCTGTTGTACGAACTTGGTAATCCCCAGGATGACCTGAAATTCATACATATTGCCGGGACGAACGGAAAAGGCTCTGTACTTGCATACACTTCTACGATACTTCAAAAAGCAGGATACAGAATCGGAAGGTATATCTCACCGACAGTGGTTTCCTATCTGGAGCGCATCCAGGTTGACTCCCGGTGGATATCGGAGGATGCATTCGCCAGACTGACCGGCATGGTTCAGAAAGCTATTGCCCGTATGGAAGCAGCCGGCGAGACGAGTCCGACTGTATTCGAAGCCGAGACTGCAATAGCTTTCTTATATTTTAAAGAGATGCATTGCGACCTGGTCGTACTGGAATGCGGACTGGGAGGCAGGACGGATGCCACCAACATCATAGACAATACTCTCCTCGCCGTATTTACATCTGTCAGCCGGGATCACCTTGGCGTGCTTGGAAATACACTAGAGGAGATCGCTGCGGTCAAATCGGGAATCATCAAACCCGGATGTACCGTCGTAACTGCCAGACAGCAGCCGGAAGTAATGAAGCTTCTGATCAAAGAAGCTCAGAAGTTCTGCTGTCCGATCTGTCTCGCCGATCCGATAAAGGCAGAGATTCTGGAGGAAGACTACACGGGACAGACTTTTACTTACAATCAAGCGGTATATCATTCCCTCGCCGGAAGATATCAGATCGATAACGCGGTTGTTGCAATAGAGGCCGTGTATGCTCTGAATACCCTTGGATATTCCATCTCCGCGGAAGCGATACAGAGCGGGCTGTCTTCCGCCGTCTGGCCCGGGCGCCTGACCTGCCTCAGGAAAGAACCGCTCTTCTTCATCGACGGAGCGCATAATGAGGATGCCTCCAGAAGACTGCGGGAATCCATAGAAGCCTATTTCCCCGGAAAACGTCTCATCTATATCATGGGTGTATTCCGGGATAAGGAATATGAGAAAATCGCCGATATCCTGGGGCCTCTGGCCTCTTCCATACATACGGTGGATCTCCCGGACGCCGGCCGTACTCTTCCTGCCCCTGAACTGGCGGCAGTGATGCAAAGACACTGTATGCCCGGCGCCTCGATCCGACCGGAAGAGAGCATTTCAAAAGCGGTGGCACATGCGCTTAAAGAAGCCGATACCGGAGACGTTATACTCGCTTTCGGCTCCCTGTCCTATCTCGGCAAGGTTATGGAACTCATAAATTATAAAGGATATGAAAAATATGATTGATCAAGATAAGATTAAACAGGCCGTCCGTCTTCTGTTAGAGGGCATCGGCGAAGACATTTCCCGGGAGGGGCTTTTGGATACCCCTGACCGGATCGCACGGATGTATGAAGAACTCTACGGCGGAATGGAAGAGAATGCCGGTACGCATCTTAGCCGTACTTTCCATGTAAATAACAGCGAGATGGTAGTGGAAAAGGATATCACATTCTATTCTACCTGTGAACATCATCTGCTGCCCTTCTATGGCAAGGTTCACATCGCCTATATTCCTGACGGGGAAGTCGTAGGACTCAGTAAACTCGCCCGGACTGTAGAAGTATTCGCAAGAAGGCTTCAGATCCAGGAGAAACTGACCGGCCAGATCGCCGACGCTCTCATGACCTTTGTTCACCCGAAAGGCGTACTGGTCATGGTAGAAGCCGAGCATATGTGTATGACCATGCGCGGAATCAAAAAACCCGGCAGTCAGACCGTAACTCTGGCGCGACGCGGAGTTTTTGAGACTGACCCCGGATTAGAAGAACGATTCTTTCATCTTCTTAAGTGATATATTTGTATCAGGTACATCAGAACATTCAGGGAGGAAACCATTATGTCCGAACCTTTACTTGCGCATCCGGCGTCTTCTTACGATAACAAGAGACTCTCTTTTATCTGTAACCACCCTCTCTATGTCTCCTTTTATCAGAGACTGGAAGAACTAGAGAAAGACCGTGTCTTCTGCCGCCACCAGATGAACCATCTTCTGGATGTTGCCAGAATCGCTTATATATTAGACCTTAAGATGAACCTTGGTATCGGTCAGGAACTGATCTATACGGCCGCTCTTCTGCACGATATCGGAAAGAGCAGACAATATGAAGAAGGAATTCCCCATGAGATCGCCGGAGCCGGGATCGCCGGACAGATTCTCGAAGATATGCCCGCTGATCTCGCTTTCTCAGCCAATGAGAAGAAACAGATACTCACGGCAGTCAAAGGACATCGGCGGCTTAAAGAAGATCCTGAGCCTCTGGAATACCTTCTATATCACAGCGACAAATTATCACGACCCTGTTTCTCCTGCCCTGCCGAACCCAAATGCAACTGGAACGATCAAAAGAAAAATAAGGAGCTTCGATTATGATCATAGGAACAAAAGAATTTGACACAAAAAATCATACTTACATCATGGGAATTCTGAATGTGACGCCAGACTCCTTCTCAGACGGCGGCAGATTCCGGCGCCTGGACGACGCCCTAAAGCATGCGGAAGAAATGATCCGGGACGGCGCGGATATTCTGGACGTGGGCGGAGAATCTACCCGCCCCGGACACACCCGGATCACCGACAGTGAAGAGACCGAACGAGTTATCCCTGTCATCGAAAAGCTGAAACAGGAATTCGACATTCCGGTATCGATCGATACTTACAAAAGTTCTGTAGCCAAAGCCGCGCTGCAGGCAGGCGCCGATATGGTCAACGATATCTGGGGATTGAAATATGATAAAGATATGGCGTCTGTCATTGCCGGATACCATGCAGCATGCTGCCTGATGCATAACCGGGAAGAACCCGTCTACCAGGATTTTCTCCCGGATGTCCTAAATGACCTGAGAGAATCCGTCTGTCTTGCCAAAGAAGCAGGAATCGACGGCGGCAAGATCATCCTGGACCCGGGAGTCGGCTTCGGCAAAGATTATGAGATGAATCTTGCCGTCATCCGGCATCTTGACCGTCTGCTGGAACTCGGATACCCGATTCTTCTCGGAACCTCCAGAAAATCCGTCATCGGACTGACCCTCAATCTCCCTTCCGATCAGAGGGAAGAGGGAACCCTTGCTACAACCGTCTATGGTATGACAAAAGGCTGCTCTTTCGTCAGAGTCCACGATGTAAAGGCCAATCTTCGGGCAATTCGGATGACTGAAGCAATTCTGGGACATGCGCCGCGGCATTTATCTGCGTAGCAAATATAAAGCACAGCACTTTATATGACTTTAAAACCCGTAAAAACATGAAAAAATAGCCTCATAGGGGCAAAAATACCTTTTGCCCCTGACTTTATAATATTCAGATATACAGGAGAATTTCTATGGATATAATTAAGATACAGAACCTTGAAATATTCGCCCATCACGGCGTCTTCCCGGAGGAAAATGTCCTTGGACAGAAATTTATAGTCACCGCCGCTCTCTATACCGATACACGGACTGCGGGAAAAACGGATGAACTGACCGCCTCCATCCATTACGGGGAGATCAGCCAACAGATTGAACAATTCCTGACCACACATACTTTCAAACTATTGGAACGCGCAGCCGAAAGCCTGGCTGAGATGCTCCTTCTGAATACACCAAAGCTTGAAAAGATAAGATTAGAGATCAAGAAACCCTGGGCGCCTGTCGGACTCCCTCTTGAAACAGTCTCTGTAGAGATCGAACGGAGCTGGCATACTGCCTATATCGCCCTGGGTTCTAATATCGGCGATAAGGAACGCTATCTGAACCAGGCAGTAGATTCCCTGCGCCGGACTCCCTGCTGCGACGTGATACGCGTCTCCTCTTTTCTTGTTACAAAACCCTATGGCGTCACAGACCAGGACGACTTCTTAAACGGCTGTCTCAAACTCCGTACACTGCTGACTCCCCGGGAACTGTTGGAATCTCTCCATAAGATCGAACAGGAAGCCGGCCGGGAACGGAAGATTCACTGGGGTCCCCGGACTTTAGATCTGGATATTATTTTTTATGACGATCTGATCCTGGAGGAAGAGGACCTCTGCATTCCCCATATAGACATGCAGAACCGAGACTTTGTCTTAAAGCCGCTTCATGAGATCGCGCCCTATAAGCATCATCCCTGCAGCCGTAAGACTGTCTGGGAGATGCTGGATTCCCTGGAACATGTTTGAAACACGCTCCAGGGAATCCACACGAATTACTTTGATATTTCGATGAATATGCTTTTTCACAGATACTCAATTATGCACCTTTCAAACGCATTCACCACCTGCGTATCCTGATAGGTATCATATCTTTTATGTTTCCGTCCATAGGACATGTGTACATGGCCGTGCAGAAAATATTTCGGCTTGTACTTCTCTATCAGACTCCGAAAGACCTGAAAGCCCTGATGCGGCAGATCCATCCCGTCATTCAACTGATACGCCGGGGCATGGGTGACCAGAATATCGAATCCCCCATGCCTCAGCAGAGAAAACCACAGTTTCCTGACCCTGTTCTTCATCTGCCATTCCGTATATTGATAATCGCCTGGTTTGTAGCGCATAGAGCCGCCCAACCCAAGAATCCGCACTCCCTGGTGAACATAGATCTTATCGTCGATACAGGTGCATCCGTCCGGCGGAATCCGTTCATACTTATCATCATGGTTCCCATGCACGTACAGAACGGGCACGGATGTAAATGTCGCCAGGAACGAAAGGTATCTTGGATCAAGGTCACCGCAGGAAATGATCAGGTCAATCCCCTCCAGCTTACTCTTTTCAAAATAATCCCAAAGGTAAGCAGATTCTTCATCCGCAATCGCAAGTATTTTCATAGATAACTCTAACCCTTCTATTTATCAATTCCCTGTTGTGAGATCACAGGCTTTGACTGTTCCTTTAGTTCGTCTTCCTTCGGAATACTTCCTATCACATTCTCTGCCAGCCAATCCATCGTCACAATCTCTTCCGGCGACAGACTCTTTCCCGGATCATCCTGCACGATTCCCTCCTGCGAATAAAGGATACCTGAAAACGGATTTAATTTTCCGGTACTGATCGTATCCCTCAGAAGGTCTACGAGTCTCTTCGTACCGATCGGAAGATTCTGGGAACAGATAACGTCAATCACTCCTGCCGACATTCCCCACCAATAGTTGATTGCTTTTTTCGAGGACGGATCGTCGTCGTATTTCCATGTACCGTCCATAATTGTACGGATCATCTGTTCATAGAATTTTCCCCAGTGCCAGATAGGCATTGCCAGATTCCTGATGCAGTCGCCCTCCAGATGATAGATACCAAAGAATCTGGAAGCTTCTTCCGGAATCACCATATCCTTTCCCGAGATACAGGATACCTGGTTCCGTCTTATATTCTCCATGATATCGCCTTCTTTTTTGGCTTTCCATTCCAGATATACCTCCGCGCGGGGATTGATCATCTTCGCGCCCAGTGCAAACGCATTGATATTCGCGATAGATCCATAGATCGGATAATCCGCGATATAGGCCAGACGGCTATTCTCTGCCATAGCGCCCGCGATCGCCCCCATCAAAAACTTTGCCTCATGCATACGGGCATAATAGGTCCGTATGTATCTGTGGGAAGTGTTGACGGAACAGTTTAAGATCCTGACGTCCGGATTGGCAATCGCCGCTTTTACACTTGCCTGCACAAAAGACGGAGTCGTCGTAAATACAATATTACATCCGTCGGCAATCGCCTCGTCTATATAGTCCTCCACATTATCCACCGTCGCATTATCATAGCACACGGTACTTACCTCTTCCGGGAAAGTCTGCTCCAGATGCAGCCGTCCAAGCTCGTGTGCATAGGTCCAGGCGGATGAGCCCGGTGTCTTTTCATATATAAAAGCAACTTTCAGACTCGATATTCCAAACGGAAGCAGTATATTAAGCAGAGATTTCTTCTCATTGCTTGGATCCATCTTAAGCTCCACTTCCTCATCCTCTTCCAGAAGCGAGAACTCCTCCCAGGATTTGGATACCAGTTCCTTTAATTCTTTCGTCGTCATCCGGAGAATATCTTCGTATCCATATAACTTAACGAAAGCCAGAAATGCGTCGCCTACCGTAACGGATAATTTATCCTTTTCCTGGGCTTTATATTCTGCCATAAATCTCCGGTAAATGGAACTGAACTCAAGTTTCTCGTCATCCGTCCACACCGTCTGCATATCTTTCCCCACTGCTTCCAGCAGCTTTTTAAAACTTCCCTCTTCCGAAAACCAGATATAATTAATCTGAGTCAGTTCATAGAAATCCAGGAATTCAAAATAAATCTTATTCTCTTTGTCCTCTGTCCGCTTCGGCACGATCCGCGTCACGACTCCCGGAACGGATACTACGTCGAAGAATTTCATGACACTGACCCGCTTATTTCCCTCCAATACATAGAATTTGTTCATATATTCATACGCTGTAATCGGCTCGCGGATCCCCTCATTCTCATGGCTGGTACTGAGCCTTGCCCACTTCTGCGCGAATTCAGAAGACTCTCTTAGAATCGGCATAAAATTCGCCGCAAACGCATTGCTCCTCCCCCCTGTCTTGGTTCCGACGATCTGATCGACAGGTATCTGAACCAGGCCAAGGGGCACCTCCGAATACGTCCCCTTTTTCGGAATAATATCATCCAAAACCTCCAGAGTCGGCTGCAGTCCGCGAAGCAGCCGAGACTGATAATCCTTCTTTCCAAGTTTATATGCTTTCGTGTAATCACTCAATGACATGAAATATCCTCCTTATAAAGCATCCTGCTATTGCAATCCCGCTTACTTTTATTACCGCGGACAACGAGCCAAGTTGCCATGTCTGCATGCACATTTGACGACTGCCGCGAGAGTCAAATACCCCTCTGCTCTGCTGACAATTCACACTATCCGCCGGCCGATGTGTAAGCTACAATTATTATATACCAAGACTTCTGACAGTACAACGTATAAAAATGACAATTATATTGGCAATTCCGGGGGATATCTGATACAATATATCGTATAGATTATTGCATACAATTTTTCATATACGGAGGTTTCTTATGTTAAAATCTTATATCGCTTTTGACGTGGAGACAACAGGATTAAATCCTCAGATAAATGAAATCATAGAGATTGGAGCGCTTAAGGTAAGAGACGGGCATGTTGCCGAACGTTTCATGGAATTTATCTGCCCAAAGGAGAGGATTTCTGATACAATCACCAATCTAACCGGAATTACGAACGAAATGGTCGCAGATGCCCGATCCGGTTCAGAAGTAATTTCTGATTTCCTGAGATTTTGCGAAGACGATGTGCTGATCGGCCATAATGTCGGATTTGACTATAGTTTCATGAAAACGGGCGCCTCCCTCTGCGGACTTTCTTTCGAAAAATCCGGGATAGACACCCTCAAAATCGCACAGACCGCACTGGCTTCTCTTCCGTCGAAAAGCTTATCCGACCTGTGCGCATATTATCAGATCGAGAATAAATCAGCACACAGAGCCTATCATGACGCACTTGCCACGGCTAAACTATACCAGACCCTCGCACATTACTTTGAAGCCGATTTCCCTCTGCTGTTCCAACCGGTTCAGCTTACATACAAAGCCAAAAAGCAACAGCCGGCAACCGATAAGCAGCTTGCCTTTTTAATGAAACTATGCCGCCGGAAAAAGACACAGCCCACATGGAATCCTGATACTCTTACACGAAGCGAGGCATCAAAACTAATCGATTCTCTTCTGAACGGGTAGCATTTTCCTGATTTATTCGATTCCCAGCACTTGATAGTCCTGATCTTCTACCGTCTTCTTCAGTACATCATCTGCAACTTCCGCGTTCAGTGTCAGGACTGCAGTACCTGCCTCATGACTTACTGCCGCCTCGTCTACCTGCGGAAGCGCCTCTAAGCATTTCTTTACTCTTGCTTCGCAATGCCCGCACATCATTCCTTCGATCTTCATAGTCTTTGTCATAGCTGACTCCTCCTTTTTTTCCTGGGAAGCGCTGTCTGGCAGCTCTTCTCTCCCCATATCTTTTTCTTTATTTGAAATGACAATCTGCCGTTTCAATCTTTTATCCTTCGACGCGTCATGCATCTTAAACCAGTTTAACCTTAATGCATTCGTCACAACACAGAAGCTTGAAAGACTCATGGCAGCCGCTCCGAACATCGGATTTAATTTCCATCCAAAAAGCGGATACCACACTCCTGCCGCAAGCGGAATACCTATCACATTATAAAAGAACGCCCAGAACAGATTCTCATGAATATTGCGAAGCGTCGCGCGGCTTAGACGGATCGCTGCCGGAACGTCGCTTAAGCGGCTCTTCATCAGCACTACATCCGCCGCATCGATGGCTATGTCTGTGCCGGCTCCAATCGCGATTCCGATGTCTGCCCTTGTAAGCGCCGGAGCATCATTGATCCCGTCGCCGACCATCGCTGTCCTGCCTATACTCTTGAGATTCCTGATCACACTTTCCTTACCGTCCGGAAGGACGCCTGCGATCACCTCGTCCACGCCCGCCTGGCGTCCGATCGCCCGGGCAGTCCTCTCGTTATCTCCTGTCAGCATCACCACACGAATTCCCATGTTCTGCAATTCTTTTACTGCGTCCGGACTGTCTTCTTTGATGACGTCCGCCACCGCGATCACACCCACGAGCCGCCCGTCCTTTGCAAAGAATAAAGGCGTCTTTCCTTCCTCGGCAAGCTGTACCGCTTTTTGTTCTATCTCTATAGAAACGGATGCATTCTTTTTAATATAGTCCAGATTTCCGCCGGTCAGATATTCCTCTCCAAGCCGCCCGCATAATCCATTCCCCGGCACAGCCTGAAAATCTGATACTTCATTTCCGCCGATCCCTCTCTCCTGCGCAAGATCCGTCACTGCTCTGGCAAGAGGATGCTCGCTCTTTCGCTCTAAAGCGTATGCCATCTTAAGAAGCTCTTCCTCTGATACACTGCCTTCCGGCATAATATCCGTTACTTTCGGTTCGCCCCTGGTGATCGTACCGGTCTTATCCAACGCAACGATCTGCGTCTTTCCGGTCTCCTCCAGAGACACTGCTGTCTTAAACATAATTCCGTTCTTCGCGCCCATCCCATTTCCTACCATAATAGCCACCGGCGTCGCAAGACCAAGAGCACACGGACAACTGATCACCAGCACAGAGATTCCCCGCGCCAGCGCAAATCCCAGACTACTTCCGGCAAGAAGCCAGATTACGATCGTAACCGCCGCGATACTTATGACTGTCGGCACGAACACACCGGATACTTTATCCGCGATCTTTGCAATCGGAGCCTTTGTAGCTGCTGCGTCACTGACCATCTGAATGATCTGTGAGAGCGTCGTGTCCTCCCCTACTCTGGTAGCCTCACATCTTAAATAACCCGATTGGTTTACGGTAGCCGCAGATACCTGACTCCCTGCTTCCTTGTCTACCGGTATACTCTCCCCGGTCAGGGCAGATTCATTCACTGCGCTGCTTCCTTCCCGGACTACGCCGTCTACGGGAATGTTCTCTCCCGGTCTCACTACGAATATATCACCGCTTCGCACCTGGTTAACAGGCACTTCCTGTTCCATACCGTCTCTAACGACAACCGCCGTCTTCGGCGCCAATTTCATCAGACTCTTTAACGCGTCCGTTGTCTTCCCCTTGGAGTGTGCCTCCAGCATCTTCCCGACCGTGATCAATGTCAGGATCATTGCGGCAGATTCGAAATATAATTCATGCATATATGCCATCACTGCATCCATATCCATACGCATCTGTGCATCTGTCATGGCAAACAAAGCATAAGTGCTGTATACATAAGACGCCCCTGCCCCAAGCGCCACTAAAGTGTCCATATTAGGCGCACGGTGCCACAGGCTCTTAAACCCGCTGATGAAAAACTTCTGATTGACGATCATAACCGCTGTAGTAAACAGCAGTTGAAATAAGCCCATAGCCACGTGATTTCCTGCAAAAACTCCCGGCACCGGCCAATTCCACATCATATGCCCCATAGAGACATACATCAACGGAAGCAGAAAACAAAGGGACATCATCAGCCTTCTCTTTAAGATCGGCGTCTCCTTATCCTCCAGAAGCTCTTCACCCGGCATCTTTGCAGCCTCATTCTTATGACCGCCCTCTGCCGCCTTCGACGCCGCGCCGTATCCGGCCGCTTCCACAGCGGCTATCACCTCTGCCGGAGACACATCTCCTTCCACACCCATGGAATTCGTCAGAAGGCTTACCGAACATGACGTCACCCCTTCCACATTAGAGACTGCTTTCTCTACGCGGGCGCTGCACGCCGCGCAGCTCATCCCTGTCACGATATATTGTTCCATACTTAACCTCCCTGTTCAGCCCTTACCGCATTAATTTCTGCAGTGTAACAACCAGTTCATCCACAACCTCATCCTTTCCCGCGCGGATATCATCTGCCACACAGGTACGGATATGATTGGAAAGCAGAACCTTATTAAAGCTGTTCAAAGCTGCGTTCACTGCCGATACCTGTATCAGAATATCTGTACAGTATACATCATTCTCCACCATCTTCTTAATTCCTCTTACCTGGCCCTCGATACGGCTCAGACGATTGATGAGATCTCTGTACTCTTTTTCGGAACGCTCTTTTGTCTTATGACAGCATTCCCTCTTTTCCTCCATATTATCTACACCCCGTTTCCAATTGCTTTCTGCTTGCTCTCCAATATTCTATTTCATAAACATTATATACCCTTACGGGGTATATTGCAAGCACTTTTTATTTTTGCGGACAATGAACCAAGCAGCTTGCAGATTTGACTTTTCATCACCGTACCGCCCTATAACAGCAGACAAGGCCGTTGCAAAATGTAAAGATACTATAATATATGGTTGTATATACCATCGTAATTGCACCATATACCATGTGTATCTGTCATTTTGCAACAGCCCCGTCTACATCCGCCGGCTAACGTGTAAAATCCAGCCTTTCTACTTCACATATTGTCAATATATTATCCTTAACCCGAAACCGGATATTCATCCCTGCATATTCCATCCCATATATCCTTTCAGGATCTTCCTGATAAGAAGGTCTCGGATCTTGCGCCAATATCCGAAGTAATATCTCCCTCTGCTCCTTCGGGATGATTTCCATCCATTCGTCCGGAATTTCAACCTTTAATCCATACTCCTTAACCTGATGTGTGAACCCTCCTTTTGCATCCGCATGGCTGTCTACATAAGGAAGATAAGGTTTGATATCATAGATGGGCGTTTTATCCATCAGATCCGCACCACGCACATGCAGAACACACCCTGTTCCCTTTCTCTCTTCGATCCGCTCCAATTCCACACAAGACAATCCCAGCGGATTCGGGCGAAAAGGGGAGCGGGTGGCAAATACTCCCATCCTCTGGTTACCACCCAGTCTCGGCGGCCTCACCGTGGGACTCCACTTCCCCTTCCCTGTTTCTGAAAATCCCCATAAAAGCCAAATGTGAGAATAGCCCTCCAGACCTCTCAATGCCTCCGGATTCCGGTACTCCGGTTCAAAGACGATCTCCGCCCTCGTATCCACCAGCCCGCTCTGCCTTGGAATTCCGAACTTCTCCGGGAAATCCGTATGGATATATGCAATTACTTCCAAAGTAAGTCTTTCTGTCCGTGCACTCATACTTCACTCACTCCCCTCCGCCGGCAGACTATCCTAAAACCGCTTTCTGCAAAGTGCGCGTCCCAATTTGCAGGAAATACGTTCCAAAATCATGAGTCGTAGTGGGCTGCGTCGATTCCTGTCTTATTACACCTTTTCTTTCAACATCCTTATCTCTTCTTTATGCCCCTCATCGTCCAGCGGTGTTTCCAGATAAAACGGCAATCCTTTCAGCAGAGGATGCCTCATCACCGCCAGCAAAGCCTCCAGCCCAATCTCTCCTTCACCAACAGCCGCGTGCCTGTCTTTATGTGAACCAAAGGGCATCATACTGTCATTCAGATGGATTGCCCTCAGCAACTTTAGCCCAAGTACCTGATCAAATTCCTCTAATACTCCGTCCAGATCATGTACTATATCATACCCCGCCGCGAACACATGGCATGTGTCCAAACAGATTCCGATACGCTCCGGATGCCCCGCCGCATCCCGAATCATTTTCAAATGTTCAAACTTTGCGCCGATCTCCGTCCCCTTACCCGTCATCGTTTCCAGCAGAACCGTAATCTTTTCCTTGCCTGTAACCGCCTGGTCTAATCCTCGTACAATGTTCTCTATTCCTTTCTCAATACCAATTCCTGTATGGCTGCCCGGATGAAAGACCAGGTTCTCAATTTCCAGTTCTTCCATCCTTGCCACATCCTCCCGAAGCACCGTACACGCGAATTCATACACCCGTTCCTGATCGCTCGCGAGATTCATCGTATAAGGCGCGTGGGCCAGCAGCACACCGAATCCATGATCCCTGCGGATTCTTTGAAATCCTTCTATCTCCTGTTTTGTATAGACCTTGTAATTCGACCCGCGGGGATTCCGGCTGAATATCTGCATGGTATTCGCCTCCATCCGCACCACGTTCTCGGCAGTCTTCACTAACCCTTTCGCAATCGACATATGTGTCCCTATTATCATCAATCTTCTGTCTCCCGTATATCTTACCTGATATTTTACCTGATATTTTACAGATACAGAACAATCTTAAAACAGCCGGCAGCGAAAGTCAATAGCTTCGTTTCCCCATGCTTTCTATTGATTTATCTTCAAAATACCGATATACTGTTAGTATAGTTTTTATACGCAGGAGGTAAACGATGAACCCACAAGAATCAAGCACAGCAACACCTGTAGCATCATCAACAGGAACCAAGGACACCGTTGAAAAATTCGGTCTTCCCCGTACGATTCACCTGGTTCCGCTGGATCTGATAGACGGCTTTGAAGTCCGTCCTGGTTTCTATGAGATCAACGGAGCGACGGCTATTCCGGGAGGCGTTAATTTTACCGTCTATTCACACGGCGCAACTTACATTGAACTTCTTTTGTTCCATCGAACCGAGCATGAACCTTTCGCGATTCTTCCTTTCCCGGAGCATTATCGAATCGGAAACGTATATTCCATGATCGTATTCAAACTCAACATAGAAGAATTTGAATATGCATACCGCGTGGACGGCCCGTATGAACCAAAGAAGGGATTGATCTTCAACCGTAATAAATATCTTCTGGATCCCTATGCCAGGGCAGTCACGGGACAAAGCCACTGGGGCAACAGAACGCCGCGGGGACAGCATTATAAAGCCCGTGTCGTAAAAGACGACTTCGACTGGGAAAATAACGCGCCGCCGCTTCTCCCTACGGAAGACCTGATCATATATGAGCTGCATGTCCGTGGATTTACCCAACACAGTTCTTCCAAAGTAGAACACCCCGGAACTTTTGCCGGACTCCTTGAAAAACTTCCTCATCTTTTGGAACTTGGTGTAAATGTCGTAGAACTGATGCCAATCTTTGAATTTGACGAAATGCAGGATTACCGGGAAATTGACGGAGAAAAACTCTATAATTACTGGGGATATAATTCTGTAAGTTTCTTTGCGCCAAATACCAGCTACACATCAAGCAAGGAATATAACCGGGAGGGAAATGAATTAAAGAACCTGATACAGATCTTTAACCAACACGGAATTGAAGTATATCTGGACGTCGTATTCAACCATACGGCAGAAGGAAATGAACACGGTCCGTTTTTCTCTTTTAAAGGTTTTGATAACAATATTTATTACCTTTTGACACCCGACGGACACTATTATAATTTCAGCGGATGTGGAAATTCTCTGAACTGCAACCATCCCATCGTACGTCAAATGATTCTTGACTGCCTGCGCTATTGGGTAAATACTTACCGGATTAATGGTTTCCGTTTTGATCTTGCCTCAATCCTCGGACGTAACGAAGACGGCACTCCAATGAGTAATCCTCCTCTTCTTCAGGCGCTTGCTTTTGACCCGATCCTCGGCGACGTCAAACTGATCGCAGAAGCGTGGGACGCAGACGGACTCTATCAGGTCGGTACGTTTCCTTCCTGGAACCGCTGGGCAGAATGGAACGGCAGATACCGGGACGATATACGACGCTATCTCAAAGGTGACAACGGTATGGCTCAATCCGCCGCACAGCGGATCGTCGGTTCCAGAGACATCTATGAGATAAAGTCCAGAGAGAACGCCTCCGTCAATTTTATTACCTGCCACGACGGCTTTACTTTAAATGATCTATTCTCATATAACATGAAGCACAACGAGAAAAACGGATGGAACAATACGGATGGAGCCAACGACAATTACAGTTGGAATTGCGGAATCGAAGGCGAGACTGATGATCCGGAAATTCTGAAACTCAGGCACCGTATGATACGTAATTCATTTGCCATCCTGATGTGCAGCAGGGGAATCCCTATGTTTCTTGCCGGAGACGAATTCTGCAATACGCAGTTCGGAAATAATAACGCCTATTGCCAGGATAATATCATCTCCTGGCTGGATTGGACTCTTTTGAAGAAAAACCGGGATATGTTCGAATTCTTCAAATATATGATCCGATTCCGTAAAGAACACCGTCTGCTGCGTACGAATGTCAGCGACGGCGCATCTGGATTTCCAGACGTCAGTTTTCACGGAGTCAACCCCTGGCAAGATAAGTTCGCTGATTACGAACACTATGTAGGAGTTATGTTTGCCGGGCAGGCAGAGAAATTCGGTCCCCAGGTCATTTACATTGCCTCCAACGCCTATTGGGAGGATGTTGACGTCACCCTTCCTGCACTTCCTGTCTCTATGTGCTGGGAAGTTGCCGTGGACACATGGGAAAGTGAACAGCATACTTATCTGTTTGAAGAGGATAAACTCACGGTTCATCCCAGAAGTATCATTGTCCTGATTGGAAAATAATCCATAAAAAGGACCATCGGAAACTCTTTATCTTCCGATAGTCCTTTTTCTTTGTGTCATCCGACTCTTATTCGCCAAGCCCGCCTTCTACTGCGGCAACCATCTCTTTTAACGCTTCTTCCTCATCTTCTCCATCACAGACCAGTTCAATCTCATCTCCTTTTTTAATACATGCTCCAAGAACACTCAGAACACTTTTCGCATTCGCAATCGTATTGTCATATTCGAATGCTACTTTACATTTAAAATTGCTGGCCGTATTGCAGAAAATACCTGCCGGTCTCAGATGCAGCCCGGTCGGATTTGTAATCATAACTTTTTGTCTAACCATATTCTCCTCCGTTCTTTTTTCATACTTCTGAAACAAGTGCCCTATTATTCTTGTTCTTGATCTTCCTGATCTTGTTCTTCTTCCTTTTCATCAAGTATAATCTCAATCTCCACATCGCTTACCATCGTACATCCATCCGGCAAATCAATTGACACCGGCACAAAATAAACTCCCGGAACCGAATAATTCTTCAAATCTATGCTTACTTTCTTCGCAGTCGAAAATACTTTCAACGTCTCTGCCGGACCCTTGACCTGTATTTCAAAATCGACTGCTCCGTAACTAAGCTGAAGATTTTCCGAAAGATTATTCACCGTTATCGAACTGGTCGATACTTCATAATTTTTCACTCCCGGCTGTTCTATCTGAATCGAAACGACTACACTGTCAGCATTCTCTTCCACTAACATCACATCTTCCGGGAGATACGAAGACACCTTGATTATCTTTTCCGTACGTTCTGTCAGATCAGACATCTCAAGCTCTTCCGCCGGTATCCAGATCTCATCCAACTCCGCCAGCGCCTGCTCATCTCCTGTTACACTGATTTCCCGTGGTTCTACTCCAACCGCGCTTACTTTATAACCGTCAGCCGCCGATATCTTGGATGTACTCAGCTTAACCGGAACATTTTTAATCCGATATAGTGTAACATCTACACTGACACCTTCTTTGCCCAGATTATTTGCCAGAATCGTCTGATCAATCACATTATTATTCACGTCATATAATATGAGTCTTGCTTCTATTTCCGCATCTTCGGAAAGTCCGGATACGTCTGCTTCTGCCACAACCCTGCTGATACTGTTTATCACAGACTCTGGCCCTCTGAAGGTAACCTTCTCCGGATCCGCCTTCAACTCTCCAAGTACATACCCTTCTCTAACCGTTCCCAGCGTAGTCGGCGTAATCGGAAAATTACTTCTGGCCTCATCTTCTATCTTGACCTGCAGATTCCTGGGTGTTGTAAATGCTTTCTCATAACGATAACCCTGAATAGATACTTCAATAGGGATCTGAGTTCCCAGACTCAATTCTTTCATATCCGCAACTGCAGCAATATCTTCCGCTGTGATCTTCTCCATTACAGAACGGCGCGCACTGACTGCAACGCTTACTTCCTGAGTACCGTCCACAATCTGATATGTTCTGTTCGTTGCCGTTACAATCTCTTCATTTACTACACTTACCGGAATTCCGATGTATGTCTTCTCAATTACCGGATCATCGATATTAACTACAATCAGCCACATAAAAACCGCAATAAAGAAAGCCAATACCTTAAGACCCAGATTACTTGTCAGTCTTCTTCTCATTCTTACGCCTTCCTTTCCACAGCGCAGCCAACTTGTTGGGTTCTACCCGACGCTCCTGTATACTTTCCAGCCTCTCCCGAAGTTCCTGCCTATCAATATTCCTCTGAAGAAATCCTCCCTGCGCAACCGATACCGCGCCGGTTTCTTCTGATACTACGATAATCAGCGCATCGCTCACTTCACTCATACCAAGAGCCGCACGATGTCTGGTTCCCAATGCTTTACTGATCCTCATATTGTCCGACAGCGGAAGATAACATGTAGCTGAGACAATCCTGTCTCCACGCACAATAATTGCTCCATCATGCAACGGAGTATTATGCTCAAATATATTAATCAAAACCTGACTGGATATCAGGCAGTCCATCTGAATCCCTGTACTCTCATATTCTGTAAGACGAATCGCCTGTTCCACAACGATCAACGCGCCCGTCTTTACTTTTCCCATCGCAAAAGCAGCCTCTATCATACTCTCTCTTGTTTCTTCACAAAAGCGCACCCTCTCGCGTCCTGATTCAAAAGGCACCATTGATGAAAGGAACTGCTTCTCCCCCAGCTTCTCCAACGCTCTCCGAAGCTCCGGCTGGAATACTACAATCGCAACCGTCGCCATAACTGTAAGAGAATTTCTCGCAATATACAGAATCGTATGCATCTTAAATATAGCGGCTATCAGAATGAATACAGCTAATACGATAATACCTTTCAATAACATCCATGCTTTCGTATTCTTAATCCATATCATAATCTGATATATCAAAAAAGTAAGAATCAATATTTCTATAATATCTGTCGGATTCACCACCGGAAAATACCAATCCGGAATATACCTCTCTATAAGTCCACTGATCTGCTGCTCCATTCTTTCACCTCCTTACATTAAGACTCTTCTATATTCGGACATCTGCGCATTCCGTTTTCTCATAACAATATCCAGTACTTAATCGCAGACCTGATGTCTTCCATAATATCGGATTCCGTTTTCTCATAACAATATCCAGTCCCCTACTCCTAGCCGGATAGAGTACCAGTCCCCCATTTTTAATCTCTCAAGTTCAGATCCTTCCTAAGACTCTGCGTAAGAAGCATCTTATCTACCTCTTTCATATCATGCCTTTTGACAGACTGCCCTCTCTTTGGCACAGGCCTTCTACTGTTCCCAAGTCTGCCGGAAGAAATATCAGACTTTTTTCTAACCGCATCCGCATCCATAATCTCCGTTTCCTGCCTTGCATTGATTCTTTTAACCGTCTTTTCCGGTTTTGTAACGGATACTTTCGGAATAGCCTTTACATAATAATAATATTCATCATCTTCAAACTGTAATCTCTCTCCCCTTGTATAATCTACTGAGAAAAAGAATATTTCCAACACCAATCCCACAACAAGGTTCACGATACTCCCGCCGACAAGCGTACCATAAGAGCTATGCACGCCCAGCGCAATGTCTCCTGTTACAATCACTACAACATTTGCAACCGTTCCGGCCACAACCGCAACTTTCCAGGCATGATCTATAGATGCCCGCCGAAGGGTGAATACAACAAAGAAACAAATAATAAAAGCTATAATCATAACCCATAATTCCTTGTTCTGGAACACTTTACTCACATAATCCGTTGCCTGCGACAGCAAACTTTTAATATCTGCCCCCTCTATGTTTGCAGCCGCTTTCTTCACATATTCCATCATATGACATACCAATGCCCCGCATATGATTGCCACTAGACTGCCCGGCGAAGCCATTAATCCGCATGCCACCGGAATCACATATGGTATCTTCAAGAAATAGGCAATAGGTGTTAATAATACGATTACAGCCATCTTCGGCGCAAGTCTCAGATAAAATATATACATTACCAGAAATAATACTGCCGTCATCGCAAATATCCCCAGAGCAACCGAATACATATGGAGCAAAATCAACGCGGTTGCCGTCACTACAGTCATCGACAGAGGAAGAAATGTACAGACGACTGCAAGACCGAATGACACTACCGGTGTGGCCGCCACTTTCATGTATCCGACATGATCATTAATAATCATAAATGTACTTATCGCCAGAATAAACTGCAGAATCTTATCAAATAGCTTTGAATTCCTGCCATATAATTCTTCTAATCGTCCACGAAGCATATATATACTATCCATCTATCTGTTCTCCTTTTCATACATCCTAAGCAGTCTTGTCAGATCATGATTATATTTCTTTACTCTCTGTCTGGCCTCTTTATGCTTCTCATCATAAATATGGCTCGTAATAATCGCATATATAATAATCAAAGCAACATAGCCTAAAAGAATCATCCCTCCCAACATTACAATCACTCCATTAGACATATTCTCCAAAAGATCTTCCAATACCATCAATATCACAATTCCTATAACACATAAATATCCGACCGTAACCCACAGAACAGAGCATATGGTATGCAGGCTGGTATAGTCCTTACGGTAAAATTCACTGACCTTAAAATCCTTCTTGCCTTCTGTCTGCTCATAAAAAGCAAGACGAGTCATAAGTTCTATTTTTCTCTGATCTAACATAACTCACCTCAAAATGTTATAATCAATATTCAAACATCATTTTTAGTATAACAAATATTAATATCCTTGTCCAATCAGATTACACTTTTTTTACAATTATTTCAATATTTATGTTACAAAAACCTTGATAATGTGCTTTCATTTTACGATTTTATCTGTTTAGCACATATTTTTAGTATCATTTCAGTATCACGGCAGACGCTTTGCACACTCCCGGAATGCTCTGATCTCTCCCAGGCTGTAGGTGAGGTAGAGGGCATTCTTCCCCGCTCCCTTCTCTCCTTCCTGGCGGCGTTCCTGATTGCCCTGCCGGCCGTCGGATCGTGATACCCTTCATGATTCTTCATTGCATCCACCCTAACACCTCCCGTTCTACTTCACTCATACCAGTACGCATGAAGGATTCTACGCCCACATGATGGCAGCATTCTGCAGACATATACTCTTCAAAATATCTTCGGTACTTCCTGGATCTTCCCGGCTGTCTGAGCGCCCGCAGGGCCTTATACTCCATCTGCCGTACCCGTTCATACTTTAATTCCAAATCACTCCCGATACTCTTCAACGTCTGCCCGTCAATGTACCGTCTTCGGATCACTTCCGGCAGATCGCCCGGCAGGCTGTCCACCGCTACCCACAGATCGCGCTTCATGGCAACAGTATCCGCCTCCCTGACCGCTTCCCCTTCCAGGTCCTGATCTGATGCTATACTATCTTCAAGCGTGAACTCTTCCCCGTCCCCGCCTAACACCTCGCTCAGGCTTCGCATCTGCCCGATCTGGGCACTTTTCCTGATCTCTTGTAATTTCTCTCGGGTAACGCCAAGAAGACGGCACAGGGCGTAATCTGACGGCCATTCACCGTAATACTTCCGGTATTCCCTGACCACTCTGTTATACTCGCGGATCTCGCCCCTGGCCTGTACCGGGATACGAACCACACTGCCGCAGTTGTCTACATACCGGCTCATACTCTGCCGGATCCAGAAGGCGGCGTAATGGATAAATGAAGAGTTCTTGTCTGCATCATAACGGCTGACAGCTTCGGACAAGCCTATATATCCCTCCTGAATCAAGTCCTCCATCTCGGCAAATCCTTGGTACCGCTTCGCCATCTTCACAATGAATCCCCGGTTCTGGTTGTAGAGCTCTAACATGTTCTTCGCTACGTCTTCACCCGCCCGGATCCGTGCGACCAACTGTTCATTATCCATGTAACCGCCTCCTATTCAAAATGCCCCAGGCAATCGGAGGAAAGAAAGCCCAGGGCACTTTATCAAATTATTGGGTAACTGCTGTATTACGCTGCCGGTGTGGTAGCCTGGTAATAGATCGCCTTCGCTTTATTCTCCAGGACGAACGCATCATACACAATGCGCCCCTCTACCAATGATCCACTGATTCCCGGCGGGTCTTGATGAATCTTATAGTCTTCCAGTTTTGTAGGTGCCACCGTTGCACATGGATGAGCAATCATAAACCCGAAGCCCTCCGGCAGTCTTGAAGCCGGAACCCTGATAACACTGGCGCCGTCAAGATTAGAGATAACACCTTTTACCCTCATTTCACTGGAAATATCTGTTTCCATGATGATGTCTTTACATTGCTTCATCAGAAGGTAGATATCCGGCGTTACTGTGATAATACGCCCTGTCTCAGGCACATCGGCGTTATCCAATGCGGCATTTCCTTTAATGATTTCCAGATAGATATTATCTTTGGTCAATGTAACTGCATCTGGCTTATATCCTGCCTTCGTACACATTACACCATAAGTATAGGAGTCGACTTCCGGTATTACAACTTCACGCTGCTGTCTTGCCAACGCAGAAGCGCCCTGTACCTGCTGCTTTGTCTCATCAACATCCAACTTATCGATCGCAAATGTAAAAGAACGGTCTTTCGTTAAAGTGAACTCTTCTGTAGTAGCGTCGAGCCCCTGTATCTGCCCGTACCTGGAATTATTCTGCCCGGTCCCTGCTCTATCGTAATCATTCATTGTTACCGTGCTTACTTTATACACCTTGACGGTGTGCGCCCCTGTCCAATCAAAATCATTGTTTGTCAGGAGGGACTTCTTACTTTCGGCCGTAAATTTTTCATCAACATATGGTTCAAATTTTGTTGCTAACTGAATAGCCATCTAATCACCTCGTTTTATTTTAGCCCCATAGCATCTCTAATCGGATCGTGATTTTCCTCATAATGAAAAGCACCTTTCTCTATAGGGCGGAATCCTTCAAATGTACACTTTTCTCCCGGATCTTTAAATCCTTTTGTATGCTCGATCACATCAATAGCAGCAGTCAACGACTCTTCATCAGAGTATTTCAGAACATTGGCCAAATCTTTAGGAAGCCCACGCTCTGAAAGAATCTCTTTCGCTCTGATCTGCATTTCCCGCTGTTTTAACTCTTCTTCCCTCTTACTCAATGCAGCCTCATTGCTCGCTTTTGCTTCCGCCAGCCGTTTGCCTACGATCGCGTTTACCTGCTCTTGAGTAAAGGTCTTTTCCTGCTGTGATTCCGTTGCAGTCCCGGTAGTGTTCTGATTTTCCATCATAATATATTCTCCCTTCTTTTTAACGTCCTGGTGGACTATTCAGCAAATAAAAAGCACGGGAACGAAAAAAGCCCATTCCTGGTCCTTCCTCATTTCCCGCGCCCTTCTCCTGAAGGCTTCCACACCGCCTAAGCGTGTGGGGTACTTCTCAATATTCTATTTGCTATAAAACGATTATATCAGACTGTGATTCATTTTTCAACCACAACAAACCATAACATGAACTGAAGTTTTATAAAGTAAAATGTTGGGTTTTGCTGGGTTTTCCACTCTCTATGTGCGTTTCAATGTTAACATTTATTAACATTTTTCCTTTATATGTGCGTTCCAATGTTAGGTTTTGTTAGGTTTTTGTCTCTATAATCTCGTTAAAAGCATAAGTTTTAATAAGTTTCTGATCCTAAACATGCGCTTAAATAACAAGTTTTAACAGGTTTTTGTCTCTCTATGGACGTTTGAATGTCAGGTTTTGTCATGTTTCTCAACCCGTTTTGCACCCGCTTCCGGTTCGTCGTTTTGGAATCCTGGACGGAGATCGGCGTATGCGTTCCGGTGCTTCCCTTCCTTCTTCCTGGACACCTTACAGGACTTTAATGCCGGGGAGAGAAGCCGGATCACTCCGGCCAACTCTTCCTCTTCGGTGTATGAGATCCTGATCTTAACGCTCATGACGCTTTCTCCTGGCACGCTCTTCACGTTTACCGTAAGCATAACCAAATTGAAACATCTTCCACATCCAGAAATCCGGTGCACTCTGATGATAATATCCCTTTACCGCATCCGTGATACAGTGGATCTGATCAAAGGGAATATCACACCCACACGCACCCTGAGTCAATATGTGAATATCCCCGTTTAAAGTTTTCTTTTTCTTCATAAAATCTCTTCCCTTCTGCCGGAACTTCATGCTACTATGTAAGTGGTTTTGAGCGCGGCTCCGGCTGTGTGCTGCCCTGTAGGTATTGGCGTACCTATGGGGCTTTTCTGGTTACTCAGTATCAACGCTCCCGCCGATCCGGATGAAGTGAACGCCTTCCACCTGATACGGCAGAGGCGGAATGTATCCAACACACTCGGTCAATGCCTCCAGGCTGTCCGCGATCCGTTCCGATGCGTCCGCGATCCGTTCAAGACGCTTGCACTTCATCAATGCAATTACATCACTATGCAGAATTCCATCTTCTTCCAAAATCTGCTTAAAGCTGATATCCACCGGATAACCGACCATTTTGCTTATTGTCTCTCTAAATTCTTCATTCATGTGCTTCATCTCCCCTCCTTCTTTTCCTTCGACCACTTTAAAAACAGTTGCATTAACGGTTTAATCTCTTCTTGCCCATATCCGCTATCTGCAAGCCGTTCATTAATGGATTGCATGGACTCAGACAGATTGTCGACGCTCCACACAATATCCATCATTTCTTTATCAATGGTAATCTCTTCGTCATAATCAGCGAATCCATTTTCATAATTGGAATCATACCCATGATACTTTAGCCACGGCTTGAAGGACTTGAATACCTTCTTTGGCGGGTTATTCTTCTGGAAATCGGCTTGTTCCGTTACAGATTCCAAGTGGTATTGCGGGTTATTCTTAGCCCAACCTCTTACCGCCTTAACTATACCCTTCTTTTCTACTGGCTTCTGGTATAGAATCCACCCCGAATCCTGCATTTCTTCATAGAACACTTGTAGCCCTTCATCCGTCAAATTTATCTTATTCCTTCTTGCCATTGCTTTTATCTGCTTAAAGGAGAACAAATCACCGGCTGACGGATCGGCATTTTCTGCCGCAGCCGAAGCCGTCAGCCGGCCAGCAGAAACAGCGTCAGCTTGTTTTGTATCTGTTACAGTAGAACTAATAGTAGTTGTAGAACTATTAGTTCCTGTAACTGTATATGTATATGTAGTACCGTCGCATGCGGTTGCATTTAATTTATTCGACTGTACACCGTCGCATGCGGTTGCATTGCCTTTTTCTTTCTCCCATCTCTTCATAGCATTATTTCTATTAGTCTCTGAAATTTCTCTATCATGGGTTTCTCCAGCCTCAAGCTTTAATTTAATAGTTTTCCACAGCGAACGCACAAACCGATCGTATTGAGACATATCTGTATCTTCACCATAACAGGAGTATCGCATTATAGCTTGTAAGATTTCTCCAGCCTCAACCTTTTCTAGCTCTAGTATTTGTGGTGCCATATCCTTGTATAAGGTTATGGATTGATAAGATCTCTTACTTGCCATCTTGAGCATACTCCTTTATTCGTTTAATAGTTTGTAGCGTGACAACCTGCACAATATCATTATCCTCACATTCTATATCTGATCCATCAAAGAAATAGGCATAAATATTTTTAAAAACTACACCAGCTTGCTCATCGGTAAGATTTTTAATGTATTGGTATACATCTAATGGAATCTCAATAGATTCCGCTGTTGCTTCGTCCTCTTCTTCAATATTTTCCATAGCAATCACTGCATAATATCCCTGATCTACTAATGGTTTTGCATACAAAGTTGCTTCTTCATAAGTATCAAAATATACACTAGGACTCGCAGCGTCATTTACATATTCTGATATTGGTATACTAACCTCATATCTATTTTCCATGGTCTCCCCTCCCTTCTATCCCGTCTTGACTCCATATACACGCTCCTGGAAAAATACCCGGCTAACTTTGCCCGCCACGGTTATAAATCCTCTCTCCTTCAGCTCCTTGTTAAGATCTCTAATTACAGAATATGCTTTGCCTTCTGAAACTCCCAGTATCTCCGCTACCTCCTTCGCTCCTATGAATTGCCTTTCCACTCTCTGCCTCCTTTCTTTCTGGTACCTCTCAGCGGCGCCGATCAGCTCCATGATCTCCCGGTGACGTTTCAGGAAGTCCTCGCTTCCCACTCCCAGGCGTTCCTCTTCCTGTGCTACTAAATCCTCCATCATAGTCTTAAATTCTTCCTGTGACATATAAAAGCCCTCCTTCCATTTCAAAACCGCCACCACACGATTTATTTACATCAAATTTCCAATTTACCCCTTTAGGCTAAGATTTACGCTAAAGGCTTTTCGATTGAATTTAGACCGTTATCACGCAAAGCGTATTGCGCTTTTCTAAGATTCTCACGTAGCTTGTTCTTGTGTTCCTCACTAATCTCATTCCCTGGATTAATCCGGATACATTTTACTGGAATATGAGCGCATATACTGCCGTCCTGGTTCTCTGCTATTATCTCGCATTCTTCCGGGTGGCTCTTCGCAAGCTGCTTAATTCTAGTCTTATAGCGTCCCTGGGAGAATGTGACCGTTGCCCGTGCTTCATCTTTGATAAATTCAATTACATTTTCGATACATCCGTACATATAACTCACCTCTCTTACTCGATTATCTCAGTTACATCGACACCAAGCGCCTTGGCTATGCGTCCGGCTGTCTCCGGCTTTAGCCCTCTTCCACTCATTGCCCGGCTTAATGTGCCTCTTGGGATTCCGGCTTTCTCAAAGTCTGCAGCACCCATACAAGCACGGGCTCTAGCCATATCAAATTTAGTTCTGTTGATTTTCATTTTCTCACCTCGCTAGTATAATAATGGTGTAGTCAAGAATGACTACTGGTTAATAGTTACAAAGTCCAATCTAATAAATCTATATAGATATAACAGAAGGAGGAGTTCCCCCTC
>CAJTAL010000007.1 GCA_910574285.1 Lachnospiraceae bacterium | reverse complement strand
TACTGATCGTCGGCTTGGTGGGCCGTTACCCCACCAACTACCTAATCAGACGCGGGTCCATCTTACACCACCTCAGTTTTTACCACTGTACCATGCAGTACTGTGGTCTTATGCGGTATTAGCAGTCATTTCTAACTGTTATCCCCCTGTGTAAGGCAGGTTACCCACGCGTTACTCACCCGTCCGCCGCTCAGTCACATATGTCTTCCTCCGAAGATTCTAACTTATGCGCTTCGCTCGACTTGCATGTGTTAGGCACGCCGCCAGCGTTCATCCTGAGCCAGGATCAAACTCTCGTAATAAAAGACTTGGGTTCGCTTTTCACAAACCTCAGTCGTATTACACTCCGCATTACTTGCCCGGGTTTCCCGCAGACTCGCTTTTGCGAAGCATCTTTTTCGTTTAATCCGAGTCAAGAAAAATGCTCGCTTTTGCTTTGCTTTTCTTTTCCCGTTATTTACTGTTGACACCGAAGGTTTAACAAGATACTTTCTTATCTAAACATCCGATGTTACGTTCTGAAAATTTTCTCTTAGAAATTTTCAGGGATTGTTGTCTATTGTTTAATTTTCAAGGTTCTGTGTTGTTCACTCTCTTGCGACAGCTATATTAGATTACCACATCTTTCACCGCTTGTCAACAACTTTTTTAAATTATTTTTTACTGTCTTTTTTCAATTTCTTGTTTTTTCGACAGCTCAATTAGATTACCATATTTGTCATTTCCTGTCAATATGTTTTTTTATTTTTTTAAATATTTTAAATATTTTTTTCAAATATTTTTAAAGCTAAGTTTCTTTTACATCTATGCCGGCATACGGCAGATTAGATCGGAAGGATATCTCTAAACAAACAATTCAGAAAGCGTGAGATATTCTTCCGCCTCAATCTGCGTACGCCGGCCGTCTCTTCATAATCTTATCACAATCCTGCGCTGATCGCCTCGCCGACGCTCTTCACACCGACGATAGTAATTCCTTCGAGCTTCCCCACCGATTTTACAGAAACTTCCGGTATCACACAAGTCTTAAATCCAAGCTTCTTCGCCTCAGCCACTCTCTGTTCCGGCATGGTTACGGCACGTACTTCTCCGCTCAGTCCTACCTCTCCGAATACAATTACATCTTCCGCAATGGGACGGTTCTTATAGCTGGATGCAATCGCCAACACAATTCCCAGATCTGCCGCCGGTTCATTTAAACGGATCCCTCCTGCAATATTTACATACGCATCATAATTGGACAACGGCAGCCCAAGCCGCTTTTCCAATACAGCCATCAAAAGATTCACTCTGTTGTAATCCAGCCCCGCCGCCGTCCTTCTCGGCATTCCGAAATTCGTCTTGCATACCAGAGCCTGGATCTCCATCAGCATAGGACGTGTTCCTTCCATTGCGCACGCAACCACAGAACCGGAGGCATGCTCAGGCTTTCCGCTCAGCATGAATTCCGACGGATTCTTCACTTCCACAAGCCCTTCCTTACGCATCTCAAAGACACCGATCTCGTTGGTTGAGCCAAACCTGTTCTTCACGCCTCTGAGAATCCGGTAAGACGCATGGCGGTCTCCTTCAAAATACAGTACCGTATCTACCATATGTTCCAACACCCTCGGTCCCGCTACAGTCCCTTCTTTGGTCACATGACCGACGATAAAAATCGCAATATTCAGCCCTTTTGCAAGCTGCATAAATATATTGGTCGATTCTCTAACCTGAGAAACGCTCCCCGGCGCCGATCCCACCTCTTCATGATACATCGTCTGAATCGAATCAATCACCACCATATCCGGTTTCTGCTGTTCAATGATCCCCCTGATAATATCAAGGCTTGTCTCGCACAACAGGAAAAGATTGTCCGAAAAATCTCCCATACGGTTTGCCCGCAGTTTGATCTGCTTCAGCGACTCCTCGCCGGATATATATAACAGTTTTCTTCCCGCCGCTGACAACCGCCGGCAGACCTGTAAAAGCAAAGTAGATTTACCAATTCCCGGATCTCCCCCGACCAGTACCAGGGAACCTTTTACAATCCCTCCGCCCAATACCCGGTCCAATTCCGCAATCGTAGTCAGCATACGATCGTCTTCGTCCGCCGTTATGCTTGACAAGGTTACAACCTGCGCCTCTTTTCTCTCCTTCACCGTCTTTGACATGGCAGGCGGTACTTTTTCTTCTACAAATGTATTCCACTCCCTGCATGCCGGACACTGTCCCAGCCATTTTGTCTCTTCATGCCCGCAGTTCTGACAGAAATAAACGCTTTTCTTTGCCTTCGCCATATTCACACTCCTTAAAAAAGGGCCGCTGCCGCAGCCCTGTTCTACTTATTTATTTCACACAATTATTTCCTGACCACCCTGACTTCTACACTCTGGTCCGCTTCCAGTTCAGCGCTGACACTCAGCTTTCCGCTTAGATTTGTCTTCATATCTCCGACATTCGTACCGTCCATATACACCTCGTACTCACTGTCGGCTTCCAGCTCCAGCGTAAATTGTGCATCCTTCATACCGGACACCCGGAATGACACGGCAATCTCATCTGCCTTAAAATTCTCAACAGCGGTTCCCGGAACAGACTCATACACAAACATACCGTTCTTCTCAAGCTTGGTAATCTCAGCAAAAGTCTTAACCTTGTATATGTCTCCCTGAAATTCGAATCCGTCAAGCTTGGTCTTGCTGTCCAGAGTGTAATCTCCAAAACTAAGGGTTCCGTCTGCTTCAGTTCTTAACAATTCTTTCACTGCTGCCATATTTCTCTCTCCTCCTGAAGTTCTTTTAAACTTTTGAAATCTCCTTAATCTGCACCGTTCCAAAAGTCCTTCGTCTGCACCCTCATTATATCGCAAATTGAGTTTAATTTGTAGTCCTTGGAATAAATTTTATTTCTTTTTTCGACAATCCGATCACGACTTCCGAATCTCTCGTAACCTCTCCGTTCAGAATTGCTTCTGCAAGTCCGTCCTCCAACTGGTTCTGGACCGCTCTTCTTAAGGGGCGGGCTCCGTATTTCTGATCCGTGCCGGTTTCCACAATATGCTTCTTCACGGAATCCCTGATGGTAAGACGGATTCCAAGCTGATCTTCCGCACGCTTTACAAACTCTCTGCACAGCAATCCCACGATCTTCTTCATCTGATCGCTGCTCAACGGATGGAATACCAGAATCTCATCGATCCGGTTCAGGAACTCCGGACGGAAGATCAGTTTAATCTCCTTCATCACATTTCCCTTCATCCGTTTATAATCGCCCGCCTCATCTTCTCTGGCGTTAAATCCCAGCTTCTTCGGATCTATGATCGTCTGCGCTCCTGCATTGGACGTCATGATGATAACCGTATTGCGAAAATCCACCTTCCGCCCCTGGGAATCCGTAATATGCCCGTCATCTAATACCTGAAGCAGGATATTGAACACATCCGGATGCGCTTTCTCAATCTCATCAAACAGAATTACCGAATATGGCCTGCGGCGTACACGTTCGCTTAACTGTCCTCCGTCGTCATGTCCGATATATCCCGGAGGCGCCCCGATCATCTTGGCAACGCTGTGTTTCTCCATATACTCGGACATATCTACACGGATCATGGATTCTTCGTTTCCGAACAAAGCTTCCGCCAGAGCCTTGGATAACTCTGTCTTCCCTACTCCGGTAGGCCCCAGGAATAAAAACGATCCAATCGGGCGCTTCGGGTCTTTCAGACCGATCCTGCCCCGCTTAACTGCTTTGGCTACAGCCGTCACTGCCTCGTCCTGCCCGATCACTCTCTGATGCAGCACCTTCTCAAGATTATTAAGCCTTGCGCTCTCCGACTCCGCCAGCCTCTGAACAGGAATCTTCGTCCACTCTGACACGACCTCCGCAATATCCTCTTCCGTCACCACGATCTTCCGATCCGCATTCTTCTTATCAAAACGTCTTCTCACCTGCTCCAGCTTCTTTTCCGCCGCCTCCAGTTCCTTACGAATCAGAGACGCCTCCGGGATATCCCCGCGTCGGATAGCCTCTTCCATCTCCTCCGTCAGCTCTGTCACCGTCTTCTCCAGCCCGATCATATTCTCCGGAACCTTGAATCCCCGAAGACTCACCTTTGAACAGGTTTCATCCAACACATCAATAGCCTTGTCAGGCAGGAACCTGTCATTCACATATCTGCTCGCCAGTTTTACAGCCGCAGCCAGAGCCTCTTCCTCGATATCCACATGATGATGATTCTCATAATGCTTCCGCAATCCATGTAATATCTCCAGACAGTGCTCTTCCGTTGGTTCCTCCACGGTAATCGGCTGAAAACGGCGTTCCAAAGCGGCGTCTTTCTCCAGATATTTTCGGTATTCAGTTATCGTCGTCGCGCCGATCAACTGTATCTCGCCCCTGGCAAGAGACGGCTTCAGTATATTCGACGCATTGATTGCTCCTTCCGCGCCGCCGGCGCCAATGATTGTATGCACCTCGTCCAGAAACAAGATAACATTTCCCGAAGCCTTAACCTCCTGGATCAGGCGCTTCATCCTCTCTTCAAATTCTCCGCGATACTTAGAACCTGCAATCATACCTGCAAGATCCATAGTAAGGATTCGCTTATCCTTCATTCCTTCCGGAACGATTCCCGCGGCGATCTGTGATGCCAGACCTTCGATCACCGCCGTCTTTCCCACGCCAGGTTCACCCACAAGGCAGGGATTATTCTTCGTTCTTCTGCTCAGGACCTGTATCAGACGATTGATCTCAGCCTCGCGCCCTATCACCGGATCCAGCTTTCCTTCTTCCGCCTGCGCGGTCAGATCCGTTCCATACTGCTCAAGTACGCCCTCCCGCCTTCTTCCGCCTTCCTGCTGCATCAGCTCTTCCTGATAGACCTTATAATCCGCCCCCAGAACTCCGAAAATATCCTGATACAATTTTTGAATATTAATATTCAGCGTCTGCAATATTCTGGCTGCTACAGAGCCCATATCCCGCAGCAGCGCCAACAGCATGTGTTCTGTTCCGATCTTCTCAGAATGAAAACGGGATGCTTCTATCTTACTTTCTTCCAAAATATACTCAAGCCGCGGGCTAACCTCCGGCTGATGCGCGACAACCGTCGCCCCCACCGGTGTTACAAGCTCATCCACAACTTTTCGGATCTTCTCCTCGTCCACTCCGTTTGCAGCCAGAACCTGTCCCGCCACCCCGGTATATACATCCCGCAGTCCCAAAAGCAGATGTTCCGTCCCTACATAAGGATGATGCAGCTTCCTGGCCGTATCTCTCGCGATTTTCAAAACCTGGTTTGCCTGTTCCGTATACTTCATCTAAGCCCTTTCCTTTCCTGATCTTCTATCTCCTGTTCAACTTTCATCATTCTTCTCGTATATTCCGCCTGATCCCCTGCGTACTCAGCTTCAAATATATTCATCATAGATCTCTTCAACCAGAGCATACACTTCTTCTTTAGAAATATTCTTGCATCTTCCCCGCGCCAGCAATACACGGAGCTGCTCCTTCATCTCCAGAAGTTCACGCGCCTTATCCATATCGACGGCAATCACCGCGCCCTTCCTCCTGTCCAGACGGATAAACCCCTCCTGCTTCAGCATAGAATACGCTTTATTCACTGTGTGCATATTAATCCCCACCGTATTCGCAAGCTGCCTTACTGACGGCAGAGAGTCTCCTTCCTGGATCAGATTCATAGCTATCCCCATGATGATCTGATTCTGAAGCTGAACATAGATCGCCTCATCACTGTTAAAATCAATCTCTATCAGCATTGTATCACCTTTTCCCAGCTCGTTTCTTTTGTGCCAGTCCTACTATAACATAATTACAAGACGCTTACAAGTATCATGTCGAGAACAAAGCAAACAGACAAAATCTGCCTGGACGATTATATCCTCGTACAGGCAGAGATCATTACGCTTCATCGATTGCTTTTCCGATGTCATGGCGCATATATTTATTATCAAAATGTACCCATTCCGCCGCCGCATATGCATTGGCCCTGGCTTCCTTCAAATCTTTTCCTTTCGCCGTAACGCCGAGCACACGGCCGCCGTTTGTCACAATCTGCTCCCCTTCGAACTTTGTTCCCGCATGGAAGCAATAGTATCCTTCATGCTTCTTGAATTCATCCAGACCGCTGATGGGAAGTCCTTTGTCGTATGCCACCGGATATCCGTCGCTTGCCAGCACCACACAGACTGCCGCGTTGTCCTCGAACTGAAGGTCTACTTTGTCAAGCGTACCGTCGATACAGGCTTCCACCACCTCAATGATATCATTCTTCATTCTCGGCAGTACCACCTGCGCCTCCGGGTCTCCAAACCTCGCATTATATTCCAGCACCTTCGGTCCTTCCTCGGTCAGCATCAGCCCGAAGAAGATAACTCCTTTAAACGGTCTCCCCTCGGCTTTCATGGCGTCTACCGTCGGCTGATAGATATATTTATTACAGAAATCTTCCACTTCCTTTGTGTAGAACGGACTCGGCGAGAATGTGCCCATGCCGCCTGTATTGAGTCCCGTATCCCCGTCGCCGGCACGTTTGTGATCCTGGGCCGAGGTCATGGTCTTGATCGTATCTCCGTCCACAAAGGAAAGTACGGATACCTCGCGTCCCGTCATGAATTCTTCGATTACCATCTCGTTGCCGGCGTCTCCGAATTTCTTATCCAGCATAATGCTCTTGACGCCCTCTTTTGCCTCCTCAAGAGAATTGCAGATCAACACGCCTTTCCCCAGCGCCAGCCCGTCCGCTTTCAGAACGATAGGGAACTTTGCCGTCTCAAGATAAGCCATCGCTTTATCCGGGTCTGTAAAATTCTCATATGCTGCAGTCGGAATGTTATATTTCTTCATCAGATCCTTGGAAAATGCCTTGGAACCTTCCAGAATCGCTGCATTTTTCCTCGGTCCGAAGGTTCGGATACCAGCCGCCTCCAGCTCGTCTACAAGACCGCCCACCAACGGATCGTCCATACCTACGATTACAAGATCAACCTCTTTCTCCTTCGCAAACGCAACGATCTTATCAAATTCCATCGCACCGATCGGCGCACATTCCGCATACTCCGCAATCCCCGCGTTCCCCGGGGTACAGTAGATCTTATCCGCCTTTTCACTCTTCGCCGCACAATACGCAATCGCATGCTCTCTGCCGCCGCTTCCGACAATTAGTACTTTCATATTCTAACCTCCTGCATAATATTCATAGCCCACTTCCTACCGGCTGACAACCGCCCTGCCGCCGCTGACCGACACCTTCCCGTTCGCAATCAGGTCGATGGCTTCTGGCAGGATCTTCCACTCCGCCTGCTCCATCACACGCCTCTGCAAGATCTCCGGCGTGTCCTGCGGCTCTACTTCCACCGCCTTTTGCAGGATGATCGGCCCCGTATCTGTCCCTTCGTCTACAAAATGAACCGTCGCGCCAACTACCTTTACCCCTCTCTTAAGGGCTGCTTCATGCACCTTCAACCCATAGAAACCAGTTCCGCAGAATGCCGGGATCAGAGACGGATGGATGTTAATAATACGGTTCCTGTAACGCTCTATCATTGACGGAGGAATCACCACAAGGAATCCCGCCAGAACGATCAGATCAGGCTTCAATTCCTCCACTGCTTCCTGAAATCTCTCATTGAACTCTTCTCTGGACGTGAAATCCTTCGGCGAAACACACCGGCTCTCAACCCCATGCTTCTTCGCCCTCTCAAGGGCATACGCATTCTTATTATTACTGATCACCCCGGCGATTCTCGTATTCGTAATGCCTCCGGATTCTACTGCGTCGATGATCGCCTGCAGATTCGTCCCTCCGCCGGACACAAGTACAACGACATCTAACATAATGTTACTCCTTTTTCTCCCGCCTCTATACGGCCGACAATGTAGGGGCGCTCGCCTGACGCTTTGATCGCCTCCAAAGTCTTATCCGCATCGGCAGAGTCTACCGCAACCACCATGCCGAGCCCCATGTTGAAAGTATTATACATCATCTCCTCGGCAATCTCTCCCTTCTGGGCAAGAAGCTTAAAGATGGCAGGAACTTCATAGCTGTCTTTCTCAATGACCGCCCTCGCTCCTTCCGGAAGCATCCTTGGGATATTCTCGTAGAAGCCTCCGCCTGTAATATGGCTGCATCCTTTTATCTTCACACCGTTATTGCGAATACTCTTCAGAGCCTTCACATATATCCTTGTCGGCGTAATCAGCGCCTCTCCCAGCGTCTTCCCCAGCTCTTCGTAATATGTATGAAGCGACTCCTCCGTCATCTCAAATACCTTGCGTACCAGCGAAAAGCCATTACTGTGAACGCCGCTTGACGCCATACCGATCAACACGTCTCCCGGCCTGATATCTTTTCCGTCTACGATCTCCTTCTTATCTGCCACTCCGACCGCGAACCCGGCAAGATCATATTCATCCTCCGGCATAAGCCCCGGATGTTCCGCAGTCTCTCCTCCGACAAGCGCACAGCCTGACTGCTTACACCCCTCCGCGACGCCGCTTACGATCGCCGCTATCTTCTCCGGATAATTCTTCCCGCAGGCGATATAATCCAGGAAGAATAACGGTTCGCCCCCCGAGCATGCGATGTCATTCACACACATGGCAACCGCGTCAATTCCAATGGTATCATGCTTGTCCATGATGAATGCCAGCTTTACTTTCGTCCCGCATCCGTCTGTTCCCGACAGAAGGACCGGTTCATCCATCTGCTTAATGCCGCTTAAGTCAAATGCCCCGGCGAATCCGCCGAGTCCCCCCAACACTTCCGGGCGCATCGTTTCTTTCACATGCTTTTTCATCAATTCTACCGACTTATAACCTGCTTCGATATCAACTCCAGCATTCTTGTAATCCATACTTGTTATCTCCTTATCGATAATCTGCCTCATTAAAGTGCGCTTCTATACATATATACATATATCTATCAATTGCTTACTTCGCCAGATATGCCTCATATCCGATCTCATCCAACTTTGCCGCTTTTGCCTGAACGGTTTCCTTCATCTCTTTGGAATAGTTCTTAAGTCTGTTCAATATCTCCTCATCCGACGTTGCCAGAATCTTCGCCGCAAGGATCGCCGCATTCATACCCCCGTCGATGGCGACCGTTGCAACCGGAATTCCGGGCGGCATCTGAACAATAGAAAACAGGGCATCCTCACCCGCCAGATTCTTGCCTGACATCGGCACGCCGATTACCGGCATCGGGAATAATGCCGCGCACATGCCCGGCAGATGAGCCGCCATCCCGGCGCCTGCGATGATAACCTTCATCCCCTTACCCTCCGCGGCTTTTGCCCATTCAAAGAAAATATCCGGCTCACGGTGGGCAGAGATAATCGTCATCTCATACTCGATTCCAAACTTTTCCAACATTGCGGCAGCTTTGCTCATCACCTTCAGATCCGAATCGCTGCCCATTACAATTCCTACTCTTGGCATACCTTTTCATCCTTTCTTTTTCGCCTATTGTAAAATAAACCTTATACTACCCGCGTTCATAATACCCTATTCCAAATCACTTTTCAATGGATCACATCGAAAATTCCTGAAACGGCTCGTTCAAGATCTCCGTCCCGGGAAGCACGAACCTCCCGTCCAGGAGAAGCAGGATCTCTTCCCCTGCCCGCGTAACCACCGCTATCTTCTTCAATTCTTCATACGGAATCGTGATATCCGTGTGACACTGATAATATGCCTTTGAGACATCCTCCTTCCTCAATATGGACACGGAGTTATCCTTCGCCACGATCTCCTTCCCGTTCGGATTATATACCTTAATATCCTCACTCCAGCTATAACAGGTATCGCCCACCGCAAAATGCGGTCCCATCTTCTCGGCAATCAAGATCGGCATCTTCTCTTCTATTCCGTATTTCTTCGCCGCCACATATGCCGTCGTGTTGGTTCCGACCGCAAATTCTCCAAGAGGCAGCGTCGCATGCTTATGGAGGATGTTATCATGGATATATTCTTTATTCTCCAATTCCCGTGAGAAATTACCGCAGTTATAATCTGAGATCATTCCGTTGGAAAAAGTAATCTCAAGATCACGGTATTGCAATTCATGCAGATATACCTTACTCACATGAAGCACACCGTTTGTACCTTCCAGCACAGGCGATGTAAATACCTCCCCCACCGGAATATTCACATCGGCAACGCAATTCTCGAAAATAGTCTCTTTCTGCGGATCATTCAGTTCATGGAGCTGTACCCTGAGATCTGTCCGGTTCCCGTTTCCGCCGAGAATATGCACGTATTCTCCCTGATCCAAGGCATCGATCAGCGCCTGCTGCACCTTCTCATAGACCTTCGCGTCCAATGTATTGATACGGATGATCTCATCGAAGATCTCTTCGTATCGCTCTCCGATCTCCGGCACCGGATAGGCGACGATTGTAAAACTCCTCTCATCTCCTCTGATATACTGGTTCGTAATCTGGCTCTGCCGGCTCTGAAGCTTAAGCTGCAGTTCCTCCTGTTTTCCGCTGAGCTTGATCACTTCTTCCTTCTGCTTCGGAGAGAAAGGCTCCTCGCCGAACATCTCGATACACGCCGGCCCCGCGTACTTTCCCGCAAGTTCTTTATAATGTTCATACGTGGTCTGGATTACTTCCAGCTTCCGTTCCATAAATTTCTTATCAAGGAAAACCGCCTGGTCGTTTCGGTGGTCATATTCATACTGTTTATTGGCGACCGCTCCATAATAACCGCTCTTCAAATGCTGCCGTTTTGTCAAGGCGGTGACCGATGAACGGTAGAACACCGGCTTAAGCCCCATCTTTTCGAAATTCTCGACCGCTTTTCGGATCACACGCTCGAATCCCAGCACATAACGGATCTCTACCGTTCCCTTCTTCGACAGATCCTTGCCCGTGTTGACAAAACCGATACGGTATCCCTCTGTGTAGACGTCCGCCATCTTACAGATCATTTCCTCCGGAAGCTCATTCAGATGCCGGGCGGTCCGAAGTTCATTCTCACTGATATACTCGCCGAATTTATAAAGGTACGCAAGGTTGTCCAAAGATTCCTTCATGATAATGTCTGCCGCAAATGATTCCTCCGGGTCTATCTGCTCCCGAATCCTGTCCGCTACGAACACGTCGCAGTAATCACTGGCATACCAGTAGATACTGTCCCGGATCCTCCCGAGATCTGGTCTTGCCTCTTCTTCAAACTGATTATAGATCTCGATCAATAATTCGAACAGGATATCCAGATACTCTGTCCTTCGCTCGAATACATACGCGATACTCCCTCTCAGTTCTGCATACAGAAAGCTTAAGAGCTGACCATATTCATCGCCTAATACCCGAACCGCAAAGGACGGATTCGCATAACTTTTCTCATACGCCCCCGGAAGAATATCCCCGTAAAGCCGCCTGTTCTCCTCCGCAAGTTCTTCCCTGCTTCGATCCCAATAAGTTCCCTGCGCCAGCTTATCTCTGACCTCGTCGATCATCAGGACAAACTCCGCCATCTTATGGAAATAATCCGTAAACGGCTCTTTCGCCGTCTGTTCCTTCTTCATCTCCCTGATCCGTTCAACCGCCAGTCCATATCTCTCTTCTATCATCTGATAAACCCCCTGATAAATATCGCTGTAAGCCCAAGGAACGCAGTAAGATTAATACCGATTCCCACCTTGCATGTTATATAATTCTTCTCTCTTTCTTTCATCCCCCGTCCGCCCAGCCAGACTCCGATTCCGGCCAGTATCATCGTACCAAGCCCCGCGAATCCCAATATCATGCCGACATCTCCCTTTTTCCTGTAAGAAATCTCGAACATCAAAAGCAGCAAAAGAAAAACCACAAAAGCATAGCTGCAGGAGTAGATTCCTTTCTTCGCGTGACGCGGCTTCGCCTGTCCATACTTCGTGATTCTCTTTCGCTGCTTTTCTCTGGCTTTCGCCATCGCTTTTGCCCTATCCTCTTCCGTGACCAGTTTTTTCTTCTTTATTAACATATCTTCTCCTTATTGCCGCACAGACTGCAAATATCACATATCCGGCCAATCCTCCAACCGTATTCAGGAGGAGATCATCCACGTCAAAACTGCCGACCTTCGTAAGCAGTTGGAACGTTTCTACACACAGACTCAGACCAAAACTATAGAATACCGCCGAAAAACAACTCCGGTATCTGCTCGCCATCGGCATAAAAAAACCGAAGGGCATAAAGATAATTACATTTCCAAATAAATTTGTGAACATAGCAAAAAAACCAACCTGATCTCGATAATTCCAGAATCGCCTGATTTCTTTAAAGAGTACAAGATTATAATGATATTCCTGCATCTCTCCTGTTCGTCCGTACCAATCAGAAAATATTAAAAAATAGACAATAAATACGATATACAACACAAACAGTATCTTTCCAAAGATACGGATTCTCTTACTTTGCTTTAAATTCAAATATCAAGCACCCTTTCTATCCGGATTTCTAAAGAACTTTTAAAAAGTAAGTCCCCGCTTCTCCTTCAGCAAGCGTGCTCCGCTTACAATTGAGATGATTCCTGCCGCTACTCCCACGACGACTATGATAATCCCAACCGTAATATTAGCAGTTCCGGCAAAACTCATGGCTTTGTACGCCTTCTCATTCATAGATTCTTCTAGCTCCTTTCTCATACTCCATACTCTTCATAATATGCGTCGATTGCGGCTTTTAATGTATCATCTATGATAATTCTTCCCTGGCACTCCTTATTGTACAGATATTCCACCACTTCCTCCATCGTAACGATTGCATTCGCCGCAAACCCGTACAATTCTGTAATCTCATCCAGCGCGCACTTCTTTCCGCCTTTCCCGGTCTCCATGCGGTTCAGAGAAACCATCATTCCCTTGATCTCTATATCTCCCTGGGCTTTGATAATGGGAAACGTCTCTTCGATAGATTTTCCGGAAGTCGTCACATCCTCGATAATCACGACTCTGTCGCCGTCTTTTAATTTACTTCCCAGCAGAATCCCGGTATCTCCGTGATCCTTCACTTCCTTGCGGTTCGAGCAATAACGGATGTCTTTCCCGTATAATTCGCTGATCGCCATCGTCGTCGCCACACTAAGAGGAATCCCCTTGTATGCAGGGCCGAACAGCACGTCGAACTCCAGACCATAGTGGTCGTGGATCGCTTTCGCATAATATTCCCCAAGCCTGCGAAGCTGCGTCCCTGTCACATAAGCTCCGGCGTTCATAAAGAATGGGGATTTTCTTCCGCTCTTCAATGTGAATTCTCCGAATTTCAATACGTCGGATTCTACCATAAATTCTATAAAGTCCTGTTTGTATGCTTCCACGATACTTAAAACCTCCCCTGATTCAAGCTTTAGAATACCTAATATTCTTTTTTATTCTAACACAACTCATATCTATTTTCAATTCGTCAGATCAAAGAACCAACCAATTCCCGGACGTCGTTCATGTGGTTCTGCCTCAGATATTCTTCTATACCTTCCACAATCTCCATCGTCACGGCCGGATTATGAAAATTCGCCGTCCCTACCGACACCGCGCTTGCTCCCGCAAGCATCATCTCTATGGCGTCCTCAGCACACGCAATCCCTCCCATGCCGATAATCGGAAGATTCACCGCCTGGGCGGTCTGATACACCATGCGTACCGCAATCGGATGGATCGCCGGGCCTGAGACTCCGCCGGTCTGATTCGCCAGCGCAAATGTCCTCCTGTGAATATCGATCTTCATCCCGGTCAGCGTATTAATCAAAGAAACCGCATCCGCGCCTCCTGCTTCCACCGCCTTTGCCATCTCCGCAATATCCGTCACGTTCGGGCTCAGCTTCATGATCACCGGCTGCTTCGCATACTTCTTAACCGCCCTGGTGATGTCCTCCGCAGACTTCGGATTCTGACCGAAAGCAATGCCGCCCTCCTTCACATTCGGGCAGGAGATGTTAATCTCCAGCATATCTACATCTTCATCTGCAAGCCTCTCCACGACCTCACAGTAATCCTCCGCAGACTTTCCGCACACGTTCACGATGATCTTCGTATCAAACTGCTTAAGAAACGGAATATCTCTCTCACAGAACAGCTCGATCCCCGGATTCTGCAATCCGATGGCATTCATCATGCCGCCGTAGGTTTCTGCGACTCTCGGAGTCGGATTCCCCGGCCAGGGAACATTGGCGACTCCCTTCGTGGTAACCGCTCCAAGTCTGCCAATATCGACGAAATCCGCGTATTCCGCGCCGGACCCGAATGTCCCGGACGCCACCGTCACCGGATTCTTCCACTCTACTCCCGCTATATTCACCTTCATATTCATCTAAAGCTCCACCTCCGTTGCCAGGAAGACCGGTCCGTCCTTACAGATCCGCCTGTTATGCACGTTACTGTGCAGATCCCTTTCAATGGTTTTACAGACACATCCGAGACATGCTCCGATCCCGCAGGCCATCCTCTCCTCCAATGATACATAACAGACAATATTTCTTTCTTCGGCATAAGACTTGACTGCACGTAACATAGGAGCCGGTCCGCAGGCATAGATTACATCCGCCTCTAACGCGTTCTCTCTGACCGCATCCAATACATTTCCCCTCGTTCCCACACTTCCGTCTTCTGTGGAAATATAAAGGACTCCGTTCTCCTCGAATTCTTCTCTCAAAAACGTATTCTTATCCCGATACCCGACCACTATCTGCTTCTTCACACACACCGTCTGCTTCGCCAGTTCTAAGATCGGAGGCACACCAATCCCTCCGCCTATCAAAAACACCTTCTTACCCTGGGCTTTCTCAAGGGGAAAACCATTTCCCAGAGGACCGATGATCGGAATCGTATCTCCGCCCCGAAGTCTTGAAAACTGCTCCGTTCCCGTGTTCTTGCCGGTCACCCTGTAGACCGCCCGCAGATTTCCTGCCTTCCTGTCAATCTCGCAGATGCTGACAGGCCTTGGAAGCAGCTTGCTGTTATCATTCGTATACATAGAAATAAATTGTCCCGGCTTTGCGCTCTGGGCAGCCTCTGTGTGTATCCACATACTGAAGATTCCCTCTGCAAGCTCTTCCTGTGATACTACAGCCGCGTTCTCTTTTCTTTTTCCGGCTATATCCTTCTTCTCTGCTGCTCTCTCTTCTATTATTCCCTCTTCCGCTGCTCTCTCTTCTATTATTCTCTCTTCTGCTGCTCTCTCTTCTATTATTCTCTCTTCTGCTGCTCTCTCTTCTGCTATTCTCTCTTCTAACATGCCGTCTCCTATATCTTATTCTTCATCTAAAGGTCAGCAACCTCCAAATGCAGTCTATCGGTTCTCAAGCGCCCCTCTGATATCGGCCGCCATATCTTCTACCGCCGCCCTGGACGCCTCGGCAAATGCCTCTTCTCCGAATTTTGCATATTTTTCCTGCTTATACGCCGCGATGATTCCCCGGGAGGAATTTACGATCGCTCCCAGTCCGTCCTCGTTAAAGAAATGAACCAGATCTTTGCCCTGACCTCCCTGAGCGCCGTAGCCCGGAACAAGGATATACGCTTTCGGCATGATCTTGCGGAGGACCTTTCCCATCTCCGGATAAGTGGCTCCAACTACCGCGCCTACATAACTATAAGCCTCTCCCATAAGTTCTTCGCCCCAGGCGGCGACCTTCTCCCCTACCAGCTCATACAGCGGTCTTTGGCCGACCAACTGATCCTGGAATTCCCCGCTGGAAGGATTCGAAGTCTTTACCAGGATGAAGATACCCTTCTTCTCTTCCCTGCAAACTTTGAGAAACGGATTCACGCCGTCCGATCCCAGATACGGATTCACTGTCGCAAAATCCTCGTCAAAAGGCACGTACGACTTGCTTCCCACCTGCACCCTTCCAAGGTGTCCTACGGCATATGCGGCCGATGTGGAACCGATATCGCCGCGCTTCACGTCGCCGATCACCGCCAATCCCTTTTTCTTACAGTAATCCACCGTCTTCTTAAACGCCGTAAGCCCCGGTATACCGAACTGCTCATACATTGCAATCTGCGGCTTTACCGCCGGAATCAGGTCAAAGGTATGATCTACGATCTCCTTATTGAACTGCCAGACAGCCTCCGCCGCCCCTTCAAGTGTCTCCCCGTACTCTTTAAAAGCCTTCTTCTGAATGTGCTCCGGCACATAGGCAAGCATAGGATCAAGCCCGACTACGATCGGCGCTCCCGTCTTTTTTATATTCGCAACTAACTGATTAATCATATTTTTCATCTCCTTTTGGCATGCTGTACGCTGCTTTCTGCTATAGATACAGCCGCCATCCTGTTCTCTTTTATCCCCATCTGCTCATACAGACTATACTTCTTCCCGATCCGCCGGACCATATACTACTCTGCCGTCCACGATCGTATACACGACCTCCCCCGATACCTCATATCCGCCAAAAGGCGTGTTCTTCCCTTTCGACACGAATGTATCCGGATCAATCTTATAAACCTTGCGGGGATCAAAGATCATGATATCCGCAGCTTTACCCTCGGATATACTGCCCTTTTCCGTAAGGCCAAGAATCTTTGCCGGATTACTGCTCATCTTCTCCGCCATATCCATCATACTCAACACACCGGTCTTCACAAGATAAGTATAGGTAAGCGCCGCCGAAGTCTCGAGTCCTACGATTCCGAACGCTGCCTGTGCCATAGACTTGTCCTTCTCTTCCCTGGAATGCGGCGCATGATCCGTAGCAATCACATCCATCACACCATCCTTAAGCCCCTGGCGCAGCGCCTCTACATCCGCCTTGCTTCGAAGCGGCGGGTTCATCTTATATCGCCCGTTATCCTCACTGATATCATCCGAACTAAGGATAAAATGATGCGGGCATACTTCCGCGGTCACCAAAATCCCTGCCTCTTTCGCAAGACGCACCATCTTCACGCTGTCTGCAGTCGAACAATGGCACAGGTGAAGCCTTACCCCTGTCTCCTTTGCCAGCAGGATATCTCTTGCCGCAATCACATCCTCTACAGAGTTCGTAATTCCCTTAAGCCCGAGACGCTTTGCGTTCTCATCCGCATTCATTACACCTTGCTCCACCATCGTCTGATCCTCGCAATGTGCAAATACTGAGATCTCGTTCTCCCTTGCCGCTTTCATTCCCTGCCGGTATAAAGACGCGTTCATCACCGACTTGCCGTCTTCACTGACGGCATGGCAGCCTGCCTCCGCCATCCCGCGGATATCTGCCAGTTCCTTTCCTTCCTGCCCCCTGGTGACCGCCCCAAGCTGGATGACGTGCGCCGGCGATTCCTCCTTTGCCCGGTCATGCACTCTTTCTACCTTCTCCTTTGTATCCGTCACAGGCTTGGTGTTCGGCATGGCGCATACCGTCGTAACACCGCCCTTTACCGCGGCTCTTCCTCCCGTCGCCAGAGTCTCCTTATATTCCAGCCCCGGATCTCTCAGATGCACATGAAGATCGATAAGCCCCGGCATCACATAACACCCTCCCGCCTCGATCACATGCTCTGCATCCACACAGATATGTTCCGCAACTTTTGTAATCTTGTCCCCCTCCACAAGTACATCATAACATCCGTCTCTTTTGCTGAGTGGATCAACCACATGCCCGTTCTGAATTAATATCGCCATATCCCCATCCTTTCCGCACTCTATACGAATGTGCCTGTTGTATTCCACACTGTACTTTATTCTATCACACGAACCTAAAAAAGGGAATGCCAAATAGCATTCCCTTCAAAACTGCTCCTTTAAAACTGCTCCTTTAAAACTTCCATCGCTTTATCAAGCTGATTATCTGCGTCCGGATTCTCTTCATTCCTCTCGTACTCTACTTCCACATCCGGGCTGATCCCCTTGCCGTTAATATTCCTTCCTTTCGGTGTAAAGTATTCTGCAATCGTAAGTTTCACACTGGTACCGTCTTTCAGCATGAATATCTGCTGCACCACACCTTTTCCATAAGACTGAGTTCCGACAATCTTCCCTGTCCCGTAATCCTGGATAGCTCCCGCATAGATCTCCGAAGCGCTGGCGCTGTTGCCGTTCATCAACACGACCATCGGCAGACAAAACTGGTTCTCTTCGTCAGATTTTTTCTCATCCCTGTTTCCTTCTTTGTCCTCTGTATAGACAATCAGCCCTTCCGGAAGCATCAGATCCAATATATCGCATACCGTTTCCAGATTGCCGCCGGGATTATTCCGGAGATCTACGACTAATCCCTTCATGCCCTGGTTTTCAAGATCTGCAAGGGCTTCTTTATACTGCTCATACGTCACAAGATCGAATTCTGAAACAGCCAGATAACCGATCCCGTCATTCTTCATCTCATGCTTTACTGTCTGTACCTGAACGGTATTCCTTACCGCCGTCACTGTGACTTCTTTATTATCGTCACCGCGCAGCACCGTAAGCTGAACTTCCGTTCCCTTCTTCCCTTTGATGTGAGAAACTACCTCTGTCAGGTCCTCGCCTGTCACTTCCTTATCTTCGACTTTATACAGGATATCGTCTGCCTCAAGCCCTGCTTCCATAGCCGGCGAATCATCATAGATCTGCACCAGTGTAATGATGCCGGTATCCATATTCCTGGTCAGCACCGCGCCGATCCCGCAATACTCCCCTTCGTTAGATTCCATCATGCTCTTCGTCTCTTCTTCGTCATAATAGACTGAATATGGATCCTCCAGACCGCTTACGAGCCCTTTGTAAATTCCCTCTTCCAGCTCAGAGTCATCCACATCTCCAAGGTATTTTGCATCGATAAGCTCCCGCAGACCGGATATCTTACGCTCTGCATCTTTAGAAACAGACTCTCTTCCAAGACTCGTTCCATAAGCCCTAAGTCCGCAGGACATAAGTCCTGCGCTTAATAATATAGCGAGGGCGCCGCAAAGCGCCCCCCGCAAAAAACTTTTCTTATCCCTCATCTGTTACCAGTCCTTTACTTACAGAAAATTACGTGGATTCGTCGGAGTACCGTTCTGCATCACCTGGAAGTGAAGATGCGGTCCGGTCGAATTCCCCGTCGTTCCCACCGCGCCGATATTCTGGCCTTTGCTAACCTGCTGCCCCGCGCTTACATACATTGCGTCACAATGCATATAATAAGTCTGCAGCCCGTTTCCATGGTTGATTACAATCAGATTTCCCGCGTTGCCGCTGTAAGCCGCAGACGTCACCGTACCGCCGGAAGCCGCATAGATCGGTGTCCCCGTTGCAGCCGCAAAATCCATCCCCTTATGATTCGTGCTCGCACCCGGAAGCGGCTGTGCCCGCCAGCCGAACTCACTGGATACATAACTCATCCCCGGACATGGGTGTGTAAACGTACCGTTGCCTGATACCACAGGAGCGCCGGCCGAACCGGAACCTGATCCTGAACCGGAATTTGAATTTGAAGCCGCTGCTTTGGCGCTTGCCTTTGCCGCCTCGGCGGCTGCCGCTGCCGCGCGCGCCATCTCTTCCTGCTTACGCCTTGCCGCTTCCGCCGCTTCCTTTAACTGCTTAAGCCTCTCCTCGGTTGCGCCCAGATCACTGGCAAGCTGCGCTATCTCTTCCTTCTTGCTCTCCATCAGATCATTCAGCTTATTCTGCTCGGCGATCAGATCATTCTGCATCGTCTCAAGTTCTTCATACTCTTTCTTAAGAGTCGCTTCCTGCTCCTGAACAGCTCTTACAATCTCCTGAAACTGCACCAGCATATCCCTGTCATATTCTGAGATAGTAGAGATGTACTCTGCGTTGTTCAAAAACTCCCCGATACTCTTCGACTCACAAAGGATCTCAATAAACTGAGAATTTCCATTCTCATACATATACTTGATCCTCTTCTTCATGCTCTCATACTGGTCATTCTCATCGACCCTGGCCTGGATCAGTTCCTCTTCCTTTGCACTGATCTCTGACTCCTTCGTATCGATCTTCTCTTTCGTCTCATCCATCTTAGTGAGAATATCATTTAACTGCTTTTCCAGAGAATTTCTCTCATTCTCTGCATCATCTTTTTTCTTCTTTAACTCATCCGCCTGCTTCTGCGTCGCGTCGATCTCCGAAGCCTGTGCCTGCGCCGCCGTCCCGAAGCAAAGCGCCATGACCAGTAAAAGGCTGACTCCCCTTTTTATCAATATCATATGTATCCTCCCGCCAGATTATACCTTCAAATGCTTACGAATCGTAAAGAAACTTCCCACGAAACCGATTCCTACTCCAAGCGCAATTCCTACCGGCAGCAAAGTTTTATAAACATCCAATACCGGAAGAAATTCCATAATATTATTCAAAAGACTGAATTTCGACATAATGTACGAAATAGCCTTATCATACATAAAGTATAACAGGAGAAGCGGAATCAAAGCTCCCACAATTCCAATGAGAAGTCCTTCGATCACAAACGGCGCCCGGACAAATCCGTCCTTCGCCCCTATGTATTTCATAATCGCAATCTCCTCACGCCTTACCGTGATACCCATCGTAACCGTATTGCTGATCAGGAAGATGGATACGCCAAGCAGGATTATAATGATCGTGACAGATACATAACCTACCAGCTTATTCACACTCGTCAGCGTCTTGGCAACGACGTCCGACTTATTCACCTTACGCACACCCTCCAGACTCTGGGCATATTCCACAACGCTTTTCTGCTTGGACACGTCTGCCATATACACTTCAAAGTTATCAGAATTACGGAGCGGATTATCTGTCTTGAATCCATCCGCAAGATCCTTGGACTCTCCAAAATAGTCGTCTTTGAAGCTCTCCCATGCTTCTTCCGCGCTGACGTAATTCACGCTCAGCACCCCGTCTGCCTCGGCAAGCTGCTCCCCGATCCTGTCCTTCGCCGCCTGAGTCACATTCTCATCAAAAAGCACGGTAATCGCTACGCCTTCCTCTGCCTTTTCGACAATATGGCTGAAGTTTACTACAATCGAATAGAAAAGCCCGAACAGGAAGATACATGCCGCCATGGTTGCTATAGACGCCATGGAGAACATCTTATTTCTCCCTATGTTCTTCACACCTTGTTTCATCGAATATCCAAATGTACTAATTCTCATTCTTGTACCCACCTTTTTTCTCGTCGCTTACGATAACTCCTTTTTTCATCGTAACAACCCGCTTCTTCATCGCGTTTACAATCTCCTGGTTATGTGTAACAACCAGCACTGTCGTACCTCTGTCGTTCGCCTCCTCCAGAAGCTTCATGATCTCCCATGAGTTCGTCGGATCCAGGTTACCGGTCGGCTCATCCGCCAGCAGGATCGCAGGCTCGTTCACGATCGCCCGGGCGATCGCTACTCTCTGCTGCTCACCGCCTGACAACTCCTTCGGAAATGATTTATACTTCTGGGCAAGCCCGACAAGAGACAGAGCCGCCGGCACTTTCTTCTTGATGATCCTTGTCGGTGTCTCTGTTACACGCTGCGCAAATGCAATATTATCATAAATATTTCGATCCTTCAAGAGACGGAAATCCTGGAATACTACTCCGATTCCCCTTCGATACATCGGAATCTTTCTATGCTTCATCCGATTCAGGTTCTGACCGTTCACGATAATCGTCCCGGAGGTCGGCTCTAACTCCTTCATGATCAGGTGGATCAGCGTAGACTTTCCAGAACCGCTGTCACCTACTATAAAAACGAATTCACCCTGATCAACCTTGAGATTGATCCCATTCAGGGCGGCGACCCCTTTCGAGTACTCTTTTGTCACTTCTCTTAATTCAATCATACTTTCCTCCTGATTATTAATACTCCATTGCTTCCATGTACTTCATATACCTTACAACCATAAGGGCTATCTTAAAAGTAATGGCATCCTCAAATACACGGAGATCAAGCCCCGTACTCTTCTGAAGCTTATCCAGCCGGTATACCAGCGTATTCCGGTGGATATACAATTGTCTGGACGTCTCAGATACATTCAGGTTATTCTCAAAGAACTTGTTGATCGTAGTCAACGTCTCTTCGTCGAAATCATCCGGAGATTTCCCCTCAAAAATCTCACGGATAAACATCTTGCAAAGAGGAATCGGAAGCTGATAGATCAGACGCCCGATACCCAGCGTGCTATATGCAATCACATTTCTCTCTCCAAAAAAGATCTTCCCCACATCCAATGCGAGCTTCGCTTCTTTATAGGATTTAGACACTTCCTTGATGTCATTGACAACCGTTCCATATGCTACCAGCGCGTCTTCTTCACCGTCTTCCGCCAAAAGCGTATAGATGTTGTGGGCCGTCTTCTCTAATTCTCCATGTCCGTCTGTAGGTTCCAGCTCTTTTACAACAATAATATTCTTCTCATCAACAGCCGTGACAAAATCTTTCGCACGGTTCCCCAGAAGATTACGCACATTATCAATAGCATTACTGTCTTTCTCATGCTGAGTCTCAATAATAAAGATAACACGTCTTACTTCTGTGTCAATATGTAATTTTTTAGCTCTGTTATAAATATCTACCAGGAGCAGATTATCAAGCAGCAGATTCTTGATAAAATTATCCTTATCAAACCGCTCTTTATACGCAGTCAGAAGATTCTGAATCTGGAAAACGACAATCTTTCCCACCATATATACATCATCGCTCCCGCCGTTGGCAAGAAGAACATATTCTAACTGATGTTCATCAAAGATCTTAAAAAACTGATATCCCTGTACAACCTGGCTGTCTGCGGGAGATTCGACAAATGATACTACCTCTTCCCCATAGTTCGCCTGCTCCGGAAATGTACTCGCAAGAGCTTTCCCGTCTGTATCCATTACACAAAAGTCGATTCGCGTAATTCCTTTCAATCCCTCAATTGTATTTTGAAGTATTTGATTAGATATCATATTCTATATCCTCCCCTCATTTCAATATGCATAATTCACAACAAAAAAAGGGCTTGACTGGCAATAATGCATATCACTAGACACTATATTAATATATATAGACAAAAAAATAAAGAGGAAATCTCACTTTTTTGTTGATTTCCTCATAATTTAAGATTTTCTTTTGATTTTTAAAGCATATGCATAGTGACGAAAAGTCAATTCCGTTTTCTTTTCTCAATCTCTTTTTTAAACATAAATTTCTCTATATACTGTAAAATCTTCCCCGGGCCGATCCCGTTTTTCCCATCCGGAATATATTCCTTTCCCAGTCCAAGCCAGAGACGGGCGTCCAGAAGATTCTTATTCCTCACGATAAATTCCTCCTGCAGAGGCGACTTGAGCGCCGCAAGAATACAATCCACTTCTCCGCCGTTAATATCGTTCACAAGCATGTCGTCCGCCTGATCCTGCGCCGATACCTTCGCCAGCCCGATCACCTGCAGTCCATAATAATAATTCTGAAGATAGTCAAACAGCTTCTGTCCTTCCTCTTCTGACTCCACCAAAAGATAGATTCTCTTATGATTCTTATGCAGATACCTCATGAACATCCTCAGAAAGACCTGTCCCTCCGTCTCCTGAAGATACTTCCGGTCCGTGACGTCCGCTGCTTCCAGTATCGCCTTATCCCCCGCCAGGACCAGGTCGAATCCGCACATGTCTTCCTTAAGCTTACCCTTGTCTTCTATCTGCATAAGCCCGTTCACCGTCGCCATCTCCACGATATTCACCGGCTCCGTCCCCATATATTCCACGGTTCTCTTCATCGCTTCTTTTGCAGAACAATTATCTATATTAATATCCAAAACGCTAATCTTACTGTCCATATTCTCACCTGTGAATGATTATTACCAGTTTTTCGATTATAGCAAATGGATCAGTCCTTTTCAACCTTTATCACCAAATGTTCATACTAGTTAATATTAATTAATATTCGTAATATTTCTGTTACTTTTCCAGTTCTTCTTACTTTTCCAGTTCTTTTTTCTTTTTCGTCATGAGCCCGCCGATCCTTCCGGTCTCTTTCGAAGAGAGGGACTTCCATCCTTCCTCCATCACCTTATCAAGCAGGCCCAGCTCTTCGGCAATCTCATACTTTAATTTCTCCTCTCGTGTCAGTTCCTCTAATCTGATCGGCTTATTCTTCTTCGCTACCATGAATAATCCCCTTTCATTTCTAAGCATACTCTTTACTCTAATAAGTATTGACATATGCGAAAAGGAATATACAAAAAAATAACATGGCGGTACGCCCGGAACAAATCCGGGCATCATACCGGCATGTTATCTAAAAAAAATACTCTAATATCCGACCGATGCGTCCGGAATGATAATTGCCGCGATAATATAGGCAAATATCCCTGTACCTGTAAAACCAAAAATTGCCAGCACCAGCCTGATCAATGTGGCGTCCACATTAAAATACTCTGCCACGCCTCCGCATACTCCGCAGATCATGCGATTCTTTCTCGAACGATATAATTTTCTGGGTTCCATTCTGTAATCCTCCATTCGCTTTTTTTGAAATTATTAACGTACTTTTGTTCCGTCAAACTCTACAATTACCGAACCTACGCCGGTTGAGATATCCATATCTTTGTCTGCCCTGTTATCAATCTGCCTGTGTCCGCCGATTCCCGAATAATCGCTGCCGCCGCAGACCACTTCGCCCACCGCACAGTCGATGTCATAATTATAATCCGTCTCATGGCCGTATGCCGTGAATTCTACCTCGCCCACACCGCATTCGATCTCCAGCTCAGATGTCACGTCCCCTTTCGCACGGATCGTACCGGCCCCGCACTTAAGCGAGCCTTCACGTGCCTGAAAGTCTGCAACCTCCACTTCTCCCGCTCCTACATCTACGGAAAAGCTGTCTGCATAGACCTCATCCATGGTAAGCGTTCCCGCTCCCATATCAAAAGATACTTCGTCAAATCTCATTTCTCTGGGAATATATACCTTGATCGTCCCTTTCCCCATATTATTCAGGTGATATAATCTTTTGTTCGTTTTAAGTTTCAGCTCGTTACCTTCCACATAACATTTAAAGCCCAGCCTCTGGCGCAGATTCTTCGTCTCCACCCGGATCTCATCCTCATCCGTCGCGTAAACGCTCACTTCTCCCGCCGCTATTTCGGCGTCGATCTCCGTAATACCCTTGAAGGACTCATGGATATCCTCCGCCTCTTTCCCGCTGCCGCCGACATACCCGAATCCATTCGGGAATCTGCCGTGAATCGCATCCAGTGTAACTCCTAACCCAAACGCCACTGCACAACAGACAAACCCGATTGCTATCGCGCCGGCGCATACGATCCAGAATACTTTCCATCCAGTCTTCATCTAAACCACCGCCTTTCTCTGAAATGGCTGCCTTAAGAGCCACACACAGCCTCTGATGATTCCCGGAATCACGATCCAGCAGACTCTCAGACTTATGACTGTACCGATCACACCAAGAGCCGTAAGTATCAGACCCGAACCGACAAGCGCCAATCCTACCGCTATCTCCGGTATCAGGCTTAGGACTCCGGCAATAAACACACACACGCCTGCAAACGCAACCACAACAGAGACGATTACCAGAGACATGAATAACAATAATAACGCAAACGCGCATGCCGCGACTACCGCGATCACCGCAATTGCAACCGGAATGACGATGGGCGCCGCTACAATCACCAGCAGGATAATCAAGATAGCTTTCAAAGTCCCGTTTGTTCTGGGCTCTTCTTCCTTCTTCCGAAAATCAAATCCCTGATAGGCATCCTCCCCATAGCTATATCCCTGCTCTTCTTTACGGTATCCGCTGTCTTCCTTTTGAGAATCCCTTCCCGCCGGCATCTCTTTATACTCGAATCTTGTATCTGTATAACCCTTCTCCGTATATTCGCCGTATTCTCTTGATGAACCCTTCAAATCTGCCTTAATCGTTGCCGCGACCTTCGCCGGGCTTTCCAATTCCTCGATCACCCTCTGCTCGTTCTCTTCACCGGCGTCGTCAAAATAATCGTTATAGAACTTCATCGCGTCTCTTCGTTCCTCTGCCGGAACATCCTGTAATAATGCTGCCAATTCCGTCATAAACTTGATACGGTTCATACAGATATCCCTCCCTCAAATAACTCGTTAATCTTCTTCGTATAGCTCTTCCATTCTGTCCGGTACAGGTCCAACTGTGCCGAGCCCCTGACCGTTATTTTATAATAACGCCGGTTCCTTCCGTCGATCTGTCTGTCGTATACCTCCAGGCATTCATCTTTCTGGAGCCTTCTCAGAACCGGATATAGCGTGGACTCAGACACATCAATGGCCGTTCTTACATCATGTGTGATCTTATATCCGTAAGTTCCTTCCTTCTCCTGGGACACAACGGCCAGTACAATAGCATCAAGAAGAGCTGCTCCGGTGTTAAATACCATGCCACCACTCCTTTGCTGGATTATAATATTATTATATTATGTAATATTATTTGTGTATCTATATTATATTCCATATAATATAATTTGTCAACTGATATTATACATTTTTAAAAAAGAATGTACCTAAGCAATAATAAGTCCATGAGGACAAATACTTCTGCTTTGCGCGAGTGCGCATCCTCCCGGAGGGTTTTTATGATATAGGGAACGAAGTTTCCTATATCATAAAAACCCCTTTTAAAATGTAAGCACATCTTAAAAGAGGTTTTAGCTTCTGGCTCAGCCTGACGGCGTAATATAATTTTATACATAAATTACTCCTCTAGCATGGACGCGACGGCATCTTCTGCACTATCAAAAGGACCATTTAGATTTTTACGAAATCTACTATCGTAAACCGCCTCTTGAAGAGATAAGGGAATTGCCTTATGTCTTACGGTAAAAGGAATTCCATCATTTTCAATAGACGCATTCAAAAAAATGCGTATTGCCGTTGAAGTATCCAATCCCAGACTGGAAAACAGTGAATCAGCTTGCTTTTTTAATGTATCATCAATACGAATTTGTAATGTTGCCATGTTACACCTCCATTGTATTAATAATGCAATTGTATCATAATTGTATTATTAATACAATGTTAAATTAGAAGCTAAAAACTCGATGAATAAGCATTCGAACAGTCAACTAAACCACTTTAAAATTATAAATCCATACTGTATCAATATCATCACAGGAATTCCGGCCCGGAATTTCCAATGACGGGTCTTATGCCGGAACACCTGCATCCCTATATAAGCCCCGATACTCCCCCCAAGAAGCGCGGCACACAGAAGCGTCTTTTCCGATACTCGCCACCGGCGCCGCACCGCGCACCGTTTATCATACCCGAAGATCACGAATCCCAGCACATTCATCACCGTCAGATAAATAAATACTGCCCCTGTATTCATCTCCCCCTCATCTCCTCCTTATCATCTCCTATCTGTATCTCCTCCTTATCATTTCCTATCTGTATCTCTTCCCTGAGTGTAAAAGAATAGATAATCTTCTCTCTCACCTTTTTCTGAGTCATCTGCTCCAGCGCTTTCGCATAATAGTCAAGCTGGGCATGGTATCTCTCCACAAGCTCTTCTGCCCGCCGGACCTTATCCGTCTTATAATCCAGTACCACCAGCTCGCCGTCCGTCTCAAAATACACATCTATGATACCCTGTACCAGGATCTGTTCCCCTTCCTGCTCCCTGGGATAGATCTCCCTTGCGTCCACGCCGAGGACGAAAGGCTGTTCCTTCCAGAGCGCATGCCGGACAGCCGCATCCTTCATCCGCTGCCCTGACCGGCTTGTAAGAAAATGCAGGATATCCGAAGGTCTGATACAGTCCGCCATATCCTGCCGCATCTTTCCCGCCTCCACAAATTCTTTCATGCATCTTTTAAGTCCTTCTTCATCATACTCCCCGGAAAAATCCAGCAACTCCATCAGCCTGTGATATGCAGTACCCCTTCCTGCCCCTGCCAGTTCTTCCTCTTCTTGAAGAAACTTTGGAATCAACGGAACGACATCCGGCTCTTCATACGGCAACTCTCCGTACTCTTCGGATTCCTCCCCGAAAGTTTCAGCCAGATAGACCCGTTTTTTAAGTTCAGATACGGTAAATTTAAGCTTCTGCTGCCTGCTTTTGCCATACGGGTAACGATAGGAGAACTGTTCCTTCAGCGCTTCATGAAGTCCTGAATCGTAGACAATTTCTGTATCCCAATTCATAAGCGCGGCCCGCTCAAGTCTGCCCGCCGTCTCTTCTTCAACAGAATCCCTCACTATATCCTCAAATCTTAAGACCTTTTTTACAATCGGTACGTCATCCGTCATCCGCACAAGCGCCGGGAGAATCCAGTCCCAATAGGTTACGACCTTACTCAGACGGCCGAAAGATAAGGCTTCTTCCTCCCGCTCTTTTATCAGTTCATACCCCTTAAGCTTCTTCTCGGAATTTGACAGGGTTCCGGTAATGATAAGCTTCTCTTTCGCCCGGGTGAACGCCACATACAGAACCCTCAGTTCTTCCCCAAGCCCGTCCAGCGCCTCTTCTTTCTGCATAACCTTCTTGACAATCGTCGGGCTCTTTGTCCTCTTCTCAATATCTACCGCATCCAGCCCTACCCCCAATCTGGCATGGAGAGCTACGCTGCTTCTGGCATCCTGCATATTGATCCTCTTTCCCATGCCTGCCGCGAACACGATCGGAAATTCCAGGCCCTTGCTCTTGTGTATCGTCATCACCCGCACCGTATCCGACTGCTCATCTTCGATACTCGCCTCTCCGTAGTCCACGTCATATTTCTTAAGCTGCTCGATATACCGTACGAAATGAAACAGCCCTTTATAACTGGTGGCTTCATATGCCCTGGCTTTCTCCACCAGCATATCGAGATTCGCCCTTCGCTGTTCTCCTCCCGGAAGGGCGGACACATAATCTCCATACCCCGTTTCTTTTAATATCCTCCACAGCAGTTCATGCATAGGCGTATACGGCACGATCTGCCGAAACGTGTCCATCTGCCCCAGGCAGCGTTCCAACTTCTCCCGGATCTTCTGCTCCTTCCCCTCTGTCCGGTAACGCGCTACCGCTTTACAGAACCGCATCTCCTTGAACGTTGAACTTATGGCGGCAAGCTCTTCCTCTGTCAGCATACCGAAAGAAGATCTAAGCACCGCAGCCAGGGGGATGTCCTGCTGCCTGTTATCCAATACCTGCAGGTAATCCAACAATACGCCGATCTCCTGTGTGGCAAAATACCCCTCTCTGGTGCCCGCGTACGCCGGAATCCCCTCGCGGTTCAACACTTCTGTAAATACATCGGCGAACCCTTTCACGCTCCTTATCAGAATCACGATATCAGAGTACCGCACCGGCCGGAATTCTCCGGTCTTCTTATCGATTACCTGATGGTCTTCACACAGCCTGCGGATTCGTGCGGCTATCGCCCTCGCCTCCAATTCACGCTCCGTGATCCTGCCGCCTGGTTTTTCTTCCATGCGCTCCATGCCTGACGGCTCCTCTCCGTCCGCCTTGCCGCTTTCCTCCCATTCTTCCAGATCACTGTCAATCACCAGTACTTCCATCTCCAAATCCTTCCCCGGCTTATACTCCGCCCCCACATACAGAGCCGCCTGGTCATCATATGCGATTTTTCCAAGCTTTTGCGTCATGATCTGCCGGAAGATATAATTTACGCTGTCCAAGACTTCCTTCCTGCTCCGGAAATTCTTATGCAGGTCGATCCTCTGCTTTGCCCCGTCCTCTGCCAGCGTGTATGTACGGAATTTTTCCATGAAAAGTTCCGGCCTCGACAGACGGAACCGATAGATACTCTGTTTCACATCTCCCACCATAAATATATTGTAGCGCCCGGAAGATACGGTGGAGATACTGGTCAGGATCGCCTCCTGTATCAGATTGCTGTCCTGATACTCGTCGATCATAATCTCCTCAAACTGCTCCTGATACTCTCTCGCTACCGCAGACGGAATCGGCCCGTTTTCCGTCTCTTCTGTCAGTATCTTCAGCGCATACTGCTCCATATCCGAGAAATCAATCATATTCCGGGTGCGCTTCTTCTCCTCGTATCGATCGGAAAATTCCCGTACAAGCTGCGCCAGCTCCTCCATCGCCGGCCGGCATGCCTTTATATCCTCTATCATCCCTTCCGCATCCTGGTAAAAATACTGTCCCGCCAGATCCTTCACGATTCCCTTGACCTCATCCCGGATCGCCTTAACTTGAGCAGTCTTCTCTTCCGAGACCGTCTTATCCTTATTCGCGGCAAGCCTCGCCCAGGAGACGCCTTTCACGATCCTGGTCATTTCCCTAAAATCATGGACAGTAAGCATCCCCTCCACAACCTGCCGGTCTTTCAATAATGTCGTCTCATAAGCCGCCGGGCCGTCCGCCTCCCGGCAGACAGAAAGCCCCGCATCCAGAAGTTCCCCTGCCTCCTTTAAGTATTCCGCCGTATTCTCCATAGCCAGACGGACCATCTCGCTGTCCTCCAGTTCTTCGAGTTTTTCGGCCTCATAAGCCTTAACGCACCGGGTAATCCACGCCTCCGGGTCCGGATAGCTCCGGGAATAATCATAGATTCTAAGAATCAGATCTTCAATCTTCTTATCGTTCCTTCCGCTCCCATACGCCAGGGTAAAGTCAAGAAAACGGCTGCTTCCCTCCTGGTAACGCTCCTCCAGCATCTCCCTTAACACATCCTGTCTCAGAAGCTTTAACTCCCCCTCTTCTCCGATGCGGAAACTGGGATCAATGCCTATCACCGGAAAATGATCACGGACAACAGACAGGCAGAAACTATGAATCGTCGTAATATATGCATTATGTATCAGAGTCGCCTGCTGCTTCAGATGCTCGTCGTCCGGCCGTTCCATAAGCTTCTTCTCTATCGCGCCCCGGATCCTCTCCTTCATCTCCGACGCCGCTGCCTCGGTAAACGTCACGATCAGCAAACGGTCCACATCGATCGGATGCCCGCCCGAAGTCAGCATCGTAATGATTCGCTCTACCAGAACCGCCGTCTTACCCGAACCTGCGGCGGCAGATACCAGAATATTCCTGTCTCTCAGATCTATAACCCTCTGCTGGTCCTCCGTCCACTTAACACTCATACTTAATCTATTCCTTTCTCTCTTTCTGCTTCCATCGACGCGATTGCCTGTTCCTTACTCATCTGTCCGATATCACGGTATCCATATCCCGGGATCTTCACGTCAAACCCGCAGATATGCCTGTATTTACAGTAATCGCACCCCGTCTCCTGTCCCTTCCGGTAAGGCAGCGCGTCCGTCTCCCCCTCTAAGATCCTCCGGTGGGCTTGCGCTATCTTCTTCGCCGCATGTTCCATCATCAGGCGGAATTCCTCTTCCGGCACCGCTTTAGACCCTTTGCCGAGACTGCCGTCCCTGGTATATTTCACCGGAATTACCAGTGATTCCCCGCTTTTCCTGTGATCAAGATGCTCAAGCGTATCATCCTTAAGACTGACCAGTCCGTCCGGCCTTAATTCCTTCAAGATCTCATCCTCCGTCCGTTCCTTCTGCTTATCGATTACCGGGTCTGAGATACGGTAATAGAACACCCCTGCCGGAATCACTTCTTTATCCGGATGCCTTTTCTTCTCCTGCTTAATCGCCGCATCTATATAAACCATAAGCTGAAGCTGCAGTCCGTGACAGAGGGAAACTACGTCAAAAGCCTTACTCCCGGTCTTATAATCCAGAACCTTTACATAGACCTTATCGTCCTCTTCACAGGTATCGATACGGTCAATCTTCCCGTTAGAGAACCGGAATTCATAGGCAGAGGGAGTAAAATCCCCCGCCTCAAGCTGCCTGGTCAGCGCCCAGACCGTCCGTGTAAGAAGCCGCTTCATACGGACGATCATATATTCGTCCCTTGCAGAACTATATAACACCGAATTGCCGTAATCCGTGACAGCCTCCTCCACACTCTCTTCTATATATTGATTCCGCTGCTCTTCACTCAGGGCAAGCCAGCCTCCCTCCTGCTCCGCTTTCCTGGAATACCTCTCCAACGCGCCGTGGCACACATTGCCCAGATCCACCGCCTGGAATTCATACTGCTGCCTCTCTGTCAGGTTCAGCCCATAAGTCAGGAAGTGGGCGAACGCACAGACGGCGAACCGCTCCATCCTCGTAATACTGTCCTCAAAATGTTCCCCATAGAGCTTCTTTGCCGCCGCCTCGGTCAGTCCGTCCATTGGCTTTTTGTAAAATCCTGCCGCAAGGAGGCTCTCCACCTTCTGCCGCCATCTCTCATCCTTCTTATACCATGTATAGAGTTCGCTCCACGCGGCGTCCGCTCTGTCCCTTGCGCCGCGGAAACCACGAATCAGATATTCAAGCCCGATTTCCTCCGTGATCTCCCGCCCGGCAAGCGTATTCTCCTCATCATCCCGCACCGTCAGCCCGGGATACATCCTCTGAAGCTCCTGAACCAGATAAGCAGGACGGATGCTTTTCCCCTCAGCAGACACCTTGCTGTAATAGACCTCCAGCCTTTCGGACGGCTTAGTCAAATTCAGATAGAGATAGAATTTCTGAATATATGCCTTTTCCTTCCCCCCCGGCGACAACGCCAGCTTCTCTTTCTGAAAATGCTCCCGGTCACGTTCGGATAACAGACCGGTCCGCAAAAGAGCCCCCGGAAGGTTGGTATCATTCGCCCCAAGGAAGATCAGCGCGCGGATGTCTTTCAGCCTGGTCCGTTCCACATCCCCCACAACTACCTGATCGGGAGTCGGCGGGATCACGCCGACTCTGGCTTCCTCCAGTCCTGCGTCCAGCAATTTACAATATTCATCCAGAGAAACCCTCTCGTCTCCCAGAAGCCTCACGAATTTGTCAAACAGCTCAATCAGAATCCGGTAGACCTGGGCATACTCTTTCGCAAGCGCCAGTTCTCCCTCCGCCTGAAATTCTTCTTCCTGTCTCTTAAGCCTGATCTGCAGATTCTCCCGAACCATGAATTCATAGAGCGCAAGAGTAATATCCTTCACCGTCTTCTGCCGCTGCTTTAATACAAACATCAGGGAATCCAGTTTCTCGACCAGCATTACCCGCAGATGATTCATATGCGCAAGCTCATCCTCTTTCATCCCCTTCAGACGGCGGACCCAGCTTTCCTGCCAGCGCTTATAGCTTTTGATTCCAAGCCCCAGGACGTAATTCTCCAGTTCATCCACTTCCTCATAGGTGAATCCCGCCAGATTCGTCCGAAGAAAACGGAACACACTCTCATAAGTAAAGTTCTGCTCCGCCAGATTCAAGAGGCTTCGGACATATTCCACGAAGGAATTCAGAAGGATATTCCTCTTGTGATCCATGAATGCCGGAATATCATATAACGCAAACGCACGCTCCAGATAATCCCCGTATACCTCCATATTGCTTACGATTACACCGACGTCCCGGTAGCGAAGTCCCTCTTCCCTCACGAATCTGCGGATAGATCCCGCCGCCGCCATAGCTTCTTCCCCCGGGTTCCTTGCGACATGAAGACGGATGGCTTCCTGCCCGCCGGCATACGTTCCCGCCTTGTACCGGAAGAGATTCTTCTCCAGAAACGCGAGGGCTGCATTTCCCCGAAAACGATATACCGGTTCCTCGTACAGGCATACCGGCTCCTCCACTTCAGCTTTTGCCTCTTTCGCCAGCTTGATCAGAGTCGCCGTCATATGCTTGCTGAGGGCGAATAACTGATACGGATGCCTGTATACGTAAGGATTCTCCCTGGCATCCATAGTCACCGTCACGATCATCTTACGGCAATGAATCAAAAGCTCCATAAGAAGCCTGTTCTGCACCGGAGTAAATCCTGTGAAACCATCCAGCACCACGGTACTGTTCTTAAGCATCTCAGACTGGCTCACCACACGGCTTAAGGCATCCAGCAGCTCTTCCTTCGTGATGTATTTTTTCTTTAGATATTCTGCAAACCCCTGGTAGAGAATACGGATATCCTTCAACTTATAATAAAGCCTGGACCGACTTCCGACGGCTTCCATGACCTGACCGATCTCCTCATCCTTGATATCATACTGCGTAAACTCGGAGATGACAGACTTTACCTCACTGATATACCCCAGCTTCTTCATATTCCCTTTCAGAACGCTCAGTTCATCCTCATAATCCCCCGCAATCTTCCGAAGGATCAGGTTCTTCCCCTCATCGTCCAGAACCGGAAGAAGCTCTCCTCCCGTTTCCTCAAAGACACGGTAAGCAAGTCTTCCAAAGCTCAGGACGTCAATATTCATGATACCCTTTCTCGGGTGCATGGTGACCAGATCCTTCTGCGTCTGCATGGTAAACTGCTCCGGAACCAGGACGATATAATTCTGCTCCGGATGACGGATCGACTCCTCAATGATATGATGATAAAGATGATAAGATTTGCCCGAACCCGACGGCCCGAATATAAATTGCAGCGACATCTATTCTCCTCCCTGTTATTTGTGAATACTCTTTATATGTAGAAAAATAAGACATACCAGATATTATAATCTGATATGTCTCATATTATCTGTTCCCTGATTTACATTCTAACACAGGATATCCCCAAAGTCAAAACCCATAGAAAAGGCATTGTCACGCCTTATCCATCTCTTCTCTGACTTCTTTGAAGCATTTCACGATAAAGTCTATATCTTCTTTCGTATGGCTTGCGCATACCTGCGTGCGGATTCTTGCTTTTCCCTTCGGAACAACCGGATAGGAGAATGCCACCACATAGACCCCTTTTTCCATCATCCGTTTCGCGAATTCTGCCGCCGTCTTCTCGTCGTACAGCATTACCGGTACACAAGGATGAGTTCCAGGTATGATATCGAATCCATTTTCCACCAGCTCTTTGCGGTAATATGCCGTCACCTCTTCCAGATGATCCCTCAGCTCCGTACTCTCATCCAGCATATCAAATAACTCGATACTCGCCCCCGCAATCGCCGGCGCCAGAGAATTAGAGAACAGATACGGACGGCTTCTCTGCCTCAGCAGGTCAATGATCTCCTTACGTCCCGAGGTGTATCCGCCGGAAGCTCCTCCAAGAGCCTTTCCCAAAGTTCCCGTGATAATATCCACTCGTCCCTGCACGCCGCAATATTCCGGCGTACCGCGCCCTGTCTTACCTACAAAACCAACTGCATGGCTGTCGTCCACCATCACCAGAGCATTGTACTGATCTGCCAGATCGCACACTCCCTTAAGGTTGCAGATGATACCGTCCATAGAAAATACGCCGTCCGTCGCGATCAGCTTGATCCTGGCGCCTGCCTCGTCCGCCTCCTTAAGTTTTGCTTCCAGATCTTCCATATTATTATTCTTATAGCGGAAACGCTTCGCCTTACACAGCCGGACTCCGTCTATGATCGACGCATGGTTTAATTCGTCGCTGATCACGGCGTCTTCCGCAGTCAATATCGTCTCAAACAGTCCGCCGTTGGCGTCAAAACAAGAGGAATACAGAATCGTATCATCCGTTCCGAGGAACTCAGAGATCTTTTTCTCCAGTCTCTTATGGATGTCCTGGGTGCCGCAGATAAAGCGTACGGAAGCCACCCCGTACCCCTTCTCGTCATATGTCCTCTTCGCCGCCTCTATCAGACGGGGATTATCGCCAAGCCCAAGATAGTTGTTCGCGCACATGCACAGAAGCTCTCTTCCGTCCTCCATCTTCACTCTTGCCCCCTGCGGAGACACAAACGGCGCCTCGCCTTTAAAAAGACCTGCCTCTTTAATTCCTTCTACTTCTTTCGTATAGATACTCAAAATGTCGTCTTTACGTGCCATCTCAATATTATTCCTTTCTATATTTAATCATTTACATGCGCCCAGTCAAGGATTACCTTTCCTGAGTTCCCCGAGATCATTGCTTCGAAACCTTTCTCATAGTCCCTGATATCAAAATGATGCGTGATAATCGGGGAGATGTCAAGACCTGCCTGAATCATCGTGGACATCTTGTACCAGGTATCCCATACTTTCCTTCCGTAGATTCCGCGGATATTCAGTCCGTTGAAGATCACCGTCTCCAGATCCACCGTGGCGTCCGTCCTCTGAAGACCCAGAAGCGCGATATTGCCTCCATGCTTCATGTTATGTATCATGTCATGCAGACCCGCCTGTGAACCCGACATTTCAAGCCCTACATCGAATCCCTCCGTCATGCCGATATCCTTCATCACATCCGTCAGTTTTTCCTCTTTCAGGTTTACGGTCCGGGTTGCCCCAAGTTTCCCGGCAAGTTCAAGCCTGTATGGATTCATATCGGTTACAACGACATGTCTCGCTCCTGAAAACTTGGCGATCGCCGCGGCCATACAGCCGATAGGCCCCGCTCCAGCCACCAGCACGTCCTCGCCCAGCATCTCATAGGACAGCGCCGTATGTGTAGCATTGCCGAAGGGATCAAAGATCGCGTATATCTCCTCCGGTATCGCCGGGTTGCACGGCCATACATTCGATGCGGGAATCACCAGATACTCCGCAAACGCCCCGTTGCGGTTCACACCGACTCCTTTCGCGTCCTTACAGTTCTGCTTGTGCCCCTCAAGACAGTTCCTGCACTTACCGCACGTAATATGACCCTCTCCGGATACCAGATGTCCCGGATGAAATCCCTGTACGCCTTCTCCGACTTCCACAACCTCGCCCACATACTCATGGCCTGCCGTCAGTCCGATCGGTATGGTATGCTGCGCCCAGTCGTTCCACTGGTATATGTGCACATCTGTTCCGCAGATCGCCGTCTTCCTGATCTTAATCTTGACGTCATTCGGTCCAACTTCCGGAATCGGCACCCTCTTCATCCATAATCCTTCCTCAGGCTTCTCCTTGACAAGCGCCCACATCAGTCCGTCGTTTTTCTCACTCAATTCTATCTTCCTCCTGTTCCTGCCATTTTCCCGGCAGTATTTCATTGAAGTCATTATAACACTCATTCACCATATATACAACGGATTCTCTGTCTAATATGCTGTTTTCCTATTCGCAAATCATCCTGATTTTTTGTCATTTTGTATACTTCGCTTTAGTCCGCAGAACGAAATTTCTTATAAAGTAAAAAAACAGCCTGGAAATACAGACATTTCCAGGCTGCTCTATCTTATTTATCTTATTTATTCTTACCATTCAAATTTCTTTGCGAAATAAGCATCCAGTTCTTCGATCTTTACTCTTTCCTGCTCCATCGTATCTCTGTCGCGAACGGTCACTGCCCCGTCTTCTTCGGAGTCAAAATCGTACGTCACGCAGAACGGCGTTCCGATCTCATCCTGACGGCGGTAGCGTTTACCGATATTGCCGCGCTCGTCATACTCGCAATTGTACTTCTTAGAAAGCTGTGCATATACCTTCTCCGCACCCTCATTCAGCTTCTTTGAAAGAGGAAGCACGCCGATCTTAACCGGTGCAAGCGCAGGATGGAAATGCAGCACAGTCCTTACGTCGCCGCCTTCTAATTCTTCTTCGTCGTATGCGCTGCACAGGAACGCAAGTACCATACGGTCCGCGCCAAGTGAAGGCTCGATTACATACGGAATATATTTGGTCTTCTTCTCATCATCAAAATATGACATATCCTGCTTGGATGTGAGCTGATGCTGTGTCAGGTCGAAATCTGTTCTGTCAGCAATTCCCCACAATTCACCCCATCCAAAGGGGAACAAAAACTCTACGTCTGTAGTCGCCTTACTGTAGTGGCTCAATTCTTCCGGAGTGTGATCACGGTAACGAACCTCTTCATCACTCAGTCCAAGCGTCTTCAGCCAGTCAAGACAGAACTGCTTCCAGTAAGCGAACCACTCAAGGTCTGTATCCGGCTCACAGAAGAACTCAAGCTCCATCTGCTCAAATTCCCTTGTACGGAAGGTAAAGTTACCCGGGGTAATCTCATTACGGAAGGACTTACCAACCTGGCAGATACCGAAAGGAATCTTCTTTCTGGATGTACGCTGTACATTCTTGAAGTTTACAAAGATACCCTGCGCCGTCTCCGGGCGAAGATATACCACGCTCTTTGCGTCCTCCGTAACACCCTGGAACGTCTTGAACATCAGGTTGAACTCACGGATCTCTGTAAAATTATGCTTTCCGCAGGACGGACACGGTATCTCGTGCTCTTTCACGTACGCTTCCATCTTCTCATGGCTCCATCCGTCAATGGTGTCCCCGATATCAATACCGTTCTCATGTGCATAATCTTCAATCATCTTATCTGCACGGAAACGTTCGTGACATTCCTTGCAGTCCATCAAAGGGTCGCTGAATCCGCCTAAGTGTCCGCTTGCCACCCATGTCTGTGGATTCATCAGGATCGCACAATCTACGCCTACATTGTATGGAGATTCCTGAACAAACTTCTGCCACCATGCTTTCTTAACATTGTTCTTAAGCTCCACTCCAAGATTGCCGTAATCCCATGTATTCGCAAGCCCGCCATAGATCTCAGATCCCGGATACACGAATCCTCTGGATTTTGCCAAAGCCACAATCTTTTCCATCGTCTTTTCAACCATATCCTCTTCCTCACCTTCTATTTCGTAGATTATTCATACCCGCCGGCGCTTCTCCAAATAAAGACAGCGCCCTAGAGTACAATTGTTAATTATTATACAGTCTACACCCCTGCTTTTCAAGTCCTAATATCTAAAACTGAAAAACTAAACCCGAAAAAGTCAGTAACCGTGAGGCCTTAGGCTGAACTCTTACAAAAGTCAGCCGGTTACATGAGGATAATCGAACCCTCCACCAGTCTTGCGTTCACCATACTGGTCTCTTTGGTCAGAGAATAGCTTTCGTCACCGATATTCAGTGACAGTCCCGGATACGCAACATCGCACTTAAGCCTGCTTCCGCCCTGTTCCTGTATTTTTTCCTTTAATTTCTTAAGCTCTTTGTCAAAGCGGTTGATCTTCATCTTTCCAACGGACAGATCAAGTCTTATCTTCGCCATACGCTTTTCTTTGGCAGGGCTGTCCGGCTGACGCTCTACTCTTTCCATCTCATCTTCCAGTTTTGCCAGTGTCAGGGCAAGAAATTCCTTCTCATAATTCGCGCAGGGCTGGCCTCCCAGGTAAATCTGGGTAATACTCTCGGACCTTGAACCCACGATCTTAGAGCTGACTTCCTGAGCCGCGCGAACCCGTCCTCCGATGATCGTCCCTCTGCCGCTCCGTGCATAGACCTTCCCGTCGCAGTATACGTCGCAATTGACGATACAGTCCGCCTGAATATTTCCCTTGCAATGAACGGAACAGCTCTCCATATACTTTGCGTAAACGTCATGATGCCCGCGGATGACTCCCCGCAAATCTCCTGATATTCCCTTCGAGACAATCAGGTCTCCTCCTGCTTCCACCTCTGCCGCTTCGACAACGCCGTCTATCGTGATATCTCCCAGGGCTTTCACAGAGAAACCGCTGCTTACGTCCCCGCGGATGTGTACATCCCCTACGAAATCAATATTACCTGTGGAAAAGTCAACATTTCCGTCAATCTCAAGTACCGACTTAACCTGAAACTTACTATTGTTGAATTCTAACCGTCCCGATATAGACGCCAGCAGCTTCGCGCCGTCCTCGCTGATCTCGGTGTTCGGTCCCTTCGGAAGCGAAGCGGCCTTCCCATTCCTGCAGTTAATCTCCTTATCTTGTACGGTTCTTCCCGGAACCCCCTCGACAGGCGGGACTGCCTGGCATATCACGTTGCCTTTTTCGATATTCTGGACCAGGTTCAGATGAAAATAATCTACCTTTCCATGATCATTCTCACTAAACTCCTTCTTCACCACGCGTTCATAAAAGTCTTCTATATAACCGTCTACCCCATGGGACACCGGCTGGCCTTTTGCTATCCGGAACAGACGAAAATACCGATCCTGGTTATCAGGCAGGCTCTCCAACAGTTCCGTGTCTAATCCAAAACTCACTTCTCTCTTTTTCAGGGCGTTATCAAGCATATCCCGATCCAGCTCTCCCCCTCTTCCAACAGGCGGAAATACCAGCAGCCATGCCTCCAGCCGATCATCCGTGATATGGACGATGGGCAGCGCATCCATCTCTATCGGAGGGATCTCCTGCTTCTTGGCCGGTGCTTTCCCCTCTTCCGCATCTTTCTGCGCCCGCTTTCTCGCCTCTTCCTCGGCCTTCTCCCTTTCCTTCTGTAATGCCGCTATCTTTTTCAGCCGCTCCGAAGCCTCCGTCTTGAATAACTTTTCCAGGCCGGATAATTCCTTCTCCATCATATCCTCCGGATAATCTTTCCACTGATCCGGGTGCAGATGCGGCAGCCTCGCGTCCAATATTTCCTCTCTCCGCAATTCATACAGGCTAAGAAACGGATGATCAGGAGTCAATTCCAAAAGATCCTGCAGCAATAATACATCTTGTCTTCCCTGCACCGGTTCTTCAGCCGGTACCTGCTGTTCTTCCTGTACCGTCTGCTCCTTCGACAGTAATTCTTCCTGGGAAGCTTCCCCCTTCTCCCCGTCCGATTTATAACTAAAAAACCGATCTCTGATCCAATTCTTAAAAGTCATTTTTATTCCCCCTCTATCTACCTGACTCTAACTGGCATACACTTACCTATTTTCATTATACCTTCCCCACATTCAACTTGACAAGAAGAAAATCAGAAAACTAGTCAAAATTCTTTTTTTCAGTTACACTCACCGGCAATAGTTTCCAATATCTCCAAAGATTTGAACTGTTTTCCCACGTATTCCGCAAGATAATCCGTAACTATCTCCCCAACCTGCTCCAGAACTTCGGGCGTCACAATAAAGGTATATAGTTTCTCGACAGGAGTTGATACGATATATTGCAGTGTATATAACGTGGATGTATGTAATGTCCGGCCGTCCCGGACCCGACCGCTGCATCTGCCGCATACCAGCCCGCCTCTTTTCACACTGAACACTTTCTCCCTCTCCCTGTCCCCGCAGCATACGCACTCGAATACCTGGGGCCCCTCCCCGTTGACGGTAACCGCGCGCAATTCATATATGTAGCGGATCAGCCGGTTGGGGATACGCGGACTTATCAGGGCGCGCAGCGTCTGGTAGAGAAGCTTAAGGAACTCGGTCTCATCATTTGCCTCCCGCGTATAATAGTTCGCAATCTCCAGAAAATAAAAACCAAAATACGCCCCTTCCACATCCTGCCGAAGCTCCTGGAAATAATTAGAGATAGAGGCCGACATCAAAGTATAAGATGTCCGCCCCTCATATACGGTAAATTCTCCAAAAGAAAATGGGCTCGTCACTCCTACCAGCGCGCTGTTTGGTTTTCTTGCGCCTCTGGCGAACGCCGCTATCTTCCCTCTCTCTTTCGTCAAAATTACGATACGCCTGTCATACTCCCCGACAGGCGCCGCCGCAAGCACCATGCCGGTCACTGTAATCTGATTCACTTAACCCACCGCTTTCGTAGCTTTCCTTGCTGATATAACTATTCATGATCTGACCGCAGATTGCCATCCCTCTATAACAGAGATAATCCCTGATCTTTCCTGTCTTGAGAAAACGCCTCCAGTATTCTTCTTCCATGCTATCACCTCGAGGATTAGGTTCTCCCATGGATATACCTTTTTATTCTTCTTCCCGATATCCAAAATTTTTCATCAGGAATTCACTGTCACGCCAATCCTTCTTTACTTTGACCCAGAGCTTGAGATTCACCTGCATTTCCAGCATTTTTTCTATCTCATATCGGGCGGTGCTTCCGATCTTTTTCAACATATTTCCTTGTCTGCCAATAATTATCCCCTTGTGGGAATCTCTCTCGCAGATAATGGTCGCTTCGATATGCATAATTCTGCCCTTAGCCTTCATCTGGTCGATTGCCACTGCGATCCCATGAGGTATCTCATCCTGAAGACAGTGAAGCGCTTTCTCCCGGATCAGCTCCGCCACAATCTGACGCTCCGGCTGATCCGTCACCGTATCCTCGTCATAAAACTGCGGACCATAAGGAAGATATTTCATAACAACGCGGATCAACTCATCGGTATTATCTCCGCTCCTCGCCGATACCGGAACAATCTCCGCAAAATCATAGATATCCTTATAGGCGCCGATCGCCGGAAAGACTTCTTCCCGCTTCACACTGTCGATCTTGTTGATCACAAGTATCACCGGAGTCCTGACTTTCTTAAGCTGCTTTGCGATGTGCTGCTCGCCGGCTCCGATAAAGGTAGTCGGCTCTACCAGCCACAATACCACATCCACCTCGTTCAGAGTCCTCTCCGCCACATTCACCATATATTCCCCCAGCTTATTCTTCGCCTTATGAATTCCCGGCGTATCGACAAATACGATCTGACCTTCTTCCGTAGTCAATACGGTCTGAATCCGGTTGCGTGTCGTCTGAGGTTTATTCGAAGTAATGGCGATCTTCTGCCCGATCAGGTAGTTCATGAGGGTTGATTTTCCCACGTTCGGGCGGCCGATCAGTGTCACAAAACCTGATTTATAATCTTTTTTCATACGTTCTCCTATTCCATGATCAGAACCCTGCCACCGTCTCAAACATATCCCTGCACTCCTCTATCTTCTCCTCGCTTCCGATGACGCAGAACTGGTCTGCCTTCAACACGGCTTCCGCCACGCGGGAGAGCGCGCGGATATCATCCTGAGACGCGTCCAGAATCTGATTTCGTTCTTCCCGTATCATATCGGCGCTTACTTTGTTCATATAGAGATTCTTGGAACGCTCGCCCTTCGCCGCCGGAGTCATAGGCTGGTCGATATTGCTCATGGTTCCGATGATATATTTCGTCATGTCTCTCTCGCTGACGGTAAAGTCCTTAAGGTAATCCACAACCCCCTCGTATACCTCTACCGTACGCTTCAGGTTCGGGTCACGGTAGGATACGAAGTACCCTTCGCCGATTCTGTTGAAATTACTCATACAGCCGTATGCGCCGCCTTTGACACGGATATTCTGCCACAGATAATCATAGCTTAAGATTACCTTCAGGATCTGCAAAGCTCCGGTATAAGACGCGCCGTGATCGATGAAATTTCCGGTTCTTGCCACATACTGTACCTTGGACGCCGTCTTAAATCCTTCGTTCTTCTTCTCGCAATGGATGACACACGCTTCTTCCCTGGGCACATCGCGGTATAAACTTTTCTTCAGTTCTTCGATGCGAGTCTCGATTCCCTCTAAACCTTCCCTGGACGCCGTATAACTGATCATCATATTCTCTGCCCGGAATAACCGCTTTGCCAGACTTTGAAGCACCTCCGTCAGCCGGTCTTTTTCCTCATCAAAATTCTCTTCTATCCTGGCGACTGCTCTGTAAAATCCTATTCCGCTCGTCATATCCTTAAGCTTCGCCGCCGGAGAAGCATAGGACATCGCCCGAAGAGCCGCCGTCGTATGCCCGGAAGACTGGAACCGCATCAGAAGCCTTGACTTCACCATGGCAAGAATCTCCCTGAGCCGCTTCGTATCCGTAAGCTTTGACGCCGTTAAGATCTCGCTCATCATAGAAAATACAACCGGCAATTTACCGTATAACGCTTTTCCTTTGATCTCAAAGGTCGCCTTAAATGCTTTCTCCCGGATATTCGTCACATCCGTGTACAGATCCAGGGCAGTCCCGATCCCGCCGGTATGCATATTGATCTCATTAAATAATTCTCCGTAATCATAATTCTCCGTGTCAATAATCCCAAGCGCCGACTGCAGGATTCCCACATACGGAAGCAGCTCTTCCTTCACGCCTGATATATCGAACATGACGTCCAGATATCCGATTCCATTCGTCTCGATCTCATGGAAAATCACCGGTATATCCCCGAGACGCAGTTCTTCATTCACGATCGGCTCGATCTCTCTGGAAATATCCTTCCGCTCCAATACCGGTATGCGCTCCAGATCCTCTTCCTTCTCCGGCTCGGACTGGTAAGCCTCCAGATCTTCCGTCGCCTTCACCAGCGCTTCCACCTCGTCCGCCGTAAGTCCTGATTTATAATTCTGCAGTTTCTCGTCAAGCTCTGCATCCAGCCTGGCAGTACGCCCCTTCTCCGGCTTCACCACTACCACCGCGCCGTGGGTATTGTCAAGAATATACTTCCGTATCAATTCTTCATAATATCCGGTTCCCACCTGACTCTTCAGAAATTCAAAGGTCTTGAGCGCCTCCACATGAATGAACGGCTTCTCTTCGTCATAGAGCCAACTGTCCATCATCTGCAGACCATACATCAGGCCCTTGGGATAATTGCCGAAATCCGCTTCACGATAACGGAATTCATGATAATTAAGCCCCGCTTCCAGCGCTTTCCGATCGATGCCGTTCTTAACAATATCTGACAGAACTTTCTCGATCAACTCCACAAACTCCTGCTTCTGCTCCTCATTGGCGTTCTTCGAGATCACGGAGAAGATAGGCTGGTAGATTCCATTGTCATAGGAACCCATGATATCCTTTCCTATCCCGGCGTCTGTCAGCGCTTTCTTAAGGGGCGCGCCAGGCGCGGAGAGCAGCGCGTAGTCCAGAATCTCGAACGCCAGATACAGTTCTTTGTCAAGGCTGGTACCGATTACTTTACTATAAGAAAGGAATGTCTGGTCAACTTCTGATTCCTCACTTGCGATAGAATAAGAGAACGTCTTCTCCTTCATCTCTTTAAAAGGCTCCTGAAAACGGATCTCAGAGTCAACCTCCCTGGCGTCGAACGAGCTTAGATATTCCCTGTCAAGCCAGTCAAGCTTCTCCTCCATATCCATATCACCGTACAGATAAATATAACTGTTGGACGGGTGATAGTATTTCCTGTGAAAATCAAGGAACTGTTCGTAGGTAAGATCAGGAATCGCTTCCGGGTCGCCTCCGGACTCATAGGCATAAGAGGTATCCGGGAACAGCGTATTCAAGATCACCCGATCCAGCACCCCTTCCGGAGAGGAGAAAGCACCCTTCATCTCATTGTAAACCACGCCGTTGTATGCAAGCCTGTCATCCGCAGAATCCAGCTTATAGCTCCATCCTTCCTGGCGGAATATCTCTTCGTGCTCGTAGATATTCGGATAGAGAACGGCGTCCATATATACGTGCATCAGGTTCTGAAAATCCTTATCATTGCAGCTCGCCACCGGGTACACCGTCTTATCAGGGTAAGTCATAGCGTTCAGAAATGTATTAAGTGATCCCTTCACCAGTTCCACAAAGGGATCTTTCGCCGGGAAATTCCTGGAACCGCATAATACAGAGTGCTCCATAATATGCGGAACTCCTGTGCTGTCGCCCGGCGGAGTACGGAACCCGATACTGAATACCTTGTTATTGTCATCCTTCTTCTCTATCAAAAGGACTCTTGCCCGGCTCTTCTTATGGCGGAGCAGATATCCCTTCGCCTGAATCCCGGTTAATTCGTCTTCCTTTATAATCTCATATGTCTTCAAGTCTCTGATACTCATCTGTTATCTTGATTCTCCTTCCATTGCAGTATGCTCTATTACACATTCTATCCAATTTTCCTTCACTCTACAAGAGGAATATCCCATATATTTATTTATACTTAATTTTTTGCAGGGAAGAAATAGTGAAAATTCCTTGAAGCATTCATATAGATGTGCTATATTATAGACAGAGGGAAAGCCATACAAGCGGCTCTACCCCCGATTAACGTTTTTTCCTATGGTCTTAACATAGGTAAGCCGTCACTATTAGCGGTAGTGGCGGCTATTTCTTTTTCCCTCTAAAGATTGTATAGCACAATCCAATAAGGGCGCAAATGAAGATACAGAACTGAAAAAGTTCAGCATATGTAACATACATCGGCAATCCCTCCTTTCTCTCGTCCGGAGGGCATTCATTCCCTCCAAAACTAAATTGGAAGGGCAAAGCCGCCTGGCTTCATGGTCTTTCCCTATCGACAATATATCACAACATATTCTACATGGCAATCTTTTTATATCCTCTGTCTTACTCTGTACATTTCCCTATTACTTCATTAATACTTATTATTTAAAAGAAAAACCTTTGAAAATGATATGTTTTATGATATTTTTCTGTGTTATTCTAATTTTAATCTTAAGGAATCATTCCGAATCCTATATTGACTGCGCAGAATATTTCTTCGGATATGCATGCCAAAAATACAAAAGATTACTTCGAGAAACGGAGGATATCAAGGAAATGATAGAAGTTAAAGACTTAAAAAAGGAATATAAGATCGCCAGAAAGAGCGACGGGATAGCAGGTCAGCTTAAACACCTGATCATGCCCAGGTTCGATACTTTAGAGGCGGTAAAGGGAATCTCCTTCCGTATAAGCGAAGGAGAATGCGTGGCGTTCCTGGGAGCGAACGGCGCCGGCAAATCAACGACAATCAAGATGCTTACCGGGATTATGCGCCCCAACGAAGGAGTGGTCCGAATTATGGGGAAGGACCCTTTTTCCAACCGGATCGACAATGCCAGGAAGATCGGCGTAGTATTCGGCCAGAAGACACAGCTATGGTGGGACATCCCGGTGATTGAAAGTTTTAACTTATTGAAGCATATTTATTCATTGTCCGATCGTCAGTATTCCCAAAATATGGAGAAATTCAGCAGCATCTTAGGACTGCATGATTTCCTGACGCAGCCGGCAAGAAAATTATCTCTTGGCCAGCGCGTAAGAGCCGATCTTGCCGCGTCTTTGCTCCATGAACCGCCTATATTATTCTTAGACGAGCCCACCATCGGAGTCGATGTAACCGCAAAACAGAAAATATATGAATTCCTAAGAGAAATAAACAGGGAGAAGAAGACTACCATCCTGCTGACCAGCCACGATATGAAAGATCTGGAATCTCTCTGCAGGCGGCTGATCATATTGGAAAAAGGAAAGATCCTGTTCGATGATTCTATTGAGCATTTATTTGACAAATACGACGAAGGAACCTCCCTGGAACAGATCATAATTGAGTTATTTGAAAATGGAAATTAAAGGGATGGTGAAATTATGATAAAAAAAGAAATGTGGAGAAATCCATGTAGGAAAAATATAAAAAAATATCTGGCTTATATAAGATGTGGATTTTTAGAGGGCTGTGCTTATCGAAGCACCTTTATTACCGGTATGCTGGCTAATTTTATCCAGGCGATCGTATTATACTATGTCTGGAAAAGTATCTTCGCATACCAGGATGTCGTGAACGGATATACCTGGGAAATCATGAGGCAGTATGTATTTGTCGCTTTTCTTTGCAACAGCGTCTTTTCCATGGGATTCGAGATGAGTATTGCGGAACGTATCGTAAAAGGCGACATTATATTGGACTTGTTAAAACCCTTATCCTATAGAGGTATGCTGTTCTTTCGGATGCTGGGAACCGCGGGAATGGAATTTGCAGTGACTTTTCTGCTGGTGGGCAGCATCTATCTGACGGTGAACGGCGTCAGATATCTGAACGGGATCCGCATACTGCTGTTTCTGACTGCCCTGTTATTGGGAATGGGGATTAAATTCTGTATTCAGTATATATTTTCTCTCATGTGTTTTTATACAGATAATTCCTACGGCGTAACAAAAGCAAGAGAAATACTTACGAATTTTTTCTCCGGTGCATTAATCCCCCTGGCCATGTTCCCTGATATGTTAAGAAGAATCGTAGACTACCTTCCGTTCCGGGGGATTATCTATACGCCCTGCTGCATATTCATCGGAACATTCTCAATACACGACAGTGTGCTGAATATTCTTATGCAGGCGGCCTGGATACTTTTGCTCAGTCTTTTCGGAACCTTATTAGGGAAAAAGGCGTTCGGCGTAATATCTATGTATGGCGGATAGATATGCTGCCAGCAGACATACTGCGGAAAGCGGTCCGGCAGATAGACGCACTTGCAGTAAGCAGCAGGAAAAGCAGATAGCTGGCAAATAAGCAGTAATATGGCAGGATAACAGATAGGGAATAACGTAAATTATAACAAAAGGGGCTCTTAAGATGAAGAATTATAGAAATAACATTAAATTATATATTTTGTTTCAGATACAGAATATCAAATCTCTCGCACAGTACCGTACGGATTTTTTGATGATGATTTTCTTTACGCTGTTTTCCCAGGGGTGTAATCTGGGACTGATCTGTATTATTTACAGCAATATACCGCAGGTAGGAGGATGGACCATGTGGGAGATACTCCTTCTTTACGGCTTTTTGCTGTTCTCCGAAGGTTTTATAAACTTTTTCTTTCAGGGCGCATGGAAGATCACGAATATGATTCATATGGCTGAACTGGACCGGTTTTTAATCCGGCCTGTACCCGTGGGACTGCAGCTCCTGACAGCGAAGATAGATTTTGACGGATTGAATAAAATGATGATCGCCGCAGCAGTATTAATCATGGGATTCAGTAAATGCAAAGTCGAATGGAATCTGCCAAAGATACTTTTGTTCCTGTTGTTTTTAGCAGAAGCATGCCTGATAAGGGTATGTATGATATGGATCGCAAGCTGCGTCTCATTCTGGATGGAGGGCAGGAAAAACAACCTCAATTATTTTATTATCTCATTAGGAGAGATGGCAAAATACCCTCTCACGATCTATCCGGCTGTTTTTCAAGGTATCTTTGGATATCTGATTCCCTACGCCTTTATCAGTTATTATCCCATCGGCTACATTCTGGGCAAAGACGGGACAAAAACCGGCGCACTCAGCATTCCTTTATTCTGTATCACGATGCTGGCGGTATCCTGCCTGATACTGAAATCCGGTTTAAAGAATTACGAAAGCAGTAATTATTGAAGCTATTTGCTGTTTTTCTTCCTGCCCTTCCAGACTGATGCCAGAATATCTTTAAGAACCAGGAAAGAATCCAGTTCATTGTACCCGTATTTCTTTTCCAGATCCCTTAACAGCTTATCCAGCTCCGCCGCATAACAATCCATATCCACTTCCTCCCGATACCGGGACAGGATCGGATATTTTCCGCTCCACGCCTTTGTCCAGTCAATCTTATCTGATACTTCCTCACTGGTCCGGTCGATCACTTCCTGTATCTCTTTGATGTCAATATCAAACTCCACCAGCTCATCCAGTGACAGTCCATACAGAACCGCCATCTTCTTTGACTGGCAGATATCGGGGAGCGTTTCATCCGTCTCCCACTTTGAAACGGTCTGCCTGCTTATCCCCAGCTTTTCAGCAACCTCTTCCTGTGACAGCCCTTTTTTCTTCCGCGCATGAAATAAATGATTCCCTAAACCCATGGCATTACCTCCTGAAATATGATATGCCCTGATTATAATACCCCCGCTGCCCGGACACCACCAATAGAACCATACAGTTCTGCCCGCTTTATTAACATCAGCGCTACCTTTTATGAAATCAAACGATATTTTCACCCAATATTATTTTAGGCATTGTAGTCAAACATCTATTCCATCGTTTATAGAATTTTTCTATACCTAGCTTAGATACTCTTGCATGTGCTTCTTCATTCTCCAGCACCCAATACAAAACATATGTCACCTTCCCTACATTTCTTGTAAGACGGACAGGCAATTCCCCTTCTTTAACTGCATTAAAATCTTTTTGCCGGTGCGTCCGTCTTATATAATGTACGTCTATAACACCATCCTGCTTCAGATAAAAATCAGCCACTTCCCGCATCAACTCTTCAATTTCATCCAGCTTCGTTAATTTTGCCTCATATATACATATTTCATTAAACATAAAATCCCTCCATAAATCCCTTTTCCCCGCTTTCACCAAGCATCCTTTCATTTCTGGTCAAAGCATATGCCCAAGATTGACTATTATCGCAAAAAAACGGAAGTATTCTTATATTTTATATTACTGTAATTATCTTCCCTCTTTTCGATAAGCTGAGGGAGATACTCCGTAATAAGACTTAAAAGCGGCTGAAAATCGAAACGGATTGGCATACCCTAACGATTCCGCTATCATGGATATGGTATGATCCGTTAATTTCAGGATCATAGCCGCCTGAGCCATGCGGATAGAGCATAGATAGTCACCGGGCGTCTGTCCGTATTCTTTTTTAAAGACGGCGCACAGATAATTTGGATGGATATTCAATGAAGCTGCGATATCATATATCTTGAGGGGTTCATGATAGTGAGAATCCATGAACTCTTTCGCTCTTAATGCCAATGAATCCTTCTCCATGCGCATCGCCTTATCCGGAACTTGAAAACTCAGCAGATCAGAGAAAAAATCCAGCATTCTGCTATTTGCCCTCAGAGAATCCGAAACCTTCAAGATAGCAGTAAACTGTTCCCCGTAAAAATCCGATTCATTGTATTGGGAGTATTCAGACACCCTTTTATCCGTCACGGCGATAACAGACAGAAGGTTCTTTTCCACCTCTTCCACAGGCATCTTAAACGAGATCACATTTTGATTCTCAAACAAAAGCGCAATAAAGGGATTCGAAGTATTCGAGTAGAATCCAATCCACCCATACGTCCAGGGAGTTTCCAATGACGCACAGTATCTTGCCGGAGTTCCGGGGGGAATATAAAACGCCTGGCCGGCATGTATATTGATCAGTCTATGATTTATCTCAAGGAAACCTCCGCCGTTCAGCACAAAATGAATCAAATGGTAAGGGTTCGCTTCGAAACCATAAGAATATCCCGGCGTACATTCCTGAATGCCGCAATGATTCAATTGTAAAGAAAATGTGTTGACTTTTGTCCTGTCCAGATAAATATCCCGGTTTCCAATCATGTTGCACTCCGATCAAACTCTTCTTAATTTACCAGCTATCTGCTTTTCCTTCTATAAAGAAACAGAACTTTATTGATATTCTTACAACTCTTCCGCTTTATATACAGCATAACCTTCATAATAGTAACTATGGTCGATACCTTTCATGTAGATTTCTCTGTCACTTATCCTGTCTGTCAATGCCTGCTTTAAAATGTGTTTTATTTCAATATCTTTTATCGGGCTTCTTTCCATTCGATATTTTTATTTTATCACACTTGGAAAGAAAAATCTTTCTATTAGGAGTTTTTTTGTGTACTTTATTCAGTTTTCAAGGTACATGATTTTTATGTAAATCATTTGCTTAATATTCGAATGCATCTACCTATTAGATTTATTCATCAACTTATTAGTTTTCGGACAGTCTCCCCTAATACCCAACAGACTTTTAATCCCCATTTCCGCATCCCCTTTCATTGCAATTTCCGACATAATATGCTACCCTCTATTTATGAAAAACAAACGGAGGTGCATATGGACTATAATTCTTTAAACAACTTAAACGACAGTGACAGGTCTTCGCTGGTTTCCGTATTCCAGGGCATCCTCACAAGCCTCAAACACATTTCAGTCAACAAAGCCGTCTCCTACCTGCGGTACATACCCGAACAGTGCCGGATGCACCATAACTCCATCGAAAACCGGAAACTCCGTTCCTCCCACGAAAAGAAATTCCATCCCGTCAAACCTTACCGCGGCGAAATCTACAATGCGTTCATCACGGAAGGCGTGGGCAGCGAACTGTGCGGGAACCACCTTGTCGTCATCATCCAGAACAAAAAAGCCAATATCTACAGTGAGAAAGTAAACGTCCTTCCCATTGAAGGCGACGGCACAAAAATAAATCCCAACTATCAGGTACGCCTTTCATCCGCCGAACTGGCAGACGGGAAACTGGATAAAGAGCCTTCCCGCATTATCGTGACAGATATCACAACCATCGACAAAGCCCGGCTCGGCAGACGAATCGGCCGCTTAACGCCCGAATGCCTTGCCGCAGTCGAAAAACTGCTCAAAAACCACTTGGAGCTGTAGATTTTTCATATTGACTTTCCAATGGAAACTGCTATAATTAAGACATAGACAAACAAATAAGTTATCTAGTCTCGCAAGGGACATTGGCCGTAAGGCTTTTCTAGGAAAAAGAGTTGTTTCATGCAACTCTTTTTCCATATCTGCATATACTGTTACCGTGATCTAGCCCGCAAGGCGGGCATTGGCACACAGCTTTTTCTAAAAGGCTTTCCCTAACCGGAGAGCCTTTGCTCTTATCCGTGGTTTCCAGTGAGATTTCCTCATTACCAGACTTAAATGTAATGATTCTTTTAGACATAAAGCGTTCCTTTCTTTACACCTTCGTAAAGCCAGCCCCAAAATATTCAGAGAAATTCTAATATCTATATTAGGCTCTCTAATTACATTCTCACTTTTCTTCTGAAAAAACCGATAAACGGAAAACTTTTTTATATTCCACTGGATAACCTAATTGTTTCGATGTAAATGACATCATGACAATTGTATACAATGTTCGTACGATAATTTTCATATCATACCATAAACTCCAATGACTCAAGTAGTATAAATCCAGTGCCAATTTGATATGTAAAAATTCTTTCACATATACCTCATTTGCATTATTCCCTTTCAAATATAAATCTCCATGTGTATAATTAAAAATACTCCCAGGACTTGCTAATCCCGGAAGTACATCCAAAGTCTTTTTTTCTTCATCTGTAAAATAATTATCCACAATCGAAATATCTTCCGGACGCGGCCCAATAATGGACATACTTCCTTCTAGGACATTTAAAAGTTGTGGCAATTCATCTATCTTAGTCTTTCTAAGAATTTCTCCCCAAGCAAATATACGATTATCGTTTACTGCTGTAATCATACTTTTTTTATCAGATCCCATATACATTGTGCGGAATTTGTATACTGTAATTTGTTTTAAATCTTTTCCCATACGTTTTGCCTTGTAAAACACTGTCCCTTTGCTGGAAAGCTTAATACCAACCGCCGCAATTACCATAACAGGACTCAATATTATTAATGACATTGCTGCTAAGAACTCATCTAATATTCTTTTAACTTTTCTCATATTCATCTATTGTCCTCGAATAATTTTTCTTATTGTCATCAACACCTCTGCTGAATCCATACAACACTGATTCCCCCAGAAATAACTTTGATATCTTAATGCATCTGAAGATCTTGGATGTGGATATTCTCGGATTTCGGAATGATATTTCTCAAAAGCCTTAATCTTATCTTCTATTTCCTCAGAAATATCTATCCAGGTATCAGGAATAAAATTTCTAGGAACTCCCCATTCTGTACTGCTTGAAGTATAAAAACAATAAAATTCTCTAATCCATTCGACAATGGGCCGAAATGCTATATTCGCCGCTTCAAACAATATTTTATGATCTCTATTCGCATCAGAAGCAGATTGGCAATATACGATATCCGGCTTAAATTCTCTTGATATTTCTTCTAATGGCGTGATAACTTCTGTCAATATATAGCTATCCAATTTCTGATCCGGGAAATGCGGAAGATATGTATGTTCAACCCCTAAAAGTCTTGCCGCCTCTTTTATCGCCTCACTCTGTCCAACATCCTTCGAATATCTTAAAGATTCTCCCTCACACATAATCACATTTCTTACTCTATCTCCTTTTTTCGTATGCTTTAAGACAATCCCGCCAATTCCTAATACTTCATCATCTGGATGTGCCGCTACGACCAACACCTTACTCATTTTTAAATATTCCTTTCAAATTCAGATTATTTAACTCTATACCTGAATATCTATCCCCTTGTGCATCCTCAATTTCTGTTACCAATAGCATCTCTTCTTCTGTGCCAATTAAGATACCATTTACCGACATTGCAAATCCATATACATTTCCCAAGATTTCTCCTGGCTTTAACTCATTATTTCTACTTGAAATCGGAAGTAATGCTGCTTCCCAAATGATCCACTTTTCTCCATTCAAAAATGTAAATGCCCCCGGATATGGTCTCGTCAAAGCTCGGATAAAGTCATATATTTTTCTGCCACCTTGATTCCATTCAATCAAACCGTCCTTTGGCCTGCGCCTTGGTAAAATTGTCTCTTCAGACTCATTTTTCACAGGAAATATCGGCCTCTTTCCTCTTTCCAAATCCTCAATTAATTTGTTTAACATTGTCATATTTGTTACAGCAACTTGATCATAAAGAGTCTTGCATGTATCATATATAGTGATTGGAAATTCTATCTGGTCAATGATTTCCCCCTTATCAACATCTTGATTCAACCACATCATCGTATTTCCTGTTATCTTTTCCCCTCGAATGAGCGTCCAGTTAATCGGTGCGCTCCCTCGATTATGCGGCAACAACGATGCATGTGTACCAACGGTCCCAATTGATGGAATATCTAACAGTCGTTTCGGAAGTATTTCACTCCACCCCAATACTACAAGAAGATCAGGCTTAATTTCAGAAATCAAATTATAAGCAAGCTCTTCCTTAATCGTATCAACCATGTGATAAGGTACGCCATATTCTTCACAATATCTCTGATACATGCGGCTGCCTGCACTTCTCTTTAAATAAGCAACTTCGTTTAATGTGATAAATGCTTTCACTATCTTCCTATTTTCTAAAACTGATTTGAACGCCAACAGTCCTTCTTCATGACATCCAATCCATACAATATTCATAATTATAATCCTCCCTATCTGCAAATTATTAACTGAAAACTTTGCTATAATCGTGCGTGAATCCTGGGTGATTTCCTAACAGGATTATAGTCTCCCCTCACATTTTTCAATAATATCTTCAGTAATTCTGCATTTCCAGAAAACAAACTTATCTTCGTAGGAATTTTTTCCTTCTTGGGATATTCTCTTTTTACGGGTATCTCGCAAGCCTCCAATCCTATTTGTGTCGCTCTAACAGACATATATGCCAGCAGTTCATAGGTCTGGAATATATCTCGAAATGGCTGCACACGATTATCAGTAAGGTATCTGACAGAATATCCCCTGTAAGCATTTGTTGTATCCGTAAACCTATGATGAGATGTCAATGAAATAATTGGAGCATGGATTATTCTGACTGCAAGCCATCTGGCTATAGGTGTGTTTTTTGCACAGCCGCCCTTTACAAACCTTGAGCCTTGTACAAAGTCAAACCCTTCCTTCAATTTCTCTATAAATCGAGGAACATCTTCAATGCTATCTTTATTATTACCATCAATTGTGATAATTCCCTCGTATCCTCGTTCTAGTGCCCACCAAAAGCCCATACGTAACTGTGCGCCTTGCTTCCCTGAATCCTTTTTTACAAGCAACGTGTTTACATCCAAGGTTCGCAGGTTTTCTTCATCAGTCGATCCATCTGTTGACCCGCCATCACATATAACAATATCCGCAAATTCAGAAATATTATTATTCTTTGCCCTGATGAGTTCTTGTCTTATGCGTATTCCTTCGTTAATGATAGGAATTAGTACAACATAATTTTTTAACTTCTTTCTATATTCGAAGCTTACAAAGCTTGGTACTCCAGTTCTTTTTTCGTAAATCATAGAAAAACTCTCGCAACATATTTCATTGTATCTTCTACTCCTTTAATCCCAATATCCTTCTTCAATTCAATTGAAACATATTTTTCATAACAAACACTTTCAAGGAAATCCCTAAGTTCTGTATGCAATTGTCTCTCTTTAATCAACTCCAACGCCGGTTCGCTAATATGCACATGATTTATCAGTTTTTCGCTTTTTCTTAATACTTCAAACGTCTCTTCGTTCTCGATCATAGTACCCAAATCCAAGTTCAGCAAAAAACCCTTTGAATTAACCCCATTAATTAAATCAATTGCATCCTGTGTTGTATTAATATAGTTTGTGTTATATATACGCGGAATAGGCTCCATCCCTATTACAGTATTATGCTCATACGCATAATCTCCCAACTCACCAAAAAAAGAGGTTGCAGGTTCTATGTCAACATTATCAGGTATTGCCCGATTCCTCGGACAACCAAACACAAGATTTTTACAATTTATTGCCCCTGCAAAATCAATCGCTTTTTTCGTATACCTTACCAATTTTTCACGTTCTTCAGTACTCCCGAATATTCTTTCTGCTCTTCCAAACCATATTGACTGCATTGATGGAACTCTGAAACCATATTCATTATGAACATTCTTATACCACTCTTTAATCTCACTGATATGATTATACGGAACATCAGGAATAATTCTTGTTGGAGCAATCTCCAGCCCGGTAAATCCCAACTTCTTCATTAATTTGTATACTGTTCTATCATTCGGCAAATCCCACGCAATATTACTGATAGCAAGTCTCATTTTCTCATTTCCATTCCATCATAAACTTCCTGATATCCTGAAGTTCCTCTTGCTTCGTTATTAAATATCCATTTTCCCCACCATACAGTTCTGAGTATTTACTTTTCACGTCATAGTTGAATGGACTCTTTTCTAATTTATTAGTCCAGTTATTCATTCCTGTCACAAATTCATATACTTCAAATGTAGACACCGGCGGTGTGGTCAAATTAATTATGCCCAACTTACAATCTAATCCAATTTGAATATCTTGCCAAAGGCGGTTCAAATTATAGAATTGAAATCTGCTTCTACTATCAGTAAACGACAAAGCATTAAAGTCATTTTTTTCAAAATATTTACGAAGAGACTCTCGATCAGTATTCTTAACAATCACATAAAAACCATTGCTTTCTAATACATAAGACTTTCTAACAAGTTGACTTTCTCTACTCAATTCCTCATATTTTTCAGGCTCGAGCATTGCTGGTACAATCGAATGAAGATCAAACAAAAAATTCTTTTTAAGTCCTGTACCATACAAAGCAGGAAGCCTGATTATCAATGCATCTGGATAATCTTCTTTCACCCATCTCTCAAATTGCAATCGATTTCTCCCGTAGGCTGAAAATCCTTTATTACATATTTTAGAATCTTCATCAACATTTATAGGATTTCCATAAACTGCAATAGTAGATATCAAGACCACCTTTTCGGGTTCAAGTCTACGTATGTTCTCTCTTGCGACTTTCATTATTTCCAAATCTCTCTCAGGAGCTGAATTTGCAAGAAACATTGCTGCAGGAATTCCGGCATAAACGCACAAATCGGGTTTCATGCCATAGAAACCCTTTATATCTATCGAATGACAAACACCATAAAAACCATGACTTTTTATTAGATTTCCGCCAACAAATCCCGTTGAGCCCACCAATAAATCTCTCATTGTATCCATCTATTTCTGTACCCTCTCCACACTTTCAACAAGATATTTTAATCTTCGAAAAGACATATCTATATTTAGGCTTAAGTACTTTATAACTATGCTAAGTACAAAGAACAAGCCAAGAAACCCAAATGACACAACAAGCATGGTCGTTGTCCATCCTGCTATCGGTTTACCGATGCAATATATGACTACGGTATAAATCAATTCAGCTATTGAAACAAACATCATAAGCAAAGTTATACAAACACTGATTTTATAACCAGCATTTGTATACAGTGCCAGACTGTCTATAGCCAGGGAAATCTTTGAACGCTGGTTATTACTGATACTACCATCAAAAGAAATCATGCTCACCTTAAGCCCAGAAGCTGCATAAGCTGCTTTTCGGTATGGCATATATGAATGTGCTGCATGAACTCGATTAATTGCTCGTCGTGTAACTAAGCGGAATGCGTCTGTTTGGAGCTTATAGATACTTCCGCTATTCGCATTAAAAATCTTGTAAAAGAATCTGCTGTTTATGTGTTTAGGGCAAACACATACAATATCATTTCCCTTCAACGAATTCTCATATGCGTCACTTATTAGTTTCACATCATAAGGCATCTGTACAGAGTCAAATTCATAAATAAAGTCACCAATTGCTGCATCAATACCAGCATTCATAGCATATTCAACACCATGATACAAGCTCATGTGAATAATCGTAATCGAAGCAATTGTCTTTCTTGCCCAATTTTTAATCTCTGCAATCGTATTATCTATACCTGCATCGTCTATAACAACATACTCAAAATTCAAGAACCGACTCTCCAACTCATCATTGATTGCTTTGAAAAAATCAAGTGCATTATCATCATTGTGAATATAAACTACTGCTGATATAAATGTTTTTTCTTTATGTAAATCACCCATCAAATAGTACCTCTTCAACATCATATATAGTGTTTATCTTTCCTGACAGCACACTAATCATAGTTGGGGAAGAACAGTGCTTTCTAATCACTGTCGGTCTTGAATCATCAATCTCACTATCCACTAAAATCGGCTTCATGCTAAAGAGACTGCTGTGATACGTAAACTCAAAGTCATCTTTCAAATATTTCTTTGCCAATTGACTCATATAACTCCAAGCACTATTCGGCCTATCCGTACATTCATTGCAATTATTAAGGCAAGCTGGTGTACATATAATCTTTCGTGTTCCTGTTGTTATATTATCCTCAGTACTTGATAGTTGCTTCCTCTGACACGGAAAAGTAGCAAAAGTATCATAACTTGTCTCATGAGGCGTAAAAGTCACGCTGGTTAAACTATGCAATCCTGTTTTTCCAAATGGCATTATGCTGAAAAATGGTCCATCCATTACTGTAATTCCTAGATTTTGTAAACTCTCATTTACATTGCATAAAATAATTTCACACTTTTCATACTTAATCTTAAACTGAGGAAACACCCCTCCGTCTGTGATTTTTAGAACTTCATTGACGGATGCATATGTAGTATTTAGGATAAAGGGGGTCTGTAACATCATGTCCTGAGCCTTTACAAACCATAAGTCACCTCGTCGTTCAATTATTTCAGGCGAGTGCTTATATACAATTTTAACATTTGAAAGATCCTCCATCTCTTTGAGCAGATGACTCTTTAGAATCTGCGCATCATATATGTATTCTCTTGTTGTGAATGCACCATCGCACATTCCATATTTAATAAATTCGTTTTGGTCAACCTTGGAACAGGGAATATTCGCATTCCTGCAAAATTGGATGAAATCTCCTGCATTTGTCCAGGAAAAATTGCTGCTTGTAGCATAAATCTGATTGAAGTCTTTATAAATGCAATAAGCAAAATCGTCACAGAATCGCTCAAAATATTTATCACTCTTTATCGCTGTGGAAATTGACCTAGGATAATGATACCCCATATGAACACGTGCTTGATTAATATATGATGCTCTTGTGAAAGCTTCAGGCTCTTTCTCCAAGACAATTACTTTCTGCCCAAGCCTACCACAAAACAAAGCTGAATATAAGCCGTAAAAACCCGCACCAATTACCAGTCTATCGCATATGTAGCCATTGCTATGCATATTTATCAAATGATTCATTGTCCTCACAAATTAAATACCCAAAATAAAATAATGATGCTAGATTAATACACCAAAAATATCTGTAATGTTCCCAACCAAGTCCAAGTATATAAAATAATATCAATGCTAAAAACGGTACATATTTAATTGTATTAATTCTTTTGCTCAGAGAAACGATAAAACATAATAAACATATCTGCAAAGATATACCACCACGCCATAAAAACTCTTTAAGACCGCTATTTACTGTAAATTTCCCAAACAAATCAACAATTGTTCCATATACCGTCACTTTTCTTTCAGGAATTAAATCTGGCCACATATCCGACACAAATTTAGTCCACCATTGCCATGTTTCTCTCCCATTCACCCCGCACTGAATATCCCATAACATATCCTGCCGTAACAATACTGATTTGATCATTTTTAAAGGATTCCTTAAAAAAGTTGAAACATAATTAATTATAAACCTGGAAACAGGAATTTCTCCCAGAGATTCCTTCCATGTAACATACTCGGCCCAATATGGATCGTAGACCTTGATAAAGTCTTCATCAATCACACTTTCAATCATATCTGCTGTATTATCCGAAAGGTTGCCCTCAGAATAGTATACTCCTAACAAGTCCTGGAATGCCGCAACATATTTTAAACCCGGATGTGTAGATTCATACCGAACGCTCCGAAGACATGCTTCAGAAATAATAATGAGAGAAACTGTCATCAATGTCGCCGCAATAATCTTGAGTTTTCTTTTCTTTACAGCCCAAACCAATAATACTATAAATGTACTTGGAATAATTAACATGCCATTTTGTCTGATAAGCCATACTAAAGAACCAGAAATAATATACTGAAATAAAACTATGAATGACAGATCATCGCTACATATTCTTGCTACGGAATATAGAAACCAAATAAAAGACACTGCCCAGAATGTGTCTTTCGTCAAAGTAATCGTCATAAGTGCATTGTTGGGTAATGCCGCAACAAGAAATGAAATCAAAAGGAGAACTTTATAATTATAAGTAGTATCGAGTTTTAATATCAACCATGAAGTTACGATAGAATAAACAACATCTGCATAAACAATTTGAACAGATGTAATAAATGTCACACTATCGATAATACTTAATAAGATTCTCCGTGTTAAAACATAAAACAGACCCTCATATTCTCCTAATCTCCACATCCCCTTTGCTTCAGCAATTACAATATAATCATCCCAGGAAACTATCCCTGGCAGAAAAGCAATAAAATAAATCGTTTCTATTATAATGAAACCTGTAAAAAGAATATAAAAGTAATATTTTCTATTTAAATTTTTACTATATACTCCTGGTTCTTTTCTGTTTCCCAGCAAACACAACAGAGAAATGGATGGTATGAAAAGTAACATAAGAAATATCAAGAATATAATAATTCTATAGTCTGCAGAAGCATTAATAGGATACACCAGTGTTTTATTCCCTACCAATGCAAATGTTGTACTGAATGCCGTTAAAATAGATATAACTTTATGTTCCTTAAAAAAATCTATATCTATTCTCAAATTGATTGCCATCATCGCACATACTGTCAAAATGCTAATAATAACATAAAAGATAACAGAAGATCTCCTATCAAAGCCACACAAACAAACAAAAAGACAAACGCCTATTACTATTTTTACTGTATTTTCATATTTAAAAATATTATTACTCACGTTCCTTATGTTCATTATTCTTACCCTTTATTCATAGCTAGTCTACATTTGGAATGTATATTATAGTTTTCCACGTCATTTCTTATTCAACAGACAAAAGTTTGATTTTAGTTGTTCTGCCCGGAAATGCATTTATATGTACTATATTGTCATCTATTCCGATTATATTTGAATTTTCTTCATCTTCAATTATATACTCGTCCGGTATGTTTACGATAATCGACAGTGGTTGATTAAATGTATCAAATTTCATTTTTTCATTATCCAAAGTCATCTGTACTATCAAGTAGTCATCTTTGATATAAGCTATTACATCGCAATTTTGTTTTTCCCTTAGATATTTAACAGCCTCATCAAATGTCGCCACCCAAATCAAATTTTCATCTGACTTACTCTTAATGTAATCCAAATGTAAACACGCATCCGCCACTGTTATGGTCTGATAATTTCCATCGTCCTCTGGCATTACATTATGCCACATCTCTATCAACCATTTTTTCTGATGAATCGCAGAATCGACCCATTTGTTTTTTTGGGGCACAGTTGTTGCTGTTTTGTCCTGAATTCCTCTCACTTTCAGGTTAAACCATTCTCCAACATTGGTACCTTCTGCAGGTGAGAGATTGTTGAGTCCTCTTGACCCTCTTCTTACAGCCCAGAAATCATTATCATATAAAACCTTATAACCATTTTCGCACATCACATTTTCCGGGCACACAAACACTATCTGTTCACCCCCAAAATTATCTTCGTAAAAGGTATCCGCACCTGCTATTTCATACTTCAATCTTTCCATATCATCAGCGAACTCGCAATCAACACCCATTGGAATATGATTCATACTATGACTAACCACCTCCACGTTACCTTGTGCCAGAAGTTTTTTCCAATCATCAATTCGCGTATTAACATTCCAGACTGGAGCCGCAATCGTACAACGAAGCCCTCTTTCGCCAAATATCTGATTCAAATTGGCAGCCGTTTCAAAGTAACCATCATCTGAACACACAGTTACAATTGCATCTGCCCCTCCATAAACATCGTCAATCTTAGCCTCTACCAATTTCAGGATTTCATCTGATTCTTTGGTCTTATCTACCGCTTCACACACACCAGCTCACTATCATAATTACTATAATCGCTGACGTAATCACTGCTTTTCTCAACTTATTTCTCAACATTTCCCTCTTCAAAATATTTTCCTGTCTTGCAAATTCCAAACTGATTTTAAATGATGCGTCTCTTCCACAACCTTTTAATCCTTTTCATAACATCTTTTAATTCATCAGACCTACAATATGGAACTATTGTTAGAGCTCCACTTACAACTACTGCAATTATTGCCCTAATCACGAAAGTCATTATATTATTTGAATCTATAAAAATGAAAAGAACATATTTGACCAGCATGGCCACTCCGATTGCCCATAGAATCTTACCGCCAAGTTTCAGTTGTTCTTTCCAGAAATCCTGACTTTCAAATCCATACCTAAAAACAATTTTCGGGAATACAAATTCAGCAAAAAACAGAACCGATATAACCGTCGAGAGAAAAACACCAATAGTACCTATGGTTTTGGCCATGACTATCGTCAATACAAGGTTACAAATCCCGCAAATCAGATTTCTGTATCTTCCATATTCAAATAATCCCATTGCCTCTCTAAATACATAACAGTTTGTTAAAACAATACCAAGAAACATGCTGAGGGCTTTTAAGAACACGATACTATCATCCAACAAATAACGACTATCCCTCAGCCAGATCATGATAAAAGGAGTGCTCAAATTATAAACAGCGGAGAAGCATACAACCGATATAATGTATGTTATCAGATCGAGTTCTCTGAACACCCGTATCTTCTGCGATTTATCATCTTTTGCAATAAGATTCCCCACATTTGACGATGCAGAATAAATAAGCATTGATACAGTCCCTGTAACCGCTGAAATAATCATTTCATAATTTGAATTATATCCAACAAGCACTATACCAAACATTGCCGAAAGTACAATATTATCGACAGAATTTGCTATGGTTGAACTGACCCTAAACAGAAAGATTGATTTCACATCATTATATATTTTCTTTTTATCCTCAGTTTTTATTCCTTCAATCTTTTTTTCCTTTAAGGGCGGAAAGATTTCAAATGCCCTTCTCTGAATCATATAATTATTCAGCAAAGATATAATCAATTTCACTAAAAGGAACAAAATATAGTTCTTTGTAAGTAAAATTGCAATAGAGCATACTGCTGTCGATATAAAAAGGAATACAAGATTCAGCGTATTTATAATGTAACCTTTACGCATTGCTGATATTACTATCTGTGAATATGAAGATACCATGTATGGCAATGCCGAATTCAACAAACACAGGTAATATACAAGATACAGATTAACCGATAAGTCTGTCTCCATATTAACAAGATGTGGTAAAAACGGAAGTAACATTGTTCCAAGTATAAGTATGGCTACTCCAACAATGATATAGATTTTTCGAAAAAATTCAACAATTGTCTTTATTTTTTCTGTATCATTCTCTGCAACAGGCTTATATAAATAGTATGTAACGGCTGAGCCAAATCCAAGTTCCGTAAGCGACAATGCATTTAGTATGGATGTAAAGAGAGCATTTAATCCAAAATATCCCTCTCCAAGCACTTTGATAAAAATTGTTCTTATCAGAAAATTTAGAGATAAACCCGCTATCCTGTACAGAATATTTGTATAGGCAATTTTAATCGAACTTTTTGTTCTTGATTCGATACTTTTATCAACTTCGCCATCATTACTCATCAATGACATTCACCGTCCATTTCTCAAAAGCTTGGTAACAATAGAAATCCCCGCGAAATGCCCTTTTATAAAACTTTTTAAATTTGTTGCGCCGTTTTTCTTTAATTCCATATAATATCTTTTAGCATCAGCTTGATTCCCGCCTTTATATGCAATATCCAATAAAATCCTTACTGAGCTGATATGATTCATCTTCATATATCTATTATCATCTGGAATCTTCATATTTTTTATTGTCTCATTCATGCATTCTTCTTCCAATTGCTGATTACGAATTCTACTCGAATAATCCTTATTTGCCTCATGCGAAAGGCTGCCGGTACGTGCTACATAATAGAACAGTTCTTCATCAATATAGCCACATTTACTATAATAGAAGATTGGAAGAAGCATCTGTATGTTTTGTCCGGCACTTGAATTAAAAATATAGAAATTAGGATTTACTTCACGCATTTTTTCCATACGTATCATAAAGCAACCAGGTTGATACCATGCATTACTTCGATTCACATAATCCTCAAAAACCTTCTCCTCAAATCTCCCTGGATATATCTTTGCTCCGCTTCCAATACTTTTATTTAAGTCGCAATCCATAACAGTTTTAAAGTCTGTCCTTACAACCCCATAATCCGAATGTAATTCCAAAAATTCAACTTTCTTCTTAATTGAATCACTCGGCATATAATCGTCTACGTCCGGCCATATAAGATAGTCCCCCCTAACGTGCAAAAGTCCGGCACCAATGGTTGCGGCCGAGCCTCGATTAGTGTGATAATAGTATTCTAATGAATAACCTTTCTCTTCAAACTTTTCTCTATACTTTTCTATCTTTTCATGTGTCTTATCAGTGGAACCATCATCCATAAAAATAATCTGTAACGGTGTATAATCCTGGGACAGGAGTGAGTTTGCATACCTGTCAATATATTTTTCACCATTTAAACAAGGTGTAACAACACTAACTAACGGGTTCATTTATACTCTCCTTTTCATCAAATTTTGCAAATTATGGATCACATAATCTGGAAGTAGTACATAAAGTATCCGCATGATCCGATACTTCATATCCATAGGTCTTGCATATTTTCTTGCTAATTCTTCTACAGACAGCTCATCAAAATCATTCATAATATCTTCATAATCTTCAGGCTTTTTTGACGGACTCATCAATTGGTGATTATGTTGTTGTTCCAGCTCTAAGTCCATCTGTGTATAATAAAATAATTCTTTAAATTTCTCGTTCCAAATCTTTCTTCCAAACTCTGAATTAATTATGAATGTCGACACTGCAGTATGCTGACAAAAATCTTTATAATGGTGATGCGAATCACAGTCTCCGATAGTGATGTCTCCCACTCTGTTCAGATTAGCATATCGACACTCATAGCAACTTGATCTGAAATTCTTTCCCTGCATAAATAGATTAAAGAAAGGATCTCTGTCATAGCTCACAGATTGAATAGTTCTTTTACTATGAATTATTTTCATAGTAAAAGAACTTTTTGTTAAAAAATTCTTTTGCTTACTACGAAAAACAAGGTTATTAATCCTCTCCGTTCCCCCGTATAAGGAAATATCCGTTTTAAGATGCTCCATACTAGGCACGCCGTGGCAGATTATATCGATAATAAGCACATATTTTCTTTCTTCTTCGTTTAATATCCTACATAATGAAGCACATTGACATGGCGTACCCGAAAACAGCACCCATTTCCCGTTGGACGCCAGTTTCTTTATATAAAAAAGCACATCTCCTGTCAGACTTTGAACATATTTTGAATTTTGCATTTTCCTTATTCCGGAGCTATCACTTGACACAATATGCTCAACTCTTTCATTTGACCACGCTGCACCGGAAACATACCTATCGGATTCCTTAAGCCACGAAGCGGCCATCATCGCAAATGCTCCGCCGCTGGCGCTTTCTTTCCAGATACTTTTATCCTTCGAGCGCACAATATAGGCAGTCTGTTCACCAGGGATCTCTTGCTCTGTTGTCTCCTTCTCTCTTGCATGTGAACATACCAACCTGCATTTTCCACATGCTATACAGACCTCTGTATTTACAACAGGATACAAGAATCCGTGATCCATTTTCCGCATTTTTATAGCGTTCACCGGACATATATGCGCGCAGTTTTCACAGCCCGTACAGACTTCTTTTATGTTAGCTATATTATCCATAATATCCATCCCAATATCAAAAAAATCTTTATCCATTTATCACAAGATTCAGATAATCTTGCGATAACCTTCTTAGCTTTTCAAGCTTCTCTCTATATTCATTATCTTCAAAGCTTTTTACTCCGTCAAAGTCCTTGAAATCCGAATCTATATATCTATCAAGAACTCCCAGCATCTTCATTGTAGAAGTCATTCTATCCGAATATTTTGCCCACCTGCTGCCATCATTTCTCTTCAGCACTATAAATGGCTTTTCAAATAGGACGGAAAACATCAATCCATGAAATGTATCTGTGACGATAAACTCCGCATCCCGAAACAATCTCATAAACTCAATCGGTCCAACTTCTGTCTTTATAGGAAACCTGGCTTTATCCCTCAGATTCATAGGTATCGAATAGGTCTTGCCGATTTCCTTATTTACTCTTTTGAGAAAACTGATTCTTTCAGTGTCCTTATCACCAAACAAATAGGTGAATACATATGGTTCATTGATTAATCTATTTCTGTTTCCTATCAATTCTTCCCACTCTTCTTTGCCAAGCAGTAAAGTCGGATCTATCACCTGTACAGAGTCCATGCCAAAGGTAGCTTTTATCAAATCACAACCTCCCTGTTCCCTGCACGAGAGCATTTTGATTTCGGTCAAATAATTAGATACCATCTTCTTGTTTTCGCTTGATATTTCATTTCTTCCGAAACTCGGCGCATAAGAACAGCTCTTCTCATAATCTGCGAACCCCAGGAAAAAAAAACGCCAGTCATCTAAGAATTCTTCTGACCATATCATGTCACTGCCGCAGATAAACTTGTCATATACATCATTGAGTTCTATCAAATCACTATCACGCCAGTACTCTTCATGAGAAAATTTGATGTATTTGTCTCTAAAATCCGAGAACGCCTTTTTTCTGGATGCAATGAATGATCTATTATAAAAATGGTCAACAGTACCTTTAATACCAAGCCTGCATGCAGTTTTAAACTTGTCCATAATAGGTGAAACTCTGTTTCGATCTGCTTGATGATATCTGATAAGCTCAATTTCAGCTCCGTTTTTTTTTGCATACTGTTGAAGGGCATATGCCTGAAGGCACGCCCCATAGTTATCTCCACACATTGTAACCTGGCCTATCTTCACCGTTTATCCCCCTGTTTAAACATCCATCTAAATTTCTTATAAAAAATCTTAGCTGGAAATCTCAGAAAATCCTTACTGCCATCCACTACTATCACATCATCATAAACATTAAAAGTATGTAATGTTTCATCATATGGCGGATTCTTAAAACTGTTCAACTCTATTTTCTCCACACATTTAATGTAATCGTCTCTTACCTCACATACTTCGTAAATGATTGTCTGCCTGCCATAGCGCTCCTCACAATCCTGGACTGGTCTGTATACCTTTCCATTGTACTTAAATACCAGCCCAGCCCCCCTTGCTACTCTCATCCCTCTAAGTACAGGCTTTCCATTATTTTTCTTTATCCAACTGATGCCCTCACGCTTATAAAGATACAAATCCTCTTTCGGATTCATCTCATTATTTGCCAAAAGCCATTCATTATGTCCATCACTATAGAAAACTCCATCAACAATCCCCTCGTTAAGTATGCAGACAACCGATTCAACATAAAAACCATCTGTATTAAGTAGATAACCTTTTGTTTTACCGGATTTTACTGACTCTGGCGTCACTACCTTTCCATTTATGGTACAATATGGAAATGACAGATGTGTTTCCTCTTCAATCACTGTTTTCTTCGCTTGCAAAGAAAAGTCTGTTTTATCCACCTTAAGAAGCGAGATTTTTCCCTTCTCCTCCCAAAAAATGAATTCTTCAACTAATATATAGTAATTATCAGTATCCTCTTTAATCATAAAAGGATCGGCAAAAAATCTATCCTTGTAGCCATGCTTAAGCCACACGACATCATTCTTTAGCAATCCTTCATCGAGAACCTTACCTATATTCTTTTTAATAAATCCTATATTATAAGTTTGAATTCTGAACTTATCTATAATTTTCATTTTCCTTTATCCTATACTTTATCAAACCCTGCTGTCATTGTCTTACTGCTACTCATTGCCACACTACCACTATATCTCATAGGCACTCTTTCATGTATGTCAAGATGGCGATTGCAAAATGCTAACCATATCCACCAGCTAGCACTCTCCCATAGACTTCCGGAAAATAGACAAAGAGGGAAAAATCCACATAAGAAAATTAACTTTATGATGTCTCCAGCCGTTATTACCTTACTGCAAGTCTTAATTATTTTCCTTGCAAAGAAGATGCATAAAAGCAATCCAAAAAAAACTCCAAAAGAATACATAAGCTCAAGTACAATATTATGCGAGTAATTTGATGAGCTATAAAAACCTGTTCTAGGCAGCATATCGGCGTTGATACCCCTTATTGCAAATGGATTGCTCCGTATATATCCCATTATCTGCTTCCATATCATATACCTACCATTCTCATTTAAGAAAGTACCATTTTTTAACATGTCTAATGTTCGACTTGAAAGGCCACGAATACCGAGTAAATTCGTAAAAATATCTATAATAGGATCACGCAATAGCAATACAAAAATTAATATAAAAGCAAATAAAAAATATGATTTCATCCTTTTTGCCAGATTATCTCTGTTAAATCCTAAATAAAAAAGTACTATAAATACCACAATAGACAGTATCGCACCACGTGAACCGTATAAGACAACTGTTAATATATCTATCAAGACAAAGACAATCAATAAAACATTTCCTTTTCCCTTCCTGCCGATAATATTTGCCATCATTGCATTAACAGGTATCACTAACGCATTGGAAAGTCCCATACTCTCTGTATGATTAATACCAAACAGCAAATACAGAACGAGACAAATAAGATTCATAACAGACAGACACAGCGAAGCAGCTAAGAGTCTGCCATACAACGCATTGGAATCCCGAACGGCGTATGCGCACATTACAATGGGAAATATAGATGTCATAAATCTCTGCGCAGTACCAATAAAATATATGTTATTAGCCGGAAATATCAATGCATGGAGAATTATACCTAAAACGATCGCAAATATTAAGAGAACCATTCTTCGTGCCGCTCTTCTGAATATTATAGGAATCGCAATCATAAACGATACCAATATAATTGCTCTGATAGATACAGAGAAAATATTTTTTGCATTATCCGACAGAAATGTCATTTCTACAGTAGCATTTCTAAGATAGAGCCCTATTAGAAAAAAACAAATCGGTGTCCCAAGCTTCCATTCATCATCAATATTTAGCCTGTATTTTAACATACGAAAAAATCTCCCAAAAGTGCTGTCATAGGAACACGTAATCCTATACTTTACATTTTAAATCCTCGAATAAATTTATCCAGTCATCTGCTATTTTGTCGGACAAAAATCTTTGCATAGAAACTATGGTGTAATCGGAATACTTTTTTCGTACACTCGGATTGTCAATTAAATAGTTGATTCGATCTGCCAGTGCTTCGCAGTCAAAAGCATTTACCAGTTCTCCATTTTTAAAGGATTCTACTATTTCTCTGGGACCATACTTAATATCAAAACTGATAATAGGCACTTTATAGTACATAGACTCAAGTAAAACCATCCCAAATCCTTCAAAGTCTGATGTAACTACCGTGATCGCTTTATTCGAAAATATAATACTCTTATCCCTTTCATATCCCTTTAAAATTACTTTTCCTTCCAGATTTGATTCTTTTATAAGTTGCTCAAGATATGCTTTAAGATATCCGTCACCATATATCTCCCACTTCCACTCTGGATGAGCATCCACCACTATCCTCGCAGCTCTTATCACTCGATTAAAACCTTTAACTTTTGTCAGACTTCCACAGCTGACTATTTTTTTACTTTCCAAGCTGTAGCAGTTTGAATCAGTTTCGTCATAATATACAGCATTATAGATATGTCGAATATCAATATTTCTTTTCGTGGCACGTCTGAAATTTTCCGCATCTAACTTCGTCAATGTGACAATTGCTGTCGCCTTTCTTAAAGCTTTCCTTACTCCACGCCAGTGAATTCCAAAAGTATGACCAAAACCAAAATAACCATGCTCACATACTATAACGTTTTTTTTCCATATTTTAGATGGAATATAATTTGAGTATTCCGATCCCTGCACAATGAAATAGTCAAAAGACTTGTCTTTCAAATGTTTACCTAATCGTTTTTTTATTTCATAACCCGTATTGTGCAAATTGATCCTTCTATTGAATAAAAATGTCAAATTTACTATATCAGGGATTTCAAAGAATGGTGTCTCGTCCTTGTGATAAATGGAAACGATCTCAATCTTAATGTCAAATCTTTTTTCAAGAAGGCTTCTTATAAGATTACATGTAGCTTGCTGTATTCCGCCACAGTCTGTAATATCTCTAACAAAAAACAAAATCCTCATCGATATTGCTCTTCCCTTTCCTTAAACCTTGTTTTTATAGGCAGACTTTATATATTGTGCAAATTCATCGTAATTCCTTATGTAATCTTCCGTCTTATAAAAATCAGATGCAGCAACACAGAGAACAGAGTCCTTCTGGAGCCAAAGCATCTCTCTCCATGTACATTCCTCTATAACAACACCAATGCTAGGATCTGATAATTCGATTTCTTCTCTTCCATTACTGTTTTCTAAAACAAGTTGAATTCTTCCATAGGGACAAAAAATCAACTGCTTAAGCTCCTTATGTGCATGAAACCCGCGGCGTACTCCTTCGGGCACCTTTGAGATATAATAGATTCTCTTAATATCAAACGGTACTTCATGCATTGCTTCAAAGAATGATAGTTCCCCTGCGTTGACTGTAGGAATTGTTTTGATATGAACAACTTTACATCCAGCGACAGTTTCTCGAACATTAATTTCATCTCCCTTGAGAATCGAGTACCATTTTAGATTTTCAACACCTCTGTACCGTTCAAGGACACTGTCTGGCACATCTAATACTTCGTTAAAATTATGCTTATCATAAAATCGTACAGCGCGAACATTCTGCCGTGATACACACCAATATACTGACTCTAGTTTTATCTCTTCAAAAGCTTTCTTTAATATTTCTTTCATTCCAAACCAAGAATAGCCATGACCCATCGAAGCCGACCTTACCGTAATTGCAAACTCAGCACTGCCCTCACCGATGTATTTCAAACTTACTGTTCCCATATAAATATCTTCATCAGACACGATTGCTAAGTGTAAATCATCATTAGTTCGTTCCCAACTCGTTCTGATAAACAATTCAACATCATCTAAAGTCTTCTCTGAAAAATTTGTCCTTAAATTACCAGTTACGTTCTTATCATGCATCCACTCAAGCATAAGCGGAGCATCTTTCAATTCCAATTTTCTTAATCGCATTTTACCACTTCCCTATGGAACCCTCTGTCCACCTCAGAACTCATTAAGATTTTCAATCACATATTGAATCTCATTATCTGTCATACCATAGTACATAGGAATACTAAGCTCCGTTTTGCTTATTTCTTCAGCAATCGGAAGCATTCCCTCTGTGATTCTCAAATCTTTAAAACATTCCTGTAAATGCATTGGAATCGGATAGTGCTTATTTGTTCCAATCCCTTTGCCATTTAGATATTTCTCTAATGCATCTCGCTCTTTACAGCGAATTCCAAATATATGCCATACTGGAATACAATCAGAGCTCACATATGGTATGATGATTTTGGGATTGGTAATCTTATCAATATACATCCGAGCAATCCGTCTACGCTCATCATTCATTTGTTCAAGATAAGGAAGTTTAGCACTCAGAAATGCCGCCTGAAGTTCATCAAGCCTGCTGTTATTCCCCTTATAAATGTGATGATATTTGTAATCCGACCCGTAATTTCCAAGAGCACGAATCTTATCAGCGAGTTCCTTATCATTCGTCACGATAGCGCCCGCATCACCAAGAGCACCAAGATTTTTACCTGGATAGAAGCTGAAGCCAGATGCGTCTCCGAATGTACCCACCTTCTGACCCTTATAGGTTGCGCCATGTGCCTGCGCACAATCTTCAACCACTTTCAGTCCATATTTCCCCGCAAGTTCCATAATCGGATCCATATCACATGCTTGACCATAGAGGTGAACTGGCATAATAGCCTTTGTATGGCTTGTTATCACTTCCTCTATAAGTTCCGGATTGATATTGAATGTTCGAATATCCGGCTCAACTAAAACTGGCTTCGCTCCTACATGAATTACAGCAAGAGCAGTGGCAATATAAGTATTGGATGGTATGATAACTTCATCACCTTCACCGATACATAACGCTTTTAGTGCAAGCATCAATGCGTCAAGACCATTTCCAACACCAATACAAAATTGTGTGCCACAGTACTCTGCAAATGCTGCTTCAAATGCTTTATCCTCAACTCCTTCGATATACCAAGAACGCTCGAACACACGGTTAAACGCTGTTCTGATATTGTTATTCAGTTCCTTCTCCATAGGGAGAAAAGATACAAATGGGATATCCATTATCTCACCTCTGATTCTTTAAAATATCATCAAGATATCTTTCAGCCACTTCACTTTCGGAAAAATGTACCGCTACATCAATTGCAGCCTGACCAATTTTGTTTCGTTCTTCTGTAGTCATTCCTGCAATTCTCTTATATACGTTTTCTAAGCATTTTTGATTGCCTGGTTCGCAAATAAATCCATTTATTCCATCCTGTATCAGTCCATCAAACCCGCCGCCTTTTGATGCAATTGTCAAACAGCCTTGAAGCATGGCTTCTATGTAAACCATGCCAAATGTTTCTCCATGACTAATTAGTGTAAAAACTTGGGCTTCCCCCATTTTTTTTAGAACTTCATCACGAGGTATTCTGCCTGTAAAGATAATTCTATTATTTGCCTTTAGCTTGTTAACAAGTAACTTAAGACTATCTTCTTCCGGGCCTCCGCCTACAACAGTTAATGAATCTTTTTCACCTGCTGTACTCAAAAACGATTTTATAACAACGTCAAGATGTTTTCGTTTGATAAGGCTGCCAACATAAATATGTCTAATTCCCTCACTGAAATCTTGTTTGTTACATGTTATCTTTACATTTTGAACAGCATCATTTGGAACTCCCGAATAACAAACAAATGGGGTTTTTTCCAACTTCAACCTTTTTTTTATTTCTTCTGATTCAATAACTGAACGCGCACCTATTGCTTGAATTTCAGCTATGCTCTTTATAATACGGTACTTTTTAATATTTCTTTCCGTACAATCATGATGAAATACAATTGATGATTTTGCTCCGTACTCATTTGCAATAATCGCTGTTAGTTCCGTACTTGGATTTGCGAAATGTCCTACTACAAGGTCAGGTTCAAAATTAGATTTGTTTAAACTTTCACAAATTTTTTTCGCCTGTAATTGCATAACATATGTCGAATAACCATCACCAGGCAACAATTTCAGCATTGGAAATCTGTAAACTCTAATTCCAAATTCTTCTCTCACAAGCTTCCTTCTTGATCTAATAGATGGAAATATATTTGATGTAGCACCTGCCAGTTTATTTTTAATTTTCGGTGGTATTAGATAAAATAAAAATGGGAATTTACTCGGGCAATGAACTACAACTACTATATGACCTTTCTTAACCCATTCTTTTGCGAAATATTCGACTGTTTTTGTAGGTTTATTGTCTCCAACATCATCCAGTTGAGGATAAAGTTGAGTTATAATAAGAATATTCATGTGGTACACCTTTACTTATTTCATAACATAATTTATTACTTCACATAAGCTATCTACTAATATCGGCTGATCATACATCTCCGCTACTTTTCTTCCATTAGAACCCATCTGATCAATTTCTTCTTCACTCAGGTTCAGTAAATAACATATTGCCTCTACAAATGCTTCAGGTTTCTGTTCTTCTGTTACAATGCCACAGCGATATCGTTCTATAAGGTTATACCCCCATTTAGCATTGCATATGATTGGTCGCCCACTTGCCAGATAATCAAAAAGCTTGCTCTGACTCCCACCATACTTCATAATTCTCACTTGCTTATATGTAAGCAGGCTTGCATTTGCACACGCAAGTATGCCCGGTATCTGCTCTTTCTGAAATCTACCATAAAAATGAACGTTACTAAGTCCATTGTCTTTGACATATTTCTTAAGAATCTCCAATTGGTCTCCATTTCCGTATATCTGAAACTCTACCGACTGTATGCCTTGATTATTCAATTCTTTTGCTGCCTCACAAATTTGGCTTACTTGATTAGCCCGACGGATAGAACCACAATAGACAATATTGAATTTATTCATATCCCAGGGAAGGTCTTCTTTAAACTCTCTTAAATATCTATCACATGCACTAAGGTCACATCCCATATTGATATGAAAAACCTTTTTATAATCAATTTTGCTTGAATAACTCTGCTCTCTAAGATAATCTATTCCACCCTCCATTGAAAAAATCAAAGCATCACTTTTCAAATATGCATTGCGTTCCAACCGATAAAGAATTTTTATAAGCGGATTAGTTTTTGAATAGTTTGCATACTCAATAATGCTCTCCGGCCATAAATCAACAGTATCAGTTATCACTGGTATGTTCTTAAAGAAAAATTTTACAAAAGGGAAAAGATATGCCTCACAATTAATCAGAACATCTGGACTTTCTTTTTTGAACTGCTTTAATTCCAAACAAAAGATGAGCATATTCCTTATGCGCTGTATTCCATTACCTACATATTTGGGCGTTTTAATATACAAATACTTAACTCCATCGCATATATCTTCCATTTTGCCTCTTCTTTCGATAATATCAATGTCTGTATTGTGTATTGTGCTTGCTGCCACAATAGTGACTGTATATCCTCTTGCAACTAACTCTTTCCCCCAATTATGATATCGGAGCATCGTATTTAGAGGCGGTTGTTGGGCATAATGACAAATTATCCAAATATTCTCTTTCCCCATAATTCAATCCAACCTTTTATATCTATACTCATTCATTCTCCGGCCTTCTGCTGTCGTATACTGCCGAGCTAATTTAAACCCATTTTTTTTATAGAACTTATTCACAACATCATTACCATCAGCATCCGTCTCCAAGTTTATATACGCATATGCGTTAAAATCCACAATATCCTTCAGATAATTTATGAGTTCCGTTCCTGTCCCTTGGTTCTCTAGCTTCGGATCAACACAGATGGAAGCAAGTTCTACATATGGTTCTTCCTTGATCACACTTTCGCTCTTCTTAAAAGCCCCTAGAATTCTCTTGATAAATGATGGATGCCTAATAGCAGCTCCAAGTGAGCAGAACGCAAACTTTATAAGATGTTTCTTGATGAGACCTTTATAAAGCTGGGGATAATCATTTGAGTAGGCAATAAAACCTACTATTTCATTATCATCCTCAGCAACAATTATCCCGGAATTCATATCTTCCATATAGCCTGAATAAAGGGTTTGAAGAAAAGGTTCTCCAAGTTGCGTCAGGAAGAAAGAAGGAAACGCTCGTTTATGTAGTTCAGAAATTTCCCTGATATTGTCTGTATTAACTTTTTTTAGTTCTTTGACTGTAATCATTCCAAATCTCCTTACAGTTTTTCTACTCTTCCTTCATAATCTTCTCTGGCAAAATCTTATTTACATACACATCAGCTACATCCGATGCCTCATCCAGCAACTTATCTTCATCCTTGTACCGGATACTTGCCTCGCTTGTAATTCCCGCAAATATTTCTGATTGATATTATTCCACATACTTCACAGCTCCCCATTGTGCTGTTCTCTTACTACAGTCTTCAGCGTCTCGCACACATACTCCACATCTTCATCAGATAACAGTGTGTGCAATGGCAATGTAATCAAGTTTTTATAATAATCGTAGCTATTCGGATACCGTTCTATTCCTCCAGAGAGAACGGAGTACGCTGTCATCATCGGTAATGGTTTGTAATGAACGTTTGTAGCTACACCAACTTCAGCCATCCGAGTTATAAAACGGTTTCTGTCTTCCACCTCTATTCCAGGGATACGGATCAGATAAAGATGGTTACTACTGTCCATTCCTTCTATATGATGATTCAAATGACTTATATCAAGTTCATCACAAATAGCATCGTATCGTTTCATAATCTCCTCACGTCGCTGAAGAAGCTGTGGATACCTATCTAACTGTCGCAAACCGATTGCTGCCATAATATCAGTCATATTGCATTTATACCAAGGCCCGATGATATCGTATTCCCATACACCAATCTTTGTTTTCGCCAAAGCATCCTTGTTCTGACCATGAAGACTTAACAACTGATAGAACTTATAAATCTCTTTATCAGTTACACCAGCATCGTACACAGACCGTGGCAAACACCATGTACTTGCTCCACCTTCAGCGGTTGTAAAATTTTTCACCGCATGAAAGCTGAAATCCGTAAAATCTGCAATAGCACCGCAGTAACGCTTGCTTTTTTTTATCTTTCCCTTTCCTGTCTGACTAACCACCCGGCTTGCCCCTAATGAATGTGCACAATCAGAAACAACAGCCACTCGGCCAAGCCCTGCCTGAATCCGGCTGTTCAAATCTGATAACAAATTGCTGTGGTCGTCTAAAGCTTTGAATAAACTTCTCTTCCTTTCAACAATAGAGTATATCCGATCATAATCAGCAACAATTCCGCCGAGATCTACTACTACTACTGCCTTTGTGCGCTCATTAATTGCCTCCTCAAGTGCATCATAATCCATCTCCGGCATATGTGTAATCGAATCCCCGTCCTTCTGAATATCCACAAACTTAACCGTTGCGCCACAATGAATAGCAGCAGACACTGAAGCTGTATATGTATAAGCAGATACTATTACCTCATCACCCTCTCGAACACCAAGAATTCTAAAGTTCAGCTCTTCAGCGGCCGTTGCGGAGTTCAAACACACAACTTTCTGGCTGTACTTAGCAATTGCTTCTTTAGTAGTACAATCAATATCAGTACACCCTGTCTCAGTATAAGCCGCAAGTCTGCATTCCAACATTTTCGTCCGTGAACCGGTAGTAATCCACCCGGATCTTAATGCTTCTACAACTTCCGTAATCTCAAGCTCAGAAATATCAGGTGGGCTAAAGCTAATAATACGTTTTTCCATGACAGTGTCCTCGTTCTTTTTAGTATCCTACATGCTACTCTTCTTTCACTTCTTATTCTTCAATCTTGACCCTATATTAGATCATCCCCAGTTTTTTCTATCGTCTGATTATCCAATAATGAAATATTTGTCCAAAAACCAAAAAGTTTTCGTCTCTACACTTGGAAACTTCGGTCAAAGGGCAGAAGTTGGAGCAATCGAAGTCCTAAACAAATAAAACATTAGCACAAAACCATCCCCAACACCTTTATCCCCCTATTCTCCGCCAACTCTTTCTCCTGCCTGATAAGCCTCTCACAAGACTCTCCTCTCTTCTCAATAAAAAGTATCCCTTCATAATATTCCAGCTTCTTAAGCGCCGCCGCATGGAACACGATCTGTCTGTAGGGAGAAAATGTAACATTCCCTATATCTTCCGCAATCGTCTCACATATTTCCATCACATCATCCCCCACTACAGTTCCCGCCAGCATAACCCTCTTTATCTTTTCCTCTTTATCTTTATGGAGCGCAGCCTGAACATTCACGGCCGCAATCTTTATCTGCTCTTTCCTTGGAATTTTCGCATACGGTCCTTCTTCCATCCGGCGTATCCAGTGATCTACGAACCCAAACAGCTTCTTTTTTGTTTCACTTTTCCGGACAACCCCTAATAACGGCATACCGAATTTTTCTTGGAATCCACTTTCACTCCGCAGTTTCCCTCCCATTGTATAGCACATACAGAAAATCAGGCAGACCAGACACGCCCCTCCGATCATTCCGATTGCAGCAAAGGAAATTGCTGAAGACACTGGATCCTCGAATACGATCGGCCCACTCCCTGTCTCGCCTCCAGTTTCTTCTTCCGTCTGCTCTGTCACAGACTGTCTCACACGTCGTAATTGTTCTTCTTTCTTTATTTGGTTATCCGTAATCGTCTCCTGGTATTTATACGCCCCTGAAACAATTGCAAAGAGTATCACGAATACTACGATCCATCGCCACTTCTTCAGACAATAGAACATCAGATCTATCAGATTAATTTCATAGATTTCCTGGTTTCCTTCCATCAATAAAATCTCCTTCCTGCAGATACGATCCGGTTCATCTTCTTATCTACCTATGAATATGTTTGACACTTTCGGGAATTTTTCACAGCTCCTACCATCTCTATCCCAAGATAGATTACCGTCTTCCTGTTCATGAAATCGACCTCCACTTTTGCGATCCTGCGGTGCAGATCGATCTTCTTAATACATCCTTCCATATCTTTCAACGGTCCAGACAAGATCGTAACTATATCATCTTCTGATACCGACACCTGGGAAAGCTGTACTTCCACACTCTGACCCTGCGATTCTGTCATTCTCTCCAGCCACTCCACTTCATGCTCTGAAAGCGGGATAAACTGTTCTCGGTCTTTTCCCAGCATTCTGGTGAATACCGGCATATTCTTAAGCTCCTGATACAATTCCTGAACATGGTCGCTTGTTATGAACACATATCCCGGAAGTAATTTCTCATGGATTTCTTTCCATTCTCCCCGGAATTTCTTCTTCATCCGCCGCATTGGATGGAAACAGGAATCATATAATCCATTTTCCACCATTACTCTGACCTGTTCTTCTACCCTGTCTTCTGTTCCTGTAGCTACTTGTAACACATAATACAAAATAATCCTCCCCTTATCCGGCTTCCTGTTATGACAGTATAATGGCGAAGCCCTTCCCGATGGGTAGGCTTCGCCATCCATGCCCTCAGATATTCTTCCGCTGCCACAGTAATCTGTCTGCCGCACTGCAGATTATAAATAATCCATCTGCAGATACTTTCAGACGCCGAATATGTCATACTCCCGGATACCCAAGTGCCCCTGCTGCAAGGATATCCAAACAGTAATCCTGATCATCTATCTTTTATATCTTCGCCTGCTTTATGGTATGTTCGAATGAATATGAACTCTCTGCCATCTTTACACCGCTTTTTTATATTCTTCACAGCTGTTCCTTCCCAGCCCCTCCTGCTTCCCGTCATTTTGTTTTGAGACAGCCAAAATTTCTAAAGGAACTCTAACATCCTGACTCTGCTTATCCAAATCACGATTATTCTTGTATGGTTCAAACTCCATCCCAATCGCCTCAAGCCTTCGCACCTGCTCATCACTCAACTCTTTCCCTTTGCGCTTCCCTGCATACACCTGCTTCTGTTCATTAACCCATTTCGCAAGCCATATCCCGTCCGCCCGGTACTTTGAAGGAATATTTAAGTTTCCATGCTCTTCATAATAAGCCTTAGCAAACCCATATCTCACTTCCCAGGGATCCGGTTTCACCCAGACCATTCCAAGTGCATCCAATTTATCCCGCCGTTCTGCCGAATGTTTCTCTCTTCCTTTTTCCCGTCTGTCCACGATCCAGTGTCCTAATTTATACCCGGACGGACTGACATAAGAAACAGGCACATTCAGATCTCCATATGCTTCATGATATCGCTTCGCCTCCGCATATCCCTTATCCCACTGCTGTTCCGGCTTCGTCTTCCAGACCATACCGATCCCGTCAAGCCGGTCGATCTGATCCTGTGTAAGCCTGGCTCCGTTCGTCTTTCCTTTCCGAAGCAGCCTCTGTCTTCTAATCCACCCGCCGATCTTAAGTCCCTTTGGCGAAATGTACGCATTGGGAATATCAAGATTCCCATACTCCCGGTAATACTGCCGGCATTCCATGAAATTCTCTTCCCACAGATAATCCGGCACGTCCCAGATCATCCCGATCCCGTCAAGCGCCCGGATTCTCGCTTCTGTCAAATAGCTTTTTTGTATACCGCTCTTTCTGTAGGTCCGAAGCTGACAGATCCATGCGCCGAGCCGGATTCCCGAATCCGTTACATCATTCACATTCGTATTCAAGTTTCCATGCTCTTCGTAATATTTCCTCGCCTCTGCAAAATACCGTTCCCATGACAGATCACGGTAGCTTCCCCAGACCATACCGATCCGGTCGAGCTTCTGTATCCGGTCACTGCCTAGCACACCGTATTTCTCTCCGGCACGAACCTTCCTCTGGGTCAGAAGCCAGCGGCCAAGCCCATATCCTTCCTCTGTCTGATACCGCACCGGCACCTCCAGATTTCCATGCTCCTGATAATAGCGGCTTGCATGCTCATACATCAGATCCCAGGAAGCCGTCAGCGTTTCCTCTAACTTTTCAAAAAGGGCAATGCAGTCCTGCACCTCATCTGTCACTTTGAAATGCTCGTTGACGATCTCATCCTCCCGATTCAGGAAATGATAATAAGAAGCAGCAGCCTGCATCTCTTCCTCGATAGTCCCGATACTGTACAGATTCTCTATATTCAGCACGATATCAAAGATGACCGCGTCCTTCTTCTTACCTGCCGACAACGCACGGCCGATCTGCTGCTTGTAGATGATCGGAGACACCGTCGGGCGCAGCAGGATCACACCGTCCACATCCTTCACATGGACACCTTCATTGAGCATGTCGATGCAGTACAGAAGTTTCAAATGTTCACTCTCATCCGCCTTAAAGTCTTCAAATGCCTGACTCGTGGCCGGATCATCAGAATAAACCGTATAAATATGAGGGTTCTGATCTACCTTCTCAAACCATTCCGGCGCTTTCTCAATCATTTCTGTCATATGCCCGTAATTCGCACAGAAAACAATATATTTACCCGCACGATTTTTCATATGCTTCCGGAAAATCTCATCTAATCCGTCAGCATTTTCAAATGCGCGCCGCAAAGCTTCTAACTGCTTCTCTCCCTCGTCCCGGATGAGTTTACTCTTCGCCATCCGCACCCGTTTCTCATACTTTGCCAGATCCTTCTGATAAGAAAATACCGACAGAATATACTCGGGCGGATTCAGGATTCCCCGAACGATGGCCTCGCCAAGGGTCATTTCCGAAGCAACATTTCCGTCAAACAGCTCGTCTGACATATCACGCTGGTTATCCAGATAACGGATCGACGTAGCCGAAAGCCCCAGTACTTTAGCCTCAGGATACATGGATAACAGGTTCTGTACTCCCTGCCCCCATACGGCAGCGCCGCAGCGGTGGAACTCATCCAGTACAATATAATCGGGCCGAATTTCTCTTAATTCAGCCTCCGCCATCGACATTAACTTTGCATACGTATAAAATCTGATATTTCTAAGGCTCCTGCCTTGCTCTGCTTCCTTCTCTAAACTTGCCGCCAAATTTTCCACCTGCGTCCGGAAGATATATTCCGACGGTGACAGCCAGCAGACCACTTTATTCGGGAAATCCTCGCATAATTTGAACCCGATAAAAGATTTCCCCGTACCCGTAGGATGTACAATCGCCGCTTTGCCTGTATCATTCAGCATCTGAAGGGCTGCCTGATAGGCTGTCTGGTTATGTTTATATAATGCAATTTTCATAATCTGCAGCTCCTTCCTTATATAATGATCCGCATGCCTGATATAGCCTGATATATTTTTCGCATCCTCAGTTTTTCTTCCAAAATGTAATGAAGTATAGTACTTCATTACAAATCTCCAAAAAATGCTTATTTTACGTTGTTTTTGGTTTTTTTTGACCAGAATCTTGACTGAGAACAGAGATTTTTCTATTCATATTTTTATGCGGTTTTTCAGGGGAACAGTAGGTGGTATGATACCTGCAAACCCTTGGAAATAAAGGGTTCTGACGTATGTCTTCAAAAGTATTTTCAATAAATATACTCGTATACTCTGACCAGAATTTTGACTGCGAATAGAATATTTTAATTAAGCGTGAAATGAAAACAGACCGATTTTTCGAGTTTCTGTGCTCTTTTGGAGCAGAATTTCCAGAAATACCATAAGAATCCTGCCCAAATCTTGCCTACAATCACTCGAAATATTGACAAATTAGTTTTCACATGGTAAGATATCGAAGATAAGTGAAGAATTTCAATAAAAAAAGTGTAATGAAGTACTATAATTCATTACACTTTATCTATATACATCTGCTTCCCCTCGTCATAATCCATGCCAAACTAATTAACCAAATGTTTCGTTGACCTGCTTTCTCCACCACAACAAGAAATTTAAAGCAAAACATTAGATTTTTCACACAAAGCAGGTACGGAGGTGTATCGGATTTTTGAGGAACAGGGAATTTTGAAACTGTTGGACGATGATTATGAAGATTTGCATGGAATGGGAATGGAGTATCTGATGCATTTTTTTGACGAGTATCTGGGAGTGGAAACGTGATTTTGTATCATGGCTCGATTGTGAAGGTTGAGACACCGAAAATTTTTTACACGGAAATTGGCCGGGATTTTGGGGCGGCATTTTACACAACGGAGGTATGACGATGGAGCATTATTTGATCCGCGCGACGATCATTCCGACGATCGTCGGATATATTCAGGAAAAATACCAGATGTCGGAGAATGAAGCACTGCGGGTGTTTTATCATTCTGCCACAGCGGAAGCGCTCTCAGACGATGAGACCGGGCTTTACGGGCAGTCGCCGCTTTATCTGTTCGGACTGTTTATGGATGAGTATGAGGGAAACAGATCAGATTAAAAAAGACTTTTCTTTTAATCAGATATCTAACACCTCGATCCTCGTATCCACCGAGAGTACTTCATATTCTTCCAGAGTAATAATAACAGATGCATATGCTACCACCCGCGCAATTTTGCCGACGGCACTTTCTCCTTCACGATATCCAAAGCCTGATGCATGATGTCCTCATTATATCGGTGGAGTCCTCCCCGTATCACATTTCCCGAATCTATAAACCGCTGCAGATAATAATGTTCCGCTCCTGCGATCCATCTGCCGATAGACTCAAAATCCGAACGCTGATGAAATTCAAGAACCACCGTCGTATTGAACTCATAGGGTACGGCTCCGCTCAACAGATACTCAACGCTTTTACAGACATTTCCGACGTCATAACCTTCAATTCCCACTGTCTTTCCGTAACTTTCCTTGGAGTTCTTAAGATCCATAGCCACATAACTGACCAGCCCTTCTGAGACAAGCCGCTTAAGCTTATCAGGAAAACTCCCGTTAGTATCCAGACGCACCGCATACCCCATTTCTCTGACACGCTCTAAGAATTCTTCCATTCCCCTCTGGATCATCGGCTCTCCTCCGGTCAGACATATCCCGTCGAGCAGTCCCCTGAAATTTTCCAAAAAGGTATAGATATCCTCCAGCGGAATCTCCTTATTCTCATGGGTATCCAGAACTAACGGCGCATTATAACAATATGGACACCGAAAATTACATCCGGCCGTAAATAATGTGCAGGCGGCTTTTCCCGGGTAATCTAATAATGAAAACTTCTTCAAGCCATATATTACCATACTATCAGCCTCCTTGACGCTTCCATAAGCTTTGCTTTATCCCCGAAAATGTTCCATCATAATCGGCATACACTCTCTGCTGTATTCCCCCAGGGAATACCTTCCTTTATTCAGGCACCAGTCCGACACCAGCGCCCGCTCGCACATTGCATAATACCGTGTCACTTCACTCACCGTAACATCCTGCCGTATCTCCCCCCGCTTCTGTCCCTCATCCACGATCTGGTTCACCAGCCTGTAATAATTACGGTTCTGATCCAGAAGGTGACTCTCCCGCTCTGACACAAGCTGCGTAGAATACAAAGAAGCAAGCAGGTCGATACTGATCTTCTCTTCCATCATAGTATGCGTCTCGTAATTCAGATATAATAACTTAGAGAAACTATTCATCTCCGGATCCATCTTTTTCTCAAGTTCTTCATAATAATCATCCAGAATCAGAGATAATGTATTCAGCAACTCATCCTTCGTACTGAAGTAATAATAAAAAGATCCCTTGGAAGTACCTGACAATTCAATGATATCATCCACCGTCGTACCGTTATATCCCTTCTCATAAAATAACTGCCAGGCCGCCGAGGCAATCCGGCTCTTCACGCCCTTCTTCGTATCCTTCTCCATGTCCTTCTCCTTCTGCGTCTGCTTAAAAACTATAAAATCCCTGATGCCGCGTCTACCGTACAGAAAAACTTCTCTCATCCTCAGCCACAGGGATATCCTTTTCGTCAATCCACTCTATCACGATATACCGGTCCCGGTTCAATCCTTCCATTAATTTATAGATCATCGGCTTCGGTCCCTGCACTTCCATATGTACCGTACCGTCATACTCATTTCTGACCCACCCGGTCAATCCCAGGGAACTTGCAAGATACTTTGCCTTATACCGGAAGCCTACCCCCTGCACTCTTCCATGGAAGACCATGCGCTTACGCGTCTGTGTCATACTATCACCGTCATTTTCAATTCTGTATTTTACAACATTGTAATTGTTTTTCTGCGGAAATGCAACAAAAAGGATGAGGAAATTCCTTCCCTCATCCTGATATATCGGCACGTCACCGCATTAATTAAAACTTTGTTCTGTCCTCTCGATAATCTCATCCTGGAGCGGCTTACTCAGATTGCGGAAGAAATCACTGTATCCCGCCACACGCACGATCAGATCTTTATACTCTTCCGGATTATTCTGGGCGTCGATCAACGTCTGCTTATCTATGACATTGAACTGGATATGATGTCCGTCCATAGAGAAATACGACCGGATCAGGCTTGCCATATGGTCAAGTCCTTCCTCTCCTGCAACAACATCCGGGGTAAACTTCTGATTCAGAAGTGTTCCCGCCGTCGCAAGGTGATCCATCTTCGCACAGGACTTGATAACCGCGGTAGGTCCGTTGGTATCTGCGGATTTCTCCGGTGAGATTCCCTCTGATACCGGCTTATGCGCCTTTCTTCCGTTCGGAGTCGCAAGGATCACGTCGCCAAAATATACATGGCAGGTGGTCGGAAGCATATCCACGCCGTACTTTCCGCCCTTCATATTCGGACGTCCCGTAATGGAACTTCTGTATAGCTCAAATACCTCCTGCATGATATCATCCGCATAGTCGTCGTCATTACCATACTTCGGAGTCTTGTCATGAACCATGCGGTAGATCGCGTCATACCCTTCGAAATCATGCTCCATGGCCTCGATCAGTTCTTCCATCGTAAAGTTCTGGTTGTCATATACATTATACTTGATCGCTGCAAGACAGTCTGTAATCGTACCGATACCCACGCCCTGGATATAGTTCGTGTTGTATCTTGCGCCGCCGGCATTGTAATCTTTGGCGTTGGAGATACAGTCGTTGGTCACGACAGACAGGCACGGAGCCGGCATCTCCTGAGCGTACAACTGCTCGATCACATTATTGCCGCGGATCTTGATATCTATGATATATGCAAGCTGTTTTTTGAACGCGTCCCAAAGTTCGTCATAGGTCTTGAAATCCTTCGCATATCCAAGCTTAAGCCCGATCTGCTTACCGGAATACTGATCGAATCCATTGAACAGCGTCAACTGGAATACCTTCGGGATATTCAGGTATCCGGTCAGGATATAAGCCTCGCTGCCCCATGCGCCGGTCTCCACACATCCTGACGAACCGCCGCGTCTTGCGTCCTCCAGCTTCTTCCCTGCATTGATCAGTTCCATAATCTGCGCTTCCGTGTTATAGAATGCAGGCTGCCCCCATCCCTCTCTGGAAACTTCGCAGGCTCTCTTCAGGAATTTCGCAGGCGTCTTCTTACTGATCGTAACGTTAGAATTCGGCTGAACCAGCTTCATCTCGTCCATACAGTCAAGGATCAGATAACTTACATTATTTACGCCGTTGCGTCCGTCCGGCGTCACGCCGCCCGTATTGATATTAGCAAAATCCGTATAGGTGGCGCTCTCCTTCAGGGTAATGCCTACCTTAACCGGAGCCGGCTGATTATAGAACTTCACCCACAGACACTCAAGCAGCTCAAGCGCTTTCTCGTCGTCCAGAATACCGGCTTCTACGTCTCTCTCATAGTACGGATTCAGATGCTGGTCAAGCCTTCCCGGGCTGAACGCGTCCCAGGGATTCAGCTCCGTAGTGACAGCAAGATGTGTAAACCAGTATAACTGGATCGCCTGCCAGTATGTCTGAGGCTTATGCGCCGGAACCACCTCCAGATTCGCCGCGATCTGAAGAAGCTCGGCTTTTCTGGTCTCATCCTGCTCTTTTTCCGCCATCTCGAGGGCCAACTTATGATAACGCTCTCCGAGAATGATCACCGCGTCGCAGGAGATATCCATCGCTTTCAGCTCTTCACATTTATTCACCGCATCGGGATCGTTGATATAATCAAGCTCATCCATGGTCTTCTTAATCTTCTCTTTGTAGTCCATGTATCCCGTGGTAAATACCTGCTCGCCGCCGCATGTATGCCCCGGTCCCCTCTGCTCCATAAATTCCGTAAACATACCCGCGCTGTAGCACTCATGCCATTCCGGAGTCATCCGCGCGAGAATCTTCTCTCTCATACTTCTGCCCGTCCAGTAAGGAATGATCTCCTCTGCCTGAAGCTTTCTGTCCACCTCTGTTGTATGGAAAGACACAAGCTTACGCTCGCTCATGACTGTCATGTCCTCCACGCTATGGCAGCACAGCTCCGGGAACGTAGGAGACGCCTGGGGATCTCTTCCCTTCTCGCCGACGATCAGCTCCCCGTCTCCCAGATACAGAGTCTTTTTTGAAAAATACTCCTTAAGAACCATCGAGCGCATCACCGGAATCGAATACTTGCCGTCATTCTCTTTGTAAAAATCCGTCTCGATCTTTGCTCTTTCAAGATCGATGTGAACCGGTGTCGTCACACTGAGTTCCCTGAGCTTCTGAATTCTCTCGTTCATTCCACGCTTCTTCGCCATATCTTACCCTCCTATTTTTGTGTTCGCAAATCCGGCTTCCTGAAAGAGCCGCACGAACTCTTCCATCTCTGCCTTCTCTGGCGCATGTAAATCTGTTCCCTTATATTCCATATCCAGCTTCGGATACTTTCCGCTTCCCGTATCATGATACGGCAGCAGATTGATCTGAGGCGGATGAATATCATGTTCCTTCAGAAACGCTATGGTCTCCTTCATATTCTTCTCATTGCCATTCACTTCCCTGATTACCGGGATCCGGATATAGATCCTCGCCCCGTCCCCCGCGAGACGGACCAGGTTCTCAAGGATCAGCTTATTGTCCGCTCCTATGTATCTCTTATGAAGCTCAGGGTCCATCACCTTCACATCATAGAGAAATGTATCCACATAAGGAAGAATCGCCTGAAACTTCTCATACGGAACATATCCGCAGGTGTCTATGGTGAGTGACACATCCTGGCGCTTAAGCTCCTTCGCAACTGCCAGGAGATACTCCATATCCATCATCATAGCCTCCCCGCCGGAAAGCGTCACTCCTCCGCCGGAATCTTCATAGAATATCTGATCCTTCATAAGCTCCTTCACAAGCGCCTTTACCGTATATTCACGGCCGACAGTCTCGCGTATCCCTGCCGGGCAGAAGATCTCACATCTGCCGCACAAAGTGCAGGCCGATCTGTCTGTCACCGGCTTTCCGTCTTTCAGGAGAATTGCCTGATTCGGACACGCCTTTACGCAGGCTCCGCAGCCCGTACATTTATCAGGATCGTATTGAATCTCTCTTTCGTACCTCTGGGTCTCCGGATTGTGACACCATTCACACCGCAAAGGACATCCCTTGAAAAATACGGAAGTACGGATTCCATCCCCGTCATGGATGGAAAACTTCTGTATATTCGTAATATTCTTCATTCTGCCATCCTCTCATATCTTAAAACTCTGTCCTAAAGACCTGTCAATTTCAAAAAAGACATCTCTAAAACTCTTTGATCCGAACAACTTTGATCCAAACAACTTTGATCCGAAAACATATTCATCTAAAATACATATGTAATAAAAAAATGGTATACTAGACTATAGTTTAGACTATAGTACAAATATACCATTTTGTTATGTTTTTGTCAATACCCCATCCCCGGCATATCGAATAAAGATAGCTGAATATCACGGCTGGAGACCGCCATCTGATCCGTAATCTCTTCATCCCCCCGCAGGCGCCCGGTGAGCACCGGTGAATCCGGATCGTGCTGCTCGTACTTATTCTTTGCATTCTCAAGAGTTCCCGACGCATAACAATAACGGCAGCCATGAATACATGTGTGATAAGTACCGATATCTATACTTTCCACACACCTGCATTCTTTACGCTGCCCCGCATCCTTCTTCAAATCCAGTTTATATCCGACCAGACGTCTGATCTTTTCTTTGTCGATACATGCACAGTGGCTGATTCCGAACCGATCCAGATGAGCTTTCTCCGCACAGGTATATAACGGAAGCTGATATTTTCTGGCTATCTTCCCCAATCCCTTCGCCAGCTCTGCCACCTCTTCTTCCCGCAGTTCGCGGTACGGACACTCTTTATAAGAGTCCACGAAACTGATGATACACCTGGTCGTCGCATCATGCAGCCATCCGCACATCTGCTCAAAATGCTCCAGATGATACGAGATCGAATATTTATCCGTAAGCAGAATCGGATCAAAACGCCAGTCCATCCGCTCCCGCCCCAGCTTCTCGCTCATCAGGATAAACGTCGCCATGGACTCGGCCGTACAGCGCAGATTCCGCTCTATGTCTTCTTCATAGTCCGTAATCGTCACCTGAAAATAATAATCATACCCCATATCCCTGATCTCTCTCAGATATGGGATCATCGGTTCCGGATTCTTCGTCCAAAACACAATGCAGTCCACCGTATCCGGAGACAACGTGATACGTTTGAGTTTTTTACGGTTATATGGATTCGGAACCAGTACCTCCCCGGCTTTCAGCCGGTTCACAAACCACTCCGGGTATAACGCCGGAATATCCGTTCTTCTGCTTGCGCTGATAATCATCTCACATCTGTCCTTTTTGCTTATCCCTCAAAATTCTTCTCAATCAGCCTGCAGTACTCCTTATAGACCTCGCTTTCTCCGAATTCTGCCTCAAGCGCGTTCCGGATCCCCTTATAATACCATCCGATCGTATTCTTATCCTTCATCCGGAAACGGCTCCATAATTCTTCCCCGCACACAGGATAATCCCTGTCAATATCACGTATATTCGACAGTTTATCCGCAAGGCCTATCATCTGCACTTCCTTCGGCGCGTTCCTTAAGTGCTCTATCGTACTTCGCTTCCTCTCCAGCCAGGAAAGCGACTTATCCTCACTTTCCTGGGCTACCATCCATGCCACCCTCTCAGAGAATTCCTGCGCCAGTATCCGCTGCGTGACCCCCTCGCAGTCTTCGATGGTGTCATGAAGCACTGCCGCGCTTATCACCTCTTCATCTTCTGTCATCCCTGACACAATATCCTTTACTTCCAACGGGTGAACGATGTACGGCCTCCCCGTCCCCTTTCTAAATTGCCCTTCATGTGCCTTAGCAGCAAATCTAACCGCCTTATCAACCATACTCATACCTCTCTTATCAATCCTGGCCTGCAGATCTATCCCTCTTCACTCTCTACACTTTCTTTACTCTCTATACTCTCTTCACTCTCTATACTTTCTTTATTCCCCACACTTTCTTTACTCTTTTCACTTTCCCCGGCCTCTTCGATCTCTTCACGAAGCCTGGCTTTTTCTTTTTTATGGAATAAGTTAAATATACAGGGAACTACGACTAAAGTCAATATCGTTCCGTAGATAAGACCTCCGATTGTCACAATTGCCATCGGCTGCACCATATCAGATCCCATACCTACTCCCACCGCCATAGTCGACAAACCTAAGATTGTCGTAAGCGCCGTCATGATGATTGGCCGAAGCCTTGTCATTCCCGCTTCTACAAGAGCGTCTTCCTGCGGCATTCCATTTTCAATCAACTGATTGGCATAATCGATAAAAACAATTCCGTTATTTACAATAATACCCGACAGCATCACGAATCCGATCATCGAGATAACACTCACCGGCATTCCTGCGATAAAGAGCGCCAAAAGACCTCCGGTAAACGCAAGGGGCACCGTGAACATTACGATAAACGGAGACCGAAGAGACTGGAACTGCGCCACCATGATCAGGTACATAAAAAGCAGCGCAAGGGCAAGCATCTTGAATAACTCTACCATCGCCTCATTGATCGTCTCATCTTCACCGGTCATCTCTACCTCATAGCCTTCCGGAGCGCTGTACGCTCCAAGTGCTTTCTTCACCTGCCGGCTGACAAGTCCTATATTATCTCCCTCTTTGATCTCTGCGGTAACCGACATGTACCGGCTCTGATCCATACGGCTGATCGCCTGAAGCCCGGAAGCGTCTTCAAAAGAAGCGATATCAGCTAACTTTACTTCCTCTTCTGTACCGTCCTGCTTCTGCGCCGTAACCGTCATATTCTTTACATCCTCCCGGGTCATGCTCTCTCTGGCGTCATCCACTACGTAGACATCATACTCGTCCGTATCGGTTGACAGCGCCGTCGCCGACTGCGCCTCCGCCAGTTTCCCGCTCAACTCCTGATACACCTGAGCCACCATAAGTCCATGCTGCGCTGCTTTCGCTTTGTCCACGATGATCCTCAGCTCTTCTTTGTTATCCTCTGTTCCGTCCGACACATTCTGCGTACCCTTGGTTTTCTCCACGATCTTCTTGATCTCTCCCGCAACCTCCTGTAATTTATCCAGCTCCTTTCCTTTAATCTGGATATTGATCCCGCTGCTTCCTAAGGCGCTCATATCCATAGAAGAGGTTTCAACCGTCAATTCCCCCGGGATTCCCTTCGTAACTTTCTCAATCTCTTTCTTAAGCCGGTCGTTCGACATGGATGGGTTTTCTTTGGTTATCGCGTAGATCGACACGCTGTTGGCATCCGACTGCATCCCCATCATATTGGAGGAAGACACCAGTCCCCCGATATCCTCGATATCCTCAAGCTTCCCGACACGTTCCATCACCTCATCCGCCGCCTTCGACACATCCTCAAGGCTGGCTCCCTTTTCAAGCTCCAAAGTCATGCTGACCTGTGTACTCTCCATCTCAGGCATGAATTGCGTTCCCCTCGTCAGCTCCAGAGCGATACTGCCGATAAAAAGAAGCAGCGCTCCCACCAATACCGGTATCTTAAAACGCAGAGCTTTCCGCAGGATACCTCCGTACCGTTCTTTCACCTGTCTGAATAACCTGGACTCTTTCTCTTCCGTCTTTTTTAAGACTCCCGCCGACATCATCGGAACCACCGTTAGCGCCACGATCAGGCTCGCCATCAGAGAATATCCGATGGTAAGTCCCATATCCACAAAAAGCTGCCTGGTGATCCCCGATGTAAATACAATCGGCAGAAATACGCACACTGTAGTAAGGGTAGAAGCCATAATAGCCCCGCCTACCTGCCGCGCCCCCTCGATCGCGGCATTTCTTGCTGATTCTCCTTCTTCATTGCGCATACGGTATATATTCTCGATTACAACGATGGAATTATCCACCAGCATTCCTACTCCAAGCGCCAGGCCTGATAAGGAAATAATGTTCAATGTTACTCCCGAGAAATACATGGCAACCAACGCCGTCATAATACTGATCGGAATCGAACAGGCTATCACGAAAGTCGGACGGATACTCTTTAAGAACACCAGAAGGATAATAACCGCCAGTATCGCTCCATATACCAGATTATTAAGCACGGAATGGACGATCATATCGATATAGACGCCCTGGTCCATAAGGACAACCGTATCGAGTCCTTTGTTCTCCTTCTTCACCTTCTCAAGACGCTCCAGCACGCGGTCGCTGACGTCTCCGGTAGAATACCCCGTCTGCTTCTGTACCATCAGCATGACGCCTGAATTACCGTTGATCTTCGCATAGGTCTCATCCGCGTTATCTACCAGCTCTACACTTGCAACGTCCGATAATTTCACCGGATCTATTCCTTCCATATCGATCAGTACCAGATTTTTCAGTTCTCCGATATTCTTGAATTTATCACCGACACGGATCAGATAATCGATCCCCTCTTCTTCTACATAACCGGCAGGCATACGAAAATTCTCCGCTGTCAGAATCGTTTTGATCATCTCCGGCGTCAGAAGGTTCCCGGCAGACGCTCCGGCGGACGCCTCCTTCATGGCTGATTCCATCTGAGCTTCCTGCATCTGAATCGCCGATTCTCCTACCGCAAGCTGAGTCGTTCCTTCCCCGATACCGACTGCCGCTTCCAACTGTCCTGCTGCAAGCTGTCCTCTGGCTTCGGCAAGCGTCATCGCCCCGTCATTCACCTGCTGCTGCATGACCGCAAGCTGACTCTTCCCTGCATTTAACTGATCCTGCCCTTCTCTTATTGACGCCTCCTGCTTTTCCAGCTCCCTGATTGCAGCGCTCAACGTCTCATATGTAGCTTCGTAGATACCGTTTCCCACGACAGACTCCAACTGTGCGATTCTCTCCTCCAACTCCTCCTTTTGTTCCGGGGTAAGGGGCAAATTCAAGTCGTCCAGCGTAATCCTGGCCTGATCATACTCTGCTTTGTCTGCCTCAAGCTGAGTCAGTTGTGCCTGGGCCTCCGCCTTTGCCGTCTGAAGCAGCGCCAGATTCTGCTGAATCTGCGTATCCGCAACATTCAGTTCAGCCATCTTCTCCGTGATCTCTAACTGTGCCTGCTTCAGTTCTTCACTCTTCATGGAGATCTGGGCTTCCGCCTCAGCCAACCCTGCCGACGCCTGCTTCTTGCTTGCTTCAAGAGCGGCCTTTCCACTCTCCACCTGTGCCTTGGCTTCATCAAGGGCGCTTTTGGCCTCATTCACCTTCTGCTCCAGTTTTGCCTTTATATCATCATTTAATTCCGTAACCTTCTGCTCGTTTACCGTGACCTCGATCGTCTCTTCTATACTTCCTGTCACAGTAACCGACGCCACGCCTTCTACGCTTTCCACCTCTGGGATTACATGCTCTTCGATCAGTTTGCTCGCTTCCGCTGCTTCTTCGTCCTTGGCGCTGACCGCGGCAACCAATACTGGCATCATATCCGGATTCAGCTTCATAATGATAGGATTAGACACGGCCTCTGGCCAGTACCCCCGTATCTGGTCCAGACTCTCCCGCATCTCGATGGTAACAGAATCCATATTGGCCGTCTGGTCGAATTCCAGTACGACCGTAGAGGAATTCTCGTTCGATATAGATTGAACCGTCTTGATATTGCTGACCGTAGCCATGGTCTGCTCCACCGGGCGTGTCACGATCTGCTCCACCTCTTCCGGGCTTGCGCCTATGTAACTGGTCATAACGATCGCATAAGGCAGGTTCATACTCGGCAAAAGGTCTACCGTCATATTGCTGAAAGAAACCACTCCCAGGATAATGATGAGAACCACGCCTACTACTACAGTATAAGGCTTCTTAACGCTGAACTTTGATAACATACGAGATCCTCTTTCCACTTTTTATAGTCGATAAAATAATATGTAAATCATATCACTTGAGCCTTTAAATCGCAAGAATTCCGGAGTATAATAACGCTAAGAATAATTGATTTAATAGATATTTTATAGATATTTTATATTTACCAAAGCAGCCGACAGATTCATGATCTTACTGATGTTCGCGTCACTGGTTGCTGCAATTCTGAATCTGAAAAAGGAGAATCTGTATATGAAGAATATATTAATCACCGGCGCCTCCCGGGGGATAGGACGAAGCATCGCGTTAAAATTCGCGTCCGAAGGATATCGCGTATTCCTTAACTGCCATGCCTCTCTTTCCGAGTTAGAAGATGTACGGCATATAATAGAAGAAGACTATCACGCTACATGCAGGATTGTAACGGGAGATGTGGGAAATCCGGATGATGTTGCCCGCATGTTCGAACAAATCTATCGTTCCTGCGGCAGGCTTGACGTCCTGATCAACAATGCCGGCATCTCACACATCGGGCTCCTGATGGATACGACCACGGAGGAGTGGCAGCGCATCCTTAATGTGAATCTTTCCTCCGTGTTCTACTGCTGCCGCGCTGCGATTCCTCCTATGATCACTGCCGGCTCCGGCAAGATCATCAATATCTCCTCCATGTGGGGAACCTCAGGCGCCTCCTGCGAAGCCGCCTACTCGGCCTCAAAAGCCGGCGTGAACGGACTCACGAAAGCGCTTGCCAAAGAACTGGCGCCGGGCAATATCCAGGTCAATGCCATTGCCTGCGGAGTTATCGATACCGAGATGAATCATCAATTATCTCCCGAAGAAAGAAAAACTCTGGAAGATGAGATTCCGGCCGGAAGATATGGCGCCCCGGAAGAGATTGCACGGATCGCATGGGATATCGCGCACGCCCCCGCGTATATGACCGGACAAATCATCGGAGTAGACGGTGGATATTTATAAGTACAGCCATATTATCCGTCTCCTCTCCTGTTGGTAATAGCAGTACATGCTTTTAAGAAGATTTATATCCGACCACTCAACAACTCCTGGATATCACTATACGTTACCAGCATGGCATTCCCTAACCCCTTTGCCTTGTCAATACACCCTTTCGTAAAACCACTCTTTGCGAACAGATATAGATAGACTTTGTGATAATGGAATAATTTGCTCCGCCCCGCCAGTTTTTCTAGTACTCCCGCATCCACTTTTTCATTCGTCCATTTACATTCTCCAAAAAGAGCCGTGTCCTTATCTTGATCGCCCATAATATCAATCTCCGCCTGACTGTGGGCAGATGGATCCGTTCCCCACCACCGGCCCAACTCTTTGAACTCCACAGGAGATTTGCCATCCAACAATAATTTCCAGAGATACTGTTTGCATATTTCCTCAAAAACATTCCCCATATAATCCGACAGATGCGGCTCCATCCGTCTGTAAGCCATATCTGCAGCGCCCCGGGCAATGACGGAGCTATACTCCGGAATAAACCGATACCAGAATCGGAACATATTATCATCAATAGAATAAATTGATTTTCTGGATGCCTTTTCCCCATAAGGTGATTCTCTTCGTACAAGTCCCAATGCAATCAAATTTTTCAAATAAGAAGCACAGACACTTGTATTTTCACCGACTTTCGTTGAAATCTCCGCCATACGTGAAGAGCCGGTTGCAATAGCCGTGATGATTGCGTTGTATAATGCCGGTTCTCTCACTTCCTGTTTCAGAAGATTTTCCGGCTCTTCAAAGAGAGAAGATGTTGGATTTAAAAAAGTATTTTTGATATTATCCTCGACACTTAGCCTGTCGTCCATTTGTAATAAATATTGCGGTGTTCCGCCGACAATACCATAGATCAACGCCTTATCTTCACCAGAAAAATTCTCAAAATACCGACAGGTATCTGCAAAGTCAAAAGGCTGAATCTTCATTTGTGCCGTTCTCCTGCCATAGAGCGGCGCTTTATAGGCTAATACATGATCTTCCATATAAGACATGGATGAACCACAGAGGATAAGCATTAATCGGGACTCGTCTTTATATCGGTCAATCAGGAACTGAAGTGTGGATGCCAGACTCCTGGAAGAACGAGCCAAATAGGGATACTCGTCAATTGCAAGAACCAGGCGCTCCTCCTTCGCCAACTGAAACACATGCTCCAACGCTGTCTGAAAAGAGAGAAAAACCGAACCCTCCTGCCCCTTCGCACTGTATTCCAGGATATTTCTGCTGAGGTTCTCCAGGTTTTGCCTGGCATTACTCTCTACGCCCATAAAATAAATCGCCTTTTTATTTCTGATAAATTGATTAATCAGTGCAGTCTTTCCCACACGGCGACGGCCATAGATCACCACAAATTCAAACTTGCCAGATACATATAATTTATTCAAAGAATTCAACTCGCGCTCTCTGCCTATAAACATTCTTATCCCCTCCAAATTTGTAATAGCTATAATATAACATTTCCGTCAAAATTAGTCAATTACGATTTACTAATTTATAATTTACTAGTACAGCAAAAAATAAGTTTCTGGTACATCATTGCACTGGATTCTGTTTTTATATCAAAAAAAGTAACCGCCCTCCAGCCAAGGGTATGGTTACTTTCATAAAAATTTTTACTGTCTACATAAAATCTTACTTTTCTATCTCCAACACAATCGGACAATGGTCTGATCCCATCACTTCCGTCAGTATCTTTGCGTCCTTAAGCCTGTCCTTCAGGCATTCCGACACACAGAAATAATCAATCCGCCACCCTGCGTTCTTAGCCCTCGCGCTGAACCGGTAAGACCACCAGGAATAGATTCCTTCCGCATCCGGATAGAAATAACGGAATGTATCAATAAATCCTGCCTCCAGAAGCGCCGAGAATTTTTCCCTCTCTTCATCCGTGAAGCCCGCGTTTTTACGGTTTGTCTTCGGATTCTTAAGATCAATCTCTTTGTGGGCCACATTCAGATCTCCGCAGAAAATAACCGGCTTGCGCTCTTCCAGCCCTTTCAGATAAGCAAGGAAATCTTCCTCCCACTGCATTCGGTATGAAAGCCGCGCCAGCTCATTCTGTGAATTCGGCGTATATACGGTGACAAAATAAAACTCTTCAAATTCAAGCGTAATCACACGCCCTTCCTGGTCGTGTTCCTCTATCCCAATACCATAGGCAGCCGACAGCGGTTCTTCCTTCGTGAATATCGCCGTTCCTGAATATCCCTTCTTTTTGGCATAGTTCCAGTACTGATGATACCCCGGCGTCTCCAGTTCGAGCTGTCCTTCCTGCATCTTCGACTCCTGGATACAGAAAATATCCGCGTCCGCTTCTTTAAAGAAATCCATGAAGCCTTTCTGCACACACGCACGGATTCCATTCACATTCCATGATACGAATTTCATATTCTTCCTCCCAATCTCTGCCCTGATATTATACTTTCAGCAAGACTCTCTTCCTGCCTGCCGCAATTTCCGGAACAAGTTTCTTCCTGAATCTCTAATAATACACCTTCCGCAAGAACAATCCCCGCGCCGGCGCAAGGAATCCTGCCAGGCTTCTGTCCTCCGCCGCAATCACTACAGGCAGCATCGACGCTTCCCGCTTTCCTGTCCCTATCTCCAGGAGCGTTCCTGTCAGGATACGTACCATATGATACAAGAATCCCGTTCCATAATAAGTAATCCGGACCTTCTCGGCGCTTCTTACAATCTTAATATTCGTAATACGGCGTACGGCGTCCCTGCAGTCCTTATCGTCTGTAAAACTGATAAAGTTCTTCGGCCCTATCAGATACTTTGTGGCGTCACGCATCGCTTCGATATCCAATTTTTCCGGATAATGATAACAATACCTGCGGGAAAATACATCCGGCTTCTCTCTGCAGTCTATATAGTATTCATACTTCTTCCCCTTGGCGCTTTTCCGCGCGTGGAAACTGTTCCTTACAAGCTCCACCTTGATAACACGGATATCTTCCGGAAGATATCTGTTTAATGATTCTTTTAATTCATTTGTATCATACAGTTTTGACAGCTTTACGCTCGCCACCTGCCCCCGCGCATGAACCCCTGCGTCCGTCCTGCCGGACCCGTCCACATGCACACGGTATCCGACCAGCTTTCCAATACTCCATTCCAATATAAACTGAATCGTATTATCCGTCGTAACCTGACGCTGCCACCCCTGATACCTGCTGCCGTCATAAGCAATCGTTAACTTATATGTCCTCATTTTATATCATCCCATCTCTCCCGGTACATCATTAATATTACTCAAAAATCAAGCAATCATATACCAGTCACTACATCCTGTATCTATACGAAAAGAAAAGAAGAAGTTACTCCAGTATCTTCTTCAACTCATCCAGAAAAGTATTCACATCTTTAAACTCACGATATACAGACGCGAACCTTACATACGCAACCTCATCCAGATTTTTAAGCTCCTCCATCACAATCTCGCCGATACTGCTGCTTGAAACCTCTTTTACCTCCATACTGAATATCTTCGTCTCAATCTTCTCGATCGCCCGCTGAATATCCGCCGCTGATACCGGCCGCTTATAGCAGGCTCTTAAGATCCCGTTCTCAATCTTCCCCTTGCTGTACTGCTCTCGATTATTATCTTTCTTAATAATGATCAGCGGTATCGTCTCTACCTTCTCGTAAGTCGTAAATCTCTTCCCGCAGGAATCACAGGAACGGCGGCGGCGGATCGAATTTCCGTCCTCTGCCGGTCTTGAATCAATCACCCTGGTATCTAGCTGGTTACAATATGGACACTTCATCTGTATGGTTTTCCTTTCTTAATTTACTTTATACAAGATACTTTTTAACAAAAGAATATGTGCGTTCATTAACTTTTCACTTTCCTGATTTACTATGTACAGTATACACTCTCCAATATCGGGAAGTCAAACCCCTTTTCGTTATTTACAGCTATTTATACATTGATTTTTATAATTATATGACAAAACTCGTCCATGACTGCTTTGACATCCATACCTGTAAAAGAACAGCCGGAACCAAAAGAAAAGGACGTCCCGCACAGACTCTTCACAGGCGTATTCACAGGAATATGCCCGCGTCTGTCCAGAGACATCCTTTTCATTTAAATAACTCTTCTACAGATTCCCTCTATTCTTTCAGATCAATCACCGATACAGGACAGGAATCTCTTGCCTCTATCGCCGTACTTTCATATTCCGGAGCCACTTGCGCATATGCCTCCGCCACACCGTCGTCATTAAACCGGAATACTTCCGGACACGCCGCCACGCAGGCGCCGCACGAAATACATCCATCATTCACTACTGCTTTCACGGGTCATTCCTCCTTGTATTTTCTGGGTACCCCCGGCAGACAGTCTGCCGGACCATACGTGCCCGCAGGAAGGTACTTTTCCGGTAACAGTCCTTGCCTTTTCCGACCGTTCCCTTTCATACAGTATTCCCCGTTTCACAAAATATATTCCAACTGTACGGCTGCAATCTATAATCCCGGTTTTATTATCGGATGAAATTCGTTCCCACCCTTTCCTCTTTCTCCGGCAAGCCATACGCTTCTCTGCCAAGAGCAATACTCTTCATAAGGAACGTCATATTTCTTGCGAGCGTACGCATAATCTGCATCCCTTCTCCATCCTGAACGGCTTCCCGGGCATTATTCCCATGGATACTGTTCCAATACTGACTGGATGCCACCGGCATACCGCTGATCGTAAAATACTTATTCAGCTCATCAAAAGTCGCCGACAGGCCTCCCCTTCTTGCCGAAACCACACAGGCTCCAACCTTCATCGTCTTGTCAAATCCGGAACTATAAAAGAGCCGGTCCAGGAACGCAACCAGGGTCGCATTTGCCGACGCATAATAGACCGGACTCCCCACCACAATCCCGTCACATTCTTCGAATACTTTAGCCGCCGCGTTCACCGAATCGTCAAAAGCACATTTTCCGGTCTTCCTGCAGGAACCGCAGGCGATACAGCCCCGGACAGCTTCCTTTCCTACATGCATAAGCTCCGTCTCTATCCCATTCTCTTTAAAGATCTTCTCCATCTCATGCAGCGCCGTATATGTACTCCCTTTCGCATGGGGACTCCCGTTAACCAATAATACTTTCATAAAATCCTCGCTCCTTTTCTAATATGATGATATCATTGTATCACTCCAACGAATATTCGGCAAGACAGACGGTCTGCTTCTCTTCTAGAACTATCAGAGCAGGCATGAAAAATCTCTTTGCAAAATGTCACTTTACTGTCACTTTGCTTTGTTACAATTGGCTTGCTTAGAAATGAGAGGCATATTCAGATTATATCTGCTCACAAGTTAATCTTAAGAAAGGACATCATACAGCCATGGAAATACTGCGATGTAACAACCTGACAAAAACCTACGGTCAGGGCTGCGAAACCGTTACAGCCCTCGATCACGTAACTCTTTCCCTGGAAAGCGGCAGTTTTACCGCCGTAGTGGGAGCCTCCGGCTCCGGAAAATCCACACTCCTGCACATATTGGGAGGTGTAGACCGCCCGACAGATGGCAATGTCTATATAGAAGACACCGATATCTCTGCCCTGTCCCTTGAACAGCTCGCCGTCTTCCGCCGCAGAAAAATAGGAATCGTCTACCAATTCTACAACCTGATTCCAACCCTGAACGTGCGTAAGAACATTCTGCTCCCTGTTCTTCTGGACAACGAGAAACCAGACGAAGCATATTTCGAGAAGCTGACAAAGACTCTGGGACTTTCCGACCGGCTGAATCATTATCCCAGAGAATTATCAGGAGGACAGCAGCAGAGAGCCGCCATCGCAAGAAGCCTGATCTATCATCCTGCCATCCTTCTGGCAGACGAACCGACCGGCAATCTGGACCGAAAGAACTCTGCCGAGACATTGGAACTATTACAGCTATCCAACCAGCAATACAAACAGACGGTTCTCCTGATCACTCATGATGAAAAAACCGCCCTGAAAACAGATCGGATCATCACGCTGGAAGATGGAAAAATCATATCTGACGAGGTGACAAGACGATGAAAATATTACGTGAATATGTGTGGGATACACTCCGGCAGAACAAACGCTCCGGCGCCGTCATCATGACCGCCCTGTTTCTTATGACTACTCTGATGTCCTGCTTTTGCGGACTGGTATATACCATGTGGACCGACGCTGTCGTCCTGGAGAAATGGCATAACGGAGACTGGCACGGAGAACTATTCGATAATACGCCGGGAGACACTCTGGAACAGATTAAAAATTATGCTTCTGTCTCCGCCGTATTAATTAAAGGCGAGTGGGAGACAGCAAAACTTCCTGACATAACCGATAATAATAACCCCAGACTATACCTTACTTTCCGGGGCGCGAATCAGGAATACTGGGATTCCATGCCGGAAAAAGAAACGATTACCGAAGGACGCATTCCCGCTTCCGAGACAGAGATCGCATTATCGAAGCAATATTTTGAGGACTATCCGGATACGAAGATCGGCGATACCATCACTCTTCCTGTCGGACACCGTATGTATAACGGGGAATCCTGTATGGACACCGACCTTTACCATGAAGGAGAAACATTTACGGCAATCAAGACAAAGACTTACACCATCGTCGGCCGCATGGATGTCACTACCTCCTCCGCCGTCCCGTCCTACACCGGTATGACATGGATTGATGAAGATTCGGTCAAACCCGAAGACTCGATTACCGTATATCTGAGATTCGACCCGATGCGCAGTACCTATCAGGAACTTCCTGCCCTTGCCAAAACCCTCGGATACGAGAAGGATGAATATGGAGAATACACCCTTCGATACAACACCGGACTTTTACCCCTCTATGGTATCTTCGCTCCTTCAGAAAAAAAAGGACCGATTTCCCTGGGTTATCTTGCCGTGCCGCTGATGTTCCTGCTGTTTGCAACGCTTCTGGTCGCCGTATTCGTGCTGGTGATACACAATGCCTTTATCATGTCTGTCAACGAGAAGCTCTCGCAGCTTGGAACTCTCGCCGGAGTCGGTGCCACGCCGGGACAGATCAAAAAGATGGTTCAGACCGAGGCCCTGCTGTTAACTGCCATACCGCTCCCTCTTGGAATCTTCTGCGGATGGCTTCTGACGCTTAAGCTGTTCCAGTTGATCAATGCTTTTAATGATCTTGGCAGAGAAGCGCCGGACATTGTCGTCACTTTCGGACTTCCGGCTATCCTTCCCGCCATCCTGCTGTCTTTGCTGACCGCATGGCTGTCCGCAAGGATACCTGCCCGCAAAGCGGCAAAATTACTGCCTGTTGAGATCTTAAAGCAAGGAGGAAACTCCGGAATCTCACGAAAACACCGCAAAAGAGAAAAGCGGCGGTTTCATTTCCCGGGAATCACAGGAGAACTGGCCGCCAACGCAGTGTTTGCCCGAAGGCGTTCCTACCGGATGGCGACGATCTCCCTCTGCCTGTCTTTCCTGATGCTTACGCTGTTTCAATATTTCGTTACGATAAAGAAAGCCAACGATGAGATCTACAGCACGCCGCCATCCGAAAGCGGGCACATCTTCCTCACTGTCAGCGACGGACGTCCCCCGGATACAGAGGCGCTTCGGGCGATTAAGACCCTCCCCGAAATCAAACGGGCATCCATCAGCAATTCCATGGCCTGCGCCGTCTGGGTCGGTCAGGAAGACGCCTCCGAAGATATCAATACCTACCTAGGCGGACTCGATCAGATCGTCGCGAAGGGAAAATACTCCCCTATTCATCGAGATGGAAAGTATCGGATCGACGCCGTCATCTATGGTCTGGAGGACGACAAGTTCCGTGAATACTGTGAATCGCTTGGAGTCCCGCCGGAGTCGTATTATGATAATCCTTCCAGCGCTCTGGTCTATAATTACACCAAAGATCCGGAAAACAGCAGCCGAAGGAATATCCTGTACCGCGAACTGCTGAACCTCCAGGAAGGACAGTCCCTCACCTTTACCGAGAAAACCCGGGACGAAATTGAAGGCGATTATGAATTTGATATCCAGATAGGGAAACTGATAGCCAGAGATGAATTACTGATAGAATCATTTGAAACCTCCTCGTTCTGCCTGACTATGTTCATGCCGATGCAGCATGTTCTGAAGCTTGCAGACTCGTGCTGCGAACGCAGAAAGACATCTGCCCAGGTTATCAGCGGTATTTTCTGGACGGCAGACCCGCCCGACTATAACCACATTCCAAAAACTACCAGAAAAATGGATGCACTCCTTTCCCGTTATTACGGGAGCGGTGATTATTACCTGAGCGACCTTGCGGAACGCGAAGAGATGGCAGAAAGTACGCTCCACGTCATGAATCTTGTCATCACATTCCTGACAGCCTTCCTTGCCGTGATCGGACTCTCAAATGTATGGGCAAGCATCTCCGGTAATTTACGGCAGCGAAGACAGGAATTCGCCATGCTGAGGTCTGTCGGACTCTCTCCGCGGCAGTTATGGAAGATGCTTCTGTCGGAAGGAATGACCCTGGGTCTGAAACCCTTGCTCTACTCTCTTCCGCTTCAGTTCGCTGTACTGGCAGCGATGCTTACGATCACTGAGATCTCCGTTTTGGAATACCTGCCTTATGCGCCTTACGGCATTATCTTAGGATATACCGGCCTGGTTCTTCTGGCAATCGTGGGCGCTTACACGATCGGCGGACGGAAGCTGCAGCGGGAAAATATTATTGAAACAATCCGGGACGATACATTATGATCCCGGACAACCATTTACATTTTGGATACGCCGAACCGGCCGGCATTCTATGATCCGCTTTCAAGCCTTGCGGCGGGCTATGAATCTGATGTACCCCATCAGACATAGCCCGCATACCATCTTATCCCAAAAAGAGCATGCCCGTCTGCCGTATTCCAGGCCTCGATCTGCCCGTTCTGCTGCTCTATGACCGCTTTCGCCAATGCCAGACCGATTCCCACATTATCCTTAGCCGCACCTTTTCCCCGGTAGAATCTCTCGAATACATGCGGAAGCTCCGCTGCCTGAAAACCGCTGCCCCCGTCTTCGATCCGAAGTTCCGTATAGATAGGATTCTGGCTGTATGACGCAGAAATAACTCCTCCTGCCGGAGTATGCTCCACACAGTTTTTCAGAATATTCAGCAGTGCTTCCTCCGTCCACTGCCGGTCTGTATAAATCCAACACTCCGCCTCCTGCCTTGCCGTAATAAGTGTGATCTGCCTCTTCTCCATCATTTCCCTGAGTGGTTCTGCCGCGGCCTCAATCAACTCTGACATCCCAAGCCTCTCCCTTTGAAAGATAATTCCATGAGAGTCTAGCTTCGCCAGCGACAACAGCCCTGACACCAGATTCCTGAGTCGTTCGATCTGGTTGGTTAATCTGCTGTAATATTCCCTGGTCTCACTGGTCTGATATTCCTCCAAAAGCTCCGTCATCAACGACATAGACGTCAAAGGAGTCTTCAACTGATGCGCGATATCCGCGATCCGTTCCGCCAGGACTTCATGATTCTTTACGGCAGCCTCCTTCGTACTGCGAAGCTCCATAACCGCCTTATATATTTCATCTTCCAAATGAGAGAATATATCCTCGCTTCGGCATAGTACGGCTCCCTCCCCCTGATTCACCGCTCTCAGATATCCCGTCAGCTCACGGATCCGGCCTCTGATTCTTACGCTTTCCCGATACCGCATTCCAAATACAGTCCAGCCTGCCGCCTGAAAGAGAAAGATACAGATCCCTGCCGTATATGGAAGATACCCGCCCCAATTTCTCATCGGATGATAACCATATCGTTTTAAAAATGCCTCTCCTTCCTGAATCGTTTCCTTTGGGTTCCTGTCAGTATTCTTTTTCAGGCATCGTGCCAGATCATCCGACAGCGGCATATCCTTGTCCGAATCCCGCCTGTTCTCTTCTGTTTCCAGCACAGAATCCACAAGTCCCGCCACCGTCCTATATTCATGATAACTTAAAACAGCCGCCAGAAAAACCCCGGCGGCAAGTCCTAAGAACAGCCACAATATAAAATTCCCGACGGCTCTTCTTTTTATATTCATTCCCTGTTCGTTCATTTCCCTCCATCCCGCCAATCTTCTATTCATTTCTTTTCATTTCTTTTCTTCCATCCGGTATCCGATTCTTCTTACCGTCGTGATGCATGCTGCCTGTCCAAGCTTCTCCCGCAGGCGCTTTATCGCAACTGTCAGCGTATTATCATTCACAAAATTTCCGTCTATATCCCATATCTTCTCTAAAATTCGATTACGAGGCAGAATACATCCTTTATTCTCCATCAGCATCAACAGAAGCCGATATTCCAGACTCGTCAGAACAATATTCTCATCTCCTGAATATACTTGCATCTTCTGCTTATCAAGCCTTATCTCTCCGCAGATCAGTTCATTGTGATCCTCTCTTTCACGAACTTCTCCCTCGGAAGCATGTCCCCCTGGAGAATGTTCCCGGGATATAGACGCGCCCGGCAGATTCTCTCTTGCCACCCGCCTTAACACAGCCTGGATCCTGGACTCCAATACGGCTATATGGAAGGGTTTTGTAATGTAATCATCCGCCCCCATATCAAGCCCCCGGGTGATATCCCCGACATCATCCCTCACGGTCAGGAAGATAACCGGAATATCCCGGTTCTGCTTTATCCAGCCACAGAAATCATAACCGTTCCCGTCCGGAAGATTCAGATCCAGAAGAATCAGATGGACGTCTTCCGCCGAAAGCAGTTCTTTCCCCTCCGCCACACAGGAACATTCGATCACCTCATAACCCTTCTTCCTCAGCGCCGAACAAACCCCAAAACAGATTGTCTCATCGTCTTCCACCAACAATATCTTTGCCATATCTCTAATACCTTCCCACGATACTCTGCAGATATTCCTTATATTCCCGCCTTACATGCTCCGGTCCGGCAATATGGAGATTCTCCCCTATCCCGGTCACCCATCCAAAGAATTGACGGCTGACCACCACCGGTACACGCACCCGGAACCGATCTTCTCCTACAGGCATGATTATCGTCTCTGTCCCAAACCTGTCCAGAATCACTCCGATAATATCATTGCCGCATTCCAGCGTCACTTCCTCGTCATGCCCGCCATACATAGAGAAGGTCTTCTTCGAGAATTCCGCAAGATCAAAATCCTGGAATTTCTCCTTCCCGACTCGTTCCTGATCCGTCACACAAGTCTGCTGCATCTTATCCACCCGGTAATGTTTCATACAGTCCGCGTCCGCGTCATAAGCAATCAGATAATAATTCGCATCATCCCAGGTCAATGACCAGGGGCTGACTGTATAGACGGCGCCGTTCTTCTTCGGTTTCAATTCTTTCTTCACCGTCCACTCTGCATAACGGTATTGAATCTGCCTGTTCTTAAGGATAGCAGTATGTATCTGATCCACATTATAATAGATCGTCTCATTCCCCGTCTTAGGACGGTTATAGATGAATACATTCCTCTGAAGCTGTCTGGCGTCATGCTCGCCGGCAAGACTTTCCAGCTTTTTGATCAGTTCCTCCGACTTCTTCCTGCTGATAAACTTAGAAGCCTGCACCGCATCCACAAGAAGCTTCAACTCCGGAAGTTCAAACTTCCTGCTGCCAATATAATATCCGCTGTTGGTCCCCTTCGTCTGCAGAACGTCTATTCCAAACTCCCGCAATGTCTCGACGTCGCTATACACCGTCTTACGGTCGGCAGACATCCCATACTCCCGCAATACTTTGTTGATGTCTGCCGCAGACATCGTATACTTCTCATCCGTCTTCTCCAAAAGCATCTTCATAATATACAATGTCCTTAATTTTGCCGATGATACTGCCATCATTGCTCCTCCATACTCAGGAATATACATTCTGAATTTCTTTGCTGTTCCTTGTTATCTATAAAACAACTTTCACATTCAAAGTATAGCATATCTAAAGCCACATCCGCAACCTAGCAAGAGGACTTCATATGACTTTCCGGAAGGCTGTTTTATATCCTTAGAAATCATACTCATCCGGATTCAATCCCGCATTCCTCATCACTTCTCTGCGCTCTTTTCCGGTCATCACTTCTAATTCTTCGGCTCGCAGACCGGATAATTCGAACTCTGTCTGCTCTGTCTCATATGACTTTTGCAAGAACATAACTTCTATCAAACTGCCGGATACATTCAATTCCTCGCTGTAAAATATCTCTCTCATTATGCTTCCTCCAAAAACTCTTTGTAATCGCTCTCGTCTGCAAACAGAAGATAGCTTCCATCTACATATCCCATATAACCATCCGCTACAAAATAACCTTTCACAATCTGCACCTCCTGTTTTATCTTCCAATATCTTGGCTCACCTTGTTTTCATTGACCAATGTCTTGGTTTTTCTTTATTTCTCTGTCAGTTTACCAGATCAGGTGTCCAAAAATATCCACAGTCAGCAATTGTGAAGTAAAAAATCAACATTTTCTGTATCACAAAAAAGGAATCCCTTTCAGGATTCCTCTACTCTTTATAATATCTTTGACAAGAACTCTTTAAGCCTTGGTTCCTTCGGATTTCCGAAGAATTCTTCCGGGCTTCCCTGTTCCTTTATAAGCCCTTCATCCATGAATACGACTCTGTTCGCTACTTCTCTTGCAAACCCCATCTCATGAGTAACGACCACCATCGTCATACCTTCGGCCGCAAGCTGCTTCATAAGCTCCAGCACCTCGCCGACCATCTCCGGGTCAAGCGCCGAAGTCGGTTCATCAAATAAGATCACATCCGGATCCATCGCAAGAGAACGTATAATTGCGATCCTCTGTTTCTGTCCGCCTGAAAGCGTAGACGGATAGACGTCCGCCTTATCTTCAAGCCCGATTCTCTGCAGCAGAGACATCGCCTGTTCTTTTACCTCGTTTCTGATCTGCTCCTTCGTCTGTGTAATTGGGTTCAGCTCTCTCTTACTGCTCCCGGCGAACATATTCCTGAACTTAATCATACTGTTCCGTCTCTTCGCCTTATTCAGATCCTGGCACCGCAGATACAGCGGAGCCATCATGATATTCTGCAGCACCGTCTTATTGTTAAACAGATTAAAATGTTGGAACACCATCCCCATATGCCGGCGGTGTACATTGATATCCACACTCATGTCTGCGATATCCACACCCTTAAAGACAATACTCCCGCCGCTCGGGTCCTCCATACAGTTCAGGCACCTGAGGAACGTACTCTTTCCGGAGCCGGACGGTCCGATCACTGCCACGATATCTCCTTTATTGATGGTAATGTCGATTCCTTTAAGGACTTCCAGGTCTTCGAAGTTCTTCCTGAGATTAATTACGTCTATCACTCTTCTTCAGGCTCCTTTCCATCAATTTTATGAGCAGCGAGATCAGCAGCACAAGCACGATATAGATCAGCGCCATCACCAGATAAGGAACCATGAACTCATAGCTGTTGCTGCCGATATAGTTAAACGCTACATACAGATCTGCAGCCCCTACGAAACTCACAACCGAAGTCTCCTTGATCAGGGAGATGAATTCGTTCCCTAATGTCGGAAGGATGTTCTTGACCGCCTGCGGTATGACGATCTTCATCATACTCACGCGGAAACTAAGTCCGACAGCTCGGCCTGCTTCCATCTGCCCGGGATCTACCGACTGAATCCCGCTTCGCATAATCTCGGATATGTATGCGCCGCTGTTCAGTCCGAATACCAGCATAGCCACCTGGACTCCGGTGATCCTCCATCCGATAATCGGCAGCAATACATAATAAAATACAAGAAGCTGAACCACAATCGGCGTTCCTCTGAATAAAGCAACATAAAAACTGCATATCCCGTTGAGAACCCGCGGCAGCAATTTATACTTTGGAAGCACACGCACGGTAGCGATCAAGGTTCCGATCACAATACCGATAAGAAGACCTGCCACCGCGATCATCAGCGTATTCTCAAGTCCCTCTGCGACCTTTACATAGCCGCCTTCCTCCAGGAAGATCTCTATAAACTTGTTTACTTTTTGTTCAAAATTGCCCATGATTACTGCATCTCATTGATTGATTCTGTGATGGCATCCGCCGGAGCCGCATCGATAATTACATACGTGATATTGCCGTTGAGCATATCCTGTACGGCAAGAGATCCATTCTTGTAAGTCGTGCATTTTGCCGGAAGGCCGGCGAATCCCCAGTCCTCATCGCCTTCTACATAGTACTGTCCGGTTGTCCCCGCCTGCACGCCGATGGAATCAGAGTCACTCATCTCTCCAAGAAGCGCCGCTACCGCGTCTGCGTCTGCACAATCGTCGAACTTTGTATCATCGCTCGGAACGATCAGCCTCTGGGATGCCGTATAATAAGAATCTGTAAACGTTACATATTCTTCTCTTTCTTCATTAATCGTCAGTCCTGCCATCGCGATATCACATTTCTGCTGACTTACAGACAGACATACCGCGTCAAAATCCATATTCTGGATAACCAGCTCTTTATCTAATTCCTCCGCCAGCATAGCAGCGATCTCCATATCGATTCCATAATAACTCTCACCCTTAGTGTACTCGAACGGTTCGAAAGCCGCGTTCGTAGCAACTACAAGCTGATCCTTAGAATCATCTAATTCGGCAGACTCCACTGCTTCCGGCTCTCCGCCGCCAAAATACTTGTCGCAGATCTCATCTAACGTCCCGTCCTCATTGATCTTGCCTACAAATGTATTCACCTGCTCTAACAGCTCCGGCTGCGTCTTGTCCACACCAAAAGCATACTCCTCGTCCGTCAGGTCAATATCAATAACCTTCGCTGTCTTTGCGGAGGAACTTTTCTCTGCATCGCCGCTTCCGCCTGAAGAATTACTGTCCGCATCGTCCCCGGAACCGCCGCAGGCCGCTAATGACAATACACAGGCTGACGCCAATAATACACTAACCAGTTTTTTTAATTTCATATCTCATATCCTCCCATGATAATTTATAAATATTTATGCATAAAAATGCAAATCTAGTAGATATTCTATCATGTTTGCGAAAAAAAACAAGTGGCTTTTTCTACATATTTTGTAGAAAAACCACTTATTTTCACGACATAACCCACATAAAAAGCATCCTGCAAAAAAACCTCTATATTCCATCTCTTTATGCAAGGAGCGCCTGAACCACCGTCGCTATGACAATAATCCCGCCCAGAACAATCCGATAATAACCGAACACTTTAAAATCATGCTTCTTAATGTATCCCACCAGGAAACGGATCGCAACGACAGACAATCCAAAGGATACCACGCATCCCAGCATCAGAAGCCCGAACTCCGTACCGGTAAAATCAAGCCCGAAACCCATCAGCTTGATCAGGCTTGCCCCGAACATCGCCGGTATTGCCAGGAAAAATGTAAACTCAGCCGCCACTTCCCTGGATACTCCGATCAGCAGCGCGCCTACGATCGTCGCCCCGGATCTTGACGTGCCCGGAATCAGGGCAAGCATCTGAAATCCTCCGATGGCAAGAAGCATCGGAACCGTAAGCTCCGATATCTTCTTTACCGACGGCCTGACGTCAGCATTCCGGTTCTCCACAATAATAAAAAGCACACCGTAAACAATCAGCATAACCGCCACCGGCAGCGGCTTATAAAACAGTTCATCCAATATATCATTGAACAGAATTCCCACAACTCCCGCCGGTATGGACGCAATCACCACTTTGATCCACATCTGCCATGTCAGCATCTTCTGCTTCTGTGTCTTCCTGGGCGAAAATGGATTCAGTTTATGGAAATACAGTACCACAACCGCCATGATCGCACCCAACTGGATCACCACGTTGAACATCTCCATAAATTCATCACTTAAGCCCGGCTTCAGCAGATCGCCCACGAGTATCAGATGACCTGTGCTGCTCACCGGAAGCCATTCCGTAATCCCTTCTACAATACCGAGTATGATTACTTTTATTATGTCTAACATATTCTTCTCTCCTTTATTGCTTTCATTCTCCTACTATACCGGTGAGCATGCTTTTTCGTAAGCACATGTGGAACGAAGTTTCCTATATCGCAAAAAACTCAATCCAGTACATATTCTTCGATAAAGCGCGCAACTCCTTCTTCATCGTTCGATAACGCTATGTAATCCGCCGCTGCTTTCACCTCATCCCGGGCATTCCCCATGGCTACGCCGGTTCCTACCTCTCTGATCATCCGAAGATCATTGAGTCCGTCTCCAAAAGCCATGATCTCTTCCCGGCAGATTCCCATCCTTTCTCCTAATCGTACCATCACGCTGCCTTTATTGACCCCTTGTGCATTTACCTCGATATTCTTCTCCAGCGCGCCGGTTGCCTCAATACCCGGAATCGCTTTCAGCTCTTCTCTTGCCGCGTCCCGGTCCTCCACGGACACGAACAGTCCCTGGACTTTATCCGCTCCCCGATTCTCCTCTTTCATCTTCTTGCGTATATCCGATACTGTTCGTCTGGTCGACAGCATATATCTTATCATAGGCTGTGAATCCAAATATCTGTCAATCCTCATAAGCCCGTCTTCCTGGGCGTACCCGATTCCGTCATAATAGATCTCCCGCAGCGTATCATAATGCTCAAAGACGTCCATCAGACGCTCCGCCGTCTCCGGCTGCACCAGACACTCATATATGGTTTCCCTGGTTCTGACATCCACAATCCTGCCCCCGTTCGCCGTCACGGCATACATAATACCGGGAATTTCAAGCAGTTCCTTCGGAACCCCCGCGATGGGCCTTCCCGTTGCCGGCATCACGACGATCCCCTGATCTATCGCCCTCCTTAAGACGTCTTTCGTATATGCAGTCAGTTCCTTCTGCGTCGTAAGAAGCGTACCGTCCAGATCCATACCGATCATCCTGGTCTTAATCTTCATAGGCTGTCAGCTCCTTCCTGTCTTTTGAAAACATCATCAGCTCTTTGCTGATCTTATCTCCTGCCTGTTCATATGCCTGCTCCCCATGAAGCTTCATCTTCCCGACGGCCTCTTTCTGCATCGCCGGAGCGAACAGTACCGTCTCCCTTGTGGGGGCCATAATCACAAGATCGTCTTTTAATTTGTCCACACACACCTGCCAGATATGCTTAAAGCACAATGAACTTGCCTCATGCCAACCGTCTGCCAGGATGGCAAATCCTCCATACCAGGTATTGGCGATCACAAACTCCACATCCCTGACAAGATTCTCACATGACACATAATATAACGCCTCCACATCACAATCCGGCGGCAGCATGTTATCCCTCAATATCTCATATACATCATCATTCCGCTTTATAACAAATATAATCGAAAGACCGCCGATAAATGACACCACCGGCGTATTTTTTTCCGAAATCCCCTTACCGTTCAACGCCTTCGGATCTGTCAGTTCCTTTTTTACCCACGGATAGATACGGTCCTTTATATTTTCAAACAGATATCTGTCCTCTTCGTACTTTTTCATCCTCTGCTCCTTGTGTGTCCGCCCCCGGAATTAAGTCTTATTTTCCAAAATAAAACGAAAAAAGACCCTGGTACAACATCGCGTAATGAACACTTTGATCCACGGTCCTTTTTGTCTTATAATCTGTGCGGCTTATTCTGCTTCGCCTTCTTCAATATGATTCAGTAAGTCATACACTTCAATACGTCTTGCATTCATCTCAGGCAATCCGATGAAGATTGTCCCGCAGATATAGCGACCGTCCTCACTCTGCTCAATCCTCACAACTTTCAGAAATGCATGAATCACTTCATCCGTCCATATCTTCAGAAAAGTCTCATATACCGCTCCGATCGTCAGCGGAACATGACAACTGAATCCAACGCCTGTCTTCGATACATCCAGCACATCAATCTCTACTTCTTCCGCTTTTGCCGAATCATTATTCATATTCTTAAGCAATATCCGGGCCGTTAATCCGATACGTCTGCTGTTTCTTTTTTCTCTCATCTTCCCATTACTCCTTTCACAGCATCTCTTTCTTTTATTCTAATGTATTTATGCTGTTTTGTAAAGAAACATCCACAGAAAGGAGTAAATTTCCCATAAACTGGACTGGTTGATTTTATTCTTATTGGCTCTTTTCTTCAATCCAGCTTGGGTATAAAGTATCCATGTCACATTAAAATCTTGCGTAAAACTTACATGAAAAGAGGCTGTTACTATGAACATGAATCCAAATCTTAAGAAAACCGTTATGGCAGCGTTATTCGCCGCATTAGCTTGTGTCGCAACCATGTCTATAAGAATTCCGACCCCTGGAACAGGCGGATATATACATCCGGGAGACGCTGTCGTCATCCTGTCCGGCATCGTCCTCGGACCGGTCTGGGGACTGCTTGCAGCCGGCATCGGTTCTGCGATGGCAGACCTTCTGGGCGGATATTTTATCTATGTCCCGATTACATTCGCAGTCAAGGGAATCATCGCATGGACCGCCGGCATAATCTACCATAAACTTGGGAAAACCTCCAAGAGCCAGTATACGGCCGTCATCCTCGGCGGAATCGCGGATATCATCCTCGTAGCCGGAGGATATTTCCTCTGCGAGATCCCGCTTTATGGGTTATCTGCCGCAGCAGCGAGTATTCCTGCCAATCTTATTCAGGGTCTCGGCGGGCTGATCATCGCTTTCGTCCTGTATCCCCTCCTGCTTGCAGTTCCGGATATCCGGCAGATCACACACCTGTCACATGGAGATGTCAGTAATTAAAAAAAGAAACGGGTCTTTTGCCGGACACTCCTTGCTCCGGCAAAAGACCCGTTTTTCATGCCAAATTTCCTATGAGAGATACAGGTTCTTATACACTATACGGTCTTTCACTACCAGCACACCGCAGAGCAACACGAACAGTATTCCTATCAGCAGCACCGTTATCCAGGCAATTTCCGAGCCTCCGTTTTTATATATATAGCCCATCATCAACTGATATATGCTGGTTACACCGGTATTAAGAACAGCCGACACTCCGTTGATCCTTCCCCTGTGGCTCGCCGGCATCCGCTTTGTCAGATACGGACTCTCTCCGAGCATACTGAATACCTCTCCCCAGGTCAGGACAATCATTGCCGCATAATAGAAAGGAATCCGCCCCATACACAGGAGAAATATCCCAAAGCCTGCCACCAAAAGACTCTGCCCCAGCATCGTCTTAACCGTCTCCGTCACCCATGGAAACATTCTGGTAAATAAAGGCGTGCATACCACTACTACCACACAATTCACACTGGTAATCGAACCGAAGATGACTGCGCCGCTGCCGCCGTGTATCCTTACCAAATCCAGAGGCATCAGATAATTATACATCTGATAAGTCGCATAATACCCGCTGATCGCCAGCAAATAAAGAATAATCATCTTATTTTCCTTTAAAACCGTCCAAAGTCCCTCTCCGTCCCTGCCGGTCTGATACACTGCCTTTTCGCTCGTGTCCTTAATCGGCGTGATATCTTTCACCAGGAAAAAGAGCAGCACAATGGAACACCCGATCGCAGCCCCGCTGATCAGAAATGCCAGCCACAGATAATCCTGAAGCAAAAAACCTGCTATTGTCGGGGACATGACAAATCCCAGGTTCGTGCAAAGATACTGAAGCGAATATGCCCGCTCCCGGTCTTCGGTAACCGTAATATCCGCCGTGAGCGCATTATAAGACGGATGCTCCATGTTCTGACAGGTAGCGGCAATAAACATCAGCACGATCGACACCGCCGTCAGTGGAATCACCGCGCAGGTTATGTAACATATCACCGATACAATATCCAGGTAAATGATATTCATCTTTTTATTAAAATGGTCGGCCATCTTTCCGCCGACCAGATTGGCCGGCAGAGCGAGAATCCCTACCGCTGCCATAACCCAGCCAATACGCTCCGCGCTCATGCCCATCTTCTGGCTTAAGATCATTGTCAGCATAGGCCAGATCATGGCTCCCATAGCAGTAACCAGACGCCCAAAACAGAGTATATAATTCTCCCTGCGAAGTCCTTTATATTGTGAAATTAATTTCATAGTTTTTTCAATTCTCACTTATTATCGTTTGTTTGCCGGCCAATATATTCTAATACAGCTCCCGGTATATTTTTTCCATCTGATCCGCGTCGAATCTCACATAACTCTGATTCAGAAGCCGCTGCTGGCTCGCTTCCACGCTCTCGGCAAAGCTTCGGATCTCATCTTCCGTCATTCCATATTCCCGGAGTTTCTTCCTTGCTATGATCAGGCCCAACAGATTCTCCAATTCTGTGTAGACCTGCTCCTTTCCGCACCCAAGAAGACCTGCCAGGAATTCATCCAGTTCCCTTAGAATCCCGTCCGGATTCAGTTTCTGATATGTCCTGAACACTGCCGTCAAAAATTGATAATTCGCCTCCCCATGCGTCACATGGTACACGCCGCTCAGAGGATACGACATCGCATGTACCGCACCGGTTCCCGCATTGCCGAACGCGATCCCCGCCAAATTACTCGCAATCAGGAATTGCTCCAAAAGCTCCATACGATACTCGGTTCCGTGCTTTAGTATCTGCCGGAAACCCGACAGTATCATCTCCATTGCCTGCTTACTGAACATCCGTGTGTACAGGTTCGCCCTGGGGGACACATAGGACTCTATAGCATGGATAAACGCGTCAATGGCGCTGGTGGCAAAATAAGAATATGGCAGATCTGTAAGAAGCTCCGGTATCAATACCGCATCGTCCGCATAGATACTGTCGTCCGCAAGCCCAAGTTTACTGTGTATAGCAGTAAGCTCTGCAATAGATACATTGGACACTTCTGATCCTGCCCCGCAGGTAGTCGGTACTGCAACCAGTGCATGCGCTTTCTTAAGAGACACCTGACGCCTGAATATCTGCTCTGTATCCGCACTGCCTTCCGGCACAAGGATCTTTGCCATATCAATTACTGCCCCGCCTCCGATCGCAATAATCCTGTCACAATCTGTCTTTCTGAAGTCTGCAAGAAGGGCGTCAATCATAATATCTGTCGGCTCTCCCGCCCCGTATTTGCCTTTATACTCCACATGCGCCTTCAGCTCAAGCGGCATGAAGAACTTCTCATAAACGCTTTTACTGGCAAGAATAAAATCATTCTCCCCGATCTGATATTCCTTCACAAACGCTTTCACACCGTCAAATTTCTGAATTCTTGTTCTCTGCTGAAATATCCTCATATCCGTATACATCCCTTCATAATGACATAACCTAAACTAACCTAAACTTCTTTTAAAATCTGACAATCCCTATTTATAATCATAAATTATGATAAAATACTTGTACTAATAGCAATCGTACAAACTAATAATACTCCCACACTGAATACCACTATCACTTTTTTTACTTTCTTATCCCCTTTTACAATCGTATCTATTTTATCGGCAGATAAAGCACAGACGATTGCTGCTATCATTAATAACAAAGAAAATACTTCCATACTTTTCCCTCCATGTAAATAACCCCCGGCTATATCCATTTGCAGCCGAGGATTCCAATATTCTTTCTTTTGTGTCGGTTTGCCGCCATAAAGCACTTTCACCTTTGCTTCAATGGCACATTCATCATCCATGAAGATTGATGCCCGACCCTCTGGGCGGAGCGCACGGTATAGCTGCATCAGGTACTTCTTATCTCGAAAAAGCATTAGCTATACCCTGTCTGTTATGGTTTTATTATACAGGGAAAAAGCCAATTGTTCAATACATAAAAAGAGAAGCATCCGGATCTTTTGCCATTGCCATCTGCTGTGCAGGCTTCCCTTCCCGCTTTGCAATCTCCAGTAATTCTGCCGCAGCTTGGGCAGACCTGATTCGCATCAGATTATCCCACGCATCCTCTTTTCCCAACAAATTTCTGCAGATGATCATACAAATACTTTGCCTGTTCTTTGTATCTTGTCAGAATTACGGGTGTTCTTCCTTCTTTCACACAAGCTCTTGTGTCCTCAAGTATCATATCATTTCTGACAACATTTGTACTAATCAAGGAGTACGCCCCATGAATATCACTTTTGCTTTCATTTAAATCAATTACCCTCGTATAACGCGGATATACATAGTGCCCGATTCCCTGTTCTATTGCCCACTCTTTTGCAGTATAGCTATGTCTGACCGGCCCTAAAAGCATATGAATGATCCTCTCCAGATTATCTCCTCTTTTGGGTGTTGCCGTCACGCCATAAACGTATCTGGCATTTACCTTCTGCATGACTTCAATTGATGTATTAGAACCGCAGTGATGACACTCATCCATTAAAACCATACCATAGGAATTGATCAAATCATTGAATTTTCCTCTGCCATACATGGAACCAACCATGGCAACATCAATAATGCCTGTCAAAGTATTTTTACTGCCATGTAAAATTCCAACGACACTCTTTCTCCTTCTTTCCCTTCCGCTTTTCGTTTTATAAACCGGCGGTTCCTCATCTATGATTAAAAATTTATTTAGTTCATCTACCCATTGTTCCAGCAAATCTTTACTTTGAAGCAAAATAAGTGTATTAACTTTTCTTTCTGAAATAAGATAACTACAGACAACCGTCTTTCCAAACGCTGTGGATGCGCTGAGAATTCCATGATCAAATGCAAGTAAATGTTGGGCTGCCAAGTCTTGCTGCGTTTTTTAATCTCCGTGAAAAGAAACTCTTATCGGCCTTCCCTTTTCCCTGTGGTCAACAAGCTCATACTCAATACCCGCTTCCCTGCATAAAGTAAGCAGGTTATCGCGAAGCCCCCTCGGAATACAGATATAACCATCCACATCTTTTCCCATGTATACAGCGCTAAAATTATAATAATTGGAATATCCAAGCCTCTTATTTTTGTAAAACACAGGATTGTCAAATGCCGCCATGCTTCGAATCTGATTCTGAAGACGCGGCATTAAATTTAATGTATCGACATATATGCCATCTCCAAGAACAATATGTATTTTCCCAACAACATCTGATTTAACGAAACCTTCCTTTTTCTTCCAAGGCTTTGGACGATTCTGAGAAATGGAAGGGACCAACATTCCTCTTCCTTTCGCAAGTTCCTCCTGCCATTTTACCGTATACTTTTCTATGTCTTTCTCTGACAGCTTTTCAGTATGATTAAGCAAAATATCTCACTGATCCGGATATGCATTCCAGTTTTTATCAACAAAAGCGCTATTTCCATTTTTCAGCGCCTGTCCTTGTAAAGGCAAAGCAATCAGATTCCCTATACTGCTTGCAACATCCTGGGACGGATACATCCGGTCATAATAACGAAAAGATTTGAGATTGATCAAGGACGAACCTTTATCCAACAACAAAAAACCAAAATTCCTTGCAAGAGATGCTGATATCCGGTTTTTAAAAAATATCCATACATGAGCGCCCCTGCCCGATCTTGATCTTTCTACTAATGGCGTTATCCCATTTCTTTCGCAGATAAGCCTCAATGCATCAACCTCTTTATGCCATTCATCGTTAGTATTAGCAAAATCTGTTTGCTCAGCACCTTTCTCATGATTGTCAAAATCAAAGACAATAAACCGGCATGTACCATCCGGAAACAAGGGATACACACCTAATACATCAGCACCGTCTTCTCGGTATCCAAAAAGGTGCTTTATAATTTTTTCAGGCTTAAGTTCTGTCCACTTTTTATGCTCACAGGCTTCGCAATTGATTTTTTCACCACGTTGTTTCGGACATATCCGGTTATTCCATCTGTGATCGCACTGTGGAAAATATCCCCCTTTCGTGCCTCTTTTAGCATAGACATCCGTTCTTCCCCAGAACATTGCAAAATATTTATTCGCCAGTTCTTCGGTAATATATTTTCTTTGGATGCGTCCTCCCTGATCGGGATCATATTCCTCATTTGTTTCTATCTTTTCCTCAAACACATTCTCTGATTCATAAGCAATGTCTGCCCTATCCAGTAGTTCTTTCAGTCTTCTGTTTTCGTCCTGGAGATTTCGTACTAACTTCCGAAGTGAATCTAAATTGTATGCTTCTACATTCATTTATCCCACCATCTTACTTATCACTTTATATTCTTTCATCAGTGAAACCACCATCAGAGATTACTACCATTGTACAACAGACTACTCATATCAATATAGTTCTCCCATCCCCGGTTTTGTTTTGCTGAATTCAGGCGGACTAACTGTACCCCGCTTGCATAATCTCTAATTTCCCATTCGAATTTAGATTCGCTGCTTATTTGCCAGCCATCTGCTTTTCCATCCATTTCAGTTCAAATTTATTTTCTCTATGTCCTCTATACTTGTCAACGCCTGAATATCTTCAAAATACCAATCGCTGCATTCATCATAAAAATGTTTATCTTTTCTCTTCTTAAATATGCGAAATGGGCGCTTTCCAGAATTATCATATATATGGCATACATCACAGACTCTTACTACATCTTTCACTAAGCCCAACGCTCTATCATATCTTGAAATTATTTTTTCTTTTGGGACATCATGGCCTCCCGATTCTACCCTTGATTTCACACGCCAAATATTAATTGCAGGATCTGCGGTGAGAATATAATAACAACGAATAAAGTATCCTTTTTCTTTCGCTCTCTCCAATAACCTCAGGTTACGCTCTGTAGACAACACTGTTTCAAAACAAAACTCATTCATCTGCTCAATATGTTCTTCCCGTTGTTTTTCTGCTAATTGCGCCGCTTCCAAATCTGAACACTTTAGATTCTTCTTTATTTCATCGGCATTAATATAATCCATCGGAGGTTTTAACAACTCTGTAAACGTACTTTTTCCCGAACCATTAGGCCCGGCGAATACAACTACTTCAGGCTTTTTTTGCAATACGTTCACTGTAACGCTCCTTTCTCATTTTTTTCCCGATCTCTACTCTCGTTCCATCATTACTCTCGTGATATATCGTTTGTGTCTGTCTATCATAAACAACTATAGGAATATCTAATGCTTTCTTCTTTTCCAGCTCAATTTTTACCGCCGCATTTGCACGTTTCACAACTGCCTCGTCAGGAATATATTCTTCACGTTTCATATCGTTCTCCTTCCTACTACGTTATACATACTAATAAGAACTTCAACTGATGTTGTCTGCCCTAACATCTGTCTACACCGCTTCTTTTGTAATAAGTCCAGTATACCATTAATCTTCTGAACTTAGAAGATTATGTTTTTCATTTTCTTAATTTCAATAAAATTTTTCAAACTGGCAGGCTATCCCTCACACAAAGCGCCCCATACCCTACCTGTGAATTCGGATATACGTCAAACCCCGGCAACGGCCTCGCCCCACGCCTTAAGTATGCCTTCACCTTCTCCCCATACAAATAAGGATCGTTATTTCTTACAATCCCCCACTCCATCATAAGCGCCGCCCCGCCTGTCACAAAGGGTGTCGCAAAAGAAGTCCCCGTAAACTGTGCATAGTTTCCGCCTACCGCCGCGGCAGTCACATTCACTCCTGGAGCCACAAGATCCGGTTTCACCAGATTTGTCTCTCTCGTGTATCCTCTTCCGGAGAAATCCGCATAGACAAAGGTCAGAGCGTTGTAAGCCCCCACCGTGATCACCCTGCCTGCGGAAGAAGGAATCGTAAGCGTCGTATGATCCGTGGGAAATAAAAACCCTGTCCCCTGGTTCAGTACATTTTCACTTGGAAGCCACAACTCATATGATCCGGACACCACTTTGCGCGGATTCAGGATCATTCTCCACACTCCGCTCATTACATAAGTATCTCTCGGAAGCAGATCGATATAGATCTCCTGCGCCGTACTGTAAGGGCTGGGCTCTCCGTAATATAACAGGATTTCTGTCTGCCCTACCGTAAACCTCTGGGAACCCAGTACTTCCTGGATTGGACCGACCGTAACACCTGCAGGCGTCATCAGGGAGATATCCACAATATCCGTATATTCTTTCCAGATCTGTATACTGAATGCAGTCTGATTACTCTGCACTGCCAACTGTATAATCTCTTCCCTTCCTTCCTGCAACTTACCGGATGTATGTCCTGCGCTGGAGGCTTCATTTCCGGAACCGACACAGATACTGCTCTTCCAGATATTCGAGATATCGTCAATAAAGCGTTCCAACAAGGAAGTACCGTCATGCGAACCATATGTATTCCCAAAGCTGATATTTACGGATACCGGCATCCGAAGCTCCAATGCTTTCCTTATCACATAATCAATTCCCTGCATAAGTTCTGTTGTTCTGGGAAAACCATCTTGTCTTGGGTTCCCCAGTTTTACCACCAGAAGATTACTTCGCGGGGCAACTCCGGCATACCTTCCGTTACTGTCCCTTCCATTGCCCGCAGCGATTCCGGCAACAGCAGTCCCATGCCCGGAAGTATCGATGCTTGGGACGAGCTGCATTCTGTCTGCCAATACGGTCTTCTTAAGCGCTTCGTTGATCTGTTCTGCCGTGTATTCCGCCCCCGCCGCATATCCCGGCGGCGGAGTCCTGCCTTCCCCCGGAGCAAGCGACTGATCCCACAAAGCAAGAATCCTTGTGGTTCCGTCCTCATTGCGGAAATCTGCATTTTCATAGTCTATTCCGGAATCGATTACGCCTATAAGAATATCCTGACCAAATAGCGACAGACCAGTCCCCTGCTGCACCGCATCAATACAGGACGCCCTCCTTCCATTTGCAGCTTGAAAGAATAATCTCTTCGGCTTTTCTATGTATTCTATTTCAGGAATCTGCGTAAGCGCCGCAATCGAAGATTCCGGAATCGTAATAACGGCATATTCATTCTGCAGCTCTATAACCCGGGAAGCCAATGCCTGTACTGAATCGAGGCTCCCTGAATATTTTATGATCAGATCCCATTCCTTTTCTTCCCGGTCGTATCCTACATCTAATTCCAGTGATTTCTCCCTTTCCTCTGGTGTCGCTTCCAACGCCAGATTTAACAAATTCTCAATCTTCTGACTTTCCATAGAATCTCTCCTCTGCGAAGTTTTTCTTGTGCGGTCAAAAATCTATCTATCCGTTTTTGACACACAAATAGAATATTCGTGTAAGTCAATATCCTATATAACAGTGTATTTCAAAGAGAGGATGTTCTATTCCATATACAACTGCCTCAGGGGACGAAGTTTCCTGACATCATGAAAAAAATATAATGGTAAATATAATGATAAATATAACACGAAAAAATAATACCGCCACCAGCACTGAACGCCGATGTCGGTACTATTATTCACAGCTCCCGCCGAAGCAGCCAAATGAGCACGCAAACTGCCTGGCTCCTTGCCCGCGGAAAATCGAGCAGGGAAGACTTTTCCCTACTCGCCGCGCGCCCCGTGCGCCGCCTTAGCGGCATACTTCTTCTGCACGGGGCTGCGCATAAACAAATAAATAAATTAATGCGCTTTTTTCAAAAAATCAAACCCGAGATACGGCGCAATCTCCACCGGAATAAAATATCCTCTCTCATACCGGCACACCGGACATACCTGGGGAACCATCTTCCCTGACTGGATATGCCCGCAGTTCATACACATCCACTGACCGCCGTTCTCACACTCAAAGTATTTATCCTGCTTCAGCATCTCTGCCAGTTTACCAAACCGCCTGCCATGAATCGCTTCAATCTCCGCAATCTGGAAAAACGTAGACGCCGCCTCCAGAAAACCTTCTTCTTTCGCCGCGTTTCCAAAAGCCTGATAGACGTCGTCAGCCTCTTCCATCTCATTGTGTTTCGCTTTCTCAAGCAGCTCCGGCACACTGTCGAAATGATCTACCGGATACCCTCCGGATATCACAATCGTCGACCCGGACAGATTCTTAAGCAGATCATAGAACCGCTCCGCATGGGCCCGTTCCTGATCCGCCGTAAATAAAAATACCTGCTGGACCGAATACAATCCCTGCTTCTTCGCCGCGTTTGCCGCGATGGTGTACCGGTTCCTCGCCTGGCTCTCTCCCGCAAATGCACGCATCAGGTTCTCTCTCGTCTTACTTGTCTGAAAATCTACCGCCATGTCACACTCTCCTTCTTCTTGACACACTCTTAAGAGTATGTTTTCCTCTTATTATGCGACATAACGGACATATTATACAGCAAGCCCCTAATTAAATCCCACGATCCTTCTCGCCACACTATACGCCAGAGAAGATATCTTTCTCCCCGATCTTCCGGGAATATTCATCGTCTGCCCCAGGATACCGTAACGAATCTTTAAGAACGTCTTAAAATCCCGCTTCTTAAGATAAGTCCACAATTCCCGCTTCTTCTCAAGATTCTCACGGGTCTTGGAACGAATCAGGAGAATTGACGATACCGTCATCATAATCGCCAGATGATTGACCATATACTGTCTGAGTTTCTTGCTTGTAATCTTCCTCAGATCATACATATCGATCATCTCTTTCGTGACAAATATCTGCTGGTCAACTCTTGCAATCATGTTTCTCTCATTCACAGACTGATCGTCTCTGCCTATAAAATACCGGTAAAAATCCACATCCAGATAATAGATTTTCCGGACATGCGGAAGCGGATAATAGACATAGATATTGTCCACATAGAATGTATGCTTCGGAAGCTTAAGCTGGCTTAACTTAAGCATATTCGTACGGTAGATGACCGAATGCATCAGAATATACTGGTCCAGGTGAAAATGCCCCATATCATCCCAGCGGAAAACCTCATCCTGGGGAAGCGCGTTGCGGTAATGTATGCATTTCTTATGGCTTGCCCCCACCTTCTCATATACATAATTAGACACCAGCATATCGATCTGGCTGTCCTCTTCTTCCAGATTTCTAAGCAGTTCTAATATCTTCTGTAAGGACTCTTCATCCACCCAGTCGTCACTGTCCACTACTTTAAAATACTTCCCTCTGGCGCTGTCAAGCCCTGCGTTAACCGCGTCCCCATGCCCGCCATTCTCTTTATCTATCACCCTGATAATATCCGGATACTGCTTCCTGTATTCATGTGCAATCTCCGATGTCCGGTCTGTGGAACCATCGTTTACGATAATGATCTCTATCTCTTCTCCACCTGTCAGAATACTCTCAATGGCACGGCTCATGTAATCCTGCGAATTATAACACGGGATCGCAAAAGAAATATACTTCATTCTCTCTTTTCCTCCTTACATAAGATACACTTTTTATAGTATAGAACATTTTCCTACATTTTCCAACAATTACTTTTATAAATCTTACGTTCATATTTTGTTCATTTATCCTTTAAAAATCTTTCATTACTTTTACATTATTTCTTCACAGGTGTATCTTATACTAAATATATCAAATGAAGCATACAGAATATAACATTTGATCAACAAATCAGACCACTGACCAATAGTATCATACTATTTTCGAATAAACTTTTTCATAATACATGCCGGGCACTGCGAAAGCGGTGACCCGGCATCCTCCCTTTTAAGGCGTCTTTTACGCCCTTCTCACATCTTTTGTCGCTATGATACTTACTCCCGTCCCCGCCGCGTCATCTACTATAACATCCCCGATCCGAACCGGCGCTTCGACAGTAACCTCCTTCAGAACCTTTACACAATCCAATACCTTTTCCTTCGGAACATCCTCTTTCGTCTTCACCGAGACCATATGGTCGCATCCTTTGATCACCCGCACCGTGGACGTCACGATCCGGGTAGGATTCGTCAGTTCCTTTCTGGCATATATCTCTCCCCGCCTGCAGGTATTCCCTTTCACGGCTTCAATCTCGTTCCCCCGCATGGCGACCGTAAGCGCGCATCCCAGGGGACAATTGATACATATCAACTTCTTCTCTTCCATTCTCTCTATGCCTCCTCTAACTTTACAATAATCGTCTGAAGCGCTGGCGCTTCCAGAAGCTGCTCTTTCGTAAGCACCACCTCTTCCATCTCTCCCGGTGCGACAACCGCTTTCTTCTTATGGATGATCCTCTTATCGTCAAAGTACACGCTGATGCAGCAGTTCTTGTATACATTTCCCACGCGGAAACGTACTTTCAACTGATCATCCATACGCTCCGGACAGATCTTCTCCGGAACAGTATAGCGTACTCCGGCTTCTGCCTTTAAGGGGACACACTTCGTTCCATCCGCATGCTGCGGATAACGGTTCAGGACATATGCCGCCGCATTCTTCCCCGCGGCTTTTGCTTCTTCCGATACAAAATCCACAAGGTCATGTACATGAAGTACATTTCCGCATGCGAATACGCCTTCTATATTTGTCTCGAGACTCTCATTTACCCTGGGGCCTGAAGTAACCGGATTCAGCTCTACTCCCATACCTCCCGACAGCTCGTTCTCGGGAATCAATCCTACGGATAACAACAGGGTATCGCAGGAATAGAACTCCTCCGTACCGGGAATCGGTTTTCCCTTACTGTCAACCTCGGCGAGGGTAATCCCTTCAAGTCGTTCCTTTCCCTTGATATCAACCACCGTATGGCTGAGCTTCAGCGGGATTCCATAATCATCCAGGCATTGGACGATATTTCGTTTCAGTCCTCCGGAATAGGGCATAAGTTCCGCCACGACTTTCACGCGTGCTCCCTCCAGCGTCATTCTCCTTGCCATAATAAGCCCGATATCGCCGGAACCCAGGATCACCACTTCTCTTCCGGGCATATATCCTTCCATATTCACCAGCCTCTGCGCGGTTCCCGCCGAGAATATCCCTGCCGGGCGATATCCCGGTATATTCAAAGCTCCTCTCGCCCGTTCCCTGCACCCCATGGCAAGAATCACCGCCTTTGCCTGAATCTCGAACAATCTTTCCTCCCGGTTCATGGCGGTCACCACTTTATCCCGGCTGATATCCATAACCATCGTATTTAACTTATACTCGATATTATGCTCCTCAACCTGGGCGATGAACCTGCCGGCATACTCGGGACCGGTCAGTTCCTCCTTAAATGTGTGCAGTCCGAACCCATTGTGTATACACTGGTTCAGAATTCCTCCAAGTTCCCTGTCCCGCTCCAGTATCAATACCCGGTCTATCCCCTGCTCTCTCGCCGAAACCGCCGCTGCAAGCCCCGCCGGTCCTCCTCCTATAATTACAATATCATAATTTTCCATAAGCCGTCTCCATCCTCTATTCATTACTATATATTTGCCAGCCGTCTGATTTTCCCGCTGCCCGGAATCTATCCTGTCTCTTATATCTTGTACCTCTTTTATATCCCCGGAATCTATAACGCATCCTTATTTGTTCCGACGACGATCCGTGAATTTCCGCCTGATTTTGTGACCTCACGGATATCCATGTGCCGCTCTCTTGCCAGAATCTCCATCGTCCTCGGGGAACAGAAGCCAGACTGGCAGCGTCCCATTCCCGCTCTTGTCCTCCGCTTTACTCCATCCAGGGATTTTGCTCCGAGAGGTCTGTGAATGGCGTCTATAATCTCACCCTCTGTGATCATCTCACAACGACAGATGATATTCCCATATGCCGGATTCTCCCGTATCAGCGCGTCACGTTCCTCTTTCCCGAGGGTTTCCGGTTTCAGGATTCCTTTTCTTACCGCCGTGAAATCTTCCTTCTCCTCCAATCCCATACCTTCTTTTATCATATCTGCGATCCGCACTCCTATGGCCGGACAACTGGTAAGCCCCGGCGATTCGATGCCTGCGCAGTCGATAAATCCTTTGGCGTCTCTTACTTCCTCTATAATAAATTCATCCCCGTCTTCATGTGCACGAAGTCCCGCGAACGACGTGATCACCTGCCTCATCGGAATATTCTTTACACTCATACCCACCTTTCCCAATACCTGGTCAAGTCCTTCTCTGGTGGTATTCGTTCCTTCCTTATCTTCGATATCTATCGCCGTCGGACCCAGAATCAGATTGCCATGTGATGTCGGCGCTGCGAGAACTCCTTTTCCAAACTCTCCCGGCAGCGTGAACACCGTACTCTTCACATGGTTCCCGGCGCTTTTATCCAGCAGGCAGTAGTCTCCTCTTCTCGCGGTAATATGGATCTTATCAGCGCTGACCATGTTATGGAACCGGTCTGCATACACCCCTGCCGCATTCACCACATACCTGGTTTTAAATCCGCCCTGATTCGTAATCAGTTCATATCCTTCTTCCAGCTTCCTGATCTCCTGTACTTCGGTCTCAAAGCGGAACTCTACGCCGTTCACATTCGCATTCTCGGCCAACGCAATATTTAACTCAAAGGGACATACGATTCCCGCCGTCGGCGCATACAGCGCCGCAAAGACTCCGTCCGCAACGTTCGGCTCCTTTTCCAGCACCTCTTCCCGATTCAAAATCCGAAGCCCTTTCACCCCGTTTGCGATTCCCCGGTTATACAATTCCTCAAGCCTCGGCATATCCTGCTGATTCAGGCACAGCACCAGAGAACCGTTGCGCTTAAATGGAATATCCAGCTCTTCTGCCAATGTCTCCATCATTTCATTTCCCCTCAGGTTCATCTCAGCCTTTAAGGAACCTTCCGGCGCGTCATACCCGGCATGGACGATTCCGCTGTTGGCCTTGGAAGTTCCGCAGCATACATCCTCTTCTTTCTCAAATACACACACATTCACTTGATAACGGGAAAGCTCCCGCGCCGCGGCGCACCCCGACACGCCCCCGCCTATAATCACCACATCATAATCATACATATCTTCTTATCTCCTTCTCCCTTCCGGAATTCACTTTATACTAATGATATCCACATATCGGCAACCTGCACGACATTTCCCCTTCGATAAAAAAGAGCCCGGCAAACAGACGCATCTTTTTCAATGCGGTCATTGCCTGGCTCTTCTCTCGCGCAATTCTCTATTCTGTTCCTGATTCTATTCCCAATTCTGTTCCCGATTCTATTCCTGTTCTTCCTTCGCCCATCCATAGGCGTATTTTACCGCTTTATTCCATCCCTTAATCTTCTTGTTCCGTTCTTCCTCCGGGATCTCCGGCTCAAAGGTTCTGTCAATCGCCCAATTCTTAAGAACATCCTCTTTGTTCTTCCAATATCCGACTGCCAGCCCCGCCAGATACGCGGCTCCCATAGCGGTTGTCTCCACACACTGGGGGCGCTGCACCGGGGCATTGATGATATCCGCCTGGGTCTGCATCAGGAAATCATTGGCGCTGGCGCCGCCGTCCACCTTCAACGCCGCCATAGAGATGCCGGAATCTGCTTTCATCGCCGTCAGCACGTCGTTGACCTGATAAGCAAGAGATTCCAGAGTCGCGCGGATGATGTGATACTTATTCACACCTCTCGTGATCCCCACGATCGTCCCTCTCGCATACTGGTCCCAATGCGGCGCTCCAAGCCCTGTAAATGCCGGCACCACATAGCACCCGTTGGTATCTTTCTCCTTCTTCGCCATATATTCGGAATCCATAGCCGAGTCTATCAGGCGCATCTCGTCCCGAAGCCACTGAACGGCCGCTCCCGCTACGAATATGGAACCCTCCAGCGCGTAATTAACCTCTCCGTCAAGCCCCCACGCAATCGTCGTAACCAGGCCGTTCTTAGAAAATACCGGCTTCTTCCCCGTATTCATCAGCAGGAAACATCCCGTTCCGTATGTATTCTTCGCATCTCCCGCCTTAAAACACGTCTGTCCGAACAATGCCGATTGCTGATCCCCTGCCGCTCCCGCGATAGGAATCTCACCCCCCAGGTAAGAGGGGTCCGCCTTGCCATAGATACAGCTTGAAGGCTTCGGTTCCGGAAGCATGCATTTTGGAATATCCAGTTCCTCTAAGATCTCATCGTCCCATTCCAGAGTATTGATATTAAAAAGCATCGTCCGGGACGCGTTGGAATAATCCGTCACATGAACGGCGCCTTTCGTAAGCTTCCAGATCAGCCAGGTTTCCACCGTTCCGAATAATAGCTCTCCCCGTTCGGCGCGTTCCCTCGCCCCCGGTACGTGATCCAGAATCCATTTCACCTTCGTCCCCGCAAAATAAGCATCGATCACGAGTCCAGTCTTCTCCCGGTACTTCTCCGTCAGACCCTTCTCTTTCAGAGAATCGCAATACTCAGAAGTTCTTCTGCACTGCCATACGATAGCATGGTAGATCGGTTCCCCCGTATCCTTATCCCATACGATCGCCGTCTCTCTCTGGTTCGTAATCCCAATCGCCGCGATATCGTCCGCCGTCGCTCCGATCATGTTCATCGCTTCCACCGCGACTCCCATCTGGCTTGCCCAGATCTCATCCGCATCATGCTCTACCCAGCCGGGCTTCGGGAAATACTGGCGGAATTCCCGCTGCGCGACACTGCACATCTTCCCCCTCTTGTCGAACAGAATACATCTGTTGCTCGTCGTCCCTGCATCCAAGGCCATTACATACTTCGCCATCTTCATCCACTCCTCCTTATACTTTGTACTCTGGTTTATTATTGCATTTATCCCGAAAAAAAGGCGCTACATCCTCCACACATCCTGATTCGTTGTAGAAACAGCAATCGCCCCTGCCGCAAGAGCCCCCAGAACAGATTCCTTATCGGTGATCAGTCCTCCCGCGATGATAGGTATCCTGGATAATCTGCTTATTTTATCAATAATCTGCGGCATGAGTCCCGGCAGCACCTCTATAAAATCCGGTTTGACCGTACGCTGCTGATACCGGATATTCTCCACCGCCATAGAATCAATCAAGAAATATCTCAATATCGTACACATCGACAATTCTCTTCCCCGCTTAATCAACTGCGGCTTCGTCGTAATAATACCGTCGGCTCCGGTATTATCCTTGATGTAATCTACCGCAATCTCCTTCGAACTCAAGCCCGTAACCAGATCCAGATGTACCATAGCAAGCTTGCCGCTCTTCCTCACACGGCTGACAATCTCTCCAATAGAACAGATATCGCCGAACAGGATAAAAACCACTTGGATATCCTCCAGCCCACAGCACTTTTCCAATCCCTCCTGATCCTTTACCGCGGCGATTACCGGATTTCCCTCTATCGCATTATAATATCTACTGTCCATCTTCTTTCGTCCTTCTTTCCTCCATAACAACCGCATATCAGAAAAGAAGAGAGCAAAATAAAACAACATTTCTGTTGTGATTATTCGCTCTCCCGTCTCATCGCATCTTCGGATTTATGATAACTATACCATATCACAGCAAAATCCACAACTATTTTGCACCATTTTTACAAACATCTTTTTACAAATATTATTTTACGCCCTGTCTCTTCAACCTTCGTCCTCCGGCATATATGTGAAACGCAGCTTCTGAAAATCTTCATTCTCCTGAAGACCTGGCATCTGCCGGACATATTCTTCTGCCATCTGCGCACAGAACGCTCTGTCCACAGAAGCATCCTCATACAACATCCGTATATGCATAACCCTGAGTTCTTCCGAATCACTTAATTCTTTGATACCCTGTACGCAGATATCGCCGGCCTTGCCGTTCTGTCCGCATTCCTCATATAATATAGCAGTTTTACAATACAGCTCTTCCCTCTTTTCCTCATCTTCTTCCAGCTTCAGCAGCTCTTCACAGATATGTGCCGCCTCTTCAAATTCTCCAATTTTCTCCGAGGCTGCCGCCATATACCTCCTTATCTCCGTTTCTTTTGCACTTCTTTCCCCACTTTCCCTGCTTTCCTCTCTGTCTTCTTCCAAACGTTCCATACAGGATTCTCCCAGAGAAAGAACTATCCTTGATGCCTGTTCTGTATCAAGCAGAGCATATCCTTTAAGCAGACATTGATAATACCCCAGAAGCTGCTCTTCCGATATACTGCCCTCCAACTCCCGAAGCTCCATCTCCGACCCCTCCGCCAATTCCGTAAGTTCCCTCTTATCGCCAAGAAGCGCCCTGGCAGCCGCCCTTAGATTTCTGGCCGAAACATATTCACTTCCGATTCCTTTCAGATATTCCAAGCCTTTCTCGTAGTCCTCCACATTCAATATATATAAGATCGCAAGTTCTATACGCAGTTCTCTTTCATCTGACATCATAACTTCTGTGTCTTCGCCTTTTTTATCTTCTCCCGCCGCCTCTCCTGCCTCACTTAGTTCCAATTCTTCCGGAAGCATCAGCGGGTTCTTTTCCGTCCCGTTTATCTTCCATACGGCAGCCAAAAAAGATATCGCCGCACATACAAATAAAACTTTCTTCTTTACACGAATATCTGGTTTTGTCTTCTGTATATACCTTGGGATACTTCTGCGGATCTCCGATATATTCTTATATGACATTCTGGAATTGTTGTTCAGACACCTTGATATGATTCTCAGAAATTTTCTTTCTTCCCTTTTACACAGTGCGGGAATCGGCTTTGCCATAGCCAGGACATATTGTATCGTCTTCCCCAGACCATAGATGTCTAACTCTAAAGATGCTTTCTGATAGTACGGTTCTTCGGGAGGAAGAAAAGCTTCTCTTACAGCGCGTTTCTGCATAAGCCTTAACTGCTCTTCATTCGATCCTGCTTCCAGATCAAGAAAATAAACCTCTCCTTCTTCCGTAATCACGATACTGTATGGATTGACAAACTGATAATAAGGTTTTTTCCTGCATCTGTGGATCATACACAACTGATTCGTAATGTCCCGAATCAATAAAAACAACCGCTCTTTTGTAATATTGGGATGAATTTTCAGCCAGCCGGCCAAAACTTTCCCGCCGGCATACTCCGAACTTATATAACACGTCTGTCCGTGCTCAATCAGACGAAGCACATCATATCCTTCTTTTTCCGCCACTCGCGCCGCCTCTCTTTCAACACACTTATTCTAAATGACATATTTTGGAATTATTAAGAAAACAGATTCCTGCGATACTTTTGAATAAACTTGAGATTTTTATAAATATCAGAATGAATCATAGATATCAGAGTAATTTATATATTACTCGCTTTCCGAAAAAAATACAAGTACTTTCTCGAAACCGATTCAAAAAAGTACTTGTATAAAAAATCCTACAGGTTGCCTTTATTCTGTCTGTAGCTTAACTCTCTTGGAGTATAAAGATGTCTCGGAATACCGTCTACCATAACCGGTGACACATCGCCCTGGATCAGAGGTCTTACATAAGAGATAAATTCATTTGTAACATATGTTCCCTCTTCATTTACCCACTCTCTCGGGACGAGCTTCTCATCGTTCGCAATCTTGTGGACATCCTTCACCTCAGTTCCGCACTGGTACGGATCGTCAGACAATCTCTGAAGTACTACCATCTTACCGGTATCTCCCTCGTCAGCCGCTTTCACAGCCGCACCGCCTACCTGGTAAGCTTCAAGAATATCTACACGTGACGCCGCGTGTGAGGCAGAACGCTGCAGTGTGCTGAGTTCGATCGCACGAGTCTTGCATCCGATCTCACCCGCGATATAGCTTGCAAGATAAGAAGCCGTTCCTGACAACTGCTTGTGTCCGAACGCATCGACAAAATCAATGCTGTTGCCAAGCTCACATACATAGGTTCCGTCTTCCGTACGGATTCCTTCAGATACCGCAACCACGATAGACGTCTTCTTCTCCAGTAATTCTCTTACTTTCTCTCCAAATGCCCTTACGTCAAAAGTAATCTCCGGCAGATAGATCATGTCCGGACCTTCACAGTCCTCTCCCATGGATAATGATGCCGAACCCGTCAGCCATCCTGCGTTACGTCCCATGATCTCCACGATCGTAACAATTCCGTTCTCCGTCTCCAGACAGAAACTGTCACGGATGATCTCCTTCATAGACGTACCGATATATTTTGCCGCGCTTCCATATCCCGGCGTATGATCTGTCAGGGCAAGGTCATTATCAATCGTCTTCGGACATCCGATAAATCTTGTAGAAAATCCGGTAATGATTGCATAATCGGACAACTTTTTAATTGTATCCATAGAATCATTTCCGCCGATATAGATAAATGCCTCAATATCAAGCTTCTCCAGAATCTCAAATATCTTATCATAAACCTCGCGGTTCTCGTGAATCTCCGGAAGCTTATAACGGCATGATCCCAGGAATGCAGCCGGCGTCCTCTTCAACAGCTCTACATCCAGCTCAGTCTTGATATGATCTGCCAGATCAATATAATTCTCTTCTAACAGTCCCTGCACGCCATGAAGCATTCCATATACCTTCTGCGCTCCACGGTCCTTGGCAGTACGATACACTCCCGCAAGACTGGAATTAATCGCTGCTGTCGGTCCTCCTGACTGCCCCACAATAACATTTCTCTTCATAGTCCAAATCCCCTTCTTTCTTAAAATTTGCTGACGATATTATTATCTTAGTATACTTTACCGCAAATGTCTACAAAAAATTCCATTTACACGGCTACTTTTGGGACTCCTGCATGTCGTTCCTGACTACATTCTGGGCAAATACGTAGCCCTTCATACATCCGTTCCCTGTGACATCCATTACCTCTCCGTCCTCAATCTCCGCTTCCATCCGGCAGTTGTTACGGCAGACTTCACACATGATCACTCTTTTCTCCATCCTAAGTTCCTCCCGTCAGACATTCTCTTCGCATTGCAACAGTTCCTTAATATACAGCCAAATACCTGCATACTCTCAAAAAGTCCCTGCAGAAAATCTGCAAGGACTTCAACGTGGGCGAGAGGATTCGAACCCCCGACCTTCTGGTCCGTAGCCAGACGCTCTATCCAGCTGAGCTACGCCCACATGGTTCTAAAACCTTTTTTACAACGATCTTTATTATACCTTACTTATATAACGATGTCAATACATTTTTTAATTTACTTTTACAACTTTTACGACATCTTATATATCACTGACCTTCTTTATAAGTCCGCAGCATTTATAATGTCTCAGCGGATAATCCTCCACCGGAACCTGTTTCTCCTTCGCAAGCCGGATCAGATGTCTCAGCTCCCTGCCGTCTTTATATCTTGCATCTATCAGGATCTTCCAGGGAACTCTCCTCAGCAGCACCCGCGTAGCTTCCCCGATACCTGGTTTGACAAGATTGATGTCTTCGATCCGATATCTCTGCGCCACTTCTTTTACCTCATCTATTCCCCTGCCTTTTGCCAAAGCCCCGTCCGGACCGGGCGATAATGTAAATTCTCTCTCGATGGCCTCAATAAATTCATAGGATAAATCTGCATCCTTAAGCTCTTCATAGAATACCGCGCCGTGAAAATCATCCTTCCCTATAATATCACTGCGCAAAAATGTCCTGCTGATCAGTCCTGATACCGTACAATTCAGACAAGAACTGGGAATCAGAATATCCTCATGGGTTCCGCAAAGTTCCGTCACATTCGCCGGATCCGCAACCACTGCGATCTCAGAAGATACCCCCTCATATGCCGCAGTATCTTTCTTAAGTTCATTCAAGATAGCTCCTTTGCCGATCCAGCCGTCCACGAATAATAATCTCTCTGCCTGATATCGGTCCAGCAGATATCGCATCGCGTTATGGTCGATTCCCCGCCCCCTTATAATTGATATGGAATAATGCGGGATATCCGCGCCATACTTGAACTTTATATACCGCTTTACCAGGATGCCGACTGGTATACCCGCCCTGGCAAGGGATACCAGTACAACTTCTGACCCTTTTGTCTCCATAACCTTATCCGCAAGCCTCCCGACCGCCTGCGCGACAGTTCCTGAAAAAATATCTAAAGTTTCTTTATAGATCTCCATGTATCTGTCCGTAGGTACATATTCAATCGGAAGCATCTCACTATAATGCCTGCCCGCCTGGATCTGCCGCTCCCGATCTTTCGTCGGCTGCGGTTCCACCAACCCTGTGATATCCTTTAACAGAAGTATGACGTCCTCTTCTCTGTATGAACTTCTCATTCCTGACACCACCTGACCAGATAAATATTGCTGTTTCTCTTCCTTATTGCATAAATCAGTGAATTCTTCCCCGCATCTTCATTCCCCTCTGCATCTGTAATGACAAATACTCTGTCATAGCTGCCTATATCATAAATATATGTGACCCTGTCCGGATCATACAGACTCCGCAATTCATATCTTGTCCGCAGGGGATAACCTGGATCTGCCGAAACCGCGATCGGGCTTCGCGTAGTAGAATGACATCTTACCGCGCAGCCCTTATCTTCCATACATGCCCCTATATAGAGAGCCGGAAACATGAATTCCTCCGTCCCCAGCACAAGTATCTTCTCATCTGCCCGGGGAGCGAATGAAGCTTCCATCCTTTCCCACAGAGAATTGCAGGCCTTCTTATACTCCGCCGCATCCACCAGCCTTCTTGCATCCATCCGCCCCGGGAAACACACTTCTTCTATACAGCCTGCCTCATCCGTATCACACGGTTCATAGGCGCCGTTCTCATGATACCTCTCTGCAGCCCTGCCATAGTTTCTATGGTCCGTTTTCAACAGATAATGGATATCGATTCCTCTCTGAGCGTACATCTCCATCTGCTCTGCCGTCATACCGTTCAATATGGAGGCAACAGAGAATCTTACTCTATTGCCGTATAATTCATTCAGGATATTTACAATATTCAGGATGGTGTTACCCGTCGTAACTTCGTCCTCAATAAAGATAATCCGGTCAGTCTCATCTATAACCCTGTCGAGATCATCCTTCACCAGTTTCTGTTCTGTGGCATGGCTATGAGCCTCCGTAAAAAACAGATAGTCCACATCCGGAATCTTCTCCCTTGTCGTCTGGATATACTTTGTCCCCAGCCGGACCGCAGTCTCGGCCCCGATCGCAGTCGCAGTCTCCGCAAATCCTATCAGCAGCAGTCTCTCATCCTGATATACGTTCTCAATCACCTCCGCAAGCGCGTCAAATAGTGCAAACGCTTTCTTCGGTTCCACCGGAATATGTTTCCCCTGCAAAGAATTTATCACAAGATAATTGCGTCTCGTATTGTTCTCCCGCTTCCCGATGACCACCAGATCTTCTTCCCGATACATACTTCTCACATCCCTTTCTTCTCCCGCAGCAATACCATTATACGTGAAAATCTATCCCTTAGCAAGTATGCTCCTGATTCCGGCGTATTATTCCGGCACATTATTCCGGCATATCACTCCGGCACATTATTCCGGCGCATTATCTATTCGTATACAGAATCCGGATTGAGTTCAGCACGCATAGCATCGCAACCCCGGTATCTGCAAAAACAGCCATCCACATATTGGCAAACCCAAAGAATCCAAGCACCATGACCAACGCCTTAACGATCAGGGCAAACACCACATTCTGCATGGCTATATTTCCTGTCTTCCTGGCGATATCTACAGATTCCGGTATCGCCTCCACAGAAGAAGTCATGAATACCACATCCGCCGCCTCAATCGCCGCGTCTGCCCCGCTGCCCATCGCCGCTCCCACATCTGCGCCCGCAAGTACCGGCGCATCATTGATACCGTCGCCGACAAACATTACGGCTCCGTGTTTCTTTCGAATCTCCTTAAGCTGCGTCAGCTTATCCTGCGGAAGAAGCCGCGCGCGGACTTCATTGATTCCCGTCTGCTTTGCTACTTCTGCGGCGCTGTCCTGAGCGTCGCCTGTCAGCATCGCCGTAATAAGTCCCTGACTCTTCATTCGCTCCACCGCATGCCGCGCTTCTTCCTTGATCTCATCCGCGATCACCAGATATCCTTCCAATGTTCCGTCTATCGCTATCAGGACCTCCGTCCCATAAGCACTGCTTCGATAACCTGAAGTATCCACCTGATACATCTCCATCAGCCCGATATTTCCGCAGAGAACAGTTCCCTCCGGAAATTCTGCGCGGATGCCCTTTCCTGATATCTCTTCCGCCTGTTTGGGCCTGATAAGAAACAGATTCCGCGCTTTCGCCTCTGTTACGATACTTGCTGCAATCGGATGCGACGAGTCAATCTCACAGTCAGCCGCAACTGTCAAAAGCTGTTTCTCGGTCAGCCGGTTCAGACTCACGATCTTCTGCACCGCGAAATTTCCCTTGGTTATGGTTCCCGTCTTATCCATAACAACGGCACTTATATTTTTCAGAGCTTCGATAGATACCCCGCCTTTGAACAATATCCCTCTCTTCGAACCTGCGCCGATACCTGAGAAAAACGCAAGGGGCACACTCAGTACTAATGCGCACGGACAACTGATAACCAAGAATGTAATCGCCGTATAGATCCAGTAATTCCAGTCCCCCGTTACTATCGACGGAACCACAGCGGTAAGTATCGCGGCAGCCACAACCACCGGCGTATAGATTCGTGCGAATCTCGTAATAAAACGGTCAATCTTCGGTTTATTTGCGGCGGCATTCTCCACAGAATCAAGAATGCGGGTTACCATAGATTCTCCCAGCGGCTTCTCCACTTCCAGCTTCAGGACACCTGTATCATTGATGCATCCCGAATATATCTCCTTTCCTGGAAATACCTTTACAGGCACAGGTTCTCCGGTTACCGGCGACGTATCAATCTGGCTCTGCCCTTCTATGACTTTTCCGTCCAACGGAATCCGGTCGCCCGGACGAACCAGTATCACGTCGCCGATCTTTGCTTTCCCTGCAGGTATATCCTTCACGCTGTCCCCCTGCACCAGGCTCACTGTCTCCGGACGAAGATCAACAGTCTCCATAATCTGGGAACGGCTGCGGCTTACCGCAATATCCTCAAAGACTTCTCCCACCCGGTAAAACAACATCACTCCAACGGCTTCCGCAAAATCACCAATCGCAAACGCCGCTAAAGTTGCAACACTCATCAGGAAATTCTCATCAAACACATGCCCCTTCGTCAGATTCTTTACCGCTGTCCACACGATCTCAAACCCAAGGATCACATATGCCGCTACAAACAATACCATGCTGATAACAGAATCCGGCGCTGTTCGCTCCAACACTTCCCCTGCGATAAACAATACCGCGCCCGCCGCTATAGCTATAAGATCTTTCTTATTCTCCTCTAACGGACTCTCTTTTTTCTTCCGTACTATCTCATCCTCTTCCCGTAGAGTCACCGTCACTTCTGATTCAATCGATGCGCAGATCCTCTGGAATTCCGGCAAAAGTTTCTCCTGGTGATTCGCTGCCACCACAAGCTGTTTCGTCGCATAAGTAATCACCGCCATCTCCACTCCCGGCAGCTCCTGAATCTGACGCTCCATCTTCGCCGCGCAATTGGCACATCCCAGATTATCCAGAATATATGTCCTCTTCTCTACTCCCTTCGGCATCTGCTTCACTTCATGAGACTGCCCTGCCCCATGATGCTCATGGCCGCAGCCGCAGTCCTCATGCCCATGATCATGCTCATGACCGCAGCCACAGTCCTCATGCCCGTGATCATGCTCATGACCGCAGCCGCAGTCCTCATGCCCGTGATCATGCTCATGACCGCAGCCGCAGTCCTCATGCCCGTGATCATGCTCATGACCGCAGCCGCACTCTTCATCGCCATGATGATGTTCAGCGTGACCATGTTCATGACTGTGGCCGTGATCGCAATCCTCATGGTCATGATGATGATGGTCGTGACCGCAGCCGCACTCTTCATCGCCATGATGATGTTCAGCGTGACCATGTTCATGACTGTGACCGTGGTCGCAATTCTCATGGTCATGATGATGACCGTGACCGTGACCGTGATCATGCTCATAACCCGCATGATTTTCAACATCTGCATTTTTATTTTTTTCTCCGCTCATAGCAAGTTCCTCCATTGTAATAAATTTGAAAGCCCAATGCTTTTCATCTGCATATTTTTGCTTTATTATATATGAACAATTATTCATATGTTCATATATAATATACTCACTATTCACGGATTTGTCAATATAGATATACAAAAACCTCTGTAAAATAATCAGAAAAATCTCCGATCATTTCACAGAGGTCCGCATCTGATGCACCGCTTATTTCAGCATCTGCAAGATCTCATCCTTCGGTTTCACTCCAACCTCTCTTTTTGCAATCTGCCCGTCTTTAAATACGATCAAAGTCGGTATCGACATAACTCTGTACTCTTTTGCCAATTCCTGATTCTCGTCCACATCTAACTTACAGATCTTCGCATCCGTCACCTCACCCGCGATCTCTTCTATCACGGGCCCCAGCATCTGGCACGGACCACACCATGCCGCCCAGAAATCAACCAGTACCGGTTCCTTTGAATCCAGTACCTCTGATTTAAAATTCTCCTTGTTCAAATGTACTACTGCCATCTTCATCATCCTTTCTCTATATATTAATCCAGTGTCTTATCCAGCCAGAAATCAAATTTCCGGTCTTCTTGAGTTACTCTGATTCTCATGTCTATTATAACCTATTTCTCAAAAAATCTGCAATATATTCTATTAAAAAGATATTGGTTTCCCGTCCAGCAAAACCGAAACCAGTCCGTCATGCCCGTCATAGACCAGCTTCAACGAGAAAAATTCCTCCCTCTCCTCCAGAAGCCGAAAGAAGATCTTATCTCCTTCCCAGATATTCAATTGATATACATCTTTCACCGGCACCCACGCAAGCTCTCCTTCGTCGCAGGGAATCGGCTCCCCCTCGAATTCATCCGCCGTAAATAACGACATATATTCCGTCACTCCGTTTCCCGAGATAAAAGTCACGATCCCTCTGTACCTGTAAGAAGTCAGTGTATACCCGGTCTCTTCCTTAACCTCCCGCAGCAGACATTCTTCCGGACTCTCCCCCTCTTCAAAATGTCCCCCTACTCCAATCCATTTATCCTTATTCACATCATTCTTCTTAACCGTCCTGTGGAGCATCAGATATCTGCCGTCCTGTATGATGTAACACAAGGTACTTAATCCTGTCATCTCTTTCCTCCTCCCTCAAAAATATGCTATAGTATATATTACCGAACTTAAAGGAGAATTGCAAATGAATCGTATCATAGACTATAACATCGATCCTGCCAGCGACGGCCTGCGGGTGGAACAATTCCTCAGGCGCCGCGGCTACTCTGCCCAGAATCTGACCGAAATCAAAAGGATGCCCCGAAGCATACTGGTAAACGGTGTCCATTATTATATGAAGCAGCAGCTTGCCGCAGGAGACCATCTCCAGGTTCTTATAGAGGAAACCGCCTGTTCCCGGAATATTCCTCCTGTCCGTCTTCCCCTTAACGTCATATATGAAGACGAAGACCTGATCGTAATCAATAAGCCTGCAGGCATGCCGATACATCCGTCTCTGAACAACTACACCAATTCTATGGCAAATGCCCTTGCCTGGTATTATCAGGAACAGGGGAAACCTTTTATTTTCCGCTGCTGCAACCGCTTAGACCGCGATACCTCAGGCCTTACCATCGTCGCCAAGCATCTGGTCAGCGGCAATATACTCTCCGATATGGCCCGCCGCCATGAAATACATCGGGAATACCTCGCCATCGCGCGCGGGAGCTTATCTCCAAAAACCGGTACAATCACGGCGCCTCTTGCCCGCAAGCCCGGAACGATCATCGAACGCACCGTGGATTTCTCACACGGCGAGGAGGCAGTCACTCACTATAAAGTTATTGACGAAAAAAACGGGCACAGCCTTGTCTCCCTTCGCCTGGAAACCGGCCGTACCCATCAGATACGCATACATATGAAATACCTCGGGTATCCGCTTATCGGAGATTATCTGTATAACCCCGATATGGAATACATCAAGAGGCAGGCCCTTCATTCTTACCGGCTTCGCCTCACACATCCCATTACAGGAGAAGCATTAGAATTCACTGCTCCTCTTCCCGACGACATGCGGCAGATAATCCAATATCCATATGCCCCTTGAACCATCCAAGCCTGCCGCGCTGCCAGACAGCAGAGTGCCCGGATTACAATTCCATGACCCACAATTCATGCAGCGCGCGGGTAGCACATATATAGCAAAACTGCCGAAAGAAGGGATTCTCCCTGTCTCTGCCGAAGATAAATACCTGGTCAAACTCCAGCCCTTTTGCCATATAAAAAGTGGTTACCGTAATCCCTTTCCGAAAGACAGAGCTGTCTCTGTCAATATAAGACACATCTTTCCTGACCGCTTCTATAATCTTGCAGAGCGCTCTTGCCTCGTCCTCCGTCATAACCAGAAACGCGGCCGTCTCATACCCCTCTTCTCCCAGGCGCACCTGTGCCAGCGCCTTCTCCGCCGCATCCTCCATGGAAGCACATCTTACTTCCTCTACTTCCCTTCCTTGCCGCTTTACATACTCAATCCCCTCTAAACCGGCGATACGGTTCGCATATTCCGCGATCTCACAGGTATTGCGGTAGCTCCGGTTCAGCTCAATCTTCCGCACTTTCTTTCCCAAAATCTTCGGCAGAAAAGCCGTCACATCCCGGGACAACCCATCCAAAGTCTGGGCGCGGTCGCCAAGTATCGTCATCCTGCAGGAGAACATCCGCTCTATGATAACATATTGGAGATAAGAATAATCTTGCATCTCGTCGATGACAAGATGGCGTATATTCTTATGACGCGTCACCTTCAGAAGGCGCTGCTTCAGATATAGCAGCGGGTAGACGTCTTCATATGCAAGAATTCTCTTCTCGCATGGAAGATCCGCAAGCTGCTGCCACCCATATTCTTCCAGAAACCAGCTATAGATGACATACAGATCTGTCGTCGCATACATACTCTGAAATTGGCTGTGTATAAATTCCATGTCTTCCTCCGGAATATCTTTTCCCTGCAAAGTCTCGTACTCATCCGTGAAATACTCCATCACCGCATCCATCCGGGACAAAAGCGGTATCTCCTGGAATCGCAGGTAGAACATCTTAAGAATCTCATCCGCCTTCTTCTCCATTCCCTTATACCGCACGTCTTTAAAGTCCACCAACCGGTCTTCCAATTCTATCAGGAAACCTTCCGCCGCTTCCACGAATTCCGCCGATTGCTTCCATCTATACCTTCGGTCTGCATCGGCGTCATCTTTACGAATCTGCCTCTCGATCTGATGCCAGCGGTCCTCACAGTCAGACGCCACATCTTTCAATTCCCTGTACGCAAAGAGGTCAAGGCTCATCTCCTGTATATTCTCTTCTCCAAGCTCTGGAAGGATGTGTGATATATAATCTGAGAACACGCTGTTCGGCGACAGGACCAGAATATTCGAAGACTTCAGGTTCTCCCTGTCATGATAAAGAAGATATGCGATCCGATGCAACGCTATAGACGTCTTCCCGCTGCCCGCCGTCCCCTGGATGATCAATACCTTATCCCGGGTATTGCGGATGATCGCATTCTGTTCCTTCTGGATCGTCCGTACGATATTCTTAAGCTGTACATCACTGTTGGTGCTTAATTCCTGCTTTAAGATATCATCGTCGATCTTCATGTCGCTCTCAAACTCGTAGACCATATGTCCGCCCCGAATCTTATACTGCCATTTCGACAGGATCTCTCCCTTCATCGTCCCGCCGGGAGCCTCATAGGCAGCCGCGCCCTTGTCATAATCATAGAAAAGCCCGCTCACCGGAGCCCGCCAGTCATAGATCAGCGGCACAGCCCCCCGCTTCCTGGCAAAATTACCGATTCCGATATAGAAAGTCTCTGTCTCCTCTTCTCTCTCATAGACAAAATCTACACTCCCGAAGAAGGGCGAATCCAACATCTTCTCCCATCTGTGTCTTTGCTTCTGATACTCCTGCCCGGCATTCACCTGACTGATCAGCGCCTGCTGATTGTCATAGTTCTCATAACCGTACTCATCCATCTCTGCATAATTTCCCCAGTAATATTCATTCATGCCCGCGATATCTTCCCGGACATCCTGAATCGTCGCATCCAGCTCCTTAAGTCTTAAGGCCAACTGCTCCGTTACATAGTCCAGATATTCTGTCCCTCTGCTCATGTTCACTCTTGCCTTTCTATAACTATTGACAGCCGCCTCCCAGCTTTCTTTACATATCACCTTTCGCCGGCAGACCACCCGCAAGCCGTGTTCCGGTTTGCGAAAATCGTTTCTCAGACCGCCTGAGAGATCACACCCAGGTAGCAAAAAACCGGATACAGATAACTTGCCCCGAAGGTTCCCAGCTTCTTCGGCCCCGTCACCACCCGGTCTAATTCCAACACCTTATGAAATGCCATCATGACGCTTGCCCTGGTAATAGACTTATCCTTCCGGGTCACAAACATCTCGTTTCCTTTGATCATATAAAAGAATTCCAGCTCCTTTGCAGTATAAAAAGGATGCCCCTGGAACTTAGTCAATGTTTCCCAGAGAAGTTCATCCAGCGTATCCGCCTCCTTCTTCTCCAGGCTCTCTTTCAGACATCTGACCGCCTGTCTCTGTTCCTCCGTCATATCCGTAATATATCCCTTTCCACAAATCTTATCCCTCTGCAGACTGATCCAAAACGAGTCGTACAATCTGCACATTCCTCTTTATGTGCCGTCCTGCCACAAAACCACACAATAGTAAACAGTATTATGATACGTAAACCACTTAATGTCAATGGATTCTTTCGTTATTTACCAATGTGAATGTAAAAAGTATCCAAAGATAACAAAGATTTTCAAATTGCATGAATTATATGTTGAATTTTGCAAGATACCGTGTCATAATGGTTATAGTCAGAAAATTGTTAATTGTATTTATTTTTGAAATGGGGAATTATTATGAAAAAAGAAATCCTTCAACAGTGCATTACTATTGTAGAGTTTCTTGGAAATGCTCTCGGCCAGGATTACGAAGTCGTATTGCATGACCTCGGCTCTGATCCTCCGGCTATCGCCGCAATTACAAACAGCCATATCAGCGGACGATCAGTCGGCAGCCCTTTAACGGAAGCCGCGCTCCAGATGCTCTCTGCTCAAGCATATAAGATGAATGATTTCGTTTGTAACTATAAGGGTATAACAGAAGACGGACACATCCTGCGCTCCTCTACAATGTTCATTAAAGATTCCAAAGGAGAACTGATTGGACTTCTATGTATTAACTTTGACGACAGTCGTTTTCAGGAACTGCAGGGTTCTATTCTTTCTACCATACATCCAGGCGCTTTCCTGGAAACGAATACAGATGACAGCAAAGTATCGCCGCCTATCCCTAAGGATACCTCTGCTGTTCCTCATACGGCAATGACAGAAAATTACCCCGTAGACATCTCGTCACTGATGCAAAAGATCTTCGACGATGCAACCGTATCTCTTCCTACATCCATTGACAGACTCAACCAATACGAACGCAAAGACATCATTGAAAAGCTGAATGAACAGGGTCTTTTCCAATTAAAAGGCGCCATCTCGTTTGTCGCCAAGAAATTCTCCTGCTCAACGGCAACTATTTACCGTTACTTAAGCGAGATTGGAGATTAACTGCCCAGAGTATTTATACATATATGACCAAAACAGGACTGACGCATACATTGCGCCAGCCCTTCTATGAGAAATCTCTATCTGATCACAAACCCGCAAAATGAATAATATTAATGATGGAACAGACGGAGTCCCGTGAATGCCATCACCATACCATATTTATTGCATGTCTCAATGACATTGTCATCTCTTACCGAACCGCCCGGCTGCGCGATATATCTCACGCCGCTTCTGCGGGCTCTTTCGATATTGTCTCCAAACGGAAAGAATGCATCTGAACCAAGCGCCACATCTGTAAGCTTATCAAGCCATTCTCTCTTGGCTTCCCTTGTAAACACCTCCGGTTTCTCCTTGAAGATCGCCGGCCATGCGTCGTCGGACAGTACATCCATGTAGTCTTCGCCGATGTACAGATCGATTGCGTTGTCCCTGTCTGCGCGTCTGATGGAATCCACAAACGGAAGGTTCATAACCTGAGGAGACTGTCTCAGCCACCAATTGTCAGCTTTCTGTCCCGCAAGACGTGTACAGTGTATCCTGGACTGCTGCCCCGCGCCGATACCGACAGCCTGTCCGTCCTTCACATAACATACAGAGTTCGACTGCGTATACTTAAGGGTTATCATAGAAATCGCCAGATCAATCTTCGCCTGGTCTGTCAATTCCTTATTCTCTGTTACGACATTCGCAAAGAAATCATCATCAATCTTCAGTTCATTTCTTCCCTGCTCGAAGGTGATGCCGAATACATCTTTGTGTTCCAACGGTTCCGGTACATAGTCCGGATCAATCTGAATTACATTGTATCCGCCCTTCTTTTTCTCTTTTAGAATCTCAAGCGCTTCTGGTTCATATCCCGGCGCGATTACTCCGTCCGACACTTCTCTCTTAATAAGCTTCGCCGTATCTGCGTCGCAGACGTCCGACAGAGAAATAAAGTCGCCGAAGGAAGACATCCTGTCTGCCCCCCTTGCTCTTGCATAGGCAGACGCCAGCGGCGATAATTCTCCAAGATCATCTACCCAGTATATCTTAGCAAGCGTATCGCTAAGCGGAAGTCCTACCGCGGCTCCTGCCGGTGATACATGCTTGAAAGATGTGGCCGCCGGAAGTCCGGTTGCTCTCTTTAACTCCTTCACGAGCTGCCAGCCATTGAATGCATCCAGAAAATTAATATATCCGGGCTTGCCGTTCAACACCTGAATCGGCAGCTCACTGCCGTCCGCCATGTAGATCCTGGACGGTTTCTGATTTGGGTTGCAGCCGTATTTTAATTCCAGTTCTTTCATAAATTGATTCCTCCTACTGATTCTTATTCACGATTCTTGTCTCATAGGTTCCTGCCGCGATATCGATGTATCTTACAAACAGAGATACTTTATTATCTTCATTCAGGCTGTTCCACAACAGATCCGTAAACGCATCCATATCATCCGGTATCCCGACCAGCTTCGGTTCTCCCTCAAAACTTGGCAGCGGATCACCGTCACACTTGTAAGTGTGGATAAAATGCCCCTCCCCTGCCGCAGGGTTCTCATATGCGAAAGTATAGCGATTACATCCCTCCGGACTCCCGCCGTTACTCTTTAATATGGACATCGCGTAATTATAGGCGCCGTTCTCAATATGCATGATTCCCGATATTCTCGGCGTATAATTTGGTGCGTCCGGCTCAAACTCACGGCTTCTTAAAGACTGTTCGAACGTCATCTGCCTGTCCATTCCCTCATAGATGGTATCTGTCTGGTCTCCGTTGGTTACAATCGTCTTATTCCCCAGTACACGTACAGGCGCGTAGATAACCAGGCTAGGATCTGTAAGCTTTGCCGGATCAAACGCCTGCGTACGGATTCCTTCTCCGTCTTCCACGAAAATACGGTTACGGCTGTTCACACTTCTTCCCATAATAAAGTATGCGGCGACAGCCTTGGTTCCGTCTGCGCTTTTCCCGATGATAATGCCGCGTCCCGGATAAGAATTCCCCATTAGTTCTCTCTCAATTGATAACATCTCCATAAAAATCTCCTTCTCTGTTGATTTTGATTTTCCGCTTTCTATCATCACCATTATATATAAAATGTTCGCATTTTTCCAGTAGTATTTCCTATTGAAGTCATCTTTTTAGAATGGTACAATAAGAATGATCAAAATATACAGGAGGAGCATATGTTATGCGCAAATCAGGATTTCTTATCCTCTGCTTATTCGCAATTGCCGTTCTGACAGGCTGCAGCAGGGATACCGCAGACAAATATGTCGGAGAGCAGATTACTTCCATGAAAGAGAAAGGGTCTGATAATTTTGCAACGCTTTTAGATGAAGGAATTGCCGAAAGCAACGAAGCTTTCGTCGTACAGTTCCCGGAAGAACTGAAGGAACCATATCAGGATTTCCTGAAAGATTCGTTCAACGCCATTACTTTCAAGGTCTCATCGGCCAAGAAGAAGAACGACCGTACATTTTCCGTACAGGTTACCTACAGGCCCATCGATATCAAGCGGACTACGGAAAGTTCGAACAGAAAATATCTTGACACACTGGAAAGCACCGATCTGACAGAGGCTGCCTCGGGCATCCTCGAAAATGACACGAAACTGCTTACAGATTCTCCTGTTCATAACGAAGAGGTCATCTCCACCCTTGAGGTAACGAAAAAGGGTGAGAAGTATTCCATTACCGAGGACAGTCTTAAGGAATTCGTCGGACAGGCTATCGTCAACTATATGGATCCTTACAACCAGGTAAGCGACATCATAGATGCTCATCATTTTATCAAAGCCTATTTCGACGCTTCCTTTAAAGGGGACGTTGCTCAGTTTGCCGTATATACGGGCCGCACCGAAGAGGAAGCTCTGGCGTGGTATGAAAAAGACGCTTTCGACCCGCCCGCCGATCTGAGCGCAGACTATGTCGACAGGTATAAGGCAGCTCTCAAATCCATCTTAAGCCAATGCAAATATACCGTGGGTATACCTAAGAGAGAGGCCGCTAACGCCAGTTATACCGTAGATATCACTACGACGCCGAACAAAAGCTTCGCAGACGCTTATCATGAATTCGAAGGAGGCACATACTATTCTCTGAACGAGGCTTCCGCCGGTCTGGTAGAAGCTATGGAAAAGTACGCCGCGGCTCCTACTTTTGGTGAAGAGACAACACAGAATGTTACCATTAATTCCTCTTCCCTCCTCAGTGCGAGCCAGGAAAATTCTGAGCTGTACACTCTGGCGTCTACGATTCTTACGATGCCTTAAGCATAATTAAAAAAGGGTTTCATCCTGTCCGGATCAGACAGAATGAAACCCTTTTCCGATGATCTCGCTGGTATTGGAAATCAGCAGGAACGCATCGGGTGAATATTCTTTGATGAAGTTACGAAGACGTATTGCCTCTACCCGGTTCAACACAGTAAAGATAATAAACTTGTCTTCTCCGCTGAAAGCGCCTTTGGCTTCTACGATGGTCGCCCCCCGATGAAGCGTCTCGTTGATGAAGTCGCAAATGGGCTGCGGGGAAGTACATACCACGTTGAAGTATTTTGACAGGTTCAGACTTTCTATAAAACCATCGATCATGAAGGACCGCAGCGCAAGACCCAGGAAAGAATAGAGCCCGGTCTCAATGTCAAATACGAAGCATCCTGCAAGCGTAATGAAGAAGTCTGTAGCCAGCAAAGCCTTTCCTATATCTATACTGGTATATTTTTTCATAATCATGGCTACAATATCCGTACCGCCGCTGGAGGAGCCGATGTTGAATAAGATAGCCGAACCGACGGAAGGCAGCGCGATGGCAAACGCCAGTTCAAGAAGCGGCTGATCCGTAAGAGGGTGGCTCATAGGATAGATTCTCTCAAGGGCGGACAGCGTAACAGACAGGAGGATACTGCTGTAAGCCGTCTTCGCGGCAAATTTCTTACCGAGCACGAACAGCCCAATGAGGAGGAGGACCATGTTTGAGATAAACGAAAAATCACTGGCGGATATCTTACCGGTTTTCGCGATCAATACGGCAAGACCCGTGATTCCTCCAAAGGTAAAGTTGTTGGAAAATTTAAAGAAATAGATGCCGATAGCCATGGCAAGCGTACTGAAAGTCAGCAGACCAAAATTTTTCACTTGTGATTTCATATCATTTTCTCCGTAAAATATTTTAAAATATTTCTAAGCTAATGCCATTCCCGATTGTAACGCTTAAATAGTGAAAAGTCAATACTGCCTTTCCAGTAATGTCCACCGCGTTCTTCTTTAAAAAATTCGCCACATCCGGGTTCTTCGGACATGAAAAACCGGAAAGCACCCTGGCAAGCATTGGCTCTCCGGCTTTACTATCACTTCCTAATGCCAGATAATCACGAATGTTGATATAGAAAAACTTATCATTGATCTGCATTCGCTTTCTCCCATTCTTTCATGAATTTTCTCAGTTCCTCTTCCCCTTTGATCTGCCTTGCAGCCACAGGAGTACGGACAGGACGGTTTTTGGCAGATTCTTCAATCGCATTGACAAACATCTCCACCTGTTCCTTGCTGGAAATGACAAAATTCTTTGTGATACTTGAAGTTGCCATGATAAACACCTCCTTTGTTAGTATGGTTCTTCCATTGCAATTCATACTTTTCTATCTCTATTTTATTATTTTATATACAATGTTAACAACCTAACTCAAGCAACTACAACATATTGTGTTTTTCTTTTAATTGGCACGGGGTTCCCTGTGCCTTTCTTCATTCAAGACCACTATCTCAATTAAAATATTGCACAAATTTTTCGTCGAAAAATCAGCAGATTTACTATTGACAAAATCGCCCCAAAATGCGGCGCAGCCCTTGTTTATATCACTTTTTTGAAGGGAGCTGCTTCGTATGAAATTAATTCAAATCTTAGCTGATATTATCTGTAACACATTACTTGATCCATATGTCCTTGAACAAGCCCGAAACAGAAAAGGGGCTTTTACTCGCAATTGTGGGAAACTTCCCTACTGGACATTGATCAAATTGTTATTAAGAAATTCCAAGAAAACCATCTCTGCATCTCTTGATGAATTCTTTACCGAATTGCGACACCTGTCTGGGGCTTCCATCTCTGATACTGTGAAATGTTCCCAACAGGCTTTCAGCAAGGCACGCTCCGGCATTGACCATTCTATTTTCAAAGAATGCTTCGAACGTGTACTTGACTTCCTTTG
>CAJTAL010000006.1 GCA_910574285.1 Lachnospiraceae bacterium | reverse complement strand
CTTGATTATAAACAAATCTTGAATCACATCATTCACTTGTCAGTCAAAAAGATTATCCCACAGATTTTAGAATATGTAAAACCGGTAGGTTATTCATCGCTTACTTATAAAAATCCTTATGTTCTTTGCTCTTGAAAGTAATTGTGCGAGTATCTTTGTTTCCTGCACCTTTCGCTGTATTCGCTGCCATAGCTTGTCCTCCTTATCTTATCTGCTTGATCTGTTTTATTCTTGGGAGCTACACTCCCAAACCCTTGTGGATTCGTGCTGCCAGTTACCCAAAAAGCGGCTAACTGGCAACCCGAATTTGCTTCTGCCCCGGAGAACAGTTTTTCACTTCTGCCCTTAACGCTGTATTTACCATTTTCTTTTCCTCCAATTCAAATTTATTTTTTGACCATAACAAAAAAGGACACTTCCCTAAAATTTCTTTTAGAAAAATGTCCTTAAAGTGCTTACTGTATTAAGTTGGCTCATGTACCAATCAACGCATTATCAGGCATTATCCCGCATTATGCGTTGCAAATTTGTTGCAATTTTGTTGCAAAATCTGAATCAAAGTACCGCAAACCGTTGATTTTACTGGTCTTTTCCGCCAAGCGTTTTCATTGTCGGGAATAATAATACGTCCCTTATCGCCGCGCTGTCCGTAAGAAGCATACACATCCTGTCGATTCCAAACCCGATACCTCCTGTAGGCGGCATTCCGATCTCCAGCGCATTCAGGAAATCTTCATCCGTCGTATTCGCCTCTTCGTCGCCCTGGGCCAGCAATTCCTCCTGCGCCTTAAATCTTTCTCTCTGATCGATGGGGTCGTTCAGCTCAGAATAAGCATTCGCCATCTCCCATCCGTTCATGAAGAACTCAAAACGCTCTACATATTCCGGATTCTCCGGTTTCTTCTTCGTAAGAGGAGATATCTCAATAGGATGATCCATGACAAACGTGGGCTGGATCAAGTGTTCCTCTGCAAATGCTTCAAAGAACAGACTTAAGATATCGCCCTTCTTATGTCTCTCTTCGAACTCTACATGATGCTCCCTGGCAAGCGCCCTCGCCTGCTCCAGCGTCTCCACCTCATTCCAGTCGATACCCGCGTATTTCTTCACGGCGTCTATCATCGTGATCCGTTCAAACGGCTTTCCAAGATCCATCTCCACACCGTTATAGGTGATTGTAGTTGTTCCCAGTACTTCCTGCGCCACATGGCGGTACAGGTTCTCCGTCAGATCCATCATTCCGTTATAGTCTGTATAAGCCTGATACAGCTCCATCAATGTAAATTCCGGGTTATGCCGGGTATCCAGTCCCTCGTTGCGGAACACACGTCCGATCTCATAGACTCTCTCCAGTCCTCCTACGATCAGACGCTTCAGATACAATTCCAGGGAGATACGCAGCTTGAAATCCTCGCTCAGCGCGTTAAAATGTGTCTCAAAGGGTCTTGCCGCCGCTCCTCCTGCATTGCTTACCAGCATAGGAGTCTCCACCTCCAGGAACCCCTGGCCGTCCAGATACCTGCGGACAGAGCTCAATATCTTCGAGCGCTTGATAAACGTATCCCTTGCCTCAGGATTCATAATCAGATCAACATATCTCTGACGGTAACGCATATCTGTATTGGTCAGGCCGTGGAATTTCTCCGGAAGTATCTGAAGACTCTTGGACAGAAGCGTCACCTTGGACGCGTGGACAGAGATTTCTCCTGTCTTCGTCTTGAACACCTCGCCCTCAAGACCCACAATATCGCCGATATCTAATTTCTTAAAATCCTTATAAGCCTCCTCGCCTACACTGTCCCTTGCCACATAAGACTGGATGTTGCCGCTCTGGTCAAGAATATTGCAGAAGGAAGCCTTGCCCATGATGCGCTTCTGCATGACACGCCCCGCAAGTCTCACCTGCTTTCCTTCCATATCCTCATAATTATCCTTGATGTCAGCGGCATGACACGTCACATCATACTTCGTGATCTCGAACGGATTCCTGCCGTCATTCTGCAGCTCTGCCAGCTTATCACGCCGAACCTTCCTTAACTGGTTAATATCCTGCTCCTGTACTTTCTTCTGCTGTTCAGCCACGTCCTCTTCTCCCTTCTCCTAAAAGCTTTTCTACATTGACCGGCTGATATGCAATACCTCATATTCCATAATGCCCGCCTGTGTCTCTACCTCCACCTGGTCGCCTACCTTACAGCCGATAAGAGCCTGTCCCACCGGAGACTCGTTGGATATCTTCCCTTCCAGACTGTTCGCCTCTGTAGAACCTACCAGTTTGAATTCCATCTCTTCATCAAATGTCTTGTCGTATACCTTTACTGTACATCCTACGTTGATCTTATCAAAATCTACTTCATCCTCTACGACTACTTCCGCGTTCTTAAGGATACCTTCCAGTTCTTCGATACGTGCTTCGATATCACGCTGCTCGTCTTTTGCCGCATCATACTCGGCATTCTCAGACAAATCGCCCTGCTCCCTTGCTTCCTTAATCTTGCCTGCAACCTCCTTACGTTTCACAACCTTCAGGTGTTCCAGTTCATCCTCCAGCGCTTTTAAGCCTGCATAAGTAAGTAATTTCTTCTTTGCTTCCATGTGCCTTACTTCCTTTCTTACTTTCTATCTCAGTACACAAAGGTACTGTTAATATCTATATCAATCCCCCCGCTGTTTTTACGGGAAGACAGGGACTTTCACAATTCCATTATTATACCCAAATGCTAATGCTATGTCAATAATTTAGGCGCCGAATTTCTTGTTGTTTCTTGTTGAAATTCTCGTTGAAATTTCCGCAAAAACAACCTTTGTTTCAAACCCGTTACAGTATATGCAGCATTATATTTTTTCATACTTTCCTTATAGCCGTTCATTAAGGAGTTTTTCCAGTTCATCATAAGTCTCCACCCGGTTGATGGCTTCCCGCAACCTTGCAGAGCCCTCCATTCCTTTCGTATACCATGCGACATGCTTGCGCATCTCCCGGATACCGAGATAATCCCCCTTGAATTCGATCTGCAGCCGCGCGTGCCGCAGCATGGCGTCTTTCCTCTCTGATTTTGACGGCTTTGACGGGCTTATGCCCGTACGGCTATATTCCGTAAGTTCCCGGAATATCCACGGATTTCCCTGTACGGCCCGGCCGATCATCACACCGTCGCATCCCGTCTGCCTCATCATAGCCGACGCTGTCTCCCCAGAATCTACGTCTCCGTTTCCGATCACCGGGATCGACACCGCCTCCTTTACCCGGCGGATGATCTCCCAATCCGCCTTTCCGGAATAGTACTGCTCCCTTGTCCTCCCGTGGACGGCGACTGCCGCCCCTCCGGCTTCCTCTACAATCCTGGCAATCTCCACCGCATTGACATGCGCGTCGTCAAATCCTTTCCGAATCTTCACTGTGACCGGTTTCCGAACGGCGCGCACCGTACGGTACACGATCTCGTATACCAGCTTCGGATTCATCATAAGGGCCGACCCTTCGCCGTTCTTCACCACCTTCGGCACCGGACAGCCCATATTAATATCCAGAATCTGAAAAGGCAGTTCTTCAATACGCTTCGCCATCTCGCTGACAATAGCCGGGTCCGAACCAAAAAGCTGTAAAGATACTGGATATTCCTTCGGATGGATCGCAAGCAGTATCTTCGTATTCTTATTTTTATATTGAAGCGCTTTCGCACTGATCATCTCCATACATAAAAGACCCGCCCCCTGCTCCATACAGAGCAGACGAAAGGGCAGATCTGTCACCCCCGCCATGGGGGCAAGAATATACGGATTCTTAAGCTCTGTCTCACCGATTCTCAAGTATCCTCTCCTCAACTTTCCTGTCTTATCTCTAAATCATTCCATCCGCAGATTTCTGCTTCTTATTCTTCTCATAGATGAATCGCAGACCTTTTAATGTAAGCTGCGGATCGTAAACGTCGATCACTTCCGTCTCCGCTGCAATCATCTTGCCAAGCCCTCCGCTTGCGATCACTTTGGCATCCGTATACCCGGACTCTTCCTTGATCTTCTTCACCAGATATTCCGTCTGGCCGATCTGCCCGAAGAATAATCCCGCCTGCATGCAGGATATCGTCTCCTTCCCGATGACGCCCTCCGGTTTCTTGATCTCAATCGCAGGCAGCATCGCCGCCTGCTCTGTCATCGCGTGGGAAGAGATGCGGATTCCCGGAGAGATCACCGCGCCCTCAAAAGTCCCGTCCGGGCCTACCACATCATATGTAGTCGCCGTCCCGAAATCAATCACGATGACCGGGCCTCCATACAGGGTATAGGCCGCGACCGCGTCTACGATACGGTCCGCTCCCACCTGCTTCGGATTCTCGGTCACGATGCGGATTCCTGTCTTGATACCCGCCGATACGACCATAGGCCTGATTCCAAAATATTTGATGATAGCGCTTCCCAGCGAATGCATGATATCCGGCACCACAGACGACACGATCACCGCGTGAATCTCATTGCTCATAATCCCCTGACATTCTACCAGTTCCTTCAAGGTAATGCCATATTCGTCGGATGTCCGCGGCAGCTTTGTCGTCATCCGGAATGTACAGAGCAGCTCCTTATCCCTGAATACTCCTACCGTAATATTCGTATTTCCCACATCAATTACAAGTAACATATTTCCCTCCTATATGTCTGTCTGCACAGCATCGGCCTGCCTGCGCAAATGATGATTCATTCTCCTAAAAAGAACACCTTATAATACATCTGCAACGCCTCTAATAAGTCCTGCTTCTCTCTCTGGAGCTGCCTGATCTTAAGACGGCTCCCGATCTCGTCGAACATCGGGTCAAATTCCTTCGCCGTTACCTCAAAGCATAATTCTCCGTTCTCTTCATAAACAAGGGTCAGGATACCGCCCACATCATTTACGTAGAGCACGCACAAGATCTTAAGCTCCTCCTTAACCGCATCGGGAAGCTGCTCGAAATCCGGATTCAGATAATATTTTTCTTCATAGGAATTGGCGCCGCAAAGCACTACTTTTCCATCATACATAACCGTATACCCCTCTCACCGATACTTCCCCCGCATAGATGGTTTTCTCCTGTCCGTCCCCCGTCCTTACAATCAGTTTGCCCTCGTCGTTGATCCCCAGTGCACGGGCCGTATACTCATTCCCCGGCTCCAATACCTTCACTTCCTGATCCTTGTTCACAAGAAGTCTGTTATAAGCCTCTCTTAATTCCGACAGATCTTCCGTCTTAACAAATATTTCATAGCATGCTTCAAATTCCTTTAATACTGCCGCGATCAGCTCCGAACGCCGGATATTCATACCCGTCTTCTGCTTAAGAGAGACTGCCCTGTCCTGTATTTCCTCCGGGAATGTCTCCTGATTTACATTGATGCCCACGCCGATGACTACATAATTAATCTGAGTCATCTCTGCGCTCATCTCGGTCAGGATACCGCAGACCTTCTTTTTGTCCAGCACTATGTCGTTCGGCCATTTAATCCCGCAGGATACTCCGGTGACCTTACGAATCCCTTCCGCCGCGGCTATCGCCATCAGAAGCGTTAACTGAGGCGCGCGGACGGGCCTCACATCGGGACGCAGCAAAAGCGTCATATAGATACTCGAACCGGCAGGCGATTCCCATCCTCTGCCTCTTCTTCCCTTCCCTGCCACCTGGTGTTCGGCGACAAACAGGGTTCCATGATCCTCCTGCTCTTTTCCCTTCTCTCCGGCTTCCTTCGCGCGGGTGTTCGTAGAGTCTGTCTCTTCATAATAGACAACCTTCGCGCCTGCCCATCTGCCCCTCGTAAGACTCTCGATCTCCGCCCTGGACATCACGTCCGGACTGTCTATAAGCCGGTATCCCTTATTTCTTACCGCTTTAATCCGGTATCCCTCCTCCTTGAGCTGCTCTATGATCTTCCATACCGCCGTCCGCGATACCTGAAAATGTTCACAGAGCTGCTGTCCGGACAAGTACCCGTCGCTTTCCTTTAAAAAACGTAATATCTCTGCTTTCATATTTTTGTACTTTTCTCTCTCCTGCCATAACCAACATCACAGTCTTTTTCTGATTCCGGCGCAGCAAGCTGCCCGGACAGACTTCCTATCTTTCCCCCAAAGTTGCCGCCATCACTGCCTTAATCGTATGCATCCTGTTCTCTGCCTCGTCAAATACCTTCGACTGCTCCGACTCGAACACCTCGTCCGTCACTTCCATATCATCAATGCCGAACCTCTCATGGATCTCCCTGCCTATCTTCGTCTTCAAGTCATGGAATGCCGGCAGGCAATGCAGGAAAATAGCCTCTTCCTTCGCATTCGCCATAATATCCGCCGTCACCTTATACGGTGTAAGCGCACGAATCCTCTCTTCCCACACTTCGTCCGGCTCACCCATGGACACCCACACATCCGTATAGATCACATCCGCGTCTTTCGTCCCCTCTGCCGCGTCCGAAGTCAATGTAATCGTCGCGCCGCTCTCCTTCGCATATCCCTCGCAAATGTTCACCAATTCCGCATTCGGGAAATACTCTTCTGTCGTACACGCGACAAAATGCATTCCCATCTTCGCGCAGGCTATCATCAGGGAATTTCCCATATTATATCTCGCATCTCCCATGTATACCAGTTTAATTCCCTTAAGATATCCAAAATGCTCACGAATCGTCAGCAGGTCGGCCAGCATCTGCGTCGGATGATACTCATTGGTCAGTCCGTTCCAGACCGGCACGCCCGCGTATCTTGCCAGTTCCTCCACGATCTCCTGCCCGTATCCCCGATATTCGATCCCGTCGTACATCCGTCCCAGCACCCTCGCCGTATCCTCGATACTCTCTTTCTTGCCGATCTGAGAACCGCTCGGGTCAAGATAGGTCGTTCCCATACCCATATCGTGCGCCGCGACCTCGAAAGAACATCTGGTCCTGGTGCTTGTCTTCTCAAAGATCAAGGCTACATTCATTCCTCTGTATTTGTCAACCGGCACACCGTTTTTCTTCTTCTCTTTTAAATCCGCCGCCAGATCCAACAGATACGTGATCTCTTCCGGAGTATAGTCCTTCAGTGTCAAAAAATTTCTTCCTTTTAAGTTCATCGTCAGTCCCCCTCTTAATCCTGTCAGTATGTGCACAAATCTCGGAAGATTAATCCGAACGTTTCGTGTCTCGTATTTCTTATATACCATATCATATAATTGGTCAACTGTGTATACCTGATATTTCGGAATTTGCAGTAATTTGGCCGTCGCCTCCAGCATTCCCAGAAACAGCTCTTTGTCCGTATACCCCAGCGGAAGCTTCAGGACGAACGCGATCTCCGCTTTCTCGATCTCACGCATATCCCCGAGGAGCCTGCCGTAATACTCCTCCTCATGCGTCTGCTCCAGATAATAGATACTTCCCTCCAGACCGTACAGCATCCGTTTCGCGTCATAATATCCGATCATCAGATTCTGCCGGCTTCGTTTCTCCGAAAATTCGATGATACTCCCCAGCTTCACCCTGGGCGCGATCTCATATTTTTCGCTCTCTTTCGGCATACGAACCCGCGGTTCCCTTCCGGGCCCGTAGATGCGCACCTCTATGATATCCTCATATCCTCTCTTCACCAGCGAGTTCAACGGTACGTTATTGACCACCCCGCCGTCAATATACTTCTTCCCCCTGATCCTCTCATTCTTGAATCCGATCAGATACGCGCTTGCCAGCAGGAAGTCCTCCAGCGTCCCCTCCGGGATATCCTCTATACTCAAATCCAGCTCCTTGAATTCCGACACGGAGAATGTAAGCAGGCAGAATTCTTTGCCGCAGTTTCGGATTGCCTCCTCATCCACCGTCTCATGGATCAGCCTGCGTAAGGGTGTGACGTCCACCCCTCCGTCCTTCAGCATCTTGCGCCCCTCATTCAGGAACTCCTTTATCGTAGTCTCCTTCCGGAACAGACGTTCCATCCACTCGTCGTCCACATCCATGACCGTAGAAAAGGTCATCTCTTTCCAGATATTCTCGGCTTTCCCCACGTCTCCCATACAGATCAGAGCGCCGTTCAACGCGCCCACGGAAGTTCCCGCCACCGCGCTGATCTTAACGCCCGCCTCCGCCAGAGCTTTCCATGCTCCGATCTGATAGGCTCCCCGGGCGCCGCCGCCGTCCAGCACCAGTCCATATTCTTTTGACAGATCAATCACCGGTTCCATCTTATCCCTCCTTCCGGCAGACCGTCCGAAAATTGCTTTCCGCAAGATGTGCGTCCCCATTTGCAGGGATAGTCTGCCGTCTCTGCCTTGCCGCCTCGAACATCAATATAGAAGCCGCAACCGCCGCATTCAATGACTCCACCTGACCTTGCATCGGTATCTTGATATAAGTATCCGCAAGCCTGGCAATCTCCTCGGTAAGACCATTCCCCTCATTTCCAATCAGGAACGCGCACGGACGGCAGTAATCTTCCTTATCATAATCACATCGTCCCTCCAGATGTGCCGCATACGTCCGGATTCCGCATTCTTTCAGTCCTCTGACCCCCTCCGCCAGATTCCTGACATAACAGAAGGGCATCCGGTATACCGAACCCATAGTAGAACGGATCGTCTTTGGATTATAGACATCCACACATTCCCGGTCCATAATGATCCCCGTAGCCCCCGCTCCTTCCGCGGCCCTGAAGATCGTTCCGAGATTGCCCGGATCCTGCAGATGGTCAAGCACGATTATATGAGGATTCACGCCGCCTAACACTTCACTCAGGGTATGCTCCCTCTGCCCCGCCACACACAGTACGCCCTGGGGAGTCCTGGTATCCGATACATAATCAAATACCGTATCCGATACTATCTCCAGAGCCGCTCTGCGCGGCGCTTTCGTCTTCCCGCTTCCGTCTATGACACGTTCTATCTCGTTTCGTTCTTTTTTATAAAACGTCTCAGACACATAGACTTCTCTTAATATTTCCGGCGGCGCCTCCCGGAACATACGAATGCCCTCCACCAGAAATACCTTCTCTTCATCCCGTGCCTTTCGCTTCTTCTTAAGGTTAACCAGACGCTTAACCTTCGCGTTCGATGTACTGGTTATCATATCCCGTTTTGCCCTCTCTTTATACCCGCTTTAAAATATAGGAAAGCATCCACTCCAAAGTGGATGCCCCCAAAGTCAGATTAAATGCCCCTACAGACACCGCCTGTCCTGCCGGCCGGCAGATCAGGCATTTTCAACAATGATTAAGCCCTCATCGCACCATCCACGGATAACACTTCGCCGGTCACGTAGCTTGCCATATCGCTTGCCAGGAACAGGAACGCATTGGCGATATCCTCCGGCTCACCGATACGGCGAAGCGGAATCCCGGCAATCATCGGCTGGATCATCTGATCCGGCAGAGCCGCAACCATATCGGTCTTCGTAATTCCGGGCGCTACCGCATTGACACGGATGTTGCTTGGCCCAAGTTCCCTCGCAAGAGAAAGCGTCATACCGTTTACGGCAAATTTACTCGTCGGATATGCCACGCCGCCCGGCTGGCCGGAGATACTTACCATAGAGCTGGTATTCAGGATACATCCGCCTCCCTGCTCCCTCATAATCGCAACCGTCGGCTGAATCGCGTTAAAGATCGCGTTGACATTCAGCTTCATAACCTTCTCAAACTGCCCTTCCGCATAGTTCTCGATCTTTGTACTGTCAGATATACCTGCATTATTTACAAGAATATCGATCTTACCGAACTTATCCTTTACCTTTTCAATCGCAGCCTTTACCGCTCCGGCGTCAGAAAGATCCGGATAGTCTCCCGCTACTTCCCATTCGGCATTCTCTGCTTTCAATGAAGAAAGAGCTTTCTCCACCGTCTCTGCTCTGGAACCGAACAGTACCACTTTTGCACCGTTCTCCAGGTACTTCTTCACGATGGCATACCCGATTCCCCTGGTACCGCCTGTCACAACAGCTACTTTTCCTTTTAACATGTCTGTTCCTCCTATCTCGTCCGAAACATCTGATCCCGTCCCGGACAATTCTCTTTCTAATAAAATATTATACACCATTTACGTCCTGTTGAATATAATTTTTTCTTATACGATTATACTTGTCCGCTTATACTTTAAAGCGATACCCAACGCCCCATATCGTCTCAATATACTGCGGATTCGAAGTATCCATCTCCACCTTCTCGCGGATCTTCTTGATGTGCACCGTCACCGTCGCGATATCCCCGATGGATTCCATATCCCATATCTCACGGAACAACTCTTCCTTCGTATACACATGGTTTGGATGGCTGGCAAGGAATGTCAGCAGATCGAATTCCTTCGTGGTGAACGTCTTCTCCTCCCCGTTGATCCATACGCGCCTCGCCGTCGTATCAATCTTAAGCCCGCGGATCTCGATTACCTTGTTGGCCTCCATAACGCTTCCGGTCAGACGGTCGTATCTCGCAAGATGCGCCTTCACCCGCGCCACCAGCTCGCTGGGGCTGAAGGGCTTCGTCATATAATCGTCCGCCCCAAGGCCAAGTCCCCGTATCTTATCGATGTCATCCTTCTTCGCAGACACCATGATGATCGGCGTGTTCTTCACATCCCTGACCTGGCGGCAGATATCGAACCCGTCGATACCCGGCAGCATCAGATCCAGGATAAACATGTCGTAATCCTCATTCAACGCCTTGTGAAGACCGGTCTCTCCGTCGTTCGCCACCTCCACCTGGAATCCGCTCAGCTCCAGATAGTCTTTCTCCAGATCCGCAATCGTCTCTTCATCTTCTACTATCAATATCTTACTCATATACCGGTACCTCCTGATATTTTCTAAGAACGAAATACATCGTCGTTCCCGTCTCTTCCCTGCTCGTCGCCCAGATCTTACCGCCATGCTCCTCGATGATCTTCTTCACAATAGAAAGCCCGATGCCGCTCCCTCCTTTGGATGAATTCCGCGATGCATCCGTCCGGTAGAAACGGTCGAATATATTCGGCAGATCCTTCGCCGCAATTCCTCTTCCGTTATCCTCCATCTCAATCTGTATAAAATCCCCAACGTCCTTAACCCTGAGATTGATCTTTCCCTTGGGCTTATCCATGTATTTCAGGGAATTATTCACAATATTATGAACGACCCTCTTAATCTGTTCCGCGTCCGCGATAATCTTCACGCCCGCTTCTACATAATTAAAATAACCGAATTCCACTCCTCTGGATTCCAGCTCTATGGACAGGTCCTCCGCACAATCCTCGAAATACGCGTCCACCGACAGCGTATTGAAATTATACGGAATCCTGTTGGTATCAATCTTGGTATAAAGCGTCAGCTCATTAATCAGCGTATCCATCTCGCTGGCCTTGTTATAGATCGTCCTGATATACCGTTCCATCTTCTCCGGCGTATCCGCAACCCCGTCCATGATTCCTTCCGCGTACCCTTTGATCGCCGTCACCGGAGTCTTAAGGTCATGAGAAATATTGCTGATCAGCTCTTTATTCTCTTTATCAAACTTAATCTTCTCTTCTGCGTTGTCCTGCAAATGCCTGCGCATCTCCTCCAGACTCTGACAGAGCCTGCCAAGCTCATCGTCCGCCCCTGCTTCAAGTTCAAAATCCAGATTGCCTTCCTTGATCTTCTGCGCCGCCGCCTGCATCTTTCCCACCGGTCCCAAAACTCCGCGGTATATCCAGAGGATCAGCACCGCTGCCGTCAGGACCAGCACGACGACGATTCCTACGACTATGTCCAGATATAATCTTTCCACCTCCGGGATCACGCCGCGCACATTCACAACGACGAAAGCGCTCCCTTCTTTGTTATCCGGATAACGAAAATCCACCTGCTTCACCAGCGCCTGGGCATCTCCGCCAAGATACAGGCCGTTCTCGGAGCTTAAGTCCGAATCTCCAAAGTGCGGAAGCTGCTCGATAACGGGTTCCGCCTCATCCATATCCGTACCGACATAATTCATCATATGGCTCTTGCGCACCAGCAGATATGCATTCTTATTCCTGAGCTTCTGATTAAATTCTTCCAGAAAAGTCACATCCTCCATCTTCCCCGGATTTTCCGACACCATCTGGTCGAGTTCATCATACGCTTTCTCCGTAAGCCTTGACAATACCGCCACCGAGTTTGCCAGGCTCTCCGTCGTCATCCCGCTGATCTCATAGGTCTTCTCTATCGCGCTTATCTGATATTTTCCGAACAGACATGCCAGCATGACCGTCAAAAGAATCGGGATTAAGATAACGGTCAGAAAAGCTATGATCAGCCGCGTCTTTAACTTCATCTCCATGCCTCCCCCGGCAGACTGTCTGAAAATTCATTCCCCAATCTGCTGAATATCTATATCTCCGACAAACAGACCAAACTATAAAAAGTATAGCACGAAAAAGGACGCTTCACAGCAAAGCGTCCATAAACTATTATAAAATTTTTATAAAAATTTATTATATATGTCAGATATACTTCTCTACAGATAATTCTTCAGAACTTCCGCCTTATCCGTCTTCTCCCATGGCAGATCCAGATCCGTACGTCCGAAATGCCCGTATGCCGCCGTCTGCTTATAGATCGGTCTTCTTAAGTCAAGCATCTTGATAATCCCCGCCGGACGAAGATCGAAATTCTCGCGGATCATATCTACCAGTTTCTCGTTGCTGATCTTGCCGGTTCCGAAGGTATCCACCATAATGGAAGTAGGGTGAGCAACACCGATTGCGTAAGACAGTTGGATCTCGCATTTCTTCGCAAGTCCTGCCGCCACGATATTCTTCGCGACATAACGCGCCGCATAAGCCGCGGAACGGTCTACCTTCGTACAATCCTTTCCCGAGAACGCACCGCCGCCGTGACGCGCCATGCCGCCGTAGGTATCTACGATAATCTTACGTCCGGTAAGGCCGCTGTCTCCGTGGGGCCCTCCGATGACAAAGCGTCCCGTGGGGTTGATAAAGAACTTCGTCTTATCATCCACCATATCCGCCGGAATCACAGCGTCGAATACATACTTCTTGATATCCTCATGGATCTGCTCCTGGGTGACCTCCGGGTCATGCTGGGTAGAAAGCACCACCGCGTCCAGACGTACCGGAATCCCTTCCTCATTGTATTCAACCGTTACCTGGGATTTGCCGTCCGGCCTTAGATACGTCAGCGTGCCGTCTTTACGCACCTCTGCCAGTCTCCTGGAAAGCTTATGTGCCAGCGCGATTGGGTACGGCATCAGTTCCGGCGTCTCATCCGACGCATATCCGAACATCATCCCCTGGTCCCCGGCGCCGATGGCTTCGATCTCTTCCTCCGACATCTCCTGGTTCTTAGCTTCCAACGCCTTATCTACACCCATGGCGATATCTCCGGACTGTTCGTCGATCGCCGTAAGTACGGCGCAGGTCTCCGCGTCAAATCCATATTTCCCGCGGTCATAACCGATCTCCAGAATCGTATCCCTGACGATCTTCTGGATATCTACGTACGCTTTCGTCGTGATCTCTCCCATAACAAGTACGAGACCGGTCGTCGTACTCGTCTCGCACGCGACACGGCTCATTGGATCCTGCTCCATCAGCGCATCCAGGATCGCGTCCGAGATCTGGTCGCACATCTTATCCGGATGGCCTTCTGTAACTGATTCTGATGTAAATAAATGTCTTTCCATAATCTTCTACTCCTTTTCTTCAATCGTCAGGCGCTCTGCCGCAGGGATGTCCGTCCGGCCCGCTGCCTGCAGAAAATAAAAGCAGACCACACTAAGCGGACTGCTTTATATCTCATAAACCAATCCTCTTATTGTTCGATTACTCGCTCAGGTTGGCACCTTCCCACACCGGGGGTTGCCGCAGCTTCACAGATCCTTTGTATCTCCACTGCTCTGAATAAGAGAAAGTCTGCATTATTAAATTATATATTTTCACATATAAATATACTCGTCTTTACGTTCCTTGTCAATATCTGTATGAAAATTGCCTATAATTGCCTATAATTGCCTATAATTTCATACCTTAACCAATCCGTGCATCTGAAGCCGGCTCCTGATCGCGCCGTTTGTACGGCCATGCCTTTGGGCTATCTCTGACATCTTCATACCCGCTTTAAATTCCTCTATCACCCTTGCGTCCTCTTCCTCTGTCCAACGCAGCCCCTTGTTCGCCTGCCTCTTAATGCCGCCGTCATCCTCGGTGCATACCGCCCTCGGTCCGGTGAAATACTCGACGACTCTCTTCTGCACTGCCTCCGGATATATCAGGATCTGATACGTATATCCTTTCTGGCTGACCCTGTCCTCAGCCTTTATCCCCATCCCGGCGCCTTGTTCCGTCACTGATTTAACGAATCCCTCATCAGTCTCCTCTTCCGACACCAATCCCTCCGACACAAGATACTCCCATATGTCCGTTACCGAGGCTTTCTTCACGTAACCAGCGCTGCAGACGGCATTCAGCCTGTCTCTGATCTCGCTGATGTAACACTCTTCTGCGTATTCGAACTTCTCTGCATCCTCCGTACTGAGACAGAACGCTTCCTTTCTCGTGCTTCTTTGCTGAATCTGTATGGCACCGAAGGTTCCCGGAATCTCTTCGTCTTCAACCGCCATACTGACCACGGCGTTCGGATTCGCCCTCTTAAATTCTGCAATCACATCGAGGAATCTCTGACCATACTTCCGGTACTTATTCTCCCCGACTCCCGACACCGCAAGCATTCCCTGCTTGTCTTCCGGAACTTTGGCGCACATGTCGATCAGCGTCTTATCATTGAAAATAATATACGGCGGCATCCCCTCTTCTTTCGCAATGGTTGTCCGAAGCCCGCGAAGCTCCTCGAACAGCTTATAACCTGCACTGGTAAGCGTATCCGTGCTGCGCTCCCTCTTTCTGCGATTCGCCGAAGGCATGTCCTTCTCTTCAAACTTCCGGATCATAACACGGGTCGCATCATCTCTCAGCGCACTGATATCTCCCATCTGAAGAACCGGATATTCCCCGTTGGTCTGGACAATATACCCTTCTCTTAACATCTGGTCGATCAATATCTGAATATCTTTTTCCCCGATATCCGCCAACACTCCGTAAGATTTATAAGAAGCAGCGCCCACTTCCCTTAATCTGGCGCGGTTTGCTCCCGCCAGGGCTCCCGCAACGATATTCCGGCCATATCTGCCCCTGGTCTCCGCGATACAGTTGACGACCCATTTCGCCGCCGTCGTCATATCAATCTCCGAGTAATCACGGTGGCAGTTGCCGCAATTATCACACGGCACATTTACCTTCTCTCCAAAATATTCCAGTATGTAATTCCGAAGACACCCCGCCGTCTTACAATACCCTTCCATAACCTGAAGCCTGTGCATATCCCTCTGCCTGACAAGTTCGATATCCTCGCCGTCCATTTCCTCAAAACTCTTATTATCAAGGAGAAACTTATCGATAACTACATCCTGAGGGGAGAATAGAAGGATACATTGCGAATCTTCTCCGTCACGCCCCGCGCGTCCCGCCTCCTGATAATAATTCTCCATGCTCTGGGGCATATTGTAATGAATCACATATCTGACATTAGATTTGTCGATCCCCATACCGAAAGCATTCGTCGCCACTACCACCTGCGCCCTGTCATAGATAAAGTCTTCCTGATTCTTCTTCCGTGTATTGTTGTCGATACCCGCATGATAAGCAGTCACAGGGACTCCCTGTTTGAAGAGTTCTTCGTACAGGGTATCTACATTCTTCCTCGTGGCGCAATAGATGATACCGCTCTCCTCCGGATGCTTCCTGATATAATCGGTTACGAAAGCGTCCTTCTTCTTTCCTGCGGCATGCTCCACTCTGTAATACAGATTCTTTCTGTCGAATCCTGTGACCACCACCTTCGGACCGGAAAGCTTCAGGATACATTCTATATCCGTCTTTACTTCCTTCGTAGCGGTCGCGGTAAAGGCGCTCACAACCGGTCTGCTCTGAAGATTCTCGATGAATCCGACGATCTTCAGATAACTTGGCCGGAAATCCTGCCCCCACTGAGAGATACAGTGAGCCTCATCCACCGTAACCATCGATATCTCGCTGCTATGCGCAAATTCCATGAATCTGCCGCTCTCCAGCCTCTCCGGGGCCACATAGATAATCTTATACATCCCCCCTGCCGCCAGATCAAGCGCTTTCGCAATCTGGACCTCTGTCAGGGAAGAATTGATATACGCGGCATGGACCCCTGCTTCATTCAGCGCTTTCACCTGATCCTGCATCAATGAGATCAGCGGCGAAATGACGAGGGTGATTCCCGGAAGCAGTAACGCCGGGATCTGGTAGCACAGAGATTTGCCGGCGCCCGTGGGCATAATCGCCAGCGCGTCCCTTCCGGACAGAATGGATTGGATAATCTCCTCCTGTCCGGTCCTGAATGAATCATATCCGAAATATTTCTTTAATATATCCGATGCATTCATGTATGGTAAAAATCCTTTCTACAGTTTATATCCAAAATTTTTCCACCTGTGCGGTTGAAAATCTATTTCCAGTGTACAGGAAGTTTTAAGATGCCCTTCCTAAAAGCAGACATTCGAGGGCGTTCTTTACGAAGGTGAAATCCACCGCTTACGAAGACTTAGGAGTGAAGGCATTCCTGAACTCCTTAGTCGGAGTTAGCGGTTAGTTCACCGGAGTGTTGTTCAGTCTGCGTTAGGAGGGCATCTTAAAACTTCCGTCCCTTAAACAATATTTCAACCGCACAGGTGGAATTTTTTTATCCATTTTTTCTTTATCCGTTATTTATTTTACTCGGTTATAATGAACTGATTTCAGCTATGCATTTCTGTACTTTGCATCCAGTTTCCACGGCTGCATGGCTCCGCCCTGCTCTGCCGGACGGCACATCTGCGCATAGATATTAAGCACGCCCTTCTGCTGCTTTAACGGCGGACACACCCATCTCTTCCTTCTTGCCTCAAGCTCTTCCTCGGATACCAGCAGGTTTACATATCCCTTCGTGATATCCATCTCTATCATATCGCCGTTTTCAATGAGGGCGATCACCCCGCCGTCATAAGCCTCCGGCGATACATGCCCTACGATAGCGCCGTAATTGAATCCGGAAAATCTGGCGTCCGTGATAAGTCCCACACTTTTATGAAGCCCCAGGCCGATCAGCGCGTCAATACTAAGCATAAGCTCCTTCATACCCGGAGCCCCCTTGCATCCCTCATAACGGATTACAATAATATCCCCCGGGACGATATCTCCCGCCATGATCGCTTCATAGGCAGGCTGATCCCCTTCGAATACCTTCGCCGCGCCTTTGATATACTTTACTTCTTCAAATACAGCCGTCGGCCGGACGATAGCCCCTTCCGGAGAAATATTGCCCCTTAAGATCTTAAGTCCCGGTTCCTTCGCGACCGGATTCTCCAGGGAATGGATCACCTCATTCTCCTTCGGAGTTACGTTTTCTAAGATGTCTTTCCAGGTATTCCCATACATAGTCGGCGCATCCGTATGAAGCTTACTTTCAAGCATCTTCATAACATTCTTAACACCGCCTGCATAGTGGAAATCTACCACCGTATACGGCCCGCTCGGAATCACCGCATTGATACAGTAGATTTCTTCGGCATATTTTTCAAAATCCGCCAGAGTCAGATCAATCCCCAGTTCATATGCATATGCAAGGATATGAAGCACCGCGTTGGTAGATCCGGCAACCGCCATATCGAACATAATCGCATTTTCCAATACATCTTTCGTAATAAGCTCCTTAGGAGTCCTCCCCGAACCGGCAAGCTCTACCACATATTTTCCCGCTGTACGGGCGGCGCGGAGTCTCGCGTTATCAGAGGCCGGAATGGTAGACGTTCCGGGCATCACAAGATTCAGCACCTCTCCAAGCATCTGCATCGTGTTCGCCGTCCCCATAGAAGGGCACGCGCCGAACGACGGACATACGCTGTCCTCCATCTCCATCAACTCATCCTCGGAAGCTCCGGAAAATCTGGCCGAATCCAGATCCGCCTCCACCACCGTATTGCCGCAGTAGTTCCCCGCCTGCATAGAACCGCCTGTAACCACCATTGCCGGAATCTCCAGACGGCAGGCCGCCAGATAACAGCCCGCGATAATCAGATCGCAGCTTGCCACACAGCAGATGGCGTCAAAATTATGTACCCGGGACACAAACTCAATAGACATTGCGACTATATCCCGCCCCACCTGCTCATACTTCATCTCATCCGCACCGTTGGCAATATTTCCGCAGGTAGCGGGAATCCCGAATTCCACCGGTATTCCCCCGGCGGCCCATATACCTTCCTTCACCGCTTCTGTCACCTGTCTTAAATGCGCCGTCCCCGGCGAACCTGACATATAAGAGTTCGGCACTCCTATATGCGGTTTCTTACGGATATCCTCGTCGGAATATCCGGCTGCTTTCATCATAACGCGTCTATGCGCCGCTTCAGCTCCGTTCCAATACTCTTTTCCCATTTTTTAGTCCCTCTTTCTTTTCAAAATTTATGATATCCCCATTATCGCAATCCATGTATTCACTAAATACTTTAACACAAATCGGCATTCCTGTCATTCAAAGCCTTTCGAAAGTTGGAACGAATTGGAACGAATTTGTAATTCCATAGACATTCCCGTCCAGACATGATATAATACAAATTGTCAAAACAACGGTATTATCGTAAAAGGGGTGGTAAGATGGCATTAACAAAGGATGACTTACAGGCAATCGCTAATTTATTTCAGCCGACCAAAGACGATATACAAATGATAAAAAATGATGTACAAGAACTAAAAGACGACGTGCAGGTACTGAAAGATGACGTGCAGGGTCTAAAAGATGACGTGCAGGTACTGAAAGATGACGTGCAGGGTCTAAAAGATGACGTGCAGGTACTGAAGGATGACGTGCAGGTACTGAAAGACGACGTGCAGGGTCTAAAAGATGACGTGCAGGTACTGAAAGACGACGTGCAAGTACTTCAAAAGGATACTCAAGAACTCAAGAAAGATACTCAAGAACTCAAGAAAGATACTCAAGAACTCAAGAAAGATACTCAAGAACTCAAGAAGGATACTCAAGAACTCAAGAAAGACACCCGGGAGCTTAAAAACCGGACAACTACTCTTGAACTTACCCTCGAGAATGAGACGAATCCAGGCATTAAGATCGTTGCCGAAGGGCATCTTGATTTGGACCGCAAGCTTGACAAGGCGTTAAAAATCGAGAATGAAAAAGAGATACTTCTCCTCAGGCTGGCCCATCTTGAGAGCGAGACGCGAATCATCAAGGCGCAGCTTAACCAGACGGCATAACTACATAAGGCACCGTTTCCAGGCACATGAAAATCGCTGCAAAGACCCTGAAATCCAGGGTTTCTGCAGCGATTTATGGTAGCGGGCAGTGTAAAAATGCCGTTATTTAACACTGTCCGTTCCGTTATATGCGGCTTCAATTTCCCGCCTTGTAAGGTACTTCTTCTCACTATTCAGAACCGCCTCCGCCAGACGTTCCAAAGCGTCTTTCTTTTCGTTAATGATTCTTATCGCTTCCTGCAGCTGTTCTGATAAAATCTGATTAATTAATTTCTCTGCTTTTTCATTGAAATGTAACTGGTCTTTTGAAATGACAGCCAGCCCAATCTCTTCCTCATACATACCAAACTCGCACACCATCCATGCAACATATGTCGTCGCCTGCTTCAAATCGGAGGATACTCCTGCTGTAAGACCATATCCATATACCATTTCTGCGGCTCTTCCTCCAAGAGCCTCGCAGATTTGTTCCAGTAATGATTCCTTTGTGACTGATTCGCCGAATCTGTCTGAGAGCATATATCCGTTATGTCCGCCTCTTGCCACAATGCTCATATACTCAGGGACTCTGTTATGATACAGAGGAATCAGAGCATGGCCTGCTTCATGGTATGCCGTACGTCTTATTACTTCTAACGGTCCTGCTTCCCTTGCTTCTCCATACTTCAGATTTTCAAGGACTTCATCCAGCAGGATATCGTCTGCCGGTTTATCGGAGCGAATGGCTTCCCGCAGCGCTGCCTCTATCAGATTCTCAATATCGGCAAAGCTTCTTCCGTCCAAACGCTGAACAATACTGCCGATTTTTTCATCCGAAACGTCAAACATGTGCCGGTGTTTACGGATCAGTCGTTCCAGCATCCATTCTCTTCCCTTCCTGTCTGGGATATCAATGAATAAAGTTCTGTCGAAACGCCTTGAAAGCGCGCGGTCTATCTGGTTTCCTAAATTTGTCGCCGCCATAACAAATACCGGTTTATCGTCTATCTTCTTAAAACCATCCATCTCTGTCAACAGCGCGTTCAGTATCACGCTGTTCGGCGTCAACTGCCGGTCTTTACCGATTGCGTCCACTTCATCTATGAACAGCACTGCCGGCGCGTACTTTCTTGCGGTGCAAAAGACACGGTGTACTTCGTCGGCTCCCTTATTTGCCAGCACATCCGCGCCAATCTCCAGAAAACTTACTCCTGATTCCGTGGCCACTACCTTTGCAATCGAAGTCTTACCTGTTCCTGCCGGTCCAAACATCAATACACCTTTTGGTACTCTGACGCCTTTTTGCAGATATTCTTTCGGCTTCTTCAGAAAATCAATAAAGTATTGCAGCTCCTTTTTTACATTATCCGCCACAAATATATCATCCCAGTGCTTATCCGGCCGGGTATCCGCCGACAATAGAAGATCCTTATCCTCCGCTTCAACAGACGACTCCAGTTTAAAATTATAGAAAACAATCTTACCGAATTTTTTCTCTTCATCTTGTTCATTCCTTGTTTCATAAGTAAGTCTCTGGTGCCGCAAAGAAAGAGTTTCCATCGTTTTCTGACAGCAGATGTCTGCATAGGCCGCTGTAATCTCAGTTTTAATTGCTTCCCGATTCATGAATCCCCAAGCTCCGCGTCTGTAAATCTTCCTCTTTTCACTTTGACCGTAAGAATATTCCCTGTCTTCGTATAAGATAAACACAGGAAGTTCCCCGTACTCTTTTCTTATATCGTCAAACACCTTGCTTCCCTCGGTCTTAGTATCTGCAATACTCAGGCTGGTTCCCTTTTCCTTCATTCCATATGCATAATCGACAATTGCCAGAATAATATTCTCCTTATGGATGATCTGCATAAATTCTGCCGGATCGTCCGTAATCTTGATTTGAACATCATTTTCTGTTAATCTGTCGTCATGGATCTCTCCTACGTTCCCGAAAATGGCTATGACACAATTCTTCTCTCCAAGATAAAACTGCCGTATCTCATCAGAGGTTTCGAAAAAATCATGCTCCCATGAGATTTTTCTGATGCTCCCGCGCCAGTTCAATCCCATTTTTTCTTCTGCCCGAACCAGGAATTCATAGAGCCCTTTGTCTATAATTTTTCCGGCAAGCACGGCGGCATTTCTTGCGTCCATACTCCCTCCCATGGAAAATAATGCAGTGGCTGCCAGTTTATCCTTCTCGCTCTCTATATCATATCCATATCTTTCTTTCAATAATTTTAGCTGCTTATCCAAATCCGACTTTATAATTTTGAGAATAGAATCTGCGCGCAGATGATTGAACATAATAGTTGTATGGGAAGACAATCTGGAGACAAGTTCAGGCGGAAAGAACGGTGCGTTTGAGCCCGGATCCTTATCTTTCTTCAGAGCATCTATGATGACGCTGTCCGGCAGCAGCGTCAGATTTTCATTTTCGGCGTTCTGATATAATTGCTTTCCTGCATTGGTGGTAAGAATCACAATCGTATTTCGGAAATCTATATCCCTGTCATAATACCTGTCATAACATCTGCCCTCGTCCAAAATCTGAAGAAAGAGAAGAATCGCCTCATTACAGGCTTTTTCAATTTCATCAAACAATAGCACGCACCGGGGATTTTCCCGCACAAAATTTGTTAATACTCCGGGCTTTGAATCTTTATACAAAGTAGAAGAACCCAAAATCTCTGTCACAGTGCTCTTGTCCGAATAACCGGACATATCAAAGCGTTTATAAGGAATCCCCAGTGTATTAGCGATAATCTCTGCAATAAAAGTTTTACCGACACCTGAAGGACCTGCAAACAAGTATGCCTGTCTTGGACCTTTCTTCTTATTTCCTGCATTTGTTTCTTTTTCAGAGTAAAAAAAAGAATTTTCAATTTTATCAATCACATCGTTTTGTCCGACAACTTTTTCTTTCAATGCTATGCTGATTGCCGAAGCTCTCATTACGATATCCCGCATAGACGCCTTCTCATTCTCTTTTGCCGGACATTCCGTCTCTAAATCCGGATTCTGAAAAGGTCCTGATAATTCCAAAAGCTCCTGACGATATATCGGATTCCCTACAAGTTCCCTGTATAACCCCATGACCGTATGTCTACCCTGCTTAATAAATCGTTTCATAGCCCTGTAAGATTTCGATTCGTTCTTTAAAAAGTTACCTGTTTCCAAATCCCCCCTTGCCTTTAATACGTTCCGTTTGAAAACCTCCGATAAATCTATGGCTTCCATTCCAAATCCTTCAAACCTCTTCCTCAAAAGCTTATAATCCTCTGTTTCATGCCATAAATCCCGAATACTTATATCCTCTGTTTCAAATCCCGGCAGTTCGTCCTGCCTGTCCAGATATTCCCTTTGATAAAAAAACAGTATTGCATCATCATCTAAAACAAGATAAAGCAGCGCCGTATAAAGCGAAGTGCAAGAATAACGCCCCGTATAGTAGTTCCCATTTATATTCGGATAACGTTCTTTATCTACGCTCGAAATATGCTTCAGCAAAGCCTCGACCCAAAGAGAATTCGTATGGGAATCATAGTTTAAACCCGCTATTCCCAAAATCTCCTTGTTCAAATAGGAATCCAATTCTTTTTCTAATTCAGCCTTTTCATCATATTTCTCTAACACGCCTTCTTCCTGATCGGATTCATCCAAAATTCCTTCCAGATATTCCGCCGCATGTTTCATTGCACAGGCGCGGCTCATTTCTACAGTTTCATCTTCATCTTCTTTCTCTGTCATATACGTGAAACTGCGATATTCCGCGCCGCGAAATCCTTTTACCTGCCGCTCGGTCTCTCTCCATACGTCATAGATACCCGGAACGCGTCCTTTTCTTACAGCATAAATCTTTTTCTTCATAGAATATCCCTTTCTCTTCTGCTTCAAAGTCAGTTGATTATAATATTAACATAACATCGGGATACCTACAAGGCAACAGGCACTTTTCTATAAAGCTTTTGTACCTATGACAGTGTGAAAACTAACGGCAAAATAACGATAAACAGCAGCAAATAGCGGCAAATTTCCGCATTTCTTGACATGACAGAAAGCCAGTGATAAAATATTTGAATATCTATTAAATAATCCCGAACCACAAATATTGAAAAGAGAGCAAATATGAGAAAAGAAACCAAAGATCATTATTCATTCATACCGACAGATAAAGACAGAACATTGAACTGGATTGAAGAAAAGTACGGGAAGTACAGAGTTGCTTCCACCGAAAATAACGTTGAAAAGTATTATAAATTCAATAACGGCAGTTTTATCAAAACATACAAAGATACCTGTGAAAAAGGCGAAAAAAGTAGAAACGGCAAAATTTTAATGTGCGGCCGCAATGCTGATTATCAAGAATTTCGCGAAAAGGATATGCGTCTCAACCATAATCCTGTAGAAGAATCAAACATTTCTTCTCCCCTTATTGCAGACTTGAACTTCGGCCACAAAGTAATCGGAAGCGATGAAACCGGCAAAGGGGAGACTTTTAAATATTTAATCATCACCGCCGCATATGTAAATGGAGCAGACGACGTAAAAAAATATATCAAATCAGGCGTTGATGATTCCAAGGAAATCCTGAAGGCAATCCCAAAGATCGGAGAAGAACTCACCCATATTCACAGATGGGATGAACTATTAGATAATCTCAATGAAAAGAAGCTCTTCGTTACGGATTGCTCCGCCACAAAAATCATTACAAACGAGGAATATAATGAAAGATGTTTTAAAAATGGTGAAAATGTCAATGACATCATAAAAGAAGCACATTTGGAAGTAATAACAGAAGTTTATAAAAGGCATCCCGGCAGCGAGATTGTAGTGGATGATTTCTATGACAAAAACGAAAAGTTTATAGATCAGTTTAAAAAAGAATTATCTTCCGCTAATTCCCTTGCAGATCCAAGCCGCGTATTTATGACAGTCAAAGCTGATTCCAAGATCATGGCCGTTTCTCTGGCGTCCGTAATAAGCTCTTATATATGTAATCTTGGCTGTGATTATGTTCAGGATATTTTAAACAATATTTACAAAAAGGAGACGGAAGGAAAGGTATCTCTGCCAAAAGGTAATCCGGGCTTAGACACTCTGTCAGACTTCTTTTCAAAACTGAAACCGGAAAGAAAAGATGAATTCATTGATAAATATTCTAAAAAAAGTTTTAAAAATGTTCAGCAAGTACTTCTTAAATGATAAAACGGGATGGAAGATGAGCCAAATTTCCATCCCGTTAAATAGTTACTACGCAACAATACGCCCGTCTTCAATCCGCACGATGCGGTCAGCCATCTGGGCGATCGCCGGATTATGGGTTATCATGACAATCGTCTGATGAAATTCCCGGCTCGTCATTTTCAGCAGACCGATCACATCGTCGCTGGTTTTGGAATCCAGGTTCCCCGTCGGTTCATCTGCCAGGATGATAGACGGCTTGGAGGCAAGCGCCCGCGCTATAGCCACACGCTGCTGCTGTCCGCCGGACAGATTGTTCGGCAGACTGTCAAGCTTCGTCTCCAGCCCCAGCAATGTCACTACCTTCATGATGAATGATCTGTCCGGCTTCTGCCCGTCCAGTGAGATGGGAAATACGATATTTTCCCACACAGTGAGGACAGGCACCAGGTTATAATTCTGAAAGATGAACCCGATCTGCTTACGCCGGAAGATGGTTGCCTGTTCATTATCAAGCGCCGAGAGCTCGGTGCCGCCGATTCTGACACTGCCCTCCGTCGGCGTATCCAGACCGCCCAACATATTAAGAAGAGTGGATTTCCCGCTGCCGGAGGTGCCGATTACCGCGGTGAATTTTCCCCGTTCAATCTCCAGATCAACGCCGTCCAGCGCCTTTATCATGGTATCGCCTCTGCCGTAATATTTTTTAAGGTTTTCTGCTTTTAAAATACTTTCCATAAGATATTGCTCCTCCTTCTTTACCCGTATATATTCTTGGAATCTTCCTTGTCTCTGTCTTTTCGGCGGTTCTGATCATCACTCCGCCACCCGCAGTTGTTCCACGATACTGCCCTTATTGAAGAACCTTAGAGCCAGAACCGGAACGATTACAGATACGATCATCAAGATCACGCTTACGGCAAATGCAGGCACCAGTGTGAACCGGAAAGTAAAATGCCACATAGAGCCAAGGAGATTCCGGATGAGCGTAAGGTCTAAGAGCGCCGCCGCCGCGATTCCTGACAGGCAGGCTCCGGACGCATAGTAGACGCTTTCATATATCATCATCTTTGTAAGCTGGCGGGCCGTCATTCCGATGCTCTGCATGGTCGCAAACTCATGACGGCGGGTCAGAATGGTTGTAATCATCATATTGATCAGATTCAATATACCCGCAATGCCGAAGATCACACCCACCAGACTGCCGACAAAGCTGATCATCGCACGCTCTCCTTCAGCGCTCTCTCTGGCAGACCGGGCGGAAAGGTAATTGACGCTGGTATCTTCATTCTCTATATATTGATTCAAAAATGCAGTCATATTCTCCTGCTGGCTTTCCTCCACATTAAAAGCATATTTATAAATAACAGGTTCATCGTACAATTCTTTATAAATGCCGGTCGGCAGGTACAAGAATAATCCGTCGCCGCCAACCTCCATAGGACCGTTGCAGGTGAAGCCGATCTCCTGATCATCTCCGTTGACGGCAGCCTTTGCCAGTACAGGAAGCTCCATGACAGGTTCGCCGTTTTTGCGGACGGTGATGGTCTCGCCCACATCGATAAAATCAAAATCTTTATCGATCGACATATCGGCACGGTTGACATTGACGCCTACAACGACGCCTTTCCCCTCCTCCATTTCTTCATAAAGGATATGGGCGTCCGTCTTGCCTTCCCGCAGATCAAGCCGGGCAACAGCGGATTCTTCCATACCATATACATTGCAGACTGGATTCCCGTCGTCGCCGATGCCAAAGTTTGCATAGTTTTCGTCAAAACGGACTGCAATCACGCTGTCCTCGTTGGCAGCCTCCTCTTCTACAAACCTGTGACCCCAGTCATAGGTTACGTTGGTATCCTCCACGGTATTTTTGTAAACGGGGGAAGCATCCGTTACCCCCGGCTGTGCATTGACAGCCTTGATTGTCTGTTCGCTTAAGCCGTCCTCCCGGAACATGAATCCCTTCGTCCCGTTCATAGCCGCGGCATTGACGACTGCAAAATCCGTCCGGATCATATAGGCAGCCTGTTTCTCTATATCCAGGCTGCCGGCCGCAGTTCCGACACTGTTTTGCAGCACTACGCAAAGCATCAGCGATACTATGATGAATATACTGCGGCGTTTATTTCTCCCCAGATTGGACAGGGCAAGACGCGGGATATCCGCACCCAACCCACTTTTCCGGCTGGTTCGTTTCCCTGTGCCGCTTTCCACATAACGAAACGCCTCGATGGGAGGGATATTTGCCGCCACTCTGACCGGTTTCCGGGTGCTGAGGAATACCGTCAGGGAAGTTAAAAGCGCCGCGCAAAGGAATATGACAGGCGAGGGCGAGACATCCGCCGCGATATTCTTATATTCCGTAGACAGAGTGTTCATGATCAGCGGCAGGACGGCTTTTCCGATGAAAAAGCCGGTAAGCAGGCCGACGGGGCTTCCGATACAGGACAGCCATAACGCCTGTCTGTTAATCAGTCTTTTCACCTGGCGCCTGCTCATGCCTATGGTTCGATACAGCCCAAAACGGCGGATCTCCTGCATGACTGCGATGTCGAACACATTGTAAATCAAAAGATAACAGCAGAAGATGAACAGTACCGCAATGACTGCCGCCATAATAAATATTTCCGGATCTAATGGCTGATGGGATGCGGTATTCACCGTTGCCGGAAGATAATTTTCCGCATTCATATCGTCAGGATTCCCGCCCATACGAACCGCCAGCTCATCTATCCTGCCCTGCAGCCCGATCGTATTAACAGCGATGAAATCTGACATATAAGTTCCCGCCATATCTTTATCCTGGTCATAAGTAAAGCGAAAGATGTCAGGATAAGCATCACGAAAAGCAGTCCCGGCCCACATCATACTCACCTGGTCGTTCGTGGCTTCGTACCAGCCGGACACCGTCATCGGCAGTCTGTATTCTCTTCCATGAGCCGTGAATTCAATCGTTACTTCTGCGTCCACCTCCGGTTCAGCTCCCAGATCGCGAAGCGCCAGGTCAGAAGCAACGATCTCGTCTGCGGCAGACGGCGCCTTGCCATGAGTGGGACTGCAGAATGTTAATTCTGCCTGTACCTCGTCCAGGACATCGAATTCGGTATTATGACGTTTTGTGTTTGACAGAAAATCTACAGACATCCGAAGACCCGCAGATTCAATAAAATCTGCCTCCTTTAACATTTGAAACTGATCTTCGGTCATATTGCGGAAATCGCCGTCCGATTTGCTGCCTTTCTGCATCTGCATGGTAAGAGTCATAGACTGCTGCGTCCCGATACCGATGGTAGTGACAGAAGTGAACAGAACCGCTGTAAGCGCGATGGCAAGCGCCGCGGTCAGATTGCGCATCCTGCCTGCGGCAAAGCTGCGCCGGGTGAGAGTTTTCAACATTTCTTCCATTGATGTTACCTCCTGAATGTACGGTTCCTTTTATAATAAGAGCATAACACCTCAATGTTACGGCCAGGGTACAGGAAAGGTACATTTCTGTAACTTAGGAGTTGCAGAATAATAACTGATACAGATTGCGCAGGATATTTCCTAAGAAGTCGCAGACGGAACAACGCGCCCGTCCTGCAGACGCACCACTCGGTCTGCAAGCTGGGCAAGCTCCTGATTATGCGTGATCATGATCAATGTCTGGTGAAATGTTTCTGCAGTCATCTTCAGAAGTCCCGCCACATTCTGGCTGGTCCGGGCATCGAAACTCCCGGTGGGCTCGTCGGCCAGTACGACAGAAGGTTTGGTGATCAGGGCTCTGGCTATAGCGGTACATTGCTGGCCCCCTCCGGAGAGCATGTAAGGAAACCTTTCTAACTGCTCCTTAAGTCCCAGAGCCTCTACGATCTGCGCAAAAAACATCTGATCCGGGCAAGAATCATCCAGCGCAAGGGGGAACAGAATATTCTCCCGAATGGTCAGTTCCGGCACAAGATTGTAGTCCTGGAAGACAAAACCCACCTTTCTGCGGCGGAATATAGTCAGTTGTTCTTCCGTCAGTACGGACAGATTTATCCCGTCTACGATTACAGTCCCTTCGGTGGGCTCATACAGACCCCCGATCAGATTAAGAAGCGTTGTCTTGCCGGAACCGGACGCGCCGACAATGGCGGTAAACCTGCTCTTTTCTATGGAAAGGCTGACGCCGTCTATTGCCCTGACCTGGCGGGGACCCTTGCCAAAATATTTCTTCACGTTATGTATGGTCACGATATCCATATGTCTCGCTTCGTCTCCTTTCTGCCTTTGGATCTTTTTTGAACTCGGCATACCTGCTTAAGATGAATAGTTCAGCATAAACACGGAGAAGGTTGTGCCTGTCCCCGGTTCTGATGATACTGTAATATATCCCTTCTGACGGGTAAGTATCCCCCGGGCCAGATACAGGCCCAGGCCAACCCCTTCTTCAGCGGAAACCTCCTGCGCCCGGTAGAACCGTTTGAAAATGTCGTTATAATGTTCGGCAGCAATTCCGATTCCTGTATCTGCAATGTCGATGCGGGTATAAAACTGCCATGGACGGACGGTCACACGGATGCTTCCGCCCTCCGGCGTATATTTTACGGCGTTGTCGAGAATATTCTCCAATGCCTCCGCAGTCCACTTGATATCGTGCCGCACGATGGTATCACTGTCACACTCTACGTCGATCTGGATATTTTTCAGATCTGCTTTTCCCCAGACACTATTGACAGCCTGTGCGATGGTGTGATACAGGCTTTGGGATTCCATATGCAGAGTAAACGTCCCGGTTTCCAAGCGGGACATCTTAATAAGAGACTGCATCAGAAAATCCAGTTTATTGATCTGCGCAGCCATAGTCGCGAGAAATTCGGCGCGCTTTTCCTCTGATAGCTGATGCTGCTGTAATATGTTCGTGAACATCTGAATATTTGCCACGGGTGTTTTCACCTGATGGGAAATATCACTGACCAGCTCCTGTATCGTCTGCTTATCCTGTTCGCTCTGCCGTCGTCCTTCCTGCATACGGTCATAGTATTGAAGAAGCTTCCCCTGCACCTTGGAAACCTGCGAATCTTCGTAAGGATGATAATTCTCCGGTTCGCGGTCATCCATGAGCGCGTCTATCGTCTCACAGACAGTATTCGCCAGATCAGACTGCTGCCGTCTCTGCCGCTGCCGCCACAAAAATACCAGCCCAGGCACGGCGCCGCCGCAGGCCAAGATAACTATCCGTATCCATGAGGGAGGGATGTAATCCCACAGTACGCACAGGAGGATGAGAAGGAAAGCAATGACAAATAGCAGAATGTCAGGACCCCTTCTGCTATACCTGCAATTTTGTTCTGAACAGTTAGTAAGCTTCTTCATATTCCCGCCCCCGTCCAGATGTAGCCCATTCCCCTGACAGTCCGGATATAGGAATGAGATGCATCCTCTATCTTAGACCGCAGCCGGTTCATGGTTACGGTAAGCGTATGGTCGTCGATGTAGTTGCTGTCGCAGTCCCATAGTTTCTCTAACAGAATATGCCGGGTCACGATATTGCCGGCATTGGCGGTTAAGAGCCGCAAAAGCTTGTATTCATTGGGAGTGATCGCCAGCTTCTCCCCGTCCCTAACCGCAGTCAGCGTACCAAAATCCAGACACAGATACCCGTCGTTATAACTGTCTGCCGAAGATTTTGCGGCAGACGCCTGCCTGCGAAGCGCGACTTCTATACGGCGCTTCAATATCTGTATGTTAAAGGGCTTGGTGATATAGTCGTCCGCTCCCAGGTCAAAACCATTCAGGATGTCTTGCTCCAGATCGTTGGCTGTAAGAAATATGACCGGAATGTCCGGCAGCTCCTCCTTTATTTCCCGGCAGAGATCGAATCCATTTCCATCCGGAAGATTTACATCCAGAAGCATCAGATCGAAAGCGCCGCTTCTAAGAAGCTGCCGCGCTTTCTGACAATTATAGGATGCCACCGTGAGATATCCGCCTGTATCTAATTCAAAGCACAGTCCGGTGCTTAAAGCCAAATCATCCTCTACGACCAGTATCTTCGTCATGTATCGTCACCTCTGTCGTTGTATTTACATTTCGTAAGACTCAATCCTGCAGCTATGCTCCTTCGTCTTTTCATCGTAATTAATCCCCACAAGAAGCAGACTGCCGGTATATTCCTTCAGAGCCTCAGGATAACATTTTTCCTTAATCTGATCAACGGCGCTTTCCGCGGTCCGGTTCCACTTCAACTCAATCAAGAGCGCCGGCTTTCCGGCAAACTGCTTTCTTGGAATGCAGACGATATCCGTCCGCCCCTTTCCGGACGGCATCTCCTTGATTACCGTATAATAATTGCGCGCCACATAAAATGCCAGTGAGATCGTGTAGCTGAGAGCGTTTTCATCGTTATACTGCAGATAGGAGCTCTCGTAATGCGCTCTCTGCGCCGCCTTCGCGACATAATCTTCATCACCTCTCCAGACCGCCTCCAACGCGGCTTTGGAATTCTTCAGGGCTTCCGTCACTTCCCCCCAGTCAGAATTACTGATGGAATTCACGTACTCATTCAGAATCTCATGATTCGGGATAAATACCTCTTCCGTGTCGCTGCGGTATCCCAGATATCCCAGATGAACCAGAAGGGTCAGTACGTCATCTTTGGAATGGAACGTAATCATATCATTTGTAAAACTGCGGACGTTGACCGCCACACCGTTTTTACCGTTGATCATATCAATAACGGCGTCCTTAAGCCCTTCGAAATTCATGTCGATGTAGACGCGGAGGGCTTCGAAAGTCTCCGTCTGATTCCAGTAATACTGGAATTTGCCGAAACGCATGGCGCTGACCACGGAACGCGGGTTATAGATCGAACCCACATCTTCGAGACAGTATCCGTCATACCATCTCTTTGTCTCCTCAAAGTCCATTTGATAACGCGTACATAATTCCCTGACCTCTTCCTCCGTAAATCCGACATACTCTGCCAACACTCCCTGGAATGTCATGGAAAATTCATCAAACATGTTCAGTGCACTGTGAGTTCCGTATTTCTTGATGGGAAGAATTCCAGTCATATAGCATAAGGCAATGTATCCCTTATCCTTCAGGAGATCCCGCAGGAAATCAAGATACATCTTCTGTGCTTCGGTTTCTGATTTGTATTCTCTGAAGACGCAGTCCCATTCGTCGATAATGAAAATATAAGGAATTCCAACTTCACCATATAAATCCTGCATACATCCGATCAAATCTTGCTTATCAAAATAATCGATTTCCGGATATTCATTTACAATCTCGCGGACGATTCTGTTCTTAAGTAAATCCAACATTTTCTCCATAGAATTCGTTCGGCTCAAAAAATCCTGCATATTTAAGAAAAGGACATTATACTTGTTCAAATGTTTTTCACAGTTCTCGTCCTTTGAAATCTTACATCCCGCGAACAACTCTCTGGAATCACATCCACGGCTGTAATACGCCACAAGCATGTCCGCAGTTACAGATTTCCCGAATCTTCGGGGCCTGCTCATACTGATATACTTCTGCAGGGAATTCATGACCCGGTTACAATAACGAATCAATCCTGTTTTATCAACGTAGATTTCTGAATTAATACACTGGGCAAATTTTTCATTCCCAGGATTTAGATAGATTCCCATATAAAAACTCCTCTCTTAATATCTCTGCTGTCTTGACCAGTAACATCCAAAGCTGCAAATTATACCTCTGATGATCTCTTTCAGTTACTAAGTATACACGAAAAATTTTTTTAACACAACTAAGGAACTGTCCAGAAATAACCATAATATATTCGGATTTTACTTGTATTTTCTCCGTTTCAGGCGCATAATAATATCAAATCACGATTTAGTAAATTACGATTTGATATTTTAGAAGGAGGAAATCTCATGTTTATAGGACGGAAAGCAGAACTGCACCGGATTCGATGAGAAGATCTGCGCAGAAGCAGAAAAAGACAATCACCTGTATCTGCGCGGACTTGATGATATTGTAAATTGTAACTTTCCGCCTGTGCATTCGAAATAGATTTTCAACCGCACAGGCGGAAATCTTGAGAACTGAAAAACTCATATTATTTCTTCGCCATATTCCGCGTCAAGCTGTGCATTCAGTTTAATTTTCTTCATTTTAAGCGCTAAAAGGCATATTATGCCTGTCACCAACGCCGTCGCCGCAGTTACAATCCCGCCGTAGAACATTATTTCATTTGTAATCATTCCGTTATTCCTCATTTCTCTCAACAAAAATCATGCATTTATATCGAAATCCTGATCCAAAGTATATTCCGAACAAATGCGGATTTTCTTATCTTCCGATTCTTTATCCGTGTCAGGCTTTGGCCATGTTCGAAGCAGGATCACGGATATATTATCTTTCTCGCCTCTTTCTATGACTGTCTCCGTGATTTTCCTTCCTCGTTTTTCCATAGCTTCTTCATCGGCAAGCTCCCCCGGGACAAACGTCTCCAATAATTCCTGTTCGCTGATCTTATGCCGGAATCCATCCGTACACAACAGATACGTTGCATCTTCCTTTATCTCTCCGCTGTAATACGCCGGCCGGATCATCCTGGAGGCTCCGATACCCTGGAGCAGGATATTCTCTTTTCCCTCTTTATCAAGTTCCGCCTGAACCTGGTCCTTCGTAAGCTGCCTGACCTGATCCATGATCTCATAGATGCGGCAGTCTCCCACGTGAGCGATGTAATATTCCCGCTGCCGCAGAAGCATCACCGTAGCCGTCGTTCCTATCTGAATACCGCGGCGCTGCCCGTATCCTCTTATCTTCTGATGTACATCCTGCAGAAGAAGCTCCCATGACTCATACAGTTCGTCTTCAAATTCCTCTTCATCTTCAAGCCTGGAAAAACTTTCTTCAAACCATGCGTCAAATGCGCCCACTACTTCAGCGCTTGCCAGCTCCCCCTGCTTCAAACCTCCCATACCGTCACAGATAACCGCAAGAACTATTTCCTGTCCATGATATACCGCCCGGCTGATCAGCAGAGAATCCTGATTGACCTCTTTTCTCTTTCCCTTATCCGTATAGCATGCGAATGAATATCTCATATAGATATGCAAATCCTTTCCTTCATTATTGTACGGCAAACTCCAATTCCTCGTCTCCGAGCCGTATCTTCGATCCATGGACTAATTTTACCGGCGACTGTCCCGGCTCCAGCTTCACGCCGTCCACATAGGTATGATTCTTCGAATTATTATCTTCGATAAATACTTCTCCATTCCGGAGATAAAGCAAAGCATGAACCCTGCCGATCCCCCTGTTTCCTGTTATGCAGATTTCCGCAATCGATGTACTCCTTCCGATTCTCGTAACCTCTTCACAGATTCGGAAACTTTCCCCTGTCTCATGCCGGTACAGGATGAATTCGGGCTGTATAGCATTCTGCTCTGCCCCTATAATATAAGTCTCGCCGTCGTCGCCTCCGTCTAAGAACACCGTCTCGCCGAAATCCTGTATATCTACCCGCTGCCTGTTTAACTCAACATTCTGGAAGGGAATGGCCACATCATGTTTCACAAACCCTTTTGGCGCAGAATAGTTTCCTCTATTCTCATTCACATTATGACCTGTATTTCTCTGGTTACAGCCCAGTACATCCATTCCCGGTATATCGATACCTCCCAGAGGAGAGTCCGCAAGAGAATCATCTTCTGAACTTTCCTTCTTTCTTGTCAATTTTTCCCAGAGGCTTTTCTTATCTTTCTTCTTATCTTCTTTCTTCTTGTCCTCTTTTTTCTCCTTCTCCGGCTTCTTTTCTTTTTCTGATTTATCTTTCTTAAAGAAGAAACCTTTCTTCTCCTTTTTAACCTCTTCCTCATCCGAGAACAGAATGTCCAGATTCTTCTCCCTTTTCAGATCCTGTACTATCTTCTTCCTGTCCTCTTCCGAAAGCCCGGCTCCTCCTCTTCCTGTCGGCGGATTTTGCTGCACACTCTGCCGATATGGCTGCGGCCTGTGCTGATACGATTCCTGCGGCTGATTCTGATACATATCCTGCGGCTGCCGGCTCTGATATACACCCTGAGGCTGGTTCTGATACATATTCTGCGGCTGCCGGCTCTGATATGCACCCTGGGGCTGCGGATTCTTCTGTTGATCCCAGGGCTGCGTCCCTGATGCCTGATTCTGCGTCTTCCATTGGGGTTTGGACTTATTTTCTTTTTTCAGCCGGTTTATCTCTTCTTTCAGGGTATGTATGGAAAATGTCCCCTCCCCGCCAAGCAGATTAAGCAGCGACGCGACATAACCGCAGTCCTCCGCCTGGTCGTACCGGATACCCATGAACAATTCTTTCAGAAATACGTCGATCTTCATCTCCTCCCGCACGACAGGAAGAACAATCATTGAGACTTTCAATGTATCCGGATCTATATAGACATACTCCATATCCAGGACATATGAAGAGATGCTCAGCAGATAATCCTCCGACACAATCGCCGCGTCTGCTATCGATTCCAGGACGCTTAAGATCTTCTGCCGGCTAACCACCCCCTGCAGGTATTCCCGGAGATTCATTAACCCGGAAATATCGTATTTCATATAGAATCTATCGTCAATCTGAATGTGATTCGCCGGGACGACCCCGTCAATCCTATTATTCGACATCATTTCCAGAGTCAAATGATCCATCTTGTCGTCGGTTTTCTTTTCATACACCAGATATTTCTTCTCTCCCTGCTCTTCATACGTAAATGAATTCATTTCCAATAAAACCCTCCATCTCTACAGAGAAGTATTTAGCTGTATCAATCTCCACTTTTCTTCCCCGTCCTCTTCAATCTTTACCGCCGCCGTACCTGACATTGAAAAACGCGTCGCTTCAAGAAATTGCGGAGAGATAATCAGATTTCCTTCCGTATCAATATAGCCCCATTTTCCGTCCGTATACACGGCTGCAAGCCCGCTGCCAAACGACTCCGCGTCCTCATAAGTATAATCAATGACCAACTCGCCCTCTGCATCCACGAATCCCCATTTCCCGCCGCGGCATACGGCGGCATAACCTTCTTCCGGAAATGCTTTCGCATCGTCAAACGTAAGCTCTCCTATCCTTTTTTCCTTTGTATTGATCAGATGGTATCCCTTCTTTTCTTTTACGAAGATACATTTCTGGTTGGAACAAAAGCCGTTTTCGTCTATAATCACGCCGTCATACTTCTTGTCGCCTTTGGCTTTTCCTTCTTTATTTACCAATACCCATTTCTTATTTTTCCTCGCGGCTCCTGTACTGCCTTTGATTCCCGTCAGTTCATCCCAGGAAAATTTGCCCGCCGCTTCCATCTCTTCGTCAAGATAACCATATTTCCCGTCCTTACGCGCCGCCGCGCGTCCCGAACTGATCATCCCAAGGTCCTGATATCTGGAATCCGGAACCTTGCGTGTCTGACCGTCTCTATCTATGTAGATGTATGTACCGTCTTCCTTCTGCACCAGCGCAAATCCATCTTCCGAGAAAGGATATGTCTTTTTATATTCACATTCGACGATCTCCTGCCCTTTCTCATCCACGATTCCGCAGAGTCCCTCTTCCGCCACCGGCATGGAATCATTCACGATCTCTCCCATCTTGTCAAAACTGCAGTACAGCTCCGTGAAGCTTCCCTTAAGCCGCGTAAACCATTCCTTCGCATTCTCATTATCCGGATAATCTTCTACGAAATCCTCCAGATATCCGACCGCCTCATCCTCGTATTCATTCTTCACATAATATTCCATCAGCATATTCAATGCTTCGTCATTATCCTGATATGCCTCCGCGGTTTTTGCGCAGGTAGAGGTGAATTTATTCGTATTTCCGCTGTTTAAATACGCCTGAGCCATCCTGATATAAGCCTCCACATTGTCCGGCTCATACTCAAGAGCCTGCTCATATTCTGCCACCGCGTCTACATAGATCTCTTTCTCTTCCAGTTTGGCCGCCCTCTGCATATGCTCCTTTGCCTGCTTCGGACGGTTCACCGCTTCTGATACCGCCGTGTACCAGGACAAGCCCAGCAGGAGGACAAACATCAATATGATATTCCTTTTCATCTGCATCTCACATACCAAGTGCCATTGTCAGTACCGTTCCGATGAATATAAACGGGGCAAAAGGTATCTCCTCCTTTAATTTTATCTTTTTAAGCAGCAGCATGACGATACTGTAGAGGGCGCTGGCCATAACCGACAAAAACACCGCCGTCATGATGCTCCCGCTTCCCATATAGAGCCCAATTACCATGAAAAGTTTCACGTCCCCCATACCCACGCCGCCTTTGGATATAAAATGCGCAATCAGAAACATGCCGCCTCCGATTGCCGCCCCCAGCAGAGCAGACAGCAGCACAGCCAAACCAAGCTTTGGATAGGTCAGCCATTCCGCGGCAAGCAGGATTGTACGAACCGCCAATAGTATTTTCAGTATCCGATTGGGGATGCGCTTACTTTGATGATCGATCCATGCGATAAAGAATAACGCCGCGGCAAGAATCATATAACGGCCTGTCTTCCATATACTATAGGAAAAAACAAAGCATTCTGCCGTAAGTCCGATACCTGCCGTCAAAGCAACGATCAGAAATATCCTGAACTTCCGATCCGTCCATTGTTTGCAAAACCACGAGATACCTTGTTTTAAATCTTGTTTCATATCCTGTTCCATATCTCTTCTTATCATCCTTATTAAGAATTATCTCTGATATGTTGATAACCGACATTTCCACATAGTCCAAAGCCGTCGATTCTCTGACATCTACCAGATCAGCGTATATGCGCACTGCCGGAATTGATACTGCCCGATATTGAAGTCGGGAAAAAGAACATTCTTCATCGTATAAGTGACCACAATCTTAACATTACCTTTCCTCGCCGTATTGTTCAGACACTCCGTATTGTCAAAATGAAGCCCTGAGAGCCCTCCTTCTATCCCGATATTTTCTAAGTATTCATTCGGATCATCGGATACGAGTGAAAGTTGACTCTTAATGTTATTCTTCGTCAACATGCCGACGCCCTTGGTTATCAATCGCTGTTCCCCCTGATTTTTCACAAAACCAAGCACGTCTTCTACCAGACTGTCCATATCGCCCATAGCGTTTGCAAAATCTCTTAATGATTTCGTCGACTTTTCAACCGTCACCTGAAAATCCGCGCTTTTTTTATTTGTACTGATGATTCTGTCGCTGATCTCCGTCTTCGTCAGCACATAGCTATAGGCAGATATCTGCTTCGCGGTCTGCGTAACCGCATGGTGTATCAGCATCTCTGCCTGAACAAACCTTGCGGCGTTAATCAGCGTAAAAAAAGCTATCATAAAAGGAATCAAAAATAAAAGCGCTTCTACCGTCAGAGAACCCCTGCTCCCTGCCTCATTGACCATATCTCTGTTCTTCTCTTCTGCCCTCATCCTTCGTCCTTCATTTTCCTTTCGTATCCCTTTCATATCCCATCGAACACTCGCATCTTAATATCCCAGAATGCTCTGATAGGAAATCGTATAGGTATCATCGGGGAATCCCCATGTCACGCCGTCTCCCCAGTCTGCAATCTTCCTCATAAATGTCGTCCTTGAACCGACTTTGGCCTGCACGGATACCATAGTATACCCCTCCAGCAGATTCATATCCGGCTGATTTACCTGGATACAGTCTGCAATTCTTCCGAGAATCCCTTTTCCCTGGCCTCCCAACATGGATATGTTGAGGAAGACCCTCAGATACTCGGAGTAGTCAAACGTCAGCCCATGCTTGCTGTCCGTGTTATTCCCATTATGCGGCAAAGAAGCCCAGGAATCCTTATTCTTGACTATCACAACACCGTAACCCTGTTTCAGCTTCGAAATGTCATTTGCTGTCTCCACACCGGCAAAGCCAAGCTTTATCACAACCTTTATAATAGGCACCAGATAAGGGGCCCATCCTCCTGCAATCAACTCTGCCATTGCCGTCGCATTATTTCCGATCGTCTTATCTGTAAATGCAAAGAAAGAATTAAACAGAAGCCGAATGCCGAAGATCATCATGACCGTATTCCGGATATTTGCCTGAGAATCATCCTTCCCCCACAAGATATATTCGCACTCTGCCTTATAAGCGGCGTGCTCGGAAAGACTGTACCCGCTGATACTGATGATGTCTTCCGGCGGCCTGTCCTGTCCGTCTTTCTTATTCACAGTATAATAAGAAAACATCTGCATGGCATATTCTGAGATATACAGGTTCTCCAGCCCTTTTGTAACGATCTCGTCTACCTTTCCCAGAAATGTCGTCGCCGCCTCTATGGATTCTGTGAATTTCTTAGCCGTCTCTTTTCTGGCGGACGAATTATTTACATCTCCCCTGGCATTCAGACCTGTCAATTGGTCTTTCGCCTCAGACGCGCCGCCGCCCAACACGGAAGACGGAAGTGTAACCCCTGCCTCAGACCATTTGAACGTCGGATATTCGTCGGCTCTGCCCGCCTCCTGAGCAGCCTGATTACTTTGCTCCAGCCTGTCGTTCGCCTGATTCTGTTCCTGTTGGGAATCTTGTTTCTCCGATTCTTTACAGTATTCCTGAAGCCTTTTATAGAAGGGATGGTTCGTGATCACGATCGAACTTCCCGCCTCGGATATATTCATGTGATTATATTGCTTGATATATTCTTTCCTTACTCTAACCAAACTCGACCAAGTACCGCAGTCCTTCTTATTAAGCCCTGATATAGAATTCAAAGCTTTTTTCTTATATTCCTCAAGTTGGGCGCTTCCTGACTCCTTGGCTATAGATTTATCCCAGAATTTTTCTCCCTTCAGCACTTCCATCAATTTATGGAAATACTGCTGGTTTTCCTTCACATCCGACATCAGGCTCTCTATCTGTTCAAAATCCGCATTGCCTGTCCCGTCGGAAGAAAAGAAAAAGTCACGGTAATGACTGACCTCTTCATCCATGCTCCCCGTATCCTGTCCCGCGCTTTTTAACTCCCCATTTGCCGTATCCCATTCTGAAAATGCCGCTTTTGCCTTCTCTAATTCCTTCTTTACTTTCTTTAATCTGTCATAGGCTTCTTCCGCCGCCTCCTTGGCTCCATTCGCACTGTCCAAATATCCCTTTAATGCAGTATGATGCTTTTCTATACAGGGACTCGCAGTTTGAAGCAGCAGCTCCGGATAAACCTCTATCCTCTCCGCTTCTCTCCTGTAAGCGTCTGCTAATGCTTCCAGCTCTGCGGAATCATCCTCTTCTTCCTCTGTCTCTGATTCTGACTCCTGGCCCTCTTCTCCAGATCCTTCTTCTCCTTCCTGTGTCGAAGCGCTTCTCTCTAAAAGCTTCGATATTCCTCCCATATCATTGATGCTGTTCATATAATACATACTGCTGGTATAAGCATGAAAAGAACTTTCCGTACACGGCGCCGACAGATTGACATCCTTCACCACCCCCAGAAACGACTCCACTGAAGCTTTCATGTCTCCGGTCGATGAAGACGACAATCTGTCGTCGTATCTCTGGGTTGCCGCCCACATCAGCAGCGCGTTCGATACAGTCCCCTCGTATTCATCCCTGGTATCTGACAACTCTCTTTCGATCGTCTGCGGCTGCAGGCGATTTATCACTCCATCCAGCGTATCCAATGCTTCTTTTGCTTTTTTGAACTCGTTATGGCAGTCTTCCATGGCTTCGCCGAATTTCATCTGCTTTTTCATCGCCTCCGCCTTCTTTTTGGTGTCCTTTAACTGCTTAAGCTTATCAACCACCAATTCTGTCAGGCATACCGGCGCCCTGTATTTCATGTATTCAAGAATCTGCTGCTTCTCCACTTCCGTCTGGTATATCTCCGAACCCAGTACGTTGATGGCGTCAAATTTCTTAGTCAGCAGATCCAGAATCCTGTCATAATCTCTCTCTCCCGGCATGCCCGTACCATTCAGCGAACCGTTAAAATACTGTTCCAACTCGCTTTTCATGGCCTCCGGCGGCCGGTCCATCACCAATAATCCATATTCATCATGCAAATCTTCATTATACTGAGCCAGAGCCGCGTTCATCGTCATCTCCCCGGCGTCTGAGATCACAACCTTCGACATAAAGATACGCGAGGCATCCGTCGTCATTCCTCCCAGCAACAGAACAGGAAGCAGTATGATCGTCAAAAATACCGATATCGTTCCTTTCCTTCTATAAAAAATCTCCAACGCCTTTCCTCCTGTTCATCCACCGTCAATCTGCTGTCAATCTGCTGTCTGCCTGTCCTCCGGCATGCATCTGTCCGTACATCAAAGTATCATATCAAGAACCTTATTCGTTTTTTCCAGAAATGCACTGTAGCTGTTGCCAAGTCCAAGCTTCTTCATGATGTATGAGACCAGGTCCACCGCCAGATCAACATTTCTGACGAATTCACTGGGATTCACGGAATAACTGTAAGCCGCGACACGGATGGTCGTTCCCCCTTCATAATTCAGATACTTCAAAATTCCCGGCACGGGAAGGGAATGCCTGATGGTCACCTTGACCTCCGTCCCCAGGAAGCCTCTGTCTACCTGTATCTCAGGGTTACTGATATTTCCAAGCACTATAACAGCAGATTCTCTTGCCGCATCCGAGAACCTGGCGCTATAATCCATCCGGGCGCCTCCTCCCGAGAATAGTCTGCCAATCCCTCTGTACAAAGCCTTCATACTGTTATGGTAAGCTTCATAATAGGCCGTTACTTCCCTGTCAGACGGGACATTTCCCTCTCCCCAGTCAAAATCAATCTCATTGTCGTCCCCCATGCCGAATTTTTCATATCCCAGATACGCCTCTTCGCGGGACACAACCGCCGCCGCACGCTGCGCCTGGTACATCAGCATGTACTCCTGCATGTTGAATAAAGCCAGATATAACAGCGCCATCACGGTACAGAGTACGAGAGGCATGTAGATGGTCGCTTCTACCATGACGGCGCCTTTTTCATTTTTTCTGTTTTTCATGTCCTTTTCCATTCGAGTCTGCCTGTTGTGAAACACTTTTTATGGCAGAAATTTCACATAATTGTATCCGAATTCTTATTGACCAATAAAATCAGTTAATTTATCAAATGCAGCCTCTACTACTTGTCCCAACCTATCTTTAAAAATAGCCGCAACCGCAATCACAATTACAATAAGCACAATCATGGAAACCATATTGGTATCCCCTTCTTCATCCTTCACAAACTTTTCCGCGAAATTATATTTCCAGTTATAACACCAGTCTTCCAGCTTCTCCGTTACATTCGTCTCCCATGCCCAATACATTTTCTCTAAGTTTTCTCTCATTGTACTTTCTCCTTCTTTTTACATTTTATCTAAGTCAAATGGTTTCCCATTTGCTTACAGCTTCATTCCCAAAAATGCCGGAACCATAATCATGATCAGTATCCCTACGAAAATCATGGTGGTAGGCAGCACCAGCTTTGAATTTGCCGCCTCGCCTTTCCTTTTTACCAGATGCTTCTTCTCATCCCACATCTCGTCCGACATCTCTCTTAAGAAATACGAGATCTCCGCATTTCCCTTCTGCATATTCTGGATCATCGTGGACGCGAACCTGCGTATCTGCTTGACGGAACATCTCTCGGCGAAATTCCGGTATGCCTCTAATTCTGAGATTCCGTTCTGCATCTCCTGCACCGTCATCTGCATCTCTCTGTAAAGCTCCCGCTCTCCGCCGTATGCCACTTTCTTCCAGGCTTCGCGCACTACCATACCCGAATTAACAAGCAGCGTCAGTTTCGAGAGCATCTGCGGCATATCCGCAAGAAGTTCGTCTCTGCGCGCCTCCAGCTTATCGTTCAACGCTTCTTCCACATACCACATCAGCAGCGCCGACAGAACCGCTCCCATCCATACGGCCATCGAAGAATCTGCCAGCGCGCCCAGTATCTCCAATAACACCAGTACCGTGAATCCATAGGTCCACTTCGCCGCGTTGATCACGTAGAAATAATACTCCGCATACCGCTTCCCCTGCACTTCGGCAATCTCCTTGATTCTTTTCCTTGCACTCTTGCTCTTGCTGTCGATCTTCAGGAATTTCATCAAAGCGAATCCCACGCAGAATAATTCCGGATACTTATATTCTTTCGGGTCAATGGAACGCACCATTCCCGCATACATTTTCTCATACTTTGTCGCCAGTATAATCCACGCCAGAACCAGCGCCGTCGCAAGGATCAGCATAACCAATCTGCTCATTTCCATCTCTCATTCACCCTATACCCTATATCTTAATGTCTATGATCTTCTGCCCTATTACATATGCCAGCGCGAAGATTCCGATACAGATAATCTTTACGAAGACCGTCGCGGCGTTATTCGCACCTGCCATTGTATTTCCCAGACCTTTTAACATCACCACTATAATAACCGGCATGATCATCATGATATTCAATTCGTTCTTTGATCCGGCGATCATCGTCTCGATCTCCATCTCCACCTCGATCTTGTCATTAATAATCTCCCGGGTGTCCGATACGATCCTCTTAAGGTCGCTGCCCTGTCGGTTGCAGATCTCGAACACATTCGCGAAGCTCATCACATCGTCCAGGCTGCTCCGGTTAGCAAAATCCAACAGTAATTCTTCTATATTAATATTGTTCTGTAGTCCCGTACTGATAATCTGTACTTCCTTCACAATATCCGCGCCTTCTCCATAGATGGACGTCATATCGTTCACCGCGTCGCCGAATGCCTCCACCGTATTCTGTCCGGCGGAATATGACGAGGTCAGCGATTCCAACAGATCCTTGAACTGTGTCCGCAGCTCGTTCAACTGCTTCTTTTTCTTATACTCACGGTAATACTTCGGACATGCCTTCGCACACACGATTCCGCCGATCACAGATACCGGAGCGCTGTTAAAGAAGGCAAACAATACCACCGCCGCCAACGCAAAGCCCAACACCCCTGCCGCCAGAAAATCTGCTTTTGTCATATGGTAGACATGATAATCCTTACCATTGCCCAGTATCCCCCGCAGCTCCACGTATTCTTCTTTTTTCTTCTTCTTAAAAAACATATTTTAAATATCCTCATCTTCCTGTGTGCCGTCCGCACGATAACCGTCTGAAACATATTGAATTTACTATATTTATATACAGTTCCTTAGATAGTCTCATAGATTCCCGCAATTTTTAATTTATAATCATTTTTGAAAGGATTCTTTGTCCGAGTCAATTTCCCGGATACCTTCTCCAACGTAGAATTCTCATCCTCTATAAACCGGTAGATGGGATTTACCTGGATCTTTCCGTCCTCATAGTCAAGGATCTCGCTGATCTCCATCGTCCTTCTCGTCTTATCCCGAAGCCTCGACAGATGGATAATGATATCCACCGCTGAGGCGATCTGCTGACGGATCGCTTCCAGCGGAAGTCCCTCGGACCCTTGAAGCACCATGGTTTCCAGACGGCTTAACATATCCCTCGTACTATTGGCATGTCCTGTACTTAAAGAACCGTCATGCCCGGTATTCATGGCCTGAAGCATGTCCAATGCTTCTCCGCCTCTCACCTCTCCTACCACGATCCTCTCCGGCCTCATACGCAGAGAGGATTTGATCAGATCCCGGATCGTCACCGCCCCGCTTCCCGAGGCGTTCGCATTCCTCGTCTCCATCCTTACCAGATTGTCGATCCCCTCGATCTGCAGCTCCGCCGAGTCTTCTATCGTGATCACACGCTCGTCATGGGGAATATAATGAGATACCGCATTCAGGAATGTCGTCTTTCCGGAGCCTGTCCCTCCCGATATGAAAATATTATATTTCGCTTTGACCAGAAGCTCCAGTACATGGGCGACCTCCGGCGTAATCGAACCATACTTCAGCAACTGCCGGATCGTCATAGGTGTCTTGGAGAATTTCCGGATCGTGACCGTGGCTCCGTTTAACGAGATGGGCGGGAGAACCACATTCACACGGGAGCCGTTCGGCAGCCTGGTGTCTACGATAGGGTTCGCCTGATTGACCTCCCTGCCCGCCTGTCCTACGATCTTCTGAATGATATCCTCTAACTGCCGCTCGTCGTCGAACGTCTGCTCAATCTTATATAACGTGCCGTCCTTTTCCACAAATATATCATTCGGCCCGTTGATCATAACTTCTGTGATCTTCTCGTCCTTCATGATCGAATCCAGGATTCCCAGCCCGCGGATGGAATCATAGATGCGCTCTGTAATGTCTATCCGTTCCTCAATGGTGATGTATTCGTCCCGAATCTCTTCGATAATCAACAGCTTGATAACCTCTTCCAATTCGTCGTTATCCACCCGGTTCAGATCATACTTTTCAAAGATACTCTTCTTTAATTTTCTTACAATGCCTGATTTTCTTTCCTCAGTCATCAGATCCTCCCGATTATGTCTTCCTGCGCAGCCGCCTCAACATATCCGCTCCTTCATCAGATTCTTTCCATTATATCTTTTCCTGCGATTTCCTCGGCTAATTCCCTCTCATTCAGCCCTTCGACCCGATGAAGCCCTCCCAGCACCGGAACAGCCGCCTCGGTAAGCTGGACGCCGTTCCTGGAGCTGAATCTATTATACAGAAGACAAGTCTTATCCAGAATCTCTGCATTCTGTCTCTGCTCTATCACCCGGACTGTTTCACAAAAGCGCTCAAATTTGCCGTTTCCTGTCCGGCTTCCATCCGCGACGTATACGATCTTATCCGCGTAATCTTTCATCAGCATGGACATACGCTCTGTCATATCTCCGGAAATGTCTATCACGATCTCTTCATATTTGCCGCTCTGCATAATCTCTTGTATCAATATTCCTGCTTCCTCATCCGTCAGCTCGGACATATCATAGGCATTTTTACACGTGTGAAGGAAATCCACCCCTGAAGGATCCGTTCGGGTCACGCTTTCGAGCTTAATGGCAAGATTCCCTTTCCTGCTCTTTAAGGAATAGATGATATCCGAAAAGCTTAAATTACCTTCCCCCTGAAAATACAGGTTCGAATCTCCGAATTTCTCCAGATTCAGATAGAATACCTTCTTTACGGATACCCTTCTCAGCGCATATGCCGCTGCCGCCGTCGAGGTCCCACACCCTCCCTGCACAGACGTGAACAGAACGACCTTTATATCGCCTGCTTTCTTTGCCCTGAGCTTTATATCAGATGCTTTTTCCGCATACAGGTTCAGCATCATCCGGTAGAGCTCTTCTGCTTTCTGATATTTGCAGATCGCCGGGATTCCGTCTATCATATCCGCATCCGGCATGTCGCTAAGGTATCCGACTGCGGCTTTGTCCGGCATCTTATCAGCCGCTGTCTTCATCGTCTGTTCAAGCAGCACAATATCCGCCGGATTATTTCTTTGATTCTGGTATAATGTATCTTCATTCGAAAATATGGACAGACTGATTCTGTCCGCATATTTCTGCTGAAATATTTTCGTCAGCCTGTTTAAAAATTCTAAATCAGAATCTAAAACAGCCACCTTTATCTTCATTTTTCGTGCTCCTTTTTTACTTTTAATTATAGTTATTATTATACGGTTTATCGTAGTAAGTTGCAATACGAATCCTTTTATAATTAACAAATACGCAACTATTCAACTATTTTTGGAGGTGATACATTATTATGGAAATCCTGGATAAGATTACACAATACCGTCTGGAACGAAATTGGTCAGAATATCAGTTGGCGGAAAGATCAGGACTTACACAATCCACCATCTCTTCCTGGTACCGCAAGAACATGCTTCCGTCAATCCCTTCTCTTGAAAAGATCTGTGATGCCTTCGGAATTACTCTTTCTCAATTCTTTCTGGAAGATCATGAAAATGCTACACATCTTACCGACCAACAGAGGAAACTGCTTCTGTGTGCCGCCAGGCTGAATCCTGAGCAGTACGATTCATTACTTCATTTTCTGGAACTTCTATAAAAAGTTCCGTATGGGCAAGTATGCTGCATCGGTCCTCTGATATATATTCTTTAGAGGAAAAGTAAACTCAGACTGTCTGTATACGCAGGCCAGGATCGTTTCTCTTTGCACATATGAATGCTCAGGATGATCTTGACCTGCATATCTCATTTTTCATTCGAATCCGCAAAGGGACCGAATTGATTAATCACAGGCTATATCGGTTATTTCTTTTATACCATAGATTCTGGATTCCCGTATACTCCCCGCCGGGTAATCAAATATCAGAGTCTCCCCCAACACATCGCTGAGATACGGCAGACTGGCCAGCACTTCAAATTCCCGGTTAAGCAACTGCCCGTAACAATGGCCGTCCACCTCCGTATACCGGGCAATCAGGTAATCGCCGGCCTTCACCACATCCGTCAGATAGGTTTCTTCTTCCAACCGCGCGATCTCTTTTCCCGTCTTATTATCATATACAACCGGCGTTCCGTGGAGCGGGGATTCGATCCGGAAGTTGTCTATGACAAATTCCTCGTCTAATTCCTCGTCTGATTCATTGTCTGATTCATTGCCTGATTCTTCTTTCCCTTCTCCTCCGTCTGCCTTTTCACGGAGCAGTTCCCCGCTGCACGCAGAGTAATCCGATATTCTTCCATCATCGTAAATAACTTCCAGATAGGATTCCTCTTTCTCCCGGATAAACTGCTGATCTGTCACCCGGTCTGAATCCGGGATCTCTTCTTCCGCCGCCAATGTTCCGTCTTTTCCATATATCCGGAAATGCTTATAAGAATACAGCATCGCCGTCTCTTTGTCCCCGCTGATTCTCGCCTCATCGTGCTGATACTCCGGATCGTAAGAGAAAATTTCCGCTTCCGGATGTTCCTCATACCGCATGATCCTGACCACGGGGCTGTCCATACTCCCGACCACAGCCATACCGCCTGACAGACCGATCAGGTCGCTTACATATTCCTTCTTATAGTGAGACGTCATCCGCGCGTTTTCGTCAAAGAAATATACCTCTTTCTCCGAAGCCGCCGCTGTATGCATATCTTTCACTGCAAAACGAAGAATATTCTCGTCTGCGGCAGCCAGCAGCGTCTGCTCTCCCGTAACCGGATCTATTTTCACAAGAACGTTATCCGCCGCGACATAGATTCCGCTCTCATCCGCCTGTACTTTGACGTCCGTATCCGCCTGAAAACCTCCCGCTTCTTCTTCCTTTACCGCATCAATGACCGAGAATGACGCTCCTTCCTGTCCGTATGCCGCAAACGCAAGATAATCTCCGGAAAACCCTCCCTCGTAATGTCCATACTTTTCATCCACATAGAAGTAAGTCCACTCATCTTGCACCGCGCCCGTCCCTTCCTTCGCATGAGCCAGATCATAGATGCCAAGCAGCCCGTCCCGGAAACTTACCGCCAGCTTTGAACCGTCATGATTCAAGGTAAACAGATTATCCTTTATGCCAATATTCTGACTCTTCCCTACAAAATCAACCTTACACTTCACCGCGCCCGTCTCCGTATCATACACGGAAGCGTACGTATCCCCTTCCTTGATTCCTGCCGCGGTCTTTCCGTCCCCGGATATGCAGATGGATGCAGCGATATCCCCTGTCCACAATTCGGTTTCTTCCAGAATGTCATAGGCTTTAAGCCCTCCTTCTCCCGCATACAGAATCGTATGTCCATCCAGATACCGTATCTGCGATATGGCAGACGGTTCTACCGGAAGTTTCGTCATTACATCCCCGCTCTTTGTATCAAAAACGACCACATCCCTCCCGCACAGAGCCGCCGCACTCTCTCCTTCCGGCGATATCGTCATATAGAGCGGCGCCGAAGGAAGTTCTGCCGTCTTATATATCTTATATCCGTCAGACAGGTCATATACGCCTGCTGTTTCTGTAAGTACTCTCTGAATTCCGGGTACATGCTCCGGCATCCATTGGTCCGCGGATTCCGACAACACTGTCTTTACATATCCTTTTGCTTCTTCCACATCTCCCTGGTCCAGAGCAGTCTGGGCATATTCCGTAAGCTTCAGCCATTTCTCCATGGACTGCATTCTCTTGAGTCCCGCAAATGCGGTAATTCCGCCCATCAAGAATACTGCCGGAAACACGATCGCCGCAGCACGCCGCAATTTGCGCCATCTGCACATACGGGGATCATCTTTACGCAGATCCAGGAATGCCTGCTTCATCTCATCGGCAGTCTGATAACGGAATCCCGGATTCGGCCTCATAGCCCTGGCGATAATCCGGATGATCTGGGGATTGACCGTCTTATCCGACAGCGGTACAACATCCGCCGCATTTTTCGACGGCCGCACCCCGCCGAGAAGATGATATAACGTGGCGCCCACACTGTAGATATCTGACCTTACGTCCGGTGTCACCAGCCGCTTCCCCGCCATGCCGGAGGACCCCGATATATCCGACGCGTTCCACACACTTGACAATCCGTGGATTCCCGAGGCGCCCTGCATGCCTGAAGCTCCGTCTGAACCCATCATAGTCAATGTCACCGCATCGTCTTCTTCCTCTTCCTCTTCGGATCGCCCGCTGTATCCTCTTTCTTCTCTTCCGTCCGTCTGACTGCCGTCTTCTCCTCCGTATTGGAACGAGAAGTCAAACCCGTAATGTTCCGGAGACGCATATCCTACACTGCACCCGATCACACCCTCTTCGCCAAGAGCAAGCGCTATATTGAAATCAATCAGGCAGATGTTGCCATCCTGTGTCCGCATCAGGTTCGCCGGCTTGATATCACTGTGGACATATCCTTTCGGCGGAGTCCCATGTACCGGACTGTGGAGATAAGAAAGCGCGTCAAGAAGCTGAACCGCCCACCTGACCACCTGCGCCTGAGAGAATCTCTCTCCTCTTTTTAACGCTTTATCGAGGCTCTCTCCCTCTATGTACTCAATCACCGTATAGACCGCTTCACCCTCTACAAAGAAATCATATACTTTCGGAATATACGGATGATTCAGTTCTTTTAGGATGTCAACCTCCCGCCGCAGAAAATCCTGCCTGGTGGACAGTCTGCGCTTGTCAATCTTAAGGACAACCTTCTTCTTCAGACGAAGATGCCATGCCAGATAGACGTTCCCGCCGCCCCCGGCGCCCAGTTTCCCAATTATTTCATATGTTGAGCCAATGATCTGTGACATCTCACTCTCCTGTACAAAACATTAACGTGTTATCGTTATTATTATACGATATTATACATTATTCTGCAATATTTTCTTCCCAAAAGAATACGGGGCTGTCGAAAAATGTACAAACATTTCCCGACAGCCCCGTATTCTTGCCTTAAAACCGTATATCTCCTGTCGTAATATATCAGACAACGGCTTCGATCAAGACTTTATCTCCAAACATAATCTTTCTCACGCCCGGCTGTTTCTTCTTATTAAAATTAAAACTGACCATATATCCTCGTTTCAATTGATATGCATCCAGATACTCCATCACCTGTTCTTCACCGCGCCGGTTATACTCCTCGCCATGCCATATTTTAAGTTCAATAATATACTGCCTGCCCCTGAAATCAATGATCAGATCTGTACGCCGCTTTGTCCTCGTCCTGGCCTCAATATAGTAATTCCCTGTCCCATTGATGATCGGTTTTAAATAAAGCAGAAAAATACTGCGCCCATTATCTTCCAGGAACTTTTCATTATAATCACCAAAAATTTCCGTATAATGACTTACAAATCTCTGAATTATCAACTCCATATCCAAGAACCCATTTACTATAAATTGATTCTTCTCTTCCGCTGCAATCTCCGATATCTCCAGATTCCTTGCCTCCTCTGCCAGAAAACCATTATAGAGCCGTATCTCAAAGATACGGTTGGAAACAGCAGCGATTCCGTTATTCAATACAACAAACCCAAACATAACAGCCATCCGGATTCCTATGTCCCCCGGAATATATTCCGTTGTCCTTCCCTTTAACAATAACTCTTTCAGCATCTTCTTTAATTCCGGAAAGTCTATCAGCTTATTATCCAGAGATTCAAACAATGTATTTTCTTCCGACAAAAGCAGTCTCACCGCCGCCAGGAATCCCTCCCTGGTCCAGGCCACTTCCCCATCAGGAAATTCAGGACTGCCCGCAATCTTTTCGTCAATCAGCTTACAAATACGAGAGACAAGAAACGGATATCCAGATGTATACTCATAGATCAACGACGCCAGCTCCTGCCTGTCCATACCCGTATGGTAGTCTCGCTCATAGTCGCTCAGCATACCGGTAATACCCTGTTCCGAAAGGCTCATATCAATATCAAAATCCGCCGCAATATTCCACGGGCTGTTCGTCTTATGCTCCTCATCTGATCGAAATCTCACTTTCAGGCTCTTGATGTCATATACCCCTGCCAAAATCACAGAGCGGAAAATAGACAGTTCATCCCTGTCAATATAGTAACTTCTAAGCTGAGCAAGAAAATCTAAAAACACCTGATTATCCGCCGCGCTGTCTACTTCATCAATCATCAGCACAATCGGCTTATCTGATATCTCGCAAATCTGGCTGAGATATCCAAACAAATCAAACAAAGAGAAGCTTTCCGGCCGGTCATCGACAATTCTATCCAGCCTTTCCAATTCCACGTTCATTTCGCCGGAACCGCCTGTACATTCCTTCCTCATCATCCTGGAAAAATATGACGCAAATGCCAAAGAAAAGATATTCCCGTTCTGGAACTTTGCCGTATCCAGTTTCTGGAAGTCAAGACTGATTACAAGATATTCTTCCTGCAGATACTTCTTTAATGCACGAAGAGTAGTTGTTTTCCCATATTGTCTGGCTCGGTTAATTGTGAAATATTCTCCCCGGTCAATCAGGCTTTTTATCTTTTGAAGACGTTCGCTGATATCAACCATATAATGCAGATTGGGTTTGCAGTCTGCGCTCACATTAAATACTTTTTTCACGATTTACACCTCCTGACGCCATATCCGATTCCTATCAATACCAGTATAATAATAACGACTAATTATTATATAATGATATTAATAATTTCCTTAGCAATATACTCTGTACTCATTGTACCGTCTATTACATAATCTGAAGATGGTAATATATCCTTTTGCATTTGGACAAATGCAATCCTTGCATATTTTAAATATCTTGTTAAGTCTTTTCTAATGTCCTTACCAGATGCATTACCCATATCTCTTAGAATTCTTCTTGCCAACGCTATATCCAGAGGTGTATCAATAAAAAAAGCTACATCTATATACTTTCTAATTTGCTCATGACAATAGGCAAAGGGATAATCAAGAATTAAATAATCACAGTTCCCATTATTTTTAACTCTTAAAATATCCTTTGCCAACGGTTCAAGATTCCAGACATTATAATCAGCGCCATCGAGTACCCATTGATAAAAATTGTCAACTTCTCCTTCAAAAACATAGTCATCAAAATGCAAAGACTTCACATAGGATAACTGCTTTTTTATTGCATTCACTGTTGTTGTCTTTCCACCTGCTGTTACGGCTGCTATTGCAATCACTTTCATAAAATCATTCCTTATCGCCTATGCACAAAGCTTATGTTTGTACATAGGGTGTATTTCGCTCTCTATATGCACCTCATTTCAACTTACATTATATGCAAATTCTAGCCAGGAAACAACCTATTTCGTTGATTATTGTATAATCAAAATCTGGCCTTGTAAACAATCTGGCGGACGCTTTGGCACTATAAAAGAAAAAACATATCCCCCGGCTGTATTGCAGCACAGCCGGGGGATTTATCGGTATAAATTGTATGTATGATTCGTCTGATATCATTTAAGAATAAAAAAATAAACATCTTTTCTTTGACGCAACCGTCACGCAGATACCTACAGCCAATACAGAGATCACCACCCATGGTAATACCGGCGCCTCGTCTCCTGTCTTCGGAGCGCCTGTCCTTCCGGAGGTATTCGTTCCGTTCCCGGAAGCTGCGCTGTTTCCGGCAACTCCATTTCCGGCGGCTCCGTTTGCTGCCGTATCGCTTACCGAACCTGATGCACTTGATCTTTCCAGTATGTTCAGTTCCGTATCAATAGAAGCGTAGGTATATTTTAATGTAACTTTATGCTTTCCGACGGAGAGTGTGTCTAAGTATTTCGATGTAAAAGTAAGGATGGTTGAGCCTTCTCTCAGCGTATAATTACTTCTGTCCACTTCGACGCCGTCCATATACGCGCTTACGAAATCCTTAAGCTCTCCCGTACATTTAATCGTCGCCCCATCACCGCTGCCAATGACATAGGTATAATCCGTTACTTCCGGAACAATCCTCAAAACCTCCTTCTTTGGCGACGTCGTGCCCGCCGGCTCCTTAGGCGACGACGCAAACTCCCATGCCAGCTTCGATCCAAGAGCTTTCCTTACTTCCGATGTCCATGTTGAATTTCCGCTGGGATGCTTTGCTATGGCAGTCACATTCTGGAATGGTTCTTCAGTTGCCCTGTCTTTGGCAATCTCAGGAGCGTCCCCTTCGAATATTACACTGTCAAGCCCGGTACAATTCGCGAAAGCGCCATGCCCCATTGTCTTTACATTACTCGGAATCGTTACTTCCAGGAGACTCTTACATCCCTCAAACGCTTTATACTCGATTGCGGTAACTCCTTTCGGGATTGTTATATTCGCAAGATTTTCACATCCCCGGAATGCAGACGCGCTGATCTTCGTTATACTCCCTGGAATTGATACTTCTGTTAAACCAGTACATCCATTAAACGCAAGATCTCCAATTTCATTTACACTGGTTGGAATCGCAACCTTCGTAAGACTTGCACAACCGGCAAATGCATAGTTATTCATTCTTATCAGGCTATTCGGGAGCAAAACTTCTGGCAAACTTGCGCACCCCCAGAAAGCTCCAAATCCAATTTCTGTAACCCCATCCGGAATCGAAACTTTTTTCAGATTCAAACACCCGTGAAATGCATAGGCTCCTATTTCTTTTACACTACCCGGAATTGATACCTCTGTCAGATTTTCAAAGTACCAAAACGCACCGTAGCCGATCCCTGTAATTCCTTCTTCAATCTTCACGGAAGTAATCTGATCTACCTGTGAATCTCCTACAGACTCTCCCAACTCCTGACCCGGTACTCCGCTTCCGGAAACTGTCAGCACTCCGTCTGCCAATTCCCAGGTAATACCATTCGACAGAGTCCCTGACGCTTCGGCTGAATCCCCTGTTCTGGCATTATCGTCTTCTTCTGCCAATGTATTCACTTCTTTTGTCTCGTCTGCTCCGCTGCTTTTTTCCGCGTCTTCCTCATCTGTCCCGGCTCCATTCTCCGTTCCGGCATTCTGCAAAACTGTTTTTGCCGCCTTAATATTACTGCCGTTATCCGCTTCACCTGTCATATCCGAACTGCCTGTCCCTGTCTCATTTCCTGCAGACTTGTCCTTTGTTCCTGTCTCAGAAGCATCCACCGCCGGAGTTTCCAGTGAACTTCCGTCCGTCTCTGCCGCAAATGCCAGTGTACTGCCAGACAGCACAAGGTTTACTGCCAGCAGGACGGCCATCCATTTCCTCTTCATCTTTCAAACTCTCCTTCTCTGTCAGTTATTTTATTATTATATTATTATATATCGTTAATATTATACGCTTTATCGAATTATTTTTCAATGATTATTTCAGAAATAATTTTCAATTTTGAGAGAAGAGGGTAAGCCGCCTTTGCTCTTTAGTTTCCCGTTCCTTATTATAGCACGGGATTGTTATATATTTAATTTTTTTGACTGGACGAATGAACATGTAACTACGTTTATCATAGATAAATACTGATTCCAGCTTGACATCCCCTATAATTTCAACTAAACTGAAAATAGTAGCAAAATCGAGAAAAAAATCAGAAAATGGAGAAAAAAATTATGGACAGATTGAAAAACAAAGTAGCAATCGTAACCGGATCCACAAGCGGAATCGGACTGGGTACAGCAAAGTTATTCGGTGCGGAAGGCGCAAGCGTAATCGTGTGCGGAAGACGCCGTGAAAAAGGCGAGGAAGTAGCTAATGAAATCCGGGAAGCCGGAGGCGAAGCAACATACCTGTTTCTGGATCTGACGAAACCAGAGAGTATAGAACAGTTGTTTAAAGATACCGTTGAAAAATACGGAAAGATTGATATCCTGATCAACAACGCGTCAAATGTGGGACTTCCGGACGGAAGAGTTGATGAAGTGACTCTGGAGATGTGGGATAATATCTTCCAGACAGACCTCAGAGGAACTTTCTTCATGATAAAGACTTTACTGCCATACATTCAAGAACACGGCGGTTCCATCGTTAATATCGGATCTATGGCATCCTGCGGCGGAGACCTTGGCGCAACGGCATACGCATCCGCAAAAGCAGGCGTAGACATGCTTACAAAAAGCGTAGCGCTTCAGTATGGCAAGCAGGGAATCAGATGTAACTGCGTCCGTCCGGGCCTGATCGTAACACCGCAGAATGACGCATATGTTCCACAGGCGCTGAAAGATATTTTCCTAAATAATATCTGTGTTACACGCTATGGAAAACCGGCCGATATCGCTAACTTATGCGTATACCTTGCCTCCGATGAAAGCGAATTTGTGACAGGACAGATCATGACCGTTGACGGCGGAATGAATTCTCATGTAGCCACTGTCGGAGAGTTTAAGAAACTTGGCGGACGTACTTGGTAAAATACATTTTACTAATGTGCAATACCGGCTTTATTTTTATTGCAAAGCTGGTATTTAACTTTCAACTAATATTTATGGAGGTCAGAGATGACAAAACGAATTAACTACTCGGTGCAGTTTTAAGACTGACAGCAGATTGCATCGAGGTTAATAAATTGTCTCAACTTATGTTGTCAGGGACTGCACCGATCAATTAAATACTACAAATCGAAAGAATAAATTGAAAGGAAGCAGTTTATATGAACAAAGAAGAATTAAAACTAATCTGGAAAAAAGAAGAAAGTACAGCACACATCAAAGGATGGGACTTTTCACATATTCACGAAAGATATGATGAAGAACATGATCTGCCATGGGATTACAAAGAGATCGTAAAACAGTATTTAAACGATGATTGTAACCTCCTGGATTACGATACCGGCGGAGGCGAATTCTTGTTATCTCTGGAGCATCCTTTTGATAAAACATCGGCAACCGAAGGATATAAACCGAATGTACAATTATGCAAAGAAAGGTTGCTACCTCTGGGAATTCATTTTAAAGAATGTAATACTCCTTCTGCGATTCCTTATGAAGATGAAACATTCGATATGATCATTAACAGACATGGAAGTTTTGACGCAGGAGAACTGTACCGGCTGTTAAAAAAGGGCGGAATCTTTGTTACAGAGCAGGTCGGAGGCGACAATGAACGAGATCTGGTCGAAATGGTACTTCCGGGAACTCCAAAGCCTTTTCCGCATCTGAATCTCAAAGAGCAGAGAAGGGTATTTGAAGAAACCGGATTCCATATCATCGGTGCACAGGAGGCATATCGGCCGATTCGCTTCTTTGATGTCGGCGCCTTTGTGTGGTTTGCACATATTATTGAATGGGAGTTTCCAGATTTCTCTGTCGATAAATGTTTTGAACGGCTGTTGAATATGCAGAAAATAATCGAGGACAAGGAAGAAATCAAGGGAACGGTTCATCGCTTCTTAATCGTTGCCAGGAAATAAACCTCTAAGGAAACTGGCTCATCGAAACAAAATTGAACTGGAAAAGCAGATGGCTGACAAATAAACAATAATGCAATGCTGTACTGGTACTCCATCCTGCCAGAGCACGGGCTGCCGGGAAATGCTGTTTCCCGGCAGCCTCTTATACTAAATTATAAATTATAATTTATAATTTACAATTCCATAAAAAGCAGCATTTCCTGATATTCCTCCGGCAGCACAAGATCCGGCTTATCTTTAATCTTATAAGCCAGTTCATCCGTCTCATCCAATACCTCCTCCATCATTTCCGGAATCTCAAGAAGCTTCTGCCGGCAGAATTCTGCGCTTTCTTTATCCCCCGCCTGTTCATAGAGCTGTACGCCCACATACAGCATATCAAAGTAATCCAGATATTCCTCCGGCTCATACCTCGCTAACGCGATGGCTTTCTGCTTATACTCAATCATACTCTCGAAATCACCCTCTGCGTATGCAAGCCGGGCTTTCGCACTATAAGCCAGTGACGCCGACTGATTCAATTCCAGAATATTGTCCGCCAGCCGTCCCATCTCTTCCTCGTCCTTTGCCCTGGGAAGCATCTTAAGCCATGCGTCGGTACACCCCGGATAGAGAGCCGCCGCCGTCTCATATTCTCCGCACCGATAGAATCCGGATACAATCCCGAACCAACAACTGACTCCCATCAGGATACCTGCAGCCGCCGGAATCCAGACTTTTGAAGCAATCCTTCTCTCATCACCGCTTTCCGTATCCATCGCCAATAACAGCACGAACCCGACCGCTATGAACTGCAGGTCAAAATCAAACATACAATGTACCGATACCGCGAAAAGAAGCATACGCCTGGTCAATCCCGTCTGCTTTGTCAGAAAGCTCTTCACGACAGCTACAGCCAAAAGCACCGCCGGAATCCATCCCACATCCAGAAAAACCTGAAGCAATTCATTATGGATATGGAGCACGGAATACACTCCTGTCTGGAATGAACCCTGCAGATAATAATATCCCATATAGCCAAGCCCCAGCGGATGCCGCAGGATCACCGGCAGGGCATCCTTAAAATAAAGCAGGCGCCCCAAGAATGTACTCGTATTCGTAAATGACGTCATATACCGCCCCACATTCGATACATTTCCCGTCAGCAACACATATAATCCTGTCAGCGCCGCCAGCCCTGCCATCAACAGCAATAATATCTTCCGAAGCCCGGAATTCTTATGAAAGACCGTATAACCTGCCAGTACCGCCAGCAATATAAAGAAAGACGTCCGGCTTCCGGTCAGTACAATACCGGATAACAGGACTATGATACTGATAATCTGCCGCCTGTTCCATACATCCTTCCCTGCTAAAATGACCACCCCCGCAACCAGGAACAGTCCAAATGAATTCGGATATTGAAAGAATCCGGCAAGCCTCTTATTTACCCAAAAATAATCCCTCCATAAAGGAATCTGTCCCAATCCAAGAGATAACACCGTCATGAAGCAGCCTGCTAAAGGAACCGTATCCAGAAGTTCATCCTTTCCCTCTCGAATCTGCATAATAATCACCAGAAACAAAAGCAGCGGAAGGAATTTTACGAATCCCAGGACAGCCATTCCGCGGTCAACCGCCCAGAGCATACTCACACCATACGATATTACCATCACGAATACAGAAAAGCCTGTCAAATTCATCTTGACTGCCACTGTGCCTGATTGTTTTAATAAATACAGGAGATATCCTGTCAAGATAACTAAGAACAGGCACGACGCCCATTCATAGAAACCGCCACATAAAAAAGGAGCCGCCAGCAAAAATATCCGTGCTGCCACATTTCTTTTTATTTCCTTATCAGCTTTCTTATCATTAGTTCTCTTATCATTGGTTTTCTTATCATTAGTTTTCTTATCATTAGTTTTCTTATCATTAATTTTCTTTTTCATTAATTTTCTTTTCTTCCCACTCTTCTCAGACATCTGCCCGTTCTCTTCCTCTGCTTCTATTTTTGAATTTTGCTCTGCATTAGTACATCATCAAATTTCATAATATAGTTTTTATTATACGATATTACGTATCTTTTTACAATAAAAAACGGAGATGCCAAAACATCTCCATTCACATCAAAACAAGTTATCTTCGCACAATGACGCACTATCCCACCTTCAACTGGAACTTCTTTATCTCCTTCTCGGAATTTACCTTCTCTATGATAGCGCCGATACTACGCAATTTCTCCTCGAACCGTTCATATCCTCTCTGAATATATACGATATCATCCACAATGGTAATCCCGTCGGTAGCAAGCCCTGCAATACAGAGCGCCGCTCCCGCCCGCAGATCCGGCGCGCTCACCCTTGCGCCTGAGAATCGTCTGACTCCTTCTATCGTCGCGGAATTGCCTTCTATCTTAATATTTGCTCCCATTCTTGCAAGTTCATCCAGATATTTGAACCGATTCTCGAAGATACTCTCCGTAATCGTACTTGTCCCTTTGCACAGAGCCAGCGTAACACCTATCTGAGGCTGCATATCCGTAGGAAAACCCGGATAAGGCAGAGTCTTAACATGCGTACATCTTAAGCCCCCCTTGGAAACCACACGTACGGCGTCGTCAAATTCCTCCACTTCACAGCCGATCTCCGTCAGCTTCGCAACCGTAGCCTCCAGATGCTTCGGAATCACATTCAGCACCGTAACGTCGCCTCTTGTAGCCGCTGCCGCGAACATGAACGTCCCTGCTTCAATCTGATCCGGGATTACAGAATATTCTGTACGGTGCAGATGCTGCACACCGCGGATCTTAATCACGTCTGTTCCTGCGCCTCTGATATTCGCTCCCATACTGTTCAGGAAATTTGCGACGTCTACCACATGAGGCTCCTTCGCCACATTCTCCATGATGGTCAGCCCCTCTGCCATCGTCGCCGCCATCATTACATTAATCGTCGCGCCTACGCTGACTACGTCAAAATAAATATGCTTGCCGATCAGCCGGTCCGCTTCCGCTATAATCTTTCCGTGTTCAATCGATACATAGGCTCCTAGGGCACGGAATCCTTTAAGATGCTGGTCAATCGGCCTGCTGCCGATATTGCATCCGCCCGGAAGCGCCACTTCCGCATGCTTATACTTCCCAAGCAGAGCTCCAAGAAGGTAATAAGACGCCCGAATCTTCTTAATATAATCATATTCTATGTCAACACTGCTGATATTCTTTCCATTTACCTTAACCGTGTGGCGGTCTACCCGGTGTATATTGGCGCCGATGCCTGAGATCGCATCCAGCAATACATTAATATCGTTCACATCCGGCACATTATCTACCAATACTGTATCATCCGTCATAATGGCGGCGGCAAGAATCGCCAGTGCGGCATTCTTAGCTCCGCCTATCTCTACTTCTCCGACAAGTGGATGTCCGCCCTTTATAATATATTGTTCCATGTTGCACCTCAATGTCTAATTATTTAATACTCTCATCTATCTATATGATAATCCTATTATCTGTACTTCTTACGAAATATAAACTCGGTAATCTCTGGATTTTAACTTTATTTTTTTACTATGCAGCAGAAAACTTCGTTTTCTGTCATGGTCTTCGCCCTATCAAATCATGATTTGTTTCTTCTGATTTTGGCTCTATTTTTCGCTGTGCAACAGAAAACTTCGTTTTCTGTCACGGGCTTCGCCCTATCAAAATCATAACAAACAAATCCGTCTGACTGCAGCCGATTTGTTTCTTCTGATTTTGGCACAGCTCATTGCCTGCGTGGATATTATACCACATATTTCAAATTTGTAAAATATTTTTTAAGAAATACTTAATCCTTTCGTAATATTTGCCTGTAATCCCCACTCTTACAGACCCCGATAAACTTACTCTGCTCCGAGTTTTTCTAAGACTTTCCGGATGGTATCTTCCAATTTCAGTCCATCCTCACAGACAGTAATGTCTGCGTATTTTTCAAAAAGCACAGTCCTCTCATCATATAGATCCCTCAGAGACTGACTCTCTCTCAAGACTATTCCTCTGCTCCTTGCATTATGGATCCGTCTGTTTAGTGTCTCAAAAGACGCTTTCAAATATACGATCTTCCCGATTTCTTTATAATGTCTCATTGCATTTTCGCAATATATGACACTCCCCCCCGGGGAGATCACCGTTCTCTTCGTCTGCACTCTCGCATTGATACGGTCTTCCACTTCTAAAAATCCATCAATCCCTTTTTCCTTGATGATCTCTTTCAGCAGCTTTCCTTCTTCTTCCTGTATCAGGATGTCCGTATCAATGAATCTGTACCCCAACCGCTTTGCGACTATTACGCCTATCGTACTTTTGCCCACAGCAGGCATTCCAATGAATATAATATTATTACGGTTCATCTTCTCCCCTTTCCCAATATCAAGTGTACATGTAATACACCGATATCTTGCCTTTACAGGCAGTTTTCTTTATAGCTCCCCACACTACGAGGATTATTTTACCACATCCTCGTCTATTCGTCCACCCCTTGACAAAGCGGCATACGATATGCCGCCGTCAAGTCAATAGAATCTTTTTCGGCAGTTCCTGTATTCATACCTTCTCTGGCACAGCTCATGATACACCATCACCTGGATCAGATCCATCAGCCACTCCCCCGGATTCTCCTCATCATCCGCCGCCTGATCGTAGATCCTCCGGCACATCAGCCGCAGTTGAAGCTGATCCGGATATTCATCATACATCATACTCCCCTCGTACTCCATCCTGTCGCATTCTTCTTCCACATAAGGAAGAAGCCTTCTCGCAGTCCGGGGATAGATGCTCTTCATGTAATCCAGATCCCGCCGCATGCTCCTCTCATCATCGTACAGCAGAGGCATCGGATAAGTCATATAATAAGGCAGTCGATTGTCCATGTGCACACACTCCTAAGAATAATCATCTACCCTATTATATGCATTTTCCGGCAATATGTTAGTGCATATTCATTCCCGCGTCAGCTTCCTGATCCAGTTCCCATAATGCGACATAAGGAATGCCGGCACACACTTGAAGATCTGATCCGCGTTCAGGCAGCATACCACCGCCGCCGGGGACGCCTTTACCACGAATGCCATCACGAAAGACAGCGGCATCACGATCAGCCAGATACTGATCAGATCCACCTTCACCACGAATAACGCATTTCCGGCTCCTCGTATAATCCCCACATTCGTCGGCATCTGGTAGGACATCCCGACGCTTACGACACTCAGGATTATAAGAAATGAATCCGCCATCTCTTTCGTCTCCGGCCTCAGGTCATAAAGACCAAGAACCGGAATCCGCAGGAAGAACAGAAAGATACCGGACAATATACCGATCATAACAAATATCCTCTGCAGCCTGACCGAATATTCTTTTACCCTCGGGATATCCCCGCAGCCTACCGTCTTCCCGATTATGACGGAAGCCGCGGAAGCCGCTCCGGACGCGGCAGACTTTACCACCAGAAATAATGTAGAAGACGCGCTGTTTGCCGCGATCGCCGCCGAAGTCATATGTCCAAGGATTACCGTCTGAAGCGCTGTATTAAGCCCCCATAAGCCCTGAACCAGCACCATCGGCGACACGATCTTAAAATAGTCTTTCGCAAGCGTCTTATCGAACTGCAGATAATCTCTGAAACGAAGATCAAAACTATGCTTCTTTTTTGAAGAAAAATATATGTATAAAACCAGCGCCCCGCACTCGATTACCCGCGCCGTCAGCGTTCCCAGCGCCGCCCCTCTCGCTCCCAGCCTCGGCGCACCGAAGTTCCCGAATATAAGCGCATAATTAATCCCGCAGTTCACAAAAAAAGTAAGAACCGACAACTGAAACGCTATCCTCACCGTTTCCACGCTGCGAAGCGCCGCCAGAAGCAACTGCGTCACGGCAAAGAAGACATAGGTAAACCGGATGACTGCAAGATACTTCACCCCTTCTCCTATGATCAGACGGTCTTCAGTAAATATCCACACAGCCTTATCCGGGAACACGCTGACCAGAATGAACAGAACAACCCCTGCCATCAGTGCGGCATGCATCGCTGACGCGGCGATCTTCTTAAGCGGTCCTGTCTGCCCCTTTCCCCAGTACTGGCTTCCGAAGATCACCAGTCCGTCCCCCAGGGCAAGGATAATCTGCTGATACACGAACTGAATCTGGTTCACGGCAGCCACTCCCGCAAGGGCCGTCTCGCTGTACGACCCCAGCATGATATTGTCCGCCAGATTCACACTCAGCGTCACCACATTCTGCAGCACCAGGGCTATATAGATAGAGAAGAATTTCTTATAGAACGAACGATTATTCATGCCTTCCGCCATGGTGCCCCCCGTGATGAGACGAACCATTCCCATATCTGTGCATTTCTCCCCCGCCGTTTCCATTGCCGCTGCCATACTCACAGCCTGTTCCTTCCCCGGTCTCTGACATATCACCGACAGCCTCGTCTTGACTTCCGCTGTCTATATCACCTGATCCGGTTCCGCTGTCCTCCTCGTATTCCCTGATCCTCTCCCATATCTCTTCCATACTCATTTTCCTGCACTCCTCAAGGGTGATCGAGCTGTCATATTGTGATAGCTCCAGATAAGCCTTATATTTTCCGCAGGATATTCCGTTTTCATGCGCCTGCGGCGCCGCATTGATATCCGCCTGCGTACTATGGCAGCCGCCCGCCACATGGCTGGTACATGCTTTCACACCTTCCGTCAGCTTCGCCTCATTTGCAGAATCAGCCACCACCGTCAGAACGAGCTGAGAAGTATCCGTCAAATACAACTGCATCCCCTCACATTCGATCACTGTATCAATCGCTTCCGTATACTTCTTCCATTTCAGAGGCAATCCATCCAGTATCTCTTCTCCCTCTACATTATACGCTTCCGCGGACACGACCCTGTCAAAACGGTTTAAAGCCAGCTCAATAGATGGATTGACGTCTATGCTTACATAGGAAACCGGCGTCCATATCCATGAATAACCGACGCCTCCCACTGCCAGAAACAGCATCACGCAGACGGCAGAAACAGCATACTTAACAGCCGGATGATATCCCGCCCGGAACTTCCCCCTGCTCTGTTCTCTCAGAAACCTCTTCGTCGATTCTTTCAGACGGGTATCCGCCTGAATATGGCCGAATGCATCCTGTATCTTATTTGTCAATTCCATCACCTCCTAACTTTTCCTTCAGCATCTCCCGCCCTCTGAAAAGCAGCGAATAGACAGTATTTTCTTTCTTTCCAAGGATCTTCCCGATCTCAGCCGCCGAATATCCTTCGTAATAATGCAGATAGATCGCATCCTTATATTTCACCGGAAGGGACAGAACTGCTTCCAGAACCCCTCTTGACTCTTCCGGCTCTTTCGCTTCTATCTCATGTAATGTCTCAAAGGAAACAACATTCCGCCGGAAAAAACTCTTCAGGTAATCCTTGCAGGCATTGATAGACACACGAAGCAGCCATGCCTTCTCATGTTCCCGATCGGCAAAGCTCCCCTCATATGTCATGTATTTCAGGAAAACGTTCTGAAACACGTCCTCTGTATCTGTCTGATTTTTCAGATGATAAAAGCAGACTCTCTTGATCATATCCGCGTACTCATCTACCACGCGGTTTATCTCCGCCTCACTCCGCATCCTTCATTCCCTTTCCTCAAACTGAAGGGACTGTCGGAAAATATATAGCGATTTTCCGATAGTCCCCTCATGATCGTCTATTCTGTTATCTAAAAAAGAGCTTCCTTACCAACGGCATCCGCCATGATGTCCGCCGCCGTGATGTCCGCCGCCATGACCGTATCCATAACCGCCGTTGCCGTATCCATAACTGTTGCCGCTCTCATAGTAATCGCATACGCCATTACTGTTTGAATCTGTATAGTTGCTGCCGTATCCCTGTCCTGCCCCATAACTGCCGGTGCTTGTATATCCGCTGGAACTGCTTGGGGTATAGGTCTGAGTATATACCGCCTGCTGTCCGCCTGATGACTGCTGCCCGCTTGATGCAGACGGTGTCGGCGCCGGCGCCTGTGTTACTCTGTCTCCGACGGAATACCCTGCAGAAGTCCAGCAAAACTGACCTGAATAAGCACATCCCGGAATACCGGCATGATTATAATGACCGCCGAAATGCTCCACATGATGGCCGATCAGTCCGCCTGTGCCATAGCTTCTTGGAGAAACTACCGCTGAACCTGACGCGAATACTGATGTTCCCATCACCAATGTTAAAATTCCGGCTGCACCTAATACTACTACTTTCTTCATTGCTTTATAACCTCCGATGATTGTTTGATTGTTTATTGGTTTTCTTTACATGTAATACGATTCAGTAAGGCAGAATCTTGCAAATTCTGTAAATAATTATTTTTTATATTTTACTTGCGCTTATTATAATATATTCTTCCCGTCAAAAGTATTAAAAAACGAAATATAAAATATAATTTTTCGAATCTATTTGCCCTGCATCCGCTTAATCACCTTGAGTCTTGTAAATTCTTCTCTTTCCTTCTCCTCCAGCGCGTTATTGATCGTATACACCAGATTACTGTACATCGGAATTGTTATATTCTTAAGGGCATTCGCCCTCTTCTGCGTTTTCTTTATATTTGCCGCGAGCCGATACGCCGCATTCTCCACTTCCGCCAGCTTGATCGTCAGGTGCTTCACCTGCCGGAACGCCTCTCTAGCGGCGTCGATGGATTCCTTCGTCGTTCCAAAGGCATAAGTCAGATGATTCTGCTTGTCATCGTACTTGATATGCGGAATCTCTGTTCCCATGATACTTCTGGTCTGAATACGGATCGACTCCTCGATGGGAACAGTGAACGCAAGCTCCTGCACCTTACTGATCCCCTGTTCGATATTCGCGCGCTGCAGGCACGCGTATGCCCTGGTAAATGTGGTATCAATCTCTTCCTGTATGTTCTTTGCCTCATCAATTAATTCCATCAATTCCTTCAGGAGAATATTCCGCTTCTTATCCATAAGGTCATAGCCCTGGTGCGCAAGGGCCAGAGAATTCTTGGCAAGCATCAGATTTCCTTTGGTTGGAAATTCTCTTGGATCCATATACAGACCTCCTTATCTACCCTGCATCTCCCTTTATATCGCTTCTTCTGCTTCTAACTGCAGTTTGCCTTCCTCACGCGGGTAGTATCTGTCAATCAACTTCGTATCGACCCTGTCAAGCTCCTCCTTCGGCAAGTATCCCAGCAATTGCCAGCCCAGATCCAGAGTATCCTGGATAGACCGGTTCTCTGTCGGTCCCTGGCCGATATAGTGTTTCTCGAATTCTTCGCCGAACTTCAGATACTTCTTATCAAGGGGCGACAGTTCATCCTCGCCGATAACCGACGCCAGGTTCCTTGCTTCCCCGACCTTCGCGTAAGCGGAGAACAACTGGTTCGCAAGATCCTGATGATCTTCTCTCGTATAACCCTCCCCGATGCCGTCCTTCATCAGACGCGACAGAGACGGCAGGATACTGATGGGCGGATAGACCGCCTGGCCGTGCAGATTCCGGTCAAGTACAACCTGACCTTCGGTAATATAACCCGTCAGGTCAGGAATCGGATGGGTGATATCATCATTCGGCATAGTCAGGATCGGAAGCTGTGTCACAGACCCGTTCGATCCTACGACGATTCCCGCGCGCTCATAGAGCGTCGCCAATTCACTGTAGAGATATCCCGGATATCCCTTTCTGGAAGGGATCTCTCCCTTAGATGAAGACACCTCACGCATCGCCTCTGCAAATGAAGTCATATCCGTCAGGATTACCAATATATGCATATTACACTCAAAAGCCAGATACTCCGCCACCGTAAGCGCAACCTTCGGAGTAATCAGACGTTCCACCACCGGATCGTTAGCCAGATTCAGGAACATGCACACATGATCGGAGACTCCGCTTTCCTCGAATGTCTTGCGGAAGAACTCCGCCACATCGTGCTTGACGCCCATCGCCCCGAACACAACCGCGAACTTCTCATCCGTCCCGCCGCCTAAGGACGCCTGCTTTACGATCTGCGCCGCCAACTGGTCGTGAGGAAGTCCGTTTCCTGAGAAAATCGGAAGCTTCTGCCCGCGGATCAGCGTCGTCAGGCCGTCGATCGCCGAGATACCCGTGCGGATATAGTTCCTTGGGTACTCTCTGCGCACCGGATTAAGAGGCAGGCCGTTGACGTCCCGCTTCTCTGCGCCTGCAATCGTCCCAAGACCGTCGATGGGAACCCCCACTCCGTTGAATGTCCGTCCAAGCACCTCCGGAGATACCGCAACCTCCATGGGATGTCCCGTCAGCTTCGTATGGGTATTGCGAAGGGACATATTCTCCGTTCCTTCGAACACCTGTATGATTGCCTTATCTTCATATAATTCGATAATACGCCCTATCTTCTTCGTATTACCGTCTACCACAAATTCTACGATCTCATCAAAGAACGCACCTTCCAGTCCTTCCAGCACTACAAGAGGTCCGTTGATATTACTGAGTCCCAGATATTCTATTGCCATGTACGGTTCCCTCCTTATGCATTCTTCTCAATCACGCGGTTGTAGAAATCATCAATATCCTTCTTATACAGATCCAATAGCTGCAGGTTATCATTCGGCACGTCATACTTGATAGCGATAACCTTCTCGAAGATTCCCTCCGCCTTAAGCACAGACATAGGCTGCCCCATAGCCACCAAATGTCTCGCCGTCCGGTACAGATGAAGGATCACATCCATCATCCGGAACTGCTTCTCCATAGACACGCAGGTATCGTCCTTGTGAAACGCGTTCTGCTGCAGGAATCCCAGCCGGATCACTTTCGCGATCTCCAATACCAGTTTCTGATCGTCCGGCAGCACGTCTCCTCCGATCAGCTTCACGATCTCCATCAGGCTGCTTTCCTGATTCAGGATCGCCATCATTCGGTTACGGTAATCAACGAACTTCGGCGACACATGGTCTGCATACCAACCGCTCAGATCGTTCAGATATTCGCTGTAACTCGTAAGCCAATGGATTGCCGGGAAATGCCGGGAATATGCCAGCGACTTATCCAGTCCCCAGAAGCAGCGGACAAACCGCTTCGTATTCTGTGTAACCGGCTCGGAGAAATCTCCTCCCTGAGGAGATACCGCGCCGATGATGGACACGGAACCATTCTCGCCGTTTAACGTCTGCATCATGCCCGCCCGCTCATAGAAAGCGGACAACTTGGACGCCAGATAAGCCGGGAAACCTTCCTCCGCCGGCATCTCCTCCAGACGCCCCGAAAGCTCGCGCAGCGCCTCCGCCCACCGAGAAGTAGAGTCCGCCATAATCGCCACGTCGTATCCCATATCCCGATAATACTCTGCCAGTGTAAGTCCAGTATAGATGGACGCCTCACGGGCGGCAACCGGCATATTCGACGTATTCGCAATCAACGTCGTCCGATCCATCAGCGGATTTCCCGTCTTTGGATCCACCAGTTCCGAGAATTCCTCCAGAACCTGCGTCATCTCATTGCCGCGCTCGCCGCATCCGATATATATAATAATATCCGCATCAGCCCACTTGGCGATCTGATGCTGCGTCATCGTCTTACCTGTTCCGAATCCGCCGGGAATCGCCGCCGTTCCCCCTTTTGCGATGGGGAACATGGTATCCAGGATTCGCTGACCTGTTACCAGCGGTACGCTGGCCGGAAAACGCTGCGCCGTCGGTCTGGGCACACGAATGGGCCAGCGCTGGGTCATGGTAAGCTCCTTCGTACTGCCGTCCGCAAGCTCCACCGTCACCAGTACGTCATGGATGGTATATTCGCCGTCCGTGGCTACGGATACTACCGTACCCTCCACATCCGGCGGAACCATACATTTGTGTAAGATCGCCCGGGTCTCCTGCACCTCAGCGATCACCGTACCGCCGTGCACCGGCTCTCCTTTTGCTACCGTGATATGAGTCTCCCATAACCTGTTCATATCCAGGGAATCCACACTGACGCCTCTCGTAATAAATACGCCTCCCTCATCGGCGATTCTCTCCAGAGGGCGCTCGATTCCGTCAAATATATTATTCAAGATTCCCGGAGCAAGGGTCACGGATACCGCCGCGCCCGTAGATTCCACGATCTCGCCGGGGCGCAGCCCCGACGTCTCTTCATAGACCTGTATGGTAGTCATATCTTTATCCAGGGAAATGACTTCTCCCACAAGCTTCTCTTCACCTACGTACACCATCTCCGACATCTTGAATTCCGTCCTGCCCTTGATGTAGATGACAGGTCCGTTAATTCCGTAGATCTTACCAGTCGTTACATTATCCAACCTGCACACCTCCCTTGAACACGAACTTCCTGTATTCACCCTCGATCGCGCCCTTGAAAGCATGGTCGATCAATATATTCTTCTCATGGATCACCGCGCGCACGCCGCCGATGAAATCTTCCTTACTCACCGTAAGGCTCATGCCGGTGTGTTCTTCCAGATATTCCTTCTTATCTTCATCCGTCGGATTAATATAGATCGTCATGGAAGCGCCGTCGGCAAACTTTGCCGCTTTCTCGATATAAGCCATCAGGAGCCTCGGATATTCCTCTGTCTTCATATACTCCTGCACTACCTCACGGACTTCCTCGAACAACTCCTTCTTAAGCTCCTTCTGGGTCTTGCTTAACTCCCGTTTCAGCTCCAACTGCGCCTTAGACATCGCCATGTTAAGCTGCTGCTGCGCATTGACACGCTCTGCCTTCACCCGAGTCTCAGACTGGCGGAGAATCTCTGCCCTGTGCTGATCGAACACACCGAGCAGCGCGTCCTCGTGCTGCTTCATGATCGCGTTGCCCTCAGCCCTTGCTTCTTCCATCGCCGCAGACTGCAGATGTGATATCCTTTCTTCTATTGTCAAGTGTGTCACCTCACTTCTTTTTCATTCCACCATATGGATGCTTCCGCCAAACCGCATCGGCTCCATTACCATGACCTCTGCATGGCAGAATCACGATCGTCTTATAATTTCAGTCCAATTGCCTCATTTACATAAGACGTGATAAAGTCTTTCTTACGTCCGGTTCCGTGTCTGTCAGGGATCTCAATCAGCAGCGGCATGGAACGTCCCAGTTTGATCTCGTCAAGCAGATCCGGGAACTCTCTGCCGAACTTCTCCGTCAGCAGGATCACGCCCACCGTCTTATCATTCATCGCGTTTTCGATGGCTTCCCGCAGCTCATCCTTCTCGTGGACCACGATGCCGTCTACTCCCGCAAGTCTCATCCCCGTCAGCGTGTCGACATTATCACTGATCAGATACATCTTCATCTTACAATCTACCCAGGATCATGAAGGAGATGATCAGTCCGTACAGACACACACCTTCCGCAAGACCTACGAAGATCAGAGACTTACCAAGCGCGCTTGGATCCTCGCTGATCGCGCCAAGCGCCGCGCTTGCAGCGCTCGCTACGGCAATACCTCCGCCGACACAAGAAAGACCGGTTGACAGTGCAGCGGCAAGATAACCGAATCCGGCGGCATTAGAAGCAGCCTCGGCAGCGCCCTCGGCAGCCTGGGCCGGCGCTCCGCCGAGCATCATGACAGCCGCCACCGCGAATGCCCCGAAGTAGAAGAACGCATTTGTCCCGATTGCCCTCTTATAACGCTTCTTTGTCTTCTCTCCGATCAGATAATATCCGAATGGAATGATGATACTAAGTACCAGTGTTGCAACGAGTAATAATTTCACTGTTAATGACATGATTCATATCCTCCTCTTATATGGAATTATATTGCTTTCTTTTATTTACCTTGAATATTTCTGCCTGGCCGCCTTATTTCCTCTGCTTATTAAAAGGCTTAAACTCCCGTCCGGTTCCCTTATAGAAACGGCTGAACATCTCGTAGTATTCCAGACGGAGCACCTGGATCCCGACGATCAGTCCTTCCAGAGCGCACACGACAGCATTGCCGAGAATCACCCCGAACAGATTCGGTGATCCGCTCTGTGCTCCTGAAAGCATCAGCACCACCTCCATGATGGCCGCGTGGCTGACCGCGAAAGCGCCGATACGCACGTAAGACAATGTATTGGAGAAATAACTCAGCATTGTCTCGAACAATTCGAAGAATCCCTGAACCAGAAACATCGCCTTACTCTCCTCCATCTTCTTATGGTTGTGTTCCACCAGGTTCGTAAGCGGCTCCTTAAAGACGAATATCAGAACCGGAATCCCTAAGAAGATCAGCAGCAGGATATTTCCCGGAACCTTATGGCCCGTCATATAAAGCACGATGGTCAATACAAGGAATCCGTAGAACACAAGCCCGGCCACACCGTTCGTTGAGAACCACAGGTTCTCCGTATCATGAGCTCTTGCCGCATTGATGATCTGGAAGATCATCACCAGGATGTTAAGCGCCATTCCAAACGCAATCGCTATGATGAACACGGTATTCAACTGCCCGATGAACGGCAGTCTGGTCATAGCCTCCACCGGCCTGAGCCACAGCGCCGGAATAATATTCTCAAACCCGAATATACTGCCGAACATGGCGCCGAAGATCATCGAGAAGATTCCCGCAATGGAGATGATCCCCGCAAGATTCATCTTTTTCTTAAGATAGATCAGACCGCCGGCCGCGAACAGGCAGAATCCCTGTCCCACATCCCCGAACATGGCGCCGAAGATAAACGTATACGTCAACGCCACGAACATAGTCGGGTCCATCTCGTCATGGGCAGGTAGACCGTACATCTGGATGAACATCTCGAAAGGCTTGAAAAGCTTCGGATTCTTAAGCTTCGTCGGCGGTTCTCCGAAGAATTTCTCCCGATCTTCCTCCACGACAATAAATATCCGGTCGTCATCTTTCGACTCTTCAAGAAGAGCTTCCACATCATCCTCTCCCATCCAGCCGCAGAGGATATAGTAGTCTTCCTTATTATCCCCTACATCCGTCCTTGCCGCCATCTTACGGACATCGAAATTATTCGACAGCTCTTCCAGCCTCTTCCTGGCGCCCAGAAGCTTTGCCGACTGGCTGGTCACCAATTCCTCGATCTTCTGGTCGATATCCTTCATCTGATCCTTCGTCCCGTCGATCTCTTTCTGCATATCAGCGCAGGCGTCTTTCGGAGTTCCGACATATTCGGCCGGGATCGAGATCCTCTCAAAATGCAGGGAGTTGAATGCCGAATCTACCTTACTCATATCCGCGTTAGCCACGAAATAACATCCATATACATAGTTCTCGTTCCTTATTCCTTCCAGGAACACAGCCTGCAGATCATCAAAGAGATATTTCTCAAGCTTCTTATAATAATCCACATTGATCCTTCCGAACCGTACCTTCATATATTTATAACGCGCCGTCTTATACAGATCCAGCTCCAAAGGCGAGAAGGGTTCCAGGACATTCAGCTTCTCCCGCACATTATTCTCTTTCTTGCTCAGCAGTTCCTTCTTCTCCTGAAGCTTCAGATAATCATGATTGAGTTCCCGGATAAATGTAAGCATATCCTCCTTCGACATGGACTGGTCCATCTTCGAGCTTCCTTCCGGCAGCAGAGCCGCGAACTGCTCTGCCTTGGCCAGCGCGTCTTTGTAAGGATTCACCTCTACGAACGGCAGGAGATTATCAGTCGTCTTCAATTCGGTGACCGCATTCTCAAGCTGCATCTCGTATTTGGAAAGATACTTGTCGCATACGCGGTCGATATCCAGTCTCGGGCCGCTGATGCTCAAGAACTTCATCTTTACAATCATTGAATCACACCTCCTAAGTATGCCAACGTCTCTCTTGAAGATAAACCGTAACGAATACATTCAAGGGCCGTAGTCAGTTTATTAATCTCTTCTTCCTTTAAAAACAGATACGAATTTATCATTGCAATAGAGTAAGGATCGCGTCTCCTGTCGCTTAAATACAACTGTTCCAGACATTCCTTATACACACCCTCCAGCGTCTTCCCGCTAAGCTCTTCATATCTTCTGGCATAATACGTATCCTCCATACGCTTCTCGAACTCATCCAGCGTCGGAGTCTCTACCAGGTTCTTGAAGGATTCCACACTTAATCTGTAGTGGATCGGTATCGTCAGGGAATAGATATCCGGCGGAAGCATATTGTAGTATTTCTTCGCACGATAGATCCACTGGATATTCAGAAGATCAATCTTCGTTCCAAAGTCCCGGATATACATCTTGCGCTCATTCCCTTTGAGAATACGCCGGCTCTTTCTCCACATCGTAGTGAAATAATACAGATCCAGCGCCAAGTCATAGTCGAACAGCGTCACATCCTTCGCATCCTGAAGCGCCATAAGCGGCGCGTAATATTCCGTCCCCTTAAGGTTATCAATGAGCTCCTCCACGCTTCGGGACGTAGCAAGTCTGTCAATCGATATCTGAGAATATTTATCAAAAAATTCCTTCTTATACTCTATATCAAATGGCACATCATAGTGGTTGAACACGATACGCAGACAATAATTAATCAGGTCGATCTCATATCTCTTCCAATAGATCTTAAGGAACTTTTTCTGTTCTATGCCCGCAAACCGAAAGATTCTCGTATAATCATTGAACAGCGACTGATACAGAATCTTCTCCATGTTCCCCCTGTGATACAGCGAAATGTCCATCTGTTCCACATATCTTACATAGGCAGGCTTCTCCTTCAGATACTCGATCGCCTCCGGCACGCTTCCTAAGTTCGCAAGACTCTCATAATCCCTCCGCGTAAGAAGCTTGGCCTGCATCGCCCGTATCTTCGTAGTCAGCCCGCTGTACGACATCACATTTCCCATGTTCTACACCTCTGTTATCCGTTCTAAGATCTCCCGGGCATATACGGTATGATTCTCCTCGAACTCCTTCTTCAGATTATCGATCGCCGAATGATTCTTCTCTCTCTGTTCCGAAAGGATACGCTCCATCTTGGCATCCGCATCCTGCCTGATCTTTGATAGCTGTTTCCGGGTCTCGTCCTCAATCGCCGCGTCAAAACGATCCCTCTGCGCCTGAATCTTCTTCTCAATCTCGCTTTTCTGAGCCTGCGCATGCTCCACAATCGCTTCGGCCGTTGCTTCGATATCCGCCAATTTCTTAACCACCGTGTTCATCTGGCCGCCTCCATTCCTCGATATTTAGAGTTACCTGTAACTCCTCCTCATTGCAGTGTTTATCATGATAAATTGCACCACTTTTCCGCATATTTTGCACACTATTATAATATACTCCCTTTTTTTCAAAATTCCATAGTCAAAATCAACAAAAAATCCGCCTTCTGTTATGTTTTTCACACACTTATATAGAATTGACTTTTTCCTCCTCCGACGCTAAACTATAAGACATAGAAAGATGCTTGAAAACGGGGGGTTTTGCATATGCGCCTTAGAAATATACCACGCGCCGGCAACGTGTTGAACGAGTGTAAAGAAGTTGTTAAAAATGAGATCGAATGCCGCGGAACATGGCAAAAAATATTTGGCAGTCCCAATCCGGTCCACATAGAGATCGGCATGGGAAAAGGTCAGTTTTTATTGACCCTTGCCGGACAGAACCCGGATATTAATTATATCGGCATCGAACGATATTCCAGCGTCCTGCTCCGGGCAGTAGAAAAGTACTCCGCCGTATGTACCGAAGATATCTCTAACATCCGCTTCATCTGTATGGACGCACGCAATGCCGCCGACGTATTCGCCCCGGGAGAGGTGGACCGTATCTATCTGAATTTCTCCGATCCCTGGCCCAAGGCAAGGCACGCCGCGAGACGGCTTACCTCCCGGGAGTTCCTTTCCCGTTATGAGAAAATCCTGACGGAAAACGGCTCTATTGAATTTAAAACCGATAACCGGCTTCTCTTTGATTTCTCTGTTGCGGAGATCGAAGCATGCCCGTTCTTTCAGATAACTGCATGCACCTACGACTTGCATAGAGATCCTGATATGAACCAGGGAAATATTATGACTGAGTATGAAGAGAAATTCTCTTCCCTGGGGAATCCCATCTATAAACTAATCGCCGGACGAAAAAAGTAATACTTTCACAACTATACATTTCTCTGCATATATAATGTATGAAAGAATCATATCGGAGAATGACTATGGGACGAAGATGTAAGAAAAATATGAGGCAAAAACTCTGTGAATACACCTACCGCCGCAAGAAATTACATAAGGCGCTGCATTGCCTGAAACACTCTATGGACGAGGTATGCCGGACGCTGAATCCCGAACGCTGACCTGCCGGACATCCCGGCAGGCGCTTCTCTGTCCATACATCCCAATTATATTCACCAATCCCCTGTTCCCTGCATATATAATAATATACTGTCTGTATAGTCCGGCAGGCTAAGAAAGGTGGATATCATGTTACACTTAACCGAAAAAAACTTCACTGCAGAGATAAACCGCAGTTCAATTCCGGTTGTCGTCATGTTCTATGCCCGGTGGTGCGGCAAATGCGCTATGATGAAGCCGATGATAGAAGAGCTTGAAAAAAAGTACCGGGGACACACCAGCTTCTGCGAAGTTGAGATCGACGAATCTACTCGTCTCGCCGACGAATACGGCGCCGATATCGTTCCGACTTTCGCTTTTTTTCAGCGCGGCAGATGCCTTGGCACGATGCAGGGGATCATCGAAGATAACGTATTTGAACGGCGTCTACAAAAAATCTTTAGAAATAGTTAAGGCATATTTTATTTGCAAACACGTAAGAATATGTTATATTATGTAGGACTTAAGAAAAAAGGGGGTATAGGTGATTACACCAAACATTATGAAAAATTTCAAGAAAATCGTACCAATTATAATGGCTGCGGCCTTGACATGCACAAGCTTTCCTATGGCGGTAAAAGCAGACAGTTCCAAAGTCGTTACGCTCGGCGCTAATCTGACGGCGGAACAGAAGACTTCTATGTACCAGTATTTTGGAACTACGGCTGATAAAGTTGATACCATAGAAGTTACAAATGCCGATGAAAGAAAATACATGGAAGGTATCGCGTCAGAAGCACAAATCGGAACCCGAACTTATAGCTGCGCCTATGTAGAACCTACCACCAGCGGCGGCATTCAGGTCAAAGTTGGGAATCTTACTTTCGTGACAAGTTCTATGATTGCAAGTACGCTGATGACTTCCGGTGTCGAGAACTGCAATGTGGTTGCCGCGTCACCCATCGAAGTCTCCGGTACAGGCGCATTAACCGGAATCATGATGGCATATGAGAAAGCAAGCGGCACGACTCTGAACGAAGAGCAGAAAGCTGCCGCAACGGAAGAGCTTGTAACGACAGGGGAGCTTGCAGACAGCATCGGCCAGAAAGAAGCTACAGACCTGATGAACGAAGTAAAACAAGAAGTCATCAAAGAAGGGCTGACAGACGAGGACGATATCAAAGAGGCCATCGACGATGCCGCAAAGACCTACAACATCACACTCACAGAGGATCAGATGTCAAAGATCAATTCTCTGATGCAGAACATATCGCAATATGATTATGATGTAAAGGCTCTTCAGAAGACTCTGGAAAATCTGGAAGGCAAAGCCAGTGAAAGCGGCTTTTTCTCTAACCTGTGGTCTTCTATCAAGGGCGTCTTTACAGGCGGCGGCGATGAAGAAAGCGACGGAGGTATCATCAATAATACGAATGATGACGTCCTTGGAACAGACGCCGTGATCGACAGTACGCTGGAGGCATTAGACAGCGACACGAAAGATGAGGGCGGTTTCTGGGATAAAGTGGTCGGCTTCTTCAAAGACATCTTCGGCGGCAGCGATGACGCGGACGATGAGGATGCAGAAGAAGAGGATGCGGATGCGGATGAGGACGCAGACGACGAATCCGAAGAGTCCGGCGATACAGAAGATACGGAAAATGACGCTCTTGATGATGAGACTGAAGACGGCAGCGCGTCAGACACCGTTCCCACAGACAACAGCGCCGACCCGGCAGCAGACGAGACCGGAGCCGATGTAACCAACCAGCCTGACAATTCCGCTGCAGACGGCAGCCAGACAGACGACAATCCCGCTGCAGATCTTGCCGCAGACGGAAACGCAGAATCTGATACGGTCAATTAGTACCGCGAGTGCCGTTTCAATAAAAAAGTGTGTAAGACCAGTGAATATATGCTGGCCTTACACACTTTTTCATCTCACTCAATCACTTAAAATTCGAAAATCGCAACTCCGTAAGGAGGCAGCTTATACGCGAACGAGAACGGTCTTCCGTCACATTCCTGCTTCACGGCTTTGTATACAACCGGGCGTTCCTCGCCTTTTCCGCCGTACTTTACATCATCGCTGTTCATAATCAGTTTATACTGTTTCCTTCTCGGCACGCCGACTCTGTAATCCTCTCTCGGCATCGGCGTAAAGTTGCACACGAACAGAAGGTTCTTCTTATTTCCCTTTGAATGTCTCACAAAACTAAATATACTTCTGCTGGCGTCATCCGCATTGATCCATTCGAATCCTTCCCAACTGCCGTCCAGTTCATACAGCGCTTTGTTGCGCCTGTACAGATGCAGCAGATCCCGCGTCCAGCTCTGAAGCTGCTGATGTTCTTCTTCCGCCAGAAGGAACCAATCCAGTTCTCTTTCCTCACTCCACTCTCGAAGCTGGGCAAATTCCTGACCCATGAACAACAGCTTCTTGCCTGCATGTCCTATCATGAATGCATATCCGACTTTCAGATTCGCATACTTATCGAATCCCAGCCCCGGCATCTTATTCAGCATGGAACACTTCAGATGAACCACCTCGTCATGAGACAGTACCAGGATATACTTCTCGCTGTACGCATAACTCATGGCAAAAGTCATCTGATTGTGATGATCTTTCCTGAAATATGGATCCAGCTTCATATACTCCGTAAAATCATGCATCCATCCCATATTCCACTTCAGGCTGAATCCCAGTCCGTCGTCTTCCACATTTCCGGTAACCATCGGCCAAGCCGTCGATTCCTCTGCGATCATAAGCGCTCCCGGATTCCTTCCGAGCACAACCGAATTCAGATGCTTGAAGAACTCAATGGCTTCCAGATTCTTGTTACCGCCATATTTATTCGCAATCCACTGCCCGTCCTGCTTGCCGTAATCAAGATACAGCATGGACGCCACGGCATCCACCCTGAGTCCGTCTACATGGAACTGCTCGATCCAATACAGCGCGTTCGAGATCAGGAAGTTGCGCACCTCATTCTTGCCATAGTCGAATATCTTCGTACCCCAGTCCGGATGCTCTCCCTTCTTGGGATCCGCATACTCATACGTCGGTGTTCCGTCAAAATCAGCCAGACCATGTATATCTCTTGGGAAATGCGCCGGTACCCAGTCCAGGATTACTCCGATCTTATTCTTGTGAAGATAATTGATCATCCACGCAAAATCTTCCGGCGTTCCGTATCTTGAAGTCGGTGCAAAATGTCCGATTACCTGATATCCCCAGGAGCCGTCAAACGGATGCTCCGCGATTCCGATCAACTCCACATGGGTATATCCCATATCCTTCAGATATTTTGCAATCTCTTTCCCAAATTCCCGGTAATTATAGAAACCTTCGTCCTCCCTGCCCGGATGACGTTTCCACGATCCGATATGCGCCTCATAGATAGACATCGGCTCCTCTGTATGATTCCACTTCTTCCGGTTCTCCATCCAGACATTATCCGTCCATTCGATCTTCGTAAGGTCTGCCACCCTGGAGGCCGTACCCGGTCTCAGCTCCGCATAAGTTCCGTACGGGTCTGCCTTAAACACATACTCGCCTGTATAAGTCTCTACACAATACTTATACAGCGCATATTCTTCGATATCCGGAATAAAACAAGTATATATGCCAAGCGGTTCTCCTCTCTCCATCGGATTCGCTTCCATATCCCATTCATTAAAATCTCCTACTACAGATACCGAACGTGCATGAGGCGCCCATACCGCAAAATATACGCCTTCTTTCTTGCCCTTCTTCACCTTATGAGCACCCATCTTCTTGTATATCTCATAATGAGTTCCCTGCCCCAGAAGATAATGATCCAGTTCTCCGATTTCATATGGTTTCTTTCTTTTTTCTGCCATATCCTCATACCTCACATTCTGTTACGATATATATATATTATACTTTAGACTGGCACAAAAAGAAAGAGTTTTGCACAATCTTATCTGCAAAACTCCCTCTAAATTCACATTTTTTACAATTTTTTATCAGGTGAGTATCTGGTCTGCCCTAAATAGTCCGCCCTAAATCTTAAAATCCTCTTCCTTCAGGATAATCCGGTCTGATTCGTCCGTACCTCTGCCAAATACTCTCCGCGCCAGATGCTTTACATTTGCTTTCTGCGAATGCTCGATGGCCTCATCCATGATATCCTTAACCTCAGCCACGGATACGGCATGGTCTTCTCTCTGCATCACGTCGATTCTGCTGTACAGAGCAAGTATCCCCATCTCATCCAGCTTATAACCATTTTCTTTCGCATAGGTCTGACCGAAAGTTACCAGTTCGTCATTAATGAAGATCGGCAATTCCAATCTCGATGTAAACTTTTTCTTGAAATCAGGATTCGCTGTAAGTATGCGCTCCAGAGGCTTTCTTTGATCCTCAAGCACAAAGAGCAGCTCTCCTGTCTTCTTCTCCATCAGATGATTCAGCTCTTTCACCGTCCGTGAATTCAGCTTTCCTGCTTTCTCGATGATGATTGCTCCGCCCCGGAGTTTCTGGATGATATTAGTCAATTCCTTCTTGTTCAAAGACTCTCCGGTAACAATAGCTACCTTGCCCTGCTTCAGGTTCCTCTGCTTTTGGATTGCTTTTACAATATCCACCGCCAGTACTGTCTTTCCTGACCCTTTACGTCCTACTACAAGAAGATTCCCGATCTTAGAAGTTCCCTCACGTCTTGCCCTGCGGTCATTATCCAGTACTTCTACGATCTGCTCGCTCATTCCTCTGACCGGTACAAAATAGGAGAATAATTTCTTCTGTTCTTCCGTAAGTCCTGCTTTTAATCCGATCTCACTGGTGGCGCTGAGGTCATATCTTCCGGTAACGACAAATCCTGTATCGAAAGGTACTCCTTTGCCCTTTGACTTCTTAATCCTGGCCTGAATCTCTGCTTCTGACGGTTCCTCTATCTCCAACTCATCTTCTGCCAGATCATCTTCATCTAATTCCTCTTCATCGAATTCTTCTTCCTCTTCTTCAAAATCCTCTTCCTCAAAGTCCTCTTCTATATCGTCTTCCTCAAAATCGTCCTCTTCTATATCATCCCCTAATTCGTCCTCTTCTTCTATATAGTCTTCCTCTTCAAAATCTTCCTCTTCTTCAAAGTCCTCTTCCTCTTCGAAGTCTTCCTCTTCTTCGAAGTCTTCTTCCTCTTCGAAATCCTCTTCTTCTTCCTCTTCGAAGTCTTCTTCCTCTTCAAAATCCTCTTCTTCTTCGAAGTCTTCCTCGAAGTCTTCCTCCTCTTCAAAGTCCTCTTCCTCTTCGAAGTCTTCTTCCTCTTCAAAGTCCTCTTCTTCTTCGAAGTCCTCCTCTGCAAAGTCTTCTTCCTCTTCGAAGTCTTCCTCCTCGAAGCCCTCTTCCGCAAAACTGTTCTCTTCGAAGTCCTCTTCTTCTCCGAAGTCTTCCTCCTCGAAGCCCTCTTCCGCAAAGTCTATATCAGATCCTTTTCTCACATAATCTTCAAGATCTTCTAAAGCGTTTTGCTTTTCAGAACCTGCCTTAAGCTTCTCTTTCGCCAAACTGACCCCGGACTCCTCCGCAAAACGTACAATGTCTGACGGAATTTTCTTGGTCTCGCCCGCTGCATCGATATTCTGACTTGCTTCTTCCGGCTCTACCGCGATATTCTCCCGCGTCGTCTGCTTAACTTTCTTCTTCACTGCCGATATCTTAGCCGCTTCTTCAGCTTTCTTACGCGCTTCTTCCTCGGCCGCTTCTCTTCGTTTTGCTTCCTCTTCCGCTGCCCTTCGCACCGCTTCTTCTTCGGCCGCCTTACGCTCTGCTTCTGCCGCCTTGCGTGCAGCTTCTTCCGCTGCCTTGCGCACTGCTTCTTCCGCTGCCGCTTTGCGCGCTGTCTCTTCCGCTGCCTTGCGCACTGCTTCTTCCGCTGCCGCTTTGCGCGCTGTCTCTTCTGCTACCTTACGCGCCTCTTCCGCTGCTTTGCGTGCAGCCTCTTCCGCTGCTGCCTTGCGCGCCTCTTCCTCTTCTGCTGCCTTTCGTACCGCTTCTTCCTCCGCCGCTTTGCGTAATGCTTCCTCTTCCGCTGCCTTGCGTGCCGCTTCTTCCTCCGCCGCTTTGCGCAATGCTTCCTCTTCCGCTGCCTTGCGTGCCGCTTCTTCCTCCGCCGCTTTGCGCTCTGCCTCTTCTTCCGCTGCTTTGCGCTCTGCTGCCCTTCGCAGCGCTTCTTTCTCTTCCATTCTTTTTGCAACTTCAGCTTCCTGCTCCTTACGCGCCTGCTCTTCTTCCGCAGCCTTACGCTCTGCCTCCCGCCGCTCCAGTTCCTTGCGAAGTTCTATCTCATCACGCTCTCTGCGCAGCCTCTCGTCATCCTCTTCTTTCTGTCTCTCTATCGCTTCGGCATTCGCCCTTTGTTTTGCTTCCCATTCCTGAAGGATCTCTTCTATACGCATCTGACCGGTAGCCCGCAGCGCGCTTGTCTTCCGGTCCATCGCAACCGGCGCAGCCTGTGTCCGAGGCTTCTCAACAGGCGTATTCTCTATCGCCTTGAAAATCTCGTCTTCTTCTATCGTCAGTTCTTCCGTTGCCGCCTCTTCTTCCGGTTTCTTCTCTTCTTCCGGCTTCTTCTCTTCCTCCGCCTTTTCAAACAGGCTATCCATATGTATCTGTCCGGTAACCTGACGTATTCCTTCTTTGACCTTCGCTACCGTCTTCTCTACACTGCGTATTCCATTGGCAAGGGCCATACCGCTGACAATCGCTTCCTGCAATGTCGTTCCCTTCACAACTCTTGTGATAGAGGACGTCTGTTCAGACTCCGGTTCCTCAGCCTCTACCGTCTCTTCCAGCACTTCCGTCCTGCTGTCTGCTCTCTCCTTTGCTTCTTCATATGTCTCTTCCTTTGGTTCTTCCTCAGCCTGATTTACAGCCTCTTCTTTCCTCGGCTGTTCTTCCTCCTGGAGGACTTCATCCAAAGGTATCGGCGTCCTCGCAGACGTATCCCGTTTCACATTCTTTGATTTCTTATTCGAACCCGGCCGGGCGTCGTATTTCTGCTGCTGAAGCGGAGTCAGCGGCTTATACTGCATCTTGAGCTCCATAGCCTGGTAGACATATTTGCCCTCGCTGAACCACAAGATCAGATCATCACATTCTTCCAGGCATTCTGCCGTCATCCCTGCCTCATGATACAACTTCGCTAATTCATATGCCCATTTCTCAATATATTCCGCTTTCTTAAAATCCTCCAGAGCGTCTATCTGCTCACTCAGCGGAGCTCCCTGCGCCCTCAAGATTCTATACTTCAATATATACTGGTTCGGATCCTTCGGCGCCAGCTTGACAAATTCCTCATAACAATCAGCCGCTTCTTCTATGTCATTAATTCTCAATGCCAGAAGACCCAGCCTGTACGCGATCTTTCTGCTCCCCGGAGAACGATCAAACGCAACAAACAGAATATCCCGGCTCTTCTGATATTCACCGTTATATTCATAGATCTCGCTTACCGTATTCAACGTACCTACATTCTTAACCCTGCGCCAATCAATCGTATCTGCAATTTCCATTGCCTTCTTATACTGCTTCTTCTCCAGATACTCCTGCATCTGCTCTGTTTTCACCCTATATTCATACTTATCCAAATTACTCACCTCAAAAAATTTGTTAAAATTGTATGATTCTACATTTATACAGATATCATTCTATCATACGCCATGTCCAATGTCAAAAATATACGTTGAAAAATATCAAAAAACCTATTATAATAGGTAACTTTATATATTATCAGGATATGCATTTTTAAACATATGTGTGTATAATTGTCTCATACTCCTCCTGGAGGGTTTTTATGATATAGGGAACGAAGTTTTCTAATCTCATAAAAAAAGCGGTCAGATCTGTTGATTTTTTCATCAGACCTGCCGCCTTATATTCTTATGAAGTTTTATTTTATATTATAATAACCGGAGGATTCTTCTTTGATTTTTATGTTCCCTTCTGCCTTATTCTACCGTATACACGTCCCCTAACTTTGGATATACCCCTCTAGATTACTCTCCATCCGCTATCTGCGCAAGACCGTTATTACGATGATAAACAGTTATACTAGGTAATGTTTCTTCACACATTTTCTAATATGACTGAATTTATAATGTGGTATTATTCTCAATATGTCTGCAGAAATCATTTTTTATCCGGTATCCTTCGTCTCCGGTTCTTTTTCTCATTCGCTTACCGGTCCATCTATCCTCTATGGTCAAGGCTTACTCTACGGGAACCTCTGTCTGCCATACCACTAACATATTGAATTATTGTTTCTTTTACGTTGTCCAATGGATTAAGCCTCCTTTAATCAATTATTTCCAACTATCCTTCTCGATTCCCTTTCTCGTCAGAAATGCATTTTGGATTTCTTTTGGATTGGTTATATGATATCATCGTTATCTGCATTTGTCAATACTATTTTTAATTTTATTTGCAAAAATTTTAAAATGCATTCTTTTATTTTAAATTGTCAGATTTTTATATATTATTCTTTAAATTTATACAATTTAGCAAACTGCCTGCCGGACAAATTGTTAACCTTTTTAAAATTTATGTTGACAATTGTTGCCGTTTCTTTTATACTCTAATAAATTTTATTGCCAAAATCGTGCAAATACGCTAATATTTTTCAAAAGAAGTATTGCACAGGCCATCGAAAGGAGTTGCTTCAATATCATGAAACGTATCACCCCCCTCGGCACTGCCGATACAAATGGCACTGCCAAAAAAATATCAACCCAAAGGTTAGTCTTAATCGCACTGATGACCGCCGTAACCTGTATCCTCGCGCCTTTCTCCATTCCAATCCCGATAAGCCCGGTTCCGATCTCCCTTACGAATCTGGTTCTGCTTGTCAGCATCTATATCCTTGGATGGAAAGACGCTGTCATCAGTTTTCTCATCTATCTTCTGCTCGGAACCGCCGGACTTCCGGTTTTCTCAGGATTCACCGGCGGACTTGCCAAACTTGCAGGACCGACGGGCGGCTATCTGGTCGGATTTATCTTCATGGTTATACTGGCGGGACTCTTCGCGGAACGCTTTGCCGGCAGACGGTTCCTGGTCGTCACCGGAATGATCCTCGGAACTGCCGTCGCCTATATCTTCGGTACGGCATGGCTGGCTTTCCAGATGGATCTGTCCTTTACCGCCGCTCTTTCCATCGGCGTGATTCCCTATCTGCCGGGAGACACGGCAAAGATCATCATCGCGGTAACCTTCGGACCTGTCTTAAGAGACCGCATATCTCTGGTCAGATAATTTTAACTGCGCGGTCAGTCACTCATTTCCAAAGGACGGCGGTCCGGGATATCCCGGACCGCCGTCCTCTGAAATAACATTATAATCGTACAGGCAGATAGCATTATTTTACAGTATCAGATCATCCACTTTCTTATAATCTTTCAATCCATATGCCTCGATGACATTTCCCTGCACCACATACAGGATATCTTTGATATAGACTCCCCTGGTACCGCTCATGCCGTTTCCGTTGATATCTTCTTCCATGTTACAGATGAATCCCTCTTCCTCATCGAATTCAAACAGGAAATACTTCTCTCCGCCCATGCTATATCCGGAAAAGCCTATGATATTCCGGCCAGGATCGATAAGCGCCGCCTTATAATCATATGAGACATCCGTGCTGTATACATGTTCCAGTACATAGGTATCCGTCTCCTTTACGTCCGTCTTGTCCGAGATATCGAACATGGAGAGCTTCACTCCGTCTGTGATCTGGGTGCCCTCATCTACGTTCATTCCAATTCCGAGCAGCCGGTCTTCTCCATAGAAATGAAGATAATCTGAGAATCCTGGTATCTTAAGTTCACCGACGATCTTCGGATTCTTCGGATCAGACAGATCTACACTGAACAGAGGATCCGTCTCGCGGAATGTCACAAAGTATCCCACTTCTCCCATAAATCTCGCGGAATAAACTCTCTCGTCTTCCGCCAGGTCTTTGATAGACCCGATCTTCTTCAGATTCTTATCCAGGACGTACACGGAATTTGTCTCGCCCTCTGTCGTCACCACACGGAGATTCCCTTTGTATTCGTCTATCGAAAATGAATCGTTCAGATAACCTTTGAATTCTCCCTGAACCTTCGCTTTCAGCTCTCCGTCCTTATACGCGACCTTCCGGACTGTGGTAACACAGTTACTCACGGTGTCTTTGTATTCCCATTCCGTTTCATAATAATAAATATTTTCATTGCTCACATAGATCTGACCGCCTTTGGAGAATAACGCTATACTATCCTTCACTTCCTTTGGTTTCTTAAGATCTACCGCCGTGACGATCTCATACCAGTATGCTTCCCTGCCGGGGGGCAGGCAGATATTCTCTGCTTTCATACTTTCCCCATTGACCATCGGTATATAGTCCCTGGGTTCCATATGATCCATGATACTAATCCCCCACTCACTGAACAGATATAAGTAACCGTCCGCCATCCGTGACGAATTATAATTCCCGCTCTGGCTTACATCTCCTTCTTCCGACGGATGACTCGGGTCCTGAATATCATAAGTGATCACCGTCGTTGTCTCCTGGGCCCCCGAACCCATGTAACCCGGATACCGCTCCAGCATGAACTGAGACTCCATGCTGCCGCATATCAATGCCAGCTTCTTCTGATCCGGTATCACATAGAATTCGTAGATACTGCAGTTATCTCCTCTGTCTTCCACGCTGATGGAAGCCGCTTTCTCCATCTTCTGTCCTTTGGTGTCGATCACGGCGATCTCTTTATTATTATCTTCCAGCACATACAGATACCGTCCGTCCGTCTTTACAATATCCGCTTCATCCACACCCTCCTGCCGGACATTCGTCTCCGAATACTCACCGGACGCATTGTCTGCAGCTCCCAGCTCCGCGATATATTCGGCTCCCCCTGTGTCCGCCATCATATCGGCGCCGTCTGCCGCCTCCGCAGACGCTACGCTTCTGTCCGCATTACCGCTGTTCTTCGCCTCTCCTACGTATATATCCTCATCATAAGATTCCTTTTCCATGATATCGGATGCCTGCCTCATAGATTCCTGATATGCTTTGACATAATCATATACCTGAAAATAATCTTTGGCACAGGCTATCTCTTCCCTGCTGCCGCCGTCCGTATCCTCCGACGCCTTCCCGTCCGCCGTGTTCCCTTCTGACCGATCCGCATTCCTTCCGGAAGACGTACTCCCGACCTCCGTGTCCGGAAGATATCGGTTCTCACCCGGCATCTTCCATACGGCCAGTGACACGACAACAACACAGGCCGCTGCCAATGCACAGGCTTTCCACGTGCGTTTTCTGATCTCCTGAACCCGTTCCGGCCCCTGATCCTTCTCTTCTAACATCTGACAGATATTCTCCGGCCTGAGCTTTTCCGGCGTTTCCACATCCGCCGTCTTCTCCCTGAGCCTGTCAAGCACCTCTTGTTCTCTTCTATCCATACAACCGCCTCCTTTGACTCATCTCAATACACATTCCATCTTCTGAAGCGCACGGCTTCTCTTCGAGCGCACCGTATTCGGATTCATTTTCAGGCTATTGCCGATCTCCTGGCTGTTATATCCGCCGAAGACGGATAACCCTACTATCATCTGTTCCTCTTCTTCCAAAAGAAAGAATGCCTTCCGCACATCCACTGCAATCCCAAGATCCGTCTCTTGTGACGGAATCTGTGAATATACATCCCCCTGTGAATGCTCCTGTTCTTTTGCTGCTTTTCTAAGCCTTTTCCTGCAGATATTGGATAATATCGTGAATATCCAGCTTTTGAACGCCTCCTCTTTCTTAAGTTTCCCGATATTCTCATATGCGGCGACTACAGCCTCGCTGACCGCGTCTTCCGCCTCCTGCCGGTTCTTCATCATACACAGCGCAAAGCGGTAGAGGTCTGTATACACCGCTTCATACATCTGTGCAAATATCTTTGCGTCGCACTTCATCGTCTCACCTCCGTATATATTAGAGTCAAAAAAGGGGAGAACTGTTGCATTCTCCCCGGAAATATATCCTGAATTTTTTTGTAACCTGCAGATTACCTTTTACATAGACGATCTGCCGATCTTCCCTGACCGACGTTACATTATCCTCTATAATAATTAATCAGACATCCCTTCAGGATGATCTCCCGCTCTGCATCCGTCAGATCTCCCAACCGCAGCAGGATCTCTTTCCATTCTTCTCCTGCCCCGATCACATATGCCTTCGCCTCTGACGCTTTCTCATCGATCACCTTCCTGATCTCGGGAACAAATATATAATCTCCGTTTCGGAAACTCAAAGCCTCATGATTTTCCTCTGTGATAAACGGAAGCATTCCCCAGTTGATCAGGTTTGAACGGTATCTCTTCGTCGCATATTCATTGGCGATATTCGCCCATCCGCCGAGCACCTTCTGGCAGGACGCCGCCTGCTCCCTTGCCGACCCGTCCCCCGGCTTCACGGCAAATATGGTGCTTCCGACACCAAGGTTCGTACGGTCAATCTCCGGGTACGTCTCATGGATCTTATTCATAACCGGCTTTAATTCCTCCAGCGCCTCTGCCGGACATTCTCCCGCTTCAATAGCTTTTTCTGCCTTTTGGACTTCCTTTGCACGCCCTACATAAGCCGGATCCTTTCTGGACAGCGCAAATTCGGCAAGTCCCAGCGGGTTCGAACGGTAAGAAGAAGTCTCCCCGGAAGGAATCAGTTCATCCGTCGTGGTAACCGGATCATGTATCTCGGACACCACCTTAAGAAGCAGATTCTCAGGAAGTGCCGCCATCGCCGGCCAGTCTTTGATATTCGGTCCGAACTTGATCTCAACCGACGGATCTGCCGTTCCTTTACTGTCGAATACCCGATTCGCATAGATATTCTGATCGAAATGATATTTCCTTCCTTTATATTCCACATCCATATCCGTTGCAGGCGTCAGGAATCCTTTATTCGCCGCGGTCGCCGCGATAGAGCGGGCATCCATCAGCGCCACCGACGCGATCTGGCCGCTCTGCAGCTTGGAGCCTTCACGGTTCGGGAAGTTCCGCGTTGAGTGGCGGATGGAGAACGCATTGTTCGCCGGAGTATCTCCCGCACCAAAGCACGGTCCGCAGAACGCCGTCTTCACGATGGTTCCTGCCTGCATCAGATCCGCAACCGCGCCGTTCTTCACCAATTCCATATAGATCGGGGTACTTGCCGGATAGACGCTGAATGTAAATTCGTCGGAGCCGATGTATTTTCCCCGGATGATGTCTGCTGCCGCACAGATATTCTCGAATCCGCCGCCTGCGCATCCGGCGATAATTCCCTGCTCTACATAGAGCTTCCCGTCCACGATCTTATCCTGCAGCGTATAATCCACCGCACCGTCGAGGCTGACCAGAGCTTTTTGCTCTACGTCGTGAAGCACGTCTTTCAGGTTCGCATTTACCTCATCAATCGTATACACATTAGACGGATGGAACGGCATCGCGATCATCGGCTTGATCTCACTTAAATTCACATAGACCATACCGTCGTAATATGCCGCGTCCTCCGGATTCAGTTCTTTATAATCCTCTTCCCTTCCATGGATCTCATAGAATTCCCGGATCTTCTCGTCCGTCTTCCAGATGGATGACAGACAAGTGGTTTCTGTCGTCATGACGTCGATACCGATACGGAAGTCCGCGCTTAACTTCTCCACTCCCGGGCCTACGAACTCCATTACTTTATTATTCACATAGCCATTTCCGAACGTAGCGCCGATGATTGCAAGCGCCACATCCTGGGGACCGACGCCTTTCATCGGCTCGCCGTCCAGATAGATGGCCGTCACACCCGGCATCTTAATATCATATGTCTTATTCAGAAGCTGCTTTACAAGCTCCGGTCCCCCTTCGCCCATCGCCATCGTTCCCAAAGCGCCGTAGCGGGTATGGCTGTCGGAGCCGAGGATCATCTTTCCGCCGCCTGCAAGCATCTCCCTTGCATACTGATGAATGACTGCCTGATGCGGCGGTACATAGACGCCGCCATATCTCTTCGCACAAGTCAAACCAAACATATGATCATCTTCATTGATGGTCCCTCCGACCGCACACAGAGAATTATGGCAGTTCGTCAGCACATATGGTATCGGAAACTTCTCAAGCCCGGACGCCCTGGCTGTCTGGATGATTCCCACGAATGTAATGTCATGAGACGTCAGCTTGTCGAACCTGATCTGCAGCCGTTCCATATTGCCGGACGTATTGTGGGCCTTAAGGATTCTGTACGCCATCGTCCCCTTCGCCGCCTCGCCTTGTTGTATCTCTTTCCCGGTTCTTGCCCTTACTTCTTCTACATCTTCCACTATCTCTGTTCCATTCAGCAGATAGACTCCTTTATCGTATAATCTTATCATCTTCTTCGTCTCCTCCTGTATCATATCTGCATTATACTGTCATGTCATCCGGCAGACCTTCCAAAATATCCGTTCATAGTCTGCCGGAACAAATTTATTCTAATGAATATATTTCATATGGTCGGATACCATCATCGCGATCTTGAAGGTCAGTGCATCTTCGAACACGCGGACATCAAGCCCTGTCTTCTTCTGAATCTTCTCCAGCCTGTACACCAGCGTATTCCTGTGCACATAGAGCTGCCTTGCCGTCTCAGAGATGTTCAGGTTATTATTGAAGAACGTATACACCGTGATCAGCTCCTCATCTTCAAACTGAGTGTCTGTATTTCCCGCGAACACTTCATTCAGGAACATCTCGCACAGCGAAGACGGCAGTTGATGAATCAGCCGCCCGATTCCAAGCTCATTATAGGCCAGGATACTCCTGTCCGCATAGAACACCCGTCCCACTTCCAAAGCCATGTCTGCCTCTTTGTAAGACTTGGACACATCCTTTAACTCTTCTATAATAGTCCCGTATGCGATTCTTACGCTGACCATGGCTTCCATATTCAATGTGTCCACCAGTTCTCTTGCAAACTGCTCCAACTGTGGATAATCATCTGTAGTCTGCAGCGCTCTTACAAGGATTACATGCTTCTCGTCCACAGCCGTCACAAAATCCTTCGTGCCGGTGGCATACAGTCCTTTCAGTGTATCAAGAATCATATTCTCAACTTCATTCTTTGCTTCGACTAAGAATACCGCTCTTTTTAGTTCAATCGGTATCTTCATCTTCTTCGCCTGATTATAGACATCTACCAACAGCATATTGTCAAGAATCAGATTCTGAATGAAACGATTCTTGTCCATCTTCTCTTTGTAGGCAAAGAGAAGATTCTGAAGCTGGCTGACCCCAAGCCGCCCTGCCATCTCCATCTGCGCGCATTGACCTTTCAACACAAGGCTGTAACAAGGATCTTCTTCATCACATACAAGAAACATTCCCACATCTTTCCTGACACGGAAGAAGGTATCCTCCGCCGCGGTATACGGCGCGGCCTTACAGAACTTCATAACCTCCGCTTCAAGGCCTGTCATTCTTTCGTTCGTCATGACCAGGCAAATTCCTTTGATATCCCATATTGCACATTCCAATCCGGTGATTCTCTTAATATCCTGTACTGCTTTATGTAGTATCTGGTTCGATAACATAGAATATCCTCCTTGTTTGATTCTTTTAGAAGCGCAGAATAAAGCTCACCGCTCCTATCGAAATCACATCTCCACTTCGCAACGGATTCGGCGCATAAAGCCGCATCCCACCTAACACTGTCCCTTCTTTTGAATTCAAATCCTCAATATAAATCGTCTGATCTTTTATATATATCCGTGAATTTTTCTTGGATACACATCTATCCGACCAAACCAGATCGCACATCCTGCTCCGTCCGATCAGTATCTGATCCTGAAGACATATCTGCTTTTCCATATTCCGTATATTTCCTGACAATTCTTCCGGAGAAATATCCGCTCCATGATCCTTTACCTGTCCCTCATCATCTCCCTGCTGCCCTTCTCTGTGTTTCTTTTCCCGAATCTCCTCATCTTTAACTTTCTGCTCTTCTTCCTCTTCTTTTTCTTCTGGCTCCTCATCCTTCTGCACGACCAGTGCCGCCTTAAATGCCCTCATACTCTGAAACCTATCAGCGGCCTGGACGCTCAACCCTTTCAGGATCGCATCCTCTACATGAACCGGCAGGTTGATTCCCATACTGCTCGGCGCCTGCAGATACTCTTCCGGCCTGTCAATGGAATCCGGCGGTACACGGCCCGTCACACTAAAATAAAAGCATGCGGAAAGCGCATATATATCCGTATACGGACCCTGCCTTCCATGTCTGGAGTATTGCTCTCTCGGCGCGTAACCATGCTTCAGAATAATATCCAGGCTCTGGCTCTGATTGCCCCAACTATATCGGGCTGCTCCAAAGTCCAGTAATTTCACCGTCTGATCTTCTGTGATGAAAATATTATCCGGCGTTACATCCCTGTGGATAATCCCCTTCTCATGAATCTCCGCCAACGCGTCCATCACCGGCACAAGAATCTGCTCTGACTCCTTCCAGGGAATTCGCCCGCCGCGCTGCATAATATACTCCTGGAAACTGCTTCCTTTTACATAATCCATCACAAAATATGCAGTTCCGTTTTCTTCAAAGTAGCTATGTACCCGTACGACATTGGGATTCCCGATAAATTCCGCAAGTGTCTTCGCTTCATCCAAAAAACACTGCTTCCCATACTCAAAATTCTCTTCACGCTTTCCCGCGTATGCCGATACGGTAATCGCGCCTACACGGCCTGCCAATGTATCCGGCATATACTCCTTTACCGCGACAATATCTTTCGTCTTCCAGTCCTGCGCCACATAAGTGATTCCAAATCCCCCTTGTCCCAGAATCCTTCCCGTAATATAACGTGCGTCCAGGACACTTCCATAAGGTAATGCCATAGGATATTTATCTTTCTGAGACTGGCAGTCAAATCCACATTTCGGACAATGTTTTTGTCCCTCTTCCATTTTGCTAAAACAATTATAGCAAATACTCTCTGTTGTGCTCATTCCCTCATTTTCCTTCCTGACTGTTTACCTGTACAGTTCTCCCAAACTTTCCCGTCATAATCGTGCTTACTGTTATCATTCCTTTCTTTTCCTCCTTACCCACACCTTCTTTGTTCTATTATACAGGGGATAATTTAAAAAGTCCATAAAACAATCTATGAATACAAGGTAATATGTCAAAAAGTGTTACTATTCCCGCTATTCATGTGAGGAAGAAATGTATCTTGCAATTAAAATTTGCATATGCTATAATGTCGATAGACAAAAAGCAATGATAAGTCCATATGGACAAAGAAACGAATCCCTAAACTGTATTGCCGTACAGTTCAGGGATTCTTCTTTTCTTTTATACTGGCAAAGCACCCAGTAGGTTATTTGTTGTCCTTATGACTGCCATCTAACCATTTGATGATGTAGTGACAAGCTACACCAGCCGCAACAGCAACCAAAAAAGCAATGATAACTTCCATATGAACACCTCCCCCCGTTGCCGGGTGTAGGTTGGACAACACAGAAATTATAACATATCATTTAACATTCTTCTATCTTTTTCTTAAAAGGCTTTTACGCAACGGCTGATGCTGTAAAGATTATCTGTCCCATAACAGGCATTGAGAAAGCCGGACACTGGAAAGTGCCCGGCTTTATGTTCATTATCCATATGAAAACTAGTTTGTAATTGTGTTCTCTGTCTCTTTATCGAATACGTGGATTCTGTCAGCATCCAGAGCAAACTTAACTGTGCTTCCGCTTCTCGCAGATGTTCTTGGATCAACTCTTGCTGTCATAGTAGCGCCTTCATAATCGAAGTGTAAGTAAACTTCTGCACCAAGCATCTCATATACACGGATCGTAGCTTCGATGATTGTGTTCGGAGACTTAGCAAGGAAATCAGGCTCATCATGAACATCCTCAGGACGAACGCCGAGAACAACTGTCTTTCCGTTGTATCCGCCGTCGATCAGCTTCTTAGCCTTAGCTTCCGGAAGTTCGATAGATGCAGGTCCTGCCTGTAAGAATACCTTCTTGCCTTCAACTTTACACTTAGCGTCTACAAAGTTCATCTGAGGTGATCCGATGAATCCGGCTACGAACAGGTTGCACGGACGATCATACAGTGTCTGAGGAGTATCTACCTGCTGAACAACACCGGCGCTCATAACTACGATTCTTGTACCAAGAGTCATAGCCTCTGTCTGGTCATGTGTTACGTAGATGATCGTTGTGCCCAGTCTCTGATGCAGTTTGGAGATCTCAATACGCATCTGACCACGCAGCTTAGCATCCAGGTTGGAAAGAGGCTCATCCATAAGGAATACCTTAGGATTACGAACGATCGCACGTCCCATGGCAACACGCTGTCTCTGACCACCGGAAAGAGCCTTCGGCTTACGGTCTAACAGAGCTTCCAGGTCAAGGATCTTAGCAGCTTCACGAACCATCTTGTCGATCTCGTCCTTCGGAACTTTTCTTAACTTAAGACCAAATGCCATGTTATCGTATACTGTCATATGTGGATACAGAGCATAGTTCTGGAATACCATCGCGATATCTCTGTCTTTAGGCTCTACGTCGTTAACCAGTTTGTCGCCGATCCATAACTCACCGGAAGAGATGTCTTCCAGACCTGCAACCATACGAAGTGTCGTTGATTTACCGCATCCTGAAGGTCCTACGAAGATAACGAATTCTTTATCTTCAATCTCAAGATTGAAATCTTTAACAGCTTCAAATCCATTTGGATATTTCTTATTGATGTGCTTTAATGATAAACTTGCCATTTTAAACTTCCTCCATTTGATGAATATTTTGTATCTCTGATATCGTCTTGCTCTGGTTAAAAGTATATAGAAAAACTCTAATTTCGGGTATACCCAAGTTGAACAATTTTTTTGAAAAATTTTATACAACTTGACCAAGAGTGTCTAAAGCAGCGCCTGATAGATCTCTCTCTTCCCGACTCCCCGGTCTCTGGCAACCTGTTTCATGGCGTCTTTCTTATCCATCCCGGCGCCTGTATAATACTCCATATGTTCTTCGATGCTCAGCTCTTCCCATCTGGCGCGGCTGCCGGCTTCCAGTTCTTCCCGGCTTTTTCCCTCTATGACGATCACACACTCTCCCCGGGGCTCCTGCCTCTCATAATACGAGACGGCGTCTTCGAACGTCGTAGAGAATACTTCTTCATGCTTCTTCGTCAATTCTCTGCAGATACTGATACGGCGGTTTCCAAGAGTCTCATTCAGAAGCTTCAGCGTACGCACCAGCCGATGAGGAGCTTCATAGACCACCATCGTACGGGTCTCATTCTCCATCTCCTTAAGAACCGTTCCCCGTTCTTTCTTGTCCGCAGGAAGAAATGCTTCGAACGCGAACCTCCTGGTAGGCAGTCCGGATATGGTAAGAGCCGTGATACACGCCGCCGCCCCGGGGATTGCCGTCACCGGGATGCCTTCCTCTCTGCACAGCCTCACCAGATCTTCCCCGGGGTCAGAGATACCGGGCGTCCCCGCATCCGTAATCAGCGCTATATTCTCCCCCGCCTTAAGGCGCTCCACAAGCTTCCGCCCCTTCCCAGCCTTATTGTACTCATGATAGCTGGTCATAGGCGTCTTGATGCCAAAATGATTCAAAAGCCTGACACTGTTACGGGTATCTTCCGCGGCGATCAGATCCGCTTCCTTCAAGACGCGGATGCATCTCATCGTCATATCTTCCAGATTTCCTATGGGCGTCGCACATAAATACAAAGTTCCTGGCATCTCTTTCCTCCCTTTCCCTGCTCAGACAGTACACTGTCGATAACAGAACATAAACTCAGGCAAAAAAAACCACCGCCCCCGGAGTTCTTAAAAGCCTCCAAAAACAGTGATTTTGAGTGCGCGATCAGGGGCTCGAACCCTGGACACCCTGATTAAGAGTCAGGTGCTCTACCAACTGAGCTAATCGCGCATAACTGTTATTCTTTTACATATTTTCTCAACGCAAGTGATATTATATAACAGTTTTTTTAGGAATGCAAGTACTTTTTTTCATTTTTTTCACTTTTTCTTCATATTTTTCCGTAAATCCTAAGAATCTCCTCTGTATAGCTGCCTTTCTCCCGGTATACAATCAGCGGAGCTTCCACCTGCATCCGTGGATTTCCGCCCCGAAGACCTTCGATCAGGACCATATTGGGTTCCTTATCCACATATGGATACACCAGCCGCATCCGCTTCGGCTCGATCCCGGCTTTCGACATCTTCGCCAGGATCTCCGGCAGGCGGAACGGTCTGTGCACCATGTAGAACCTGCCTCTTAGCGGCAGTATCTTCGCGCTTTCACGCAGTATATCATCAAGAGTACACAGCACTTCATGCCTGGCCGCGTACAACGCTTCATTCTCATTCTTAAGCCCGTGTTCCCCGATCATATACGGCGGGTTCACCGTAATCACCTTATAAGCCCCTGCCCCGAAGATCGCAGACGCCTCCCTGATATCGCCGGTTATGATATCGATCCTGTCCTGAAGGCCGTTATGCCTCACGCTTCTCCTCGCCATATCCGCGCTCTCGGCCTGGATCTCCAGCCCGGTATAATGTGCCCCTTCGTTCTTAGCCTCCAGAAGAATCGGCAGAATCCCTGTCCCTGTTCCCAGATCCAGCGCTCTCTCCTGCTTCTTCACCTTCGCGTAGGCGGCCAGCAGCACCGCATCCATCCCAAAGCAGAACCTTCCCGGCTTTTGTATGATCTCATACCCGCGTATCTGCAGGTCGTCCAGACGCTCCCCAGGATTCAGTTCAATCTTATTCTCCTCGCACATGTCTCTTTTCCCAACTTCGGTTCATTATCCGCATCAGAAGTCTTCTTATTCATCGTCCAGCTTCGAAGAGGCGTTCTTCTCTTCCAGCGCTTTCAATTCTGCCATCTCTTCTTTGGACAGCCTTGTATCCTTCTTCTTCCGCTTTGATTTGAAACGGAGTTCCTTCGCCTTATACTCCCGGATCTCTTTCTCGTCATTATCCAGAGTCACAATCACCTTGACCAGTTGGCGCAACACATTCACCGAATGTACTTCTCCCTTGAATCCGTCCGGAGTCGTCACACGGTCTCCGTTCGACGGAAGACGGCTGTTAAGCTCCTCATAAGTCTCTTCTTCATTCGTCAGGCAGCACATCAGCCTTCCGCATACCCCTGAGATCTTGGACGGGTTCAGCGACAGATTCTGCTCCTTCGCCATCTTAATGGATACCGGCGCAAACTCCGTCAGATACGTATGGCAGCACAGAGAACGTCCGCAGATACCGATACCGCCTCGTATCTTCGTCTCGTCCCTGACGCCGATCTGCCGCAGTTCGATCCTGGTACGGAACACACTTGCCAGATCCTTCACCAGCTCACGGAAATCAATCCTTCCGTCCGCCGTAAAATAAAAGAGAACTTTATTATTATCAAACGTATACTCCGCGTCGATGAGCTTCATCTCCAGCCCATGCTTACGGATCTTATTAAGACAGATATGGAACGCTTCCTTTTCTTTCTCACGGTTCTTCTCTTCCTTGCGGATATCATCCTTCGTCGCGATTCGGATCACGGGCTTCAAAGGCTGATTGACAATCTCGTCTTCCACTTCTTTTATCCCCGTAACTACCGAACCAAATTCTACGCCTCTGGCCGTCTCGACAATCACCTTGTCCCCCGCCTGAATTTCATATTTTCCCGGCGCGAAGAAATAGACCTTCCCTGCCGGTCGGAACCTAACTCCAATCACTTTCGTCATGCTATTAATTCTCCTTTATCGTCAGGAACAACAGTTCCATTACCAATTCAAAATTCACATTTGCTTTAAGCCTGGATTTTGCTTTCTCAAAACTGGTCAGTATCAGTTGGATCCCCTCATAAGAACTCTTACTTGCCCGTTCTTTGATGGCGTTGATCTGCTCCTTGAATATAACCACGTCGATATCCTTTGTCGCCTTGTACAAAAGAACATCCCTGAACCACACCATAATAACGTCCAGATAATCATTGATCTCCAGTTTATAAGGCGCCACACGGCCGATTGCCTGTATAATATCGCTTATCTCCATCTCATGTATGTGCGTCAGAAGCTGCACCGCTTCTTCCCGGATTTCATTAAAATACTCGGAATTCGCCAGCGTAATCGCCTGTCCCATATTCCCCTGGGCAAATGCCGTGCACAGATCCGCCTTATAATCCGGTATCTTCAGATTCTCCATCAGATACCGCCGGATAAGCGTGTCCTTGATATAACGCAGCTTCAGCATTACGCACCGGGACGTAACCGTCGGAAGCAGCAGATCCGCATTTTCCGTCAGAAGCATGATAACCGTATACTGCGGCGGTTCCTCAATCGTCTTAAGCAGCGCGTTCTGCGCCTCCACGGTCATCAAATCCGCCCGGTCAATGATATACACCTTATAAGGTCCCTGATAAGGCTTGATCATGACCGTATTATTCACCTGCACTCTGATGTCATCCACCCCGATAGAATTCGGCTTCTCATGCGTGACGCGGATGATATCGGGATGGTTGCCGCTCTCCGCCTGCTTACAGGAATGGCATTCATTACAAGGTCCCGGGCCTTTTTTCTCACACAACAGCGTCATGGCGAACAGAAGCGCAAGCATCTTCTTGCCGGCCCCCCGCTCTCCGTTCAGTATATACGCATGTGATACCTGATCCATCGCCACCGCATTGCTGATATAATTAATAATGTCTTTGTGACCTACTACATCTTTAAAGCTTCCCATGTTGTATTTCCCCTATAATCTCTTCTAAGCACTGTATCCCGTCATGATTCAAATATCTTCTTGTGATTCCAAGTTCCTCCAGATTCTCCTCCGAATAATCTGCCGTATCCGCAAGAAATCTCCTGCAGAGTTCCGCATACCTTGGAATCTCCTGGCATCTCTCCCGCTCAAGGGCCCGTGTAAGCCTCTCTCCGTCTTCAACCTCGATATAAACAGGCGCTACATATTCTTGCCCATAGTAAGCGCGCATCCTGCGGTATGATTCTAAAGTACCGATTACCAGATAATCCGCGCGCGCAAGATCGATCTGCCCGTCGTCGAGCATCGCGTATCTCCAGATGCCATGCACCGTATCATACGCCCGCTGCTCGATCACCTTTCCCTGCTTCTCATATGTATCTAATATCTCCTCCGATATGAAAAAGTATTCCTCCCCGTCCCGTTCTCCGTCACGGACAGGCCGGGTCGTATAAAGCGTCACGCTTCGGATGTCCGGCAGTCTCTTCCTGACCGCTTTCAGCATCGTATCCTTTCCGGAGGAACTCTTTCCCATTATACAGTAGATCTTACCCATGTGCCAAAACCTCTATATACTGCCCGTCTTTCAGTCCTTCTATGGGAAATCCCATACCATAATACCATTGTAACATATCTGCCGCTTCTTTTGTTACTTTTTCTCCGGGTATTACCAGGGGAATTCCCGGCGGATACAGATATACATATTCCGCGGCTATCTGTCCGACGCTGTCCCGGAATAGAACCGTTCGTTTCATAAGGTTCTCTATATCCGAACTATTATATACCACATCCGGCAGTGAAAGACAAGGGAGCTTCCTGTCAGTTTCTCTCTCTTTCGGAAATCTGCATCCGGCGTCAATCTCTTTCAGCGCGGCGATAAGCCTGTCCATCCCTTCTTGCGTATCTCCCACGGAAGTCATAGCCAGAATATAGGTCCCCGCCGCCATCTCCATCTGAAGGTGATAGTCCTCAAGCAGCTTTGAATAAAGCTGTCTACTAGAGATATCGGTATTTCTTACGGATATCATAACCTTAGAACGGTCATAACTCTTTGTTTCAATCAATTGCAGCTTCTTAAGTCCTGACAATTCCTTCCTCAGATGCTTAAGGCGCTTTGCATAAGGGTCAAAAAGCTCTTTCCTGTGATTTTCCAGAAGGTCTATACAGGAATCTATACTCGCCATAAGCACATAAGACGGACTGCTGCTCTGCAGCATATGCAGATACCTCCGAACCCTCTCCCGGCACACCAGGCTGCCGTTCATATGCAGAAGCGCTGTCTGCGTCAGGGACGGGAGGGTCTTATGCAGGCTGTTGACCACCAGATCCGCCCCCTGCACGTTCGAATGTTCCGGAAAATACGCATGAAAGCCAAAATGCGCTCCATGGGCTCCGTCTACAATGAGTGGAATACCTGCTTCATGGACCGCTTCCGCTATCGCTTCTACATCAGATACGACTCCGTCATAGGTCGGTGATACGATCACAACCGCCCGGATCCCCGGCTCCTTCTTCAAAGCCGCCCTTACATCCTGTGCAGAAACTTCCATATTCAAATGTACAGACAAATCGAAGCCCGGCATCAGATATACCGGGTTCAATCCAAACATCTCTATGGCATGATAAACGGACTTGTGGCAATTTCTTGCCGCAAGTACCGTATCACCTCTTCTTGTCACGCCTGCTATGGCGCTTAAGATCCCGACACTGCTTCCATTGATGAGAAAATGAGTCTCCTCTGCATGATAAACCCTTGCCGCCCGTTCCTGCGCTTCTTTCAGAATTCCGTCTGCATGATGAAGATCATCGAACCCGTCAATCTCCGTAATGTCGATCTCGTACGGCAGCTTTCCGCCCGGCATATTTAAGTTCCGCTTATGTCCGGGCATATGGAATCCATAATAATCAGAGCCGCCATACTCTCTTAATCTGTCATATATCGTGCGCATTATAATCTCTTCAGCAGTTCTTCTCTCTCCGCCTCATATCCTGGTTTTCCAAGGAGTGCGAACATATTCTTCTTATAGCTCTCCACACCCGGCTGATTGAACGGATTTACTCCAAGGATATACCCGCTTACACCGCAGGCAAACTCGAAGAAATAGAATAACTGTCCTAATGAAAATTCGTCCTGCTTCGGAATATTCACTACCAGATTCGGAACATTCCCATCTGTATGCGCAAGCATCGTACCGTTCATGGCGCTCTTATTTACAAAGTCAACGGTCTTTCCTTTGAGATAATTCAGCCCGTCTAAGTCAACCGGCTCTTCCTGGATTACGATCTCTTCCGTCGATTCCTCCACATTCAGAACCGTCTCGTACATAATACGGCTACCGTCCTGGATAAACTGGCCCATGGAATGGAGGTCGGTAGTAAGATCTACAGACGCCGGGAAGATTCCCTTCTGATCTTTTCCCTCGCTCTCGCCGTAGAGCTGCTTCCACCACTCGGATACATAGTGAAGGCTTGGCTCATAATTCGCAAGAATCTCAACTGCTTTCCCCTTTCTGTGAAGAATATTGCGGATCGCCGCATACAGAACCGCGTCATTTTCTTCATAAGGAGCGTTCAGCGCCTTCTCCCTTGCATCGGCCGCGCCTGCCATCAACTGATCGATGTCTGCGCCGCTTACCGCGATGGGGAGAAGTCCAACCGCCGTCAATACGGAGAAACGGCCGCCTACGTCATCCGGAACTACGAAAGTCTCATATCCCTCTTCCGTTGCCAGGTTCTTGAGGGCTCCTCTTGCCTTATCAGTGGTGGCATAGATCCTCTTTGCCGCTTCTTCTTTGCCGTACTTCTTCTCAAGCATCTCTTTAAAGATACGGAAAGCAATTGCCGGCTCCGTGGTGGTTCCGGATTTGGAAATGATATTTACAGAGAAATCTCTCTCGCCGATTACATCCATCAGATGCTTCAGATAAGTGCTGCTGATGCTGTTTCCTACATAATAGATCTCCGGTGTCTTGCGCACCTCTTTGGATACCATGTTATAGAAATTGTGGCGCAGGAACTCGATCGCCGCCCTTGCACCCAGGTAAGAGCCACCAATACCAATCACCAGAAGAACTTCTGAATCTCCCTGGATTCTCACCGCCGCCTCTTTGATCCGCGCGAATTCTTCCTTATCATAATCCACCGGAAGATCAATCCATCCCAGGAAATCATTGCCGGCGCCTTCTCTTCCGAGAAGTTCCGCTTTGGCGTTCTCTGCGATCTTCTTCATAGATACAATCTCATGTTCCGAAATAAATGTCTTTGCTTTTGAATAATCAAATGTTACTCTGCTCATATTAGGGCTCCTTCCTTCTATCTATAAGTATATCTAAACGTATGTATATATTTTACCAAATCAGCGTGGTTTAATCAAGCCATAAACTCTTCTAGTATCCGACGAATCACAAGATCTCTGTCAAGATCTTCTCCCGGCTTCTCCCTTTTTGGCTGACCGGCCTTCGCTTCCCTTCTCCTGGGTTCCATCGTCTCTCTTACGAATTCCGCCGCCGGGAGCTCTGCTATATTCTCCCTGGAGGCTTCGCTATGTCTTGCTTCTGCTTCCAGGATCGCCCCCATAGGTTCACTCTGGCTTACATGTTTCTCGTTGGCGCCGCGTATCGCGCTGATGGCTTCATCGGCAATCCTCTCTGCCGCATGGAACGTACTGACGGCGCTCTTTGCTCCCTCTGTCTTACGTGTTCTGACAAGATAAGGCCCCTCCGGGCCGTCTTTTTGGCCTGCCTCCCCCGCCTGCCTGGTATCCGGACCGCTTACAGCATTCACTTCATCTATCTCATCCGGCTCGTCCAGCCAGTCGATTGGCTCCGGCTGTTCTGTACGATTCAGCCGGCTTGTCCGGCCTGCATGTTCCGCCCCGCCTGCCCGGCCTGTCTGCTCCGCCGGCTTTATCCTGCTTATCCGCTCTGCTCTCTCCGTATGATCTGCACGTTCCGATTGTTCCGCTTGGTTCATCCGGACCGCCTGCTCTTCATCTTCCGGATCGAAATCTTCCGCCGGCATGACTCCGAACTCCGCCGCAGTCCCTTCCTGTGTCAGGACCTTGATTCCCTTCTGATAAGTCTTCTCCTTCTCATACCTGTGACGGCATACATTCTCCAGATAATCCACCATATAATTCCGTACCGCATTCATCTGATATTTCTCATCCGTGCTCATATGGAACAGATACACCAGAACCGCGAGTCCTGCTCCCGCGGCTCCATACGTCCATACCATATCCGTAAGCCCGTCCCTGCGGTACGCAAGCGCCGCCCCCGCAGCTCCGGCCATCAGGCATAACACCGCCGTCACGGTCTCCATCCTCCGGTATCCATAGAGACGCACGCCCAGCACCTTATACTCATACAGATACTTGTCCACGAACACGTCAACATTTTCTACTTTGTCACTGATCATACTGGCATGTTCGAATTTGGCGCGTACCAAACGCATAAACGGGTGGTTGCTTTTATTCATATTTCCCGCTGCCCGCACCAGTCTCTTCAAAGTGACACTCACAATACATTTGCTGATAATCCCTACCGCCGCCAAAGTTCCCATGACAACAAACAGAACCTGTCCGTCCAACATTGTTTCTAACATAAAAAGCCCTCCTTTTGAATAGAATTATAACTGAAATTCAAAAGGAAAGCTCAAAAACCGTTCAACAGATTCCGCGCTCCTCCAAGGGAGAATCTGTCATTTCCGGCAATATTGTGAAACACGTTCATCCTATATAATTGTCAGCAATTCCTTCATAAGCCTTACGCTGTGGTTAATTGCCTGCTGTTCGAAGGTCGGGTAGTCCATTGTCGCACTGTTGTCAGCTTTGTCCGAAATGGCGCGGATTATGACATACGAAACTTTGTTCAAATACGCCGCGTGGGCGATTCCTGCCCCTTCCATCTCCACGCACATCGGATGGAAATTCTGCACGATCTTGTCTTTCACTTCCTTTGAAGCGATAAACTGGTCTCCGCTCGCAATTCTTCCGGTATATGTATGAATATCCGGGTTGGCTTTCTCGTTCGCCTGCAGCGCCTTCTGTACCAACGCTTCATCTGCCGGGAAGAAGAGCGTATCCATCCGCGGCACCTGCCCCACCGGATCCCCGAATATCGACGCATCCATGTCATGGTGTACGGCGTCTGTGGAGATTACCATATCCCCGATGTCGATCTTCGCATCCAGAGAACCTGCAATCCCTGTGTTGATCAGCGTATCTGCCCGGAATCTGTCTACCAGGATCTGCGCGCAGATTCCGGCGTTGACCTTGCCGATCCCGCTCCTTACGACTACCGCCTCTTTCCCGCATAACGTCCCCTTGCAGAATGTCATGCCTGCCTGCTCCACCGTCTCCTCAATCTCCATGGCTTCCTTTAAAGCCGCCACTTCCTCCTCCATTGCTCCGATAATTCCTATCATTATATTCCTCGCCTCCTGTGTCTCTTGATTCTTGCAAGCTATATTATACACTACTCTAATCAATATACAAGGACTATTCTGTCCTGCGCAGCCGATCTATTACACTGAGTCTGTTCATACTCCGGCGGCACACTGCCGGCACCAGAACCACCACCGCAAGCAGTATCGGTATGCAGATCACCAGCGGCAGTAAAGTAAAATGCCACTTAAAGAAATACATCCCGTCACCGAACGGCTTCACCACCAGCACGCTCATCAGACCGGAAACGACGACGGAACAGATCACTGTATACAGTGCATAGAATCCGCCCTCACAGCACAGCATCTGCCTTAACTGCCTTCCGGTCATCCCCACCGCCTCCATCATGGCAAATTCCCGCTTCCGGTACAGCACGGAGGTCGCCATGGTATTGATAAAGTTCAGGATCCCAATCAGCGCTAAGATCAGGGCAAGCAGACTTCCCGCCAGTGTATACATATTCTTATACTCTGTAAACTCCGCTTCAGCCACTGCTTTGGAGGTGTACTGAAGTTCCGGATTGATATTTTCACAATAATCCTCTATCCATGCTTCGAAAGTCTCTTCCTGATCCGTACTCACATTGATCAGGGTACGCATAGGCTGCTGCTCTCCCATCAAGTCCAGATATTCCTCCTCCGGCAGGATATAATCACAGTCGAACATCCCAAATGTCTGGAATCCGCAGACATACGGCATATCAGCCACAGCGAGCACCTCATATTCACGCTCTTCCCCTTGCTCATTACAGACAGTCACCGTCTCGCCCGGCAGGAAAAAATCAATCCCCTCACCGTCGCCTGCAAAAAACCTGGTTGCTATCACATAATTCCCGCTTCGGAACTTCTCCCAGTCAAGCTCTCCGTTCGGATTCTCAAGTTTCTCAAAGACCATCTGCCCGATCCCATATACCTTGCCGTCCATCTTCTCTTCTGCCTGCCAGGCGTCGGCAACCTCCGCGGTCCCTGCCTCCTGCCAATATTCCTGTGCTCTGGAATTCTCAAAAATACGCTCTTTAAGCAGGGCATAATCCTCCTTGCCAAACACCGGATCCAGATCCTTCATGTAGATATTTCCAATCTCCTCGATTCCCTGCTGCCGCATAAGCTCCGTTAAGAACTCATCCGTCACGCCGTCCGTCACCACAGACTCCCTGGAAACCGTAACACTGTCCAGCGTAGCGTCCGAGACAGAGAAATCACTGAGGATCCGCCGCGCCACGAAGCTGTCCGCATCATATCCGCTGACCAGGGTATAGACACTGTTCAGAAGGATGAGTGACATGGACAGAGACGTAACCACGATTACCACCTTTTTCCGGTTTCTGCGAATGTTCTGTCCCGCCATCATCCATGCCGTTACACGCCGCATTCTTTCTGAACCCCGTCCTGTCATCCCGCGCTTTCCATCCGGCATATTCTCCTGTCCTTCTGTATACCGCACAGCCTCCACCGGCGAGACCCTGGACACAATCCTGCAAGGACGGATACAGCTTAGCACAACCGTCAGATATGAGAACGCCGCCGCCCCGGCCATGACCCACGGCTTCAGTTCCATCTCCTCACCTGCGGCGGAAAAGAAATCAAACGTATTCAAAAACACCGGAAGCAGAAACCTGCCTGTCAGGATCCCTGCAGCCAACCCTGCCGGAATCCCCTTAAGGGACAGCATATTTGCCTGACGGTACACCATCTTACGCAACTGCTTCCCCGTCATGCCGATCGTCTTCAGGAGTCCGTAATATCTGATATCCTGATAGATATTAATATAGAAGATATTATAAATAATCAGATACCCTGATATCACAATGATAAGAAGCAGGCATATAATCAGCAGTATCAGGCTTAAATCTACCGACTCTCCCAGGTAAGCCCAGTTGACCCCCACGGGCGCATTTTCCGGAAAACCGCATCGTTTCCTGAGCCGCTCTGTCTGCCCTTCAAGACCAAATCCCACCGGAAAATTAAAGTCCGCCATAATCCTGCCCGAATAGTCAGACGAGTCAATATTTCCCTCCATCGCAGACTCTGTCGGAGTCGGCGCAGTCCGGTCGGCAAAGCCCTTCGACACCGCGGCAGCCTGTGCCATAGCCATGCGGTCCCCGTGATAATAGCCGCATAAGGTAAATGTCTGCTCAACCGCCGTGTCATTGACCCGGACCGTCAGCAACACCTCCGTCCCGATCTCGCATGGAAGCCCCAGCGCCTGCAGGGTCAGGTCACTCATAACAATCTCATTATCCTTCCCTGGCATATGTCCCGTCTCCGGATAACAGAAGCTCATCTTCGCATTCAGATCCTCATAATAACTGACCTCCGTGTGCAGCTTTACCAACTCTTTATTCTCAGCGCTTCCCACGAAAATGCGGTACGAGAGGTCCTTGATCTTCTCATCCTTCCTGACAATCTCATATTCCTCCTTCGTCAGATACTTGAAGCCCGCATGGGAGCTTGTGCCTACCTGGCGCATCGCCGCCCTCTGATGCTTCTCGATCATACTTCCGCCTACCGTAAATATCGTCGTAAAGAGCACTGTAGTAAGCGCGATTGCAAGCGCCGCGATCATCCACCGCCCGCTTCCCGCCTTCCTTGTCCGGTCTGCAATCCGGCGGATTACCTTCTGATTCCTGATTCTATGCATCTTCTTCACCGCCCTTCACAATCCTGCCATCCTCTATGCGGATGATTCGGTCGGCAAGCTGCGCAACCTCCTCGTTATGCGTGATCATCACTATGGTCTGCCCAAACCTCTCCCCGGTTACCTTAAGAAGCCCCAGCACATCCTGGCCGGTCTTCGAATCCAGATTCCCCGTAGGCTCGTCTGCCAGAAGAATCGCCGGCTTCGCCGCCAGCGCCCTTGCGATGGCAGCCCTCTGCTGCTGACCGCCCGAGAGCTGCCCCGGCAGGCTTGTAAGCTTAGACTTAAGACCCAGCGCCTCTATGACGCACTCCACATAATCCCTGTCCGTCTCATTTCCGTCCAGTTCAATGGGAAATACGATATTCTCATATACATTGAGCACGGGAACCAGATTATAACTCTGGAATACGAATCCAATCTTTCTTCTCCGGAAGATACACAAAGCATCGTCCTTGAGTCCGGAAATATCCTTGCCGTCTACATATACCTTCCCGGAGGTGGGGCGGTCAAGCCCGCCAAGCATATGCAGGAGCGTGGATTTGCCGCTGCCGCTGGTTCCTACTACCGCAAGAAACTCTCCCTGTTCTACCGTAAGGTCAATCCCGTCCAGCGCCCTGACCTGACTCTCGCCTGTCCCATAATATTTTTTCAGGTTCTCGGTCCGTAATACATTCATCTTAATATATACCTCCTTATTCCAAACCGTACTGTCATCTCTGCCGGTTCTTAATTACTGACCTGATTATACCTTACAGTTCTTTCCGGAGTCTTTCTGAAATCTAACATATGCGAAAGAATTGCTGCGGGTGTTACGTCCGGCTGCTCAGCCGGCACCCTCGCTGTCCACTGCGCCTACAACGTCATCTTCTGCAAAAACAGCACGAATTCAGCCCCTTCTCCGGGTACGGACTTTACCTTGATATACCCATTCTCCTTCCTTAGTATCTCTCTCGTAAGGTAAAGCCCAAGCCCTACGCCGTCCTCCTGCTGCACCTCTTTGGCGCGGTAGAACCTGCCGAAGATCTTCGCTGCATCTTCTTCCTTTACCCCGATTCCGTTATCCTTTACCGAAACCGCCGTATACAATCCATACTCCATGGCTGATATCCGGACCCTGCCGCCCGGCCGGGAATACTTCACAGCGTTATCCACCACATTTCCCAATGCTTCTTTCGTCCACTTCATATCATAATCCGCACATCCGTCCCCCTCATAAGTATTGACGATCTCTATCCCTTTCTGTTCTGCCTTGGGCACAGCGTCCCGTACTACAGCAGCGATCAGCTCTGCCACCCTCTGCCTGCACGGCTTCACCGCCACGATATTACTCTCAAGCCTTGATATCTTCGTCAGTGACTGAATCAGGAAATCAAGCTTCTCCGCCTGTCTGGATATCTCATCAAGAAGATGCAGACTCTGCGGTTTTTCATGCGTATTATGTGTATTATGCGAGTTATGCGTATTATGCGAATCCTCTTCCGACTCAAGGTTCTCCCTTAGAAGCTCCGTATACAGAAGGATATTCGCCATCGGCGTCTTCGTCTGATGGGAAATATCCGACACAAGCCCCTTGATATTCTCCTTCTCCCGCTCAAGGTTTTCTCTTAGATGCCCTGATAGCCCCAGATAATGCTTCCACTTGGACTCCACCCTCGACAACTGTGTCTCGTCATAATCCGACTCCTGAAACTTCCCTGCGATCGCATCATCCAGCATACGCTCGATTCTGTCCAGCGTTTTTCTTCCAAACATACTGCCCGGTCCTTTCCTGCCCCCTGTCATCAGCTTTCCTCGTATCCGCATCCCTTACTCTCTCTTCCACATGTACCCCTGTCCATACACGGTCCGGACACAGGAAGCCGATTCCTTCTTATCCCCCAGTTTGCTCCTGAGCCGGTTCACCGTAACAGACAGCGCATTCTCATCCACATATTCCCCGCCGTCGCTCCACAGGCGGTCCACCAGCACACTCCTCGTCAGCACCCTTCCCCGGTTCTCCACAAGCATTCTCAGAAGTCTCTGCTCATTTACACTCAGGCCGATCTCCCTGCCGCTTCTTGTAAATATAAGCTTTCCAAAGTCAAAATGAAATTCTCCGTCTTCAAATACATCCGGCGGCGCACTGTTCCCGCGGCGGATCAATGCCTTGATCCTTGCACGGAGAACCGCAAGACTAAACGGCTTCGTCATATAGTCGTCCGCACCCAGGGTAAGCCCCATGACTTCATCTATCTCCATGTCGTTTGCCGTCAGTACCAGCACCGGAACCTGCGCCCTCTCCCGCACCCACCGCAGATAATCATACCCGCTTCCGTCCGGGAGATTCACATCCAATATCAGTAATTCCGGCATGCACTTTTTGTACGCCTCCTTCGCCGCGCAAACCGTCATACACTGCACGAATTCCATGCCCGGTTCCCTAAGCGCAAGCGCAATTCCTTCGCTTAAGGCACGGTCATCTTCTATGATCTGAATTAACATCCTGTCCCTCCGTTTCTATTATACAATTATTATTACATGAAAACTTGAAATTGAAAATACAATACAAAGATATTCTTCTCTTTCTTTGCCGTCCCGAATCTCCTTTTTTAATTTCGGCTTAAGAATCTTTCGATTTGTTTAAGAGATTAAACATATTTTGGACACATTTAACTATTATACTAAACGTCAGATAGTTGATAAACATTTCAACTATCTCCCCCCTCACAAAGTATAGCGCCTGGGGTTGTGATCTCAGGCGCCGCACTTTACTCTCATTCCTTTAAATAACTATAACAACAGCAAGAACCCGTTAATCACTCCGATTAACGGGTTCTTGCTGTCTCTGCTATTTTTTATATTTTTCCACGATTTCCTGCATCGTATCCCATTTCTGCTCCATATCCGCTACCAGCTTGAACTGCGTACGGCATCTGTCCAGATTATGTCCTTCTCTGTGGATCTTAAAATACCTGTCCCCCTGGAGATAATCCGTCAGAAAACGCATCCCGCACTCAAACGTCATAACCTTGGCTCCCATAGGCAGCAAATCGATCTCCTGCTCCGTAAGCCTCCCTGCACAGCCCTCGATGAACCCGCGGACATACCGCTCGTACAAATCCATGCTGCAGGACACTTTCGAGAGATCCTTCTCATCCTCAGCCGCGGTACTCGCCCCGAAGCGGATCGAATCTCCGAAGTCATTCATGGCAAGCCCCGGCATAACCGTATCCAGGTCGATCACACAGATGGCTTTCCCGGTCTTATTGTCTATCATGACATTATTCAGCTTCGTATCATTATGCGTCACACGAAGGGGAAGTTCTCCCTTTGCCTGAAGGTCAGAAAAACAATTAGCCACATCCTCCCGCTCTAATACGAAACGAATCTCCTCTGCTGCCGAAGCCGCTCTTCCCAGAGTATCTTCTTCCACACTCTTCTTGAAAACGGCAAAACGAGACTTCGTATCATGGAACCCTTCGATCGTCTCATGCAGTGATTCTGCCGGATAATCCGCCAGCATACATTGAAAATTACCGAACGCAAGCGCGCTCTGATAGAAATGCTCCGGCTTCTCCACCAGATCATAACAGGTAGCGTCCGTGATATATTTATAAGAACGCCAGTAATCCCCGTAAGAATCCCGATAATATGGCTTTCCGTTATAGGCAGGTATCACATTCAGAGTCTCCCGTTCCGGATCCCCGCCTTTCTCAATGATCTTCTGCCGAAGATGCGCGGTTACTCCCATAACATTCTCCATAAGTTTTACCGGATTCGCGAATACATCTTTGTTCATCTTCTGAAGGATGACCTTGATGCTTCCCATTCCGGCAATCTCGAATACCAGCAGATATGTATCATTGATATGCCCGTTTCCATAGGCACAGCCTCTTACCAGCCTTCCGTTATACTGAAAATTCGCTATAACCTCCGCAATCTGAATAGGTGATGCTTCCGCCATATTATACCTCCTCCCACAAATGTTCCGGATACAGTCCCTCGTCCTTCATCCTCTGAAGCGCCGCAACGACTACCGGTTTATCCTCTTTATAAGTTACTCCATACCACTTATCCGCCGACTTAAGAACTGCCACCGCGGCGCGGTCTTTCTCCAGCAGATTGCTTACCACCGTCGGCAGAAAATATTCACATTTCATCGGATTGCTTTTAAGCCCCTCGTCTAAGAATGCCGGGAATCCGTCACGGATCTCGTCCAGAATACTCCTGGTAAATCCCCACATATTCATAGAAACCGTCGCGTCAGCTTCCACAGGAACCCAGGTCTTGCCTGCGTCTTCCGTATAGGCAATGCCGCCGTCCCGTTTCTCAATCCTCGTCCGCTCATGAATACCGATCAATTCGCCGTTCTCATCCATATCACAGATTCCCCGCGCCACATCCCCGTTATCTGTCACGGTCTTCCCAAGCTCATACCCTACCATCGTATAACGGTATTTCTCGTCATCTTCATGAGTTGACAGATAATCAAAGATCAGCCTGAATGCTTCCCTTCCATAATAATCATCCGCATTGATCACCGCAAAGGGTCCATGAATCTGATCAATACAACTGAGTACCGCGTGGGCAGTTCCCCATGGTTTTACACGCCCCTCCGGCACCTGATAACCCTCCGGCAGATTCTCCGCCTCCTGGAACGCATAGGATACCTCCATATATTTCTCAATCCTCTTTCCTACCGTCTCCCGGAAATCCGCCTCATTCTCCCGCTTGATAATAAAAATTACCTTCTCGAATCCGGCTCTTCTGGCATCAAACATAGAAAAATCCATAATAATATGCCCATCCTTGTCCACCGGGTCGATCTGCTTCAATCCTCCGTAACGGCTCCCCATTCCTGCCGCCATAATCACCAATACTGGTTTATCCATCACACTGACACCTCCTGCATCGAATATATCTTTATTGTATTACAACAACGAAAAAAAATCTTTACACTATATTCTTCCTGATTTGCATTATCTGTTACCCGGCTGTCAAGTAATCATTCATTTCATTAATAAGCCATATTATTAACAAGCAAATACCCTGCGGCATATCTGCAAAAGCCATACATGCTGCGCAGTCATGCCGTAGGGTATTAACTTAACTTCATCCGAATTTCTTATACTTCCTGCGTTACCTTAGAAAGGGCCGCAGCGTCTGCCACTACCGTGACATCCTGATGCATCTGAAGAATGGACGCCGGAACAGAAGGGGTAACCGGACCGAAGAATGCTTTCTCTACAATATCCGCTTTGTCTTCTCCGCTCACGACGATCAATATCTTCTTCGCCTGCATGATCGTCTTGATTCCCATAGTATAAGCCTGACGCGGCACATCATCGGCAGAAGCAAAGAATCTCTTGTTCGCCTCGATCGTCCTCTCCTGCAGATCTACACAATGCGTCTCCTTATCAAATGCATCCGCAGGCTCATTGAATCCGATATGTCCGTTGTGCCCCAGACCAAGAAGCTGAAGATCCACGCCGCCCATAGACCGGATCAACTCCTCATACCTTGCACACTCTTCCTCACTGTCAGGCTTCGTTCCGTCCGGCAGATATGTATTCTCCGGATCAATATTTACTTTATCGAACAGATTCTCATGCATAAAATAATAATAACTCTGGTCATTTGTACGCGGAAGCCCCTTGTACTCATCCAAATTCACCGTTTTCACCTGGGAAAAATCCAGATCTCCCGCCTTATACTTCTCTACCAGATTCTCATAAGTTCCGATAGGCGTCGAGCCTGTCGCAAGCCCCAATACACAGTCTGGCTTCAGGATCACCTGAGAAGCGATAATATTCGCCGCTTTCCTGCTCATCCCGCTGTAATCTGCTGTTTTGTAGATCTTCATTCCAAATCCTCCTGATTGTCTTCATACATTATAATTTATATTTTCTCCCTCTAATGTATCAAAAAAAACATATGAAAGCAAGATTATACCACAATAAAGATTGTAAATTTAAAACAAAAAAGAGACTATCAAGGAAAACTTGTTCCCTGATAATCTCCTCTTCATCTTACTCATAATGATTATAGTCTGCTTATGACCGGATTACTCCTGCACATATGGCATCAAAGCAATATGACGAGCTCTCTTGATCGCTACTGTAAGCGCTCTCTGGTGCTTCGCACAATTTCCTGTAATTCTTCTCGGAAGAATCTTGCCTCTCTCGGAAATATACTTTCTCAGCTTTGCTACATCCTTGTAATCGATCTCATTATTCTCCTTACCGCAGAATACACAGACTTTCTTTCTTCTGCGCCCGCCGCCTCTTCTCTTGAAGCCGCCTTCAGGACGATTGCTTTTATCGTAAGCCATTGCTAACTCCTCCTTTACACAATACTAATTAAACGGTAATTCTTCATCAATACCGGCCTCGATCTCCACAAAATCTTCACCTCTGTCCGCCATCGCAGACGGTCTCGATGAAGACGACGCAAAGTCTCTGTCGCTTCCTTCCGGCATATTCATGAAGCCTGCACCTACGTCCGCTGATGAAGCCGGACCCGATGCCGATGCGGACACTCCAGAGCCATAATTTCTGGCATTCGCATCACTCACGGCTTTGCTCTCAGCAAACTCTGACTCTTCTACAACAACCTCCGTCGTGTATACCTTCACGCCGTCCCTGTTGGTATAGCTCCCGGTCTGGATCCGCCCGGTGATCGCAATCTTCAAACCCTGACGGTAGTATCTCTCGGCATGCTCTGCCTGCCTTCCAAAAGCCACACAGCTTATAAAATCTGCAGAAGCCTCCCCGTCACGCTTGAACCTGCGGTCAACAGCCAGCGTAAATCTCGCGATTGCCAGCGGGTTATCTCCTCCCTGTGAATACCTCACTTCCGGGTCTCTCGTTAAGCGTCCCATCAAAATTACTTTATTCATATAATACCTCTACTTCCTGCTTATGCTTCCTGTCTAACGCATAAATATCTGATCACGTTGTCCATGATGCGGATTCTCTGTTCGATCTCGCTCGGGACTTCAGCATCAGCTTCGAAGTGGATGAAATAATAGTATGCTTCTTTCATCTTCTGAATCTCGTAAGCTAATCTTCTCTTACCCCATTCATCAACGTCAGAGATCTGGCCGCCGAAACGCTCTACTAACGCTTTTACTTTCTCGACTACCTGCGCTCTTTCGTCATCTTCGATCTTTGCACTGACAACAACAGCTAATTCATATTTATTCATGTCGCCTTTGCACCTCCTTCTGGTCTTTTGGCCCCCGCTCAGCTTATGTGGGAGCAAGGATCTCTGCCTGTTTTTATCGGCAGACTTATTGTATCACGGATTAATATGATATCACAATTTACTGCTTGTTTCAAGCTTTTTTCTTCAAATCTCTTGTATTTTTTTCCACTAATTTACGCGCAATCATAATCTGATGCCCGCATCCTGTGCATTTCAGCCGGAAGTCCGCGCCGACCCGCAGAATCTCCCATTCCCTGCTCCCGCAGGGATGCTGTTTTTTCAATGTAACGATGTCTCCTACCTCATATACATAATCATTTCTCATCATTATTTTTCCTCTTCCGTCACTCTCACTCCGCGGACGACAAACCGATGATTGTCGCTGGCGCTGGTACAGGTTGACAATGTAACGATCCTGTCATTGGTCGTCACCTCGACTCCCGTATCATACATAGATATCTGCTTTGTCATATCCAGGAATTTCTGAAAATCTTCATCCGTCCCAAATTCTGTCCTGTAGCACTCCGACGTATCTTCCACCTCGCCCATGGAATAGACCTTATAAGTCAATTCTCTGCCGTCCTTCGTATAGATATAAAAATAAGGGTTCGCTTCCCAGAAAGCTTTGTTGTCATAATCCTGGATGTGCCGGAACATAGAACCGTCCCGCATCCTGTGACCGTATACGATAGAATTCTTATCATTGAAATTCGGGTTGTTATCCACATTCAGGAAGATCGCCCCCAGCGTATTCTCATTCGCGGAAAATGTCTTATGCAGATATTCATCGTTATCCTTCCCCTGGACCACCGGATAATTAATGATCGAAGGCTCCGGCGCAAAACGGATCCATCCGATGGTATCCGGATTGATCCTGAGAAGTTCGTCAAAATCCACGTTAAATCTCGGCGCGTCTCCTCCGTCCTCTCCCTCATCCGGGTTCTCATCTTCTACTGCAAGTTCACGAACTTTATCATATTCGCTTCTTCCGTCATAATACCCTTTGAATATCTTGAAAAGCTGGAATCCTGATACACAGAATACGGCAATCGCAATCACCAGTACAATATTTGAAACTATATTTCCCGACTGCTTTTTTTTGCGTCTCCTCCGTGATCTCCTTTTTTTTCTGTCCTCTCCCATAACCTGCACCTCTATACCTCTAAGAGTTATTTCTGCTCCATAATCTCTACGATCGTTTTCTCAGTCCCTGTCATCCCCGGAGACGCAATCATCCCCATGTATTTCATGGTGTCTTCCGGCGTCCTTCCGTTAATCCCGTGGATACTTTCGATGCCGATACCTCCCAGGGCCAGATCTGCCGCCCTGAACGCGGCGTCCACGGCGACGATTCCCTTCATCGCGCACCCGTGGTTCCCGCCGTCGCAGATCATACCGGTAAGGCTGCTCGCCATATTCCGTATCACGGCGTCAATCACCGGCTCATCCGCCCCCCGCATATATGCCAAAGCGCATGCCATGCCGGTTCCCGCCGCAATCCCGCATCCGCAGAATGCGGACAGCTTACCCGAATATTCCTTGATATACATCGTAATCAGATAACTGAGGGCCGTTGCCCTCAGCAGATCTTCCTCCTTAAGCTCCACCTGATTCACCCGATACCACGCATATAACGGCATCGTCGCTATAATTCCATGGGCTCCGCTGCCTGTGATGCTCATCGCCGGCTTTCCGAATCCCAGTACCCTCGCCTCGATTGCGCCGTTACAAAGAAGCTGCGCCGTCTTAAGCGGATCCTCCGATATCATCTTCCCGCCGTTCTCCTGCAGCAGACGGCCTGCAATCACTGTCCTGCCGGAAGCCAGTCCTTCCTCCAGCAAGTCCATATTCATTGAAAATGCCTCCCGGATAAAACCAATCTCTTCCTCAGGCACTTCCGTTACATACTTCCATATCTCATCCAGAGAATACCGATGGATCACTGCTCCTTCTGACTCATTCTGCCCGGCGCCCGCCTCTTCCTTATATATCTGCATCCCGTTCTTCTCTATGGAAACAATATGTGTATGACTGTCACGGATCCGTACAGTGCAGCTATCCTGTCCTGTCTCTACCCTGGCGTCTATGGTAATCTCAGAACCAATATGGTCCAGAACCACTTCTACAAGTCCTGCGTCTGCCATCTCCGCCGCCTTCGCATCGTCCTCCTCCGTAATATCCGCAAGGGACTGAAGCCCCTTCCCTGCATCTGCCGCCACGGCTCCAAGAGCCGCCGCATAGAGGCTTCCATATCTCGACGAATTTGGAATTCCGCAAGTATACGCATTCTTATACATGCCCGAATTCAGCGCCACATGCACTTTCCTTATCTCTCCCTGCACCTGCTCCCTGGCGCTCGCCACCGCATACGCAATCGCTCCCGGTTCCGTAACCCCGAGCGCAGGCCGCATATCTTCCCTGATCAACCTGGTCAATTCATTCATAGATCTTACTCCTGTTCTTTCTATAAATATGCTCTCTTAATATCTGCTTTCTTAATATCTGCTTTTTTAATATCTGCTTTCTTATATCTTCTCTATCTAAACATGTTCTATCGGAATTTCATTATATCATGAACCAACCGCCTGATAAAGGAAACTTTATATATTTTTTATCGGCAATTTATTGACTTTCCTTATAGACGGCGTATCATGTGTTATACATAGTGTTTCAGGAGGTTGATATACGTGAAAGAAAAATTAGTCCGATTTATGTCCGGCCGTTACGGCATGGATTCGCTGGGTAAATTCACTATTATTGCCGGCGTCGCCGCCATGCTGCTTGCAGGCTGGAACGACAGCCTGCTGCTGTCGCTTTTGTCCTGGGTATGTATCATCTATACTTATTTTCGCATATTTTCCCGGAATGTCTATAAACGTTCATCCGAAAATCAATGGTATCTGAACAAGACATATAAGCTCCGCAGCGCTTTCTACCGGGAGAAGAATCTCATGATCCAGCGCCGGACACATCACATCTATAAGTGTCCTGCCTGCAGACAGAAGATCCGCATTCCGAGAGGCAAAGGAAGGATCGAGATCCGCTGCCCCAAATGCAATACTACATTTATAAAAAATAGCTGACGGGGTTCTGCCTATGTTTGGATATATAGCAATCAACAAAGCGGAGATGAAGTTCAAAGATTACGATATCTATCATGCCTATTACTGCGGTCTGTGCAAATGCTTAAGAGAATGCTGCGGCATCCGCGGACAACTGACTTTGTCCTATGACATGACATTCCTTATCATTCTCCTCACCGGCCTGTACGAGCCTGAGACGAAGAGAGAAAGTGTACACTGTATCGCCCATCCCTTTAAGAAGCATATAGCTTACAGGAATGAATTTACTGAATACGCCGCAGCCGTTAATCTGATCCTGACTTACTACAAGTACAGGGACGACTGGAACGACGAGGGCAGGCGGAAAAGTTATATCGCTGCCAGACTGCTTCATTCCCGGATGAAAAAGATCCGCAGAAAATACTCCCAAAAAATCGCGAAAACCGCGGCAGAACTTAAAAAGATATCCTTGCTGGAACAGAAAGACGAGCAGAATATCGACGTCATGGCAGGGCTCTTCGGTAATATCATGGCGGAACTTTTTGCATACCGGCAGGATGAATGGGAACCCTCCCTGCGAAAGATTGGATTCTTCCTGGGTAAATTCATCTACCTGATGGACGCCTATGAAGATGTTGAGGACGATATCCGATCGGGAAATTACAATCCTTTCAAAGATGCCTTCCAAAACGATAAAGACTTTGCCGAACATTGCAGGCAGCTTCTGACGCTCATGATGGCGGAATGTTCAAGGGAATTTGAAAAGATGCCCATACTCCTGCATGCCGATATTCTTCGCAATATCCTGTATTCCGGCGTCTGGTGCCGGTATACCCAGGTAACGAACCAGCGGAGCGGACAGGATTAAGTTTTCAAGTTAACTTTATAATTTCGCCAAATGTGCATGCAGACATACCCGCCTGGTCCGCTGTCCGCGGGACTATAAAAAATTCAGGAGAATAGTCATGAGAGATCCCTACAGCGTTCTCGGCGTACAGCAGAACGCATCAGACGAAGAAATCAAGAAAGCATACCGTAACCTGAGCCGGAAGTATCATCCGGACGCTAATATCAATAATCCCAATAAAGATCAGGCAGAAGCACATTTTAAAGAAGTCCAGCAGGCTTACCGGCAGATCATGCAGGAACGGGAAGACCAGGCTTCCGGCGGTTCATACGAAGACTTTGGGTCCTTCGGCGGCTTCGGAAACTTCCGCGGATTCAGCGCTCAGTACCGTCAGGCAGATTCCGGCGCTTCGGAAAACGAAGAAGATCTGCACATGAAAGCCGCTGCTAACTTCATCAACAGCGGTCACTACCGGGAAGCCCTGAACCTTCTGAACGGAATACGGGAGCGTAATGCCCGCTGGTATTACTTCAGCGCTCTTGCAAACTCCGGGACCGGCAATAATGTCATATCCCTGCAGCATGCCAGGGAAGCCCTTCGTATAGAACCGGATAATTTCCAATATCAACTGCTCGTGAACCGTCTGGAAAGCGGCGGCAGTTGGTATCGGCAGCAGCAAGGCCCTTACCAGACGACCTTTACCGGCGGCGGCAGTTGGTGTATGAAACTTTGTCTCGCCAATATCGCATGCAACCTGTGCTGCAACGCCGGTATGTGCTGCGGCGGCATGCCAGGCGGAGGCGGTATGCCGGGGGGTTATATCTGATACTGTCTATCATGCATTAGGAGGAATGAACGATTATGCTGGAATACTTAGTTTTATATCATAGCGAATCCGGCAATACTAAGAAAATCGCCGCGACGATCTTCTCTCATCTTCCCGGAACTTCAAAAGATCTGATTGATATTACGACAGATAAGACCATTCCTGAAGCGCGTGTGTATTTCATCGGTTTCTGCGTCCACCGCGGTTCATGCAGTATGCTTGTCAGCGATTTTCTGAGCGGTCTGAGCGGCAAACAGATTGCCCTTTTCGGCACCTGCGGCATGGGAAATTCTCCCGCATATTACAGCTCCATCGAACACAGCGTAAGTGTGTGGATCGAATCCGACAATGAATATCTGGGGGCTTTCATCTGCCAGGGCAAGATGCCGCAGAAAGTACGGCAAAAGTATGAATCCATCCGGACAGCCAGGAATGCTTTGCAAATCAGCTTATGTCTCAGAAACTTCGATGAAGCCTTAACCCATCCGGACAGCCTGGACCTGGAACACTCCAAGGTCTTTACGGAAAAAACGCTTAAAAAAATACAGGCAGAGGATTGATTCGCATCCTCTGCCTGTGTACTTGTACCGTTATATAGGAAGTTCCAGATAGATATCTTTCCCTTCTTTGATAGAGATGACTACTTTGCCGCTCTTAACCGTAGTAACGGCTCCCTGCACATTCACCTCGGCTGCCAAAGCTGCCTCTTCTGCTTCCGGCTCCTCTTCTTCCTCATCGGCAGCCTCTTTGAATCCCTCTACATTATCCACAGTCAACGGACATAAGGAATCACTCGTCTTCGTCAGCTTCGCCCCCAATACCTGTCCGATCGTCAGGCATCCGTCCAGATTCAAGAGCCCGGAATCAACCAATTCATCAAAGATTGCCGGGTCCTCCAGATTCGCCGCCTCGATGGTAATACCGCCTTCCGCCCTGCAACATAACACAGCCGGGTCATTGGCATGTGCTTTCGCGGTTTCCGCTGTGATTGACATACTTAATTACCTCCTTCTTAGATTCATGTACTCTCTGAATCTCTTTGTACTGATTATTATAATCTTAAGTATATCTGTCACAGATGGATATTTCCAATCATTTTTTCGCATATATCCCGCTCAATTATATGTCCTGTCTATACTTTCGGATACTTTCGGCAGTAACCGCGCTCACCAGCATCAGTATCATATAGATCGGCACCTTGTTATTATCGCCGGTCTTCGGCGTCTTAGACTTAGAGTCGGAGGATTTCTTGCTGCCGGTATCCGAATCACTGCTCTTAGGCGCTTCAGTATCCGGCTTTTCCTCGTCCTCTGTCTTCTCCCAGCCCACTGCAATCGGAGAAAGCCCATGCAGCACGAACTGAATTCCATCGTCTGTCTTCGTTATGGCAGAAGCTTTTATCCTTTCCACTTCTCCTGCCTCGCGGCCATTCATCGAAACTGTAAATAGATGCGCCGCTATAAAATTATGATTCTTCCTCTCTGTTCCCTTCGGATAGGGGATCGTCACCGTAAGCCCGTCCTTCGGGAAGTTCTCTGCCGTCGCTTCCGTCCAGCTTTCACCGTCTTTCACCATCAGTTTCACATCATAGACGACTTTATTCTCATCCTTTATGCTCTTCTTGATTGCTGACAGCTCTTTCTTCATTTCGTTATTGATCTTCAAGATCGTATTCCATCTGTCATCATTCTTCAGAGATTCCGGGACTTCGGTAATCCCCGTCTCTATCTCCAGCCGGAATGACCCGCCTCCTTCGGATATGATCTCCTCCGATACGAAGACCTCTGTAATCACGCCCTTGACCGTCGGCAAAGTCTCAGGCAGCGCATAGTTTCCTGCATCGGCTCCGTAAGGGTTACCGGCTCGCCTCTCCATTCCAGCTTCACCTTCTGCGCCCCCGGCGTAACCTTCACATAAGTACCCGAAAGCTTATCCGCCGTACAGTCGAATACCGCATCGTCGTCCTTCAGGATACCGGTCACATCCAGGCGCCCGTAGAGAGTTGCTTCTGCGGTTAACTTCTTATCTCCCGTCTCGTTGTCTGCTTTGTCCGCCGCATAGAGCTCGTCAGTCTCCGCCCAGTCAAGCCCTTTCTTCTTCACTTTTAAAGTGCAGGAAATCTTCGTCCGGGCATACTCCTCCGTCTCAGGCGCAACCGCTATGATCTCAGTCTCTCCCGCTTTCTTGATATGAACCTTCCCCGTCTTAGAATCTATCGAGGCGATCTGAGGATTCTCAACGTAGTAAGTCACTTCTTCTTTATTTACAGCGCCTTTGGCCGACACTGCAAAATCATCGTCCCCATAAGTCTTGTTCACTGCTGAAGCGGCAAATCTGAACTTCGCCTGAGGCTCTTTTTTCTCGGTGTCAGCGCCCGGAAGCTCTTCTTCCTCAACTTCTCCTATCTCATTCGGATCTACCGCCACGGTCATCATGATCTTATTATCATATATGAATGAACCATACAGATCTCCGTCTCCGGTATATCTATATATCACCTCTGCTTCAGAAGATTCTGCAGCCGGATCATAGCTGTAGATATTTTTTGCATCATTGAAGTACAGCTTACCGCCGTAATAAGAAAGACTCGAGTAGAGACCGTCCCAGTAGCCACTTCCGTCCGCCGTATCCCATCTGGCCCTGAAAGTCAGTACCGTGGTCTCCGTATCATCCTCTCTTCTGATCAGTTCAACCGGAACCGGACCGTTTTCATCCGCTCCCGTATATTTTAAATAATACTCTTTCCCGTCAATGACAAAGATCGCCGATATGCCCTCATCCTGCCAATACGCATCGTCATACTTTGCAGACGTACACTCCCGGACTGGTTCCCAGCCCTGATGATACTGTCCGTCCTGCTCTTCTTTTCCGATCGCCTCATCACTGTTCAGGAAATATGTATGCAGAACAGCCCCCATCTTATCTGCCTGTACAGACTCTTCCTGCATTCCGGACACTTCCGCCGTAGGATCGTCCCATGTTACATCCACATGATACCACTCATCGTCGATCTTCACATAATTCCACATATGGGCCATATCAACACTGGTGGTGTAATCAAATTCGATTCCTGCTTTCCGGAGCATCTCTCCGTATGCCCGGCTGTAGCCTTCACAGACTGCGGTTTCCTCCACAAGGGCGCCGTAAGCGCTGCGTTTTGCATACGTGTAGTCATAATACACGTGCTGGGCCAGATAATCATGGCATGCCCTGGCGATCTGCATCTGGCTCATATTCTCCGGATCGGGCACCGCCTCTTCATAAGCCCGGTCAAGCGCTTCTTTGTATTCTTCAACCTCCGCATCCGTATACCCGTTATATACCGGCATGACTTCCTGTATGATTCCGTCACGCGCCTTATAGGAGGAATATGAATCAACGCCGCCTACATATATCAGTTCCGGGTTCTCGTTAATCACACTCCGGAACCAGGCTTCCAGCTTCTCTAACGGTATGCCGTATTCATGCAGATCTATCGTCTCCTGCCGTTCCCGGAGTCCCTGCACCAATGCGTCTGTGGCGCCTTCCATATCCGGAACGATGTCATCCTGATAATCGGAATCTGCTTCATCCGGAACATCAGAATCTGTATCATCCTGAATATCAGTATCTGCTTCATCCAGGGTATCAGGAACGGACCCGTCCCCAAGATCAATAACGTCTCCGGCTTTGATATCCGAAAAGGCTTCGTCCCCAACGATAACAGCATATTCAGCATCCTCCGGCAGGGGTACTCCTATATAATCTTCAGCTTCCTTTGCCTCGATGAATTTCAGCTCATCCGTCACTGCAGGGCCTTCCTCAGGATTTTTGGCAAAGGACAGCTCCGGCGACACATTCATAGAACTGCCGATCAAAAATAATACCACTGCCCCCGCCTGAAGCTCTCTCAGCCGTCTTCTCCTTTTATCCATATCTACACTCCTCAATCTGTACTTTTGCATCATATTTTATATTACCATAAAAAGAGACACAAAAAAAGGAAACTGTCATTAATTTTCTTATTTTTTTCTTATTATCTTTTTCTTATATCGTTACTTTTCATACCTTGCATTTGTTCCGGCTTCTCTGCATATATATATGTAAAAACTTCAAAGGTTGTTTCTTAACATGATGCAAAAAAGACGTTCTGTAATTATCACGGCTCTGCTTTTTGCCGTCCTCTTCGCGTCTTCCGCGCTGCTGCACCATTTTAACGGAGATGAGAACCGCCGGTTTGAGTCCTATACGAACCATCTCTTCTGCCAGGAAGTTGCCGGAAGCACAATCTCCCTTCATTATACGCTCAAGAATCCCTCCTCTTTTGGAATCGAACATACGCCCATATCCTTCGGATCATACACTTCCGACACCGCCGCCGTCTGCGCCGCTTCTGAGAATGCCCTCTCTGCGCTCCATTCTTTCGAACGCAGACGCCTGTCCAAAGAAAATCGTCTGACCTATGATATATTGGAGAGCTATCTCGAATCATCCAGACAGCTCGCGCCTTATACACTGTACGATGAACCTCTGGCTCCCCTCACCGGCGCCCAGGCACAGCTTCCGGTTCTCCTTTCAGAATACCGGTTCTACAGCCGTTCGGATATCGAGACCTATCTAAAGCTCCTGACCAAAACTCCGGAATATTTTCACTCTATCCTGGAATTCGAACGCGCCAAATCCGAATCCGGACTTTTTATGGCGGCATACTCCGCAGAGGATATCATCCAGGAATGCCAGGCATTCATCGACATGGCGGATCAGAATTACCTGTACTCGTCTTTCAGGGAACGTCTGGACGCCACAGACCTGACAGAAGAAGAGAAGAACGCCTACATTGAGACAAACTCCGCATATATCAAGGACTATGTTTTCCCGGCATATTCTGAGTTGAAAGACGGGCTGTCCGCCCTGCGCGATACAGGGAAGAACTCCAACGGACTCTGTCACCTGCCGGACGGACGGAAATATTACGAACTCACTGCCGCTTCCGAGACCGGCTCTTCCCGGACAATCCCGGAACTGCAGCAATTAACACAGCAGCAGATGATTGCCGACCTGACCGACATGCAGAAGATCCTGACGCCCTCTTCCGGCGTCTCATCGGTCTCTTCCGACCTTTTCAAGTCACAGGGTACGATCCTGGCCGACCGTGATCCCGCATCCATCCTCGCGGAACTGAAAGGCAGGCTAAAGAGCAATTTCCCTGATCCGCCGAAAGTCAGCACACAGATCAAATATGTGCAAAAGTCCATGGAAGATTATCTAAGTCCTGCTTTCTATATGATACCTGCCATTGATAATTCCTCCGAGAATGTAATCTACATTAACCAGGGACATCTGCCCGACGACTTGTCGTTATTCACGACCCTTGCTCATGAAGGCTATCCCGGACATCTGTATCAGACGACTTATTATGCAGGCACAGATCCCGATCCTATACGTAACCTTCTGAATTTCGGCGGATACACAGAGGGCTGGGCAACCTACACCGAGATGATGAGCTACTATTACGCCCCTCTCTCCAAAGAACAGGCTACACTCATGCAGAAGAACAACTCCGTAATTCTCGGATTATATGCTCTTGCCGATATGGGTATCCACTATGAGGGATGGACCCTGCTTGAAACAATCTCCTTCTTCCGCAGCTATGGCATCACCGATACCGACTCCATCGAGACGATCTATGAATTAATTATTGCAGATCCGGCAAATTATCTGAAATACTATATCGGATATGTAGAATTTCTGGAATTGAAAAAAGACGCGCTGAAAGAGTGGGGAGATGATTTCTCCCAGAAAAGATTCCACACCGCCGTGCTGGATATCGGGCCGGCGCCCTTCGAACTGATACATAACTATATACTGAATGATAAGTAACCAAATACATATGTGAAAATTCCAGCAGTCTGCCGATTTTCTTACATTTGATTTTATGCTGAATTTGGCTAATGCAGTTCCCCGCTCCTTCCAAATTCAGCATATAATCTACCCGATAATCACTTCCATCTTGATTCCGTCCTCCTCTTCAAGCCCTGTACAGAACCGGTACCGGACACATTCCTCATATTCTTCACATGCGTAGACATTAAAATAACTCCGCCGCATGAAATCTGATAACCCCAGGAAACTCTGCTCCGCAGCCTGGTAGGAGAATTTCTTCAAGACAATCTTTACTACTATCTTTCTATTCCCATCCATCTCGGCCTGGTATTCTTCTATCGCCTGATCCGTCGTCAGGTATTCTCTGACCTCTTCTAATTCTCTTTGATCAACCGTCGGATTAAAATTATTAAAAAAAGCGCCTTTATCCATCTTGCCCTCCTAAATCGGGAAATTCTTATAATAGCCGAACGCAAAAGATGTCCCCGTATTCATTCAGGGACATCTTTTATTCTTCTTACTATTCGTTCACTCTCTTGCTTCTTAATTTGAAACGGGCTACCAGTGACTTAAGCAACTGGGACTGGCTGGACAGCTCTTCGCTTGCAGCCGCGCTCTCCTGCGCCGTAGCTGAGTTCGTCTGCACTACGCTGGAGATCTGATCCATACCTGTCGTTACCTGTGCGATCGCTTCTGCCTGAGTAACTGCCGCTGAAGAAATCTTATCCACATATGTAACGGCGCTCTTCGTGCTCTCTACCGTCTCTGAGATCGCCGCCGCAGTACGGTCTACAATATTCGTACCGTTCTCAACCGCGATAATCGTCCCCTCGATAAGAGCCGTCGTGTTACTTGCGGCCTCGGCGCTCTTAGACGCAAGATTGCGCACTTCATCCGCCACAACCGCGAATCCTTTTCCTGCCTCTCCTGCTCGGGCCGCCTCTACCGCGGCGTTCAATGCAAGAATATTAGTCTGGAACGCAATATCCTCGATCGTCTTAATAATCTTACCGATATCGCCGGACTTCTGGCTAATCTCGCCCATCGCGGAGATCATGTCCTGCATCTGCTCATTCGATACAGTCAACTTATCCTGCGCTTCCATAACCTTCTGACTTGCTTCCCGCGCATTATCTGCCGTATTATTTACTTCTCTGGAGATATCGTTAATCGTCGCCGCTAACTCTTCTACGGAACTTGCCTGCTCAGTCGCGCCCTGTGACAATGCCTGCGCTCCGGAAGATACCTGATCGGCTCCGCTTGCCACCTGATCGGAAGCTTCGTTAATCTGTCTCATCGTATCGCTCAGGTTACGGTTCATCTTACGGATAGCAGACAACAACGGTCCAAAATCACCTTTATAAATCCTGTCCTCCGCAAAGAGATCAAAGTTACCCGCAGACATCTCGTCAAGCAGGCGGGTAAGATCTCCGACTACATCCTCCAGACCCTGGCATGTAATTTTTACACTGTTTATCAGAGATCCAAATTCATCGGCAGATTCATAATCAAGTTTCTGAGACATGTCGCCTTTGGACAGACCCAGCATTGCATCCTCTACCTGATGTACTGGTCTTACGATTGTCCTTGTTACTCTGGCACAGATAACCATTGCCATTAAAATCGCAATCACTGTAATCGCCAGCAGCACGATCATACTTGTATTCGTTGATTTTACGCTTTCAGACATAGTCGCAGTACGAATAGCCATAGTGTTGTCGATCAACGCGTTCACATTATTAAGAACCATATCCAGCTCAGGGCTGCACTGCGTACGAATCAACTCCGCCGCCTCCATCGGCGCTCCGGCCTTGAGACGGGCAATGATAGTGTCTGCCACTTTCATCCACTCAGTCAGCGTATTCTCCAGCGCCGTAACTTCTTCCTGATCCAAGACATCCTGATCGTGAAGCTTCTCCAGATTCGCAGTGATATCCGCTTTATTCGTCTCGATCGACTGCAGCTTAGCCGCATCTGTCTGTCCGGCGATGACCATATCCCGCACGTCTTTCGCCGCCGAGAATGTAGCGATACGGCAAGCCTTAACCGCATCGTCGGCCGCAACGGCGCCATCCATAAAATCATTCAGATTATTATTCGCTTTTCTCAGCTGCAAAATAGAAAATACTGAAATAATAATCGTCAAAATAAGTACAACTCCAAATGACACTAATAATTTAGCTCTGATCTTCAAATTCTTCAACTTTCTTCTCTCCTTCTGTCTCATCTAAATTAGCGGCATCATCCATAGATCCGTTTTCGTCGGACTTTGCCTCCTGCTCTCCCGTCTGTGGAATCTCCCCGGACGAATCTCCGGCTATTTCTCCCGAACCATCCCCGGGCAATTGTTCCGGCGTCTTATCCTGATTGTCCCTATTCATCATTCCTTTCAATTTTTCTTTCATATCTGATAATCTAATCCTGATTCGGAATTTCATACGTTTAAACTTATTTAAACAGATTCGTCTCATAAAACGGAAATTCCGGATTATCCAGCAAAAAGCCAGCAGAAACGGATATTTCTCCAATATCGGAAAGAATTGAACCATGTACTCTCTGGACGGGAACAGCCATGCCTGCTTTCTCAATGACCACTCCTTATCCCGGTTACGCCAGTAAAAATCTAACCTTATCTTCTCACACGGGAGCAGCGCCTCATCCAGATGCTTATTCTCCCTTCCGTGGGAAATGATGTACTCTTCCAGCTCCAACGCGAGTCCATACTGTCCTTCCACATCCTCTCCAAACCAGAGTGTGGCAAGCAGATCTGCCTGCCGGACGAACTCCATCCACACCGCCTTCTCCAGATATTCTCTTATTACTTTCCAGCGGAATTGCTCCCCTAACAATTTCTTATACTGCCACAGATCCATGATATCCCGAATCTTAAGCTTTCCTGTAATATAAAGCTCTACCATCTTCGCGATACGGTACAGGTACGCTTCTTCATTCGCCAACATATGTATGTGTTTATAAGAATCCTTTTTCCGGTATCTTTTGACAGACCCCGAAAAATATTTCTTAATCACTTTATTCTCAATGGGCATCTCATCATAAAAAACGATTCTGACACCCGGCACCCTTATATATGCCATTCCATTGGCGGCCAGGTCTTCCTTCCGCTCATAATCCATCTCCAGCATGAATCTGTTGATCAGCGGAAGATCCTTCTTGTCAGCTAAGAACTCTATCCGTCCGATACGGGACATCTCCGGCTTCGGATACATCTCACCTACGTCCGTCCCTGTCAGAAGCAGCGCCTCAATTCCATGACGCTCCAACTGCCACAAGATTACTTCTTCTACTTTCTGATATGATTCATATAGAAGAAGTTCTTTCTTATAACTTTGATGAAATTGTAACTCATAATCCTCTGAAATGTCCTTCTCAATCCCTAAGAGTGCGATATAAATGATATTAACAATATTCTGATAATCTGAAACATCAAAAACAATATCCCATCCCAGGCGTTTTCTTAGTCCCTGAACCGGTTTCTGGTTGATAATAGCTGCCAGCAGTATTAGTATATACCTAATCTCGTAGCTAATCGCCTATTACCTCCTTTCCGGTCTTGCTAATAACAGCTCTCTGTTAATTTATCGGACATTTTTAGGCAAATATAACATTTTTTCGCTATTTTTTCCCCTTTCTTGCAGAATTTTTCTCTCAGCAAAGACATCCATCGCTTTCTGGTTGTATATGGAACGCTTATCGTCAGCCACAAGCCTCCCCGACACCAATGTAATGCAGCGTCTCTTCATAATCGTGACCAATCCTCTGGCATGGCTCGCCATAAGTACCGTCATCCCCCGATAGTTCAATTCCTCTACCAACTGCATCAAATCCCATGCCGCATCCGGGTCAAGATTCGCCGTCGGCTCATCTGCGATCAATATCTCCGGCTCCACAGACAGCGCCCTCGCAAGAAGCACTCTTGCCTGCTCGCCTCCTGACAACTCATCGGGATACGCCTCATACTTATTGGCAAGTCCCACAAGTCCCAGAAGTTTGATGCTTTTCGTGTGCATATGCCTCTTTGCACTCTCGGTTGCGAGCATCGCTAATTTAATATTATCACAAACCGAGCGATCTTTCAATAGCCCTACCTCCGAAGACATAATTCCCAGTCTCCGCCTGTGATACGGTACCTTCTCCCATGGCATCGTGTCAACTCTGCGCCCCTCCACCAGGATCTTCCCGGAAGTCACTTCCTCCTGCTTCATGATCAGATTCAGCAGCGTGCTCTTCCCCGCTCCGCTCTTCCCTATGATAAATACAAATTCACCCTTTTCAATCTCAAAGGAAATATCTTCCAGCGCAGTATCTTCTTTAAATTTTTTCGTTACGTGATCGAAAACAATCTGTGCCATATACTCCCACCTTATTTTTTTACCGCAAATACCGATATCATTTGTATATACTATACTGTTTATACTATAATCAGTCAATAAAGATTCCCAAATTCCAGTATTTAGAAATCTATTCTTTATATTTATATGATAGTATAGTAACGGAGAATAACTATGAAAAAAAAGATATTATACGGAGTCCTGATTCTGGCTCTCTTGTTATGCATGCCGTTTACCAGGTTCGATCTGGCTCCCGGCAGTTCCATTACTCTTCCGGCAGCCGCACCCGACCCGGAGGCGTCCCCCGTCATAACGGACGGCTGTTACAGTCTGTCTCTGAAAAGCAGCATCGGTATCCTTACGTATTATAATCAGTCAGACAGCCGATGGGCGGATTACCCCTACGGCGGACGGGATCCTCTGCACACTTATGGCTGCGGGCCTACAGTCCTTGCCATGATCGTAACGAGCTTCACGTCCCATACCAGCACGCCTCCCGATATGGCTGCCTGGGCCGCCGAACATAATTACTGGTCCGCAGGCCACGGAACGAAACACAGTTTTATACCGGAATGCGCGGCGGCATTCGGCCTTAAGGCGGCGCCTTTTACGAACTATACCGTAGAAGGTGTTCTTTCCGAACTTTCCAGCGGACATATCCTGGTCGCGCTGATGGGTTCGGGACACTTTACATCCGGCGGCCACTTCATCATCATTACCGGACAATGGTCCGAGACCCAGGTGTCCATCGCCGACCCTGCCAACCTTGAAAATACTCAGAGTCCCTGGGATATCCAGATGATCCTTAACGAACTCAGCGCCGGCGCGCAGGCAGGCGGACCCGTCTGGAGTATTGCGCCGTAATTTTAAAAGACTATCTGGAAATGTATTATCCAAACAGTCTCCTTTTTATACATGTCTTAGTTTTTCTGGTAATAAGAATCCTTCCCCGCAAGCCTGGAGTTCAGCACTTTGTCTATCTCTGTCGTCCTTTTTATGACTTGACGCAATTGGCAGCTCAGCTCCAGGATCTTCTTCTCTTCGAAACTCTCCGGCTGTTCCTTTGCTTCTCCCTGCAGCCAGGACAGAAGCTTTTCCTTCTCATCACCGCCTGACCGGATAAGCAGCTGGATCTCCTGCTTCACTTCGCTGGCAAGATCCATCTCGCTCTGCCTCATCTTGAGCAGCAGATGAACAGATTCTCTGTCGTTACTGGATAAGGCGCTCCCAAGCTCCTTGGTTATCCTCTCGATCTCTGCCATATGCACATAGTTCCTTTGAACCCGCTTCAAGATCTCAGAATATAATTCTTCTTTGTTCTCCATAAGCCCTCCCCCGTTACACGACAGCCGACTTGCTGGCTTCTTTGAACGCGTCTCGAAGATCTGCCACAAGCGGTTTCAACTCATCGACTACGGCGGCGTTCCGTCCGGCCTGCAGCCTGCTGAGTTCAAAGAGAAAGAATTCATACATCCTCCGCAGTTCGAAACTAATGTGATATTCCATATTCAAAGTATCATCAAGATACCGCACTATCTCCCTTGATCTCTGTACAGATCTGTCAAACAAATCGTAATTCTTATCCTCCAACGCAATCTGTGCCCTGGTCAAACGCTTGATCAGCTCATCATACAGCAACAGAAGCATCTCTCCGCGTGTCATCGTATTCACGGACTGCATCTTATACTGCTCATACCCTCTTTGATACATATTCGTCCCCTTTTTCTGGATTTCATATACAGACAATGTCCATGACCAGACAAGCTGTCTTGTCTGGTCATAAACGTGCCGGCACACAAGTGTCTTATTACATTAATTTAGATTCTAGTAACCGCCGAACTGACTCAACCAACTGCTCTGGCTGTTCATCTGGGAGATCAGAGTCTCCAGGCTGGTGAACTGCTTGATATAACGGTCGCGCTCCGTCTCTAACCGTTCCTGCAGCTCTGTAATCTTCTTCTTAATCGAGTCTAACTGCTTATACATCGTATTCTCTGTAACGCTCATCGGTGAGCTCTCGTGACCCGCTTTCCGAATCAGGATACCCTTGGTGTCCATGGAACCCGTCGTGTTGACATATTTGTCAAGCACGTTCTTAAGTCTCGTCGCGATACCTGTAGAAGTACCGTTTTTATTCGTATTTGTAACCGATTCGTTGGCAAATATCTCCTGCACACGTTCCGGATCCTTCGCAAGAGCCGCGCGGAACTTGGTCTCGTCAAATACCAGTTTACCATTATCGGAATATGAACTGGATGTAGAAAGTCCCATCTCTGACAACTCCTGCGCGATACCTCCGTCGATGATGAAACGCAGGTCGCTGCTCAGGCCGCGGATATCACTGTCCGCATAGAGGATACCTTCCTTGGCCTTCTTCTCCCAGGCCTCAATCTCATCCTCATCCAGCTCCTTCTTCTGCTCGCTGGTAAGCGGCGAATAGTCACGGTCCGGTTTGGTGCTGACTTCTTTGTGCACCAGCTCAATGATGGAATTATATTCCTCAACCATGGCTTTGACTGCATTTACGATGGAGTCGGCGTCTACCTGAGCGTCGATTCCGATTGCCTCGGTAGTCGTATCTCTTACCAACTCTCCGTCAACTTCTTTATATCCGAATTCACCTTTCACATTGACCGTAAGTCCGTCCATGGTGAAAGAATTCGTTCCGCGATTGATTTCCACTACTTCGTCAGAGCCTGCATACTGAACGGCAATGATAGCGTCCTGTCCGTATACGGCCTGCCTTTCAACAGCGTTACCGCTTTCATCCTTATCCATTCCAAACAGTATATTCGATAAATTATTTGCCCTTGTAGTAGCTTCAGTATCATTAATACTTGGGTCGCGAGTAATATTGCCGCCCTCTGCAAACGAGCCTTTAATATCGATCCTTCCGCTGGCGCCGTCTTCTTTTGACGTAAATACAAACTTATCTGTCTCAGCCTGGTAGGTTACTTTGACGTCTGTGTTTGCATTGATCCGCTCCATCAGGGAATTCATGGTGTCGTCTTTATAAACCGCAACTTTCGTACCGTTAATATCAAGAGTTGCACGCTGCCTATCTACCGTTTGCTCTTTTCCTTCCGCGTCCTTATACGTCACTTTCTCTGTCTCGGTAAACATATCCTCTGTTATACCGGCAAATCCGGCGTCTAATATGCTTGCGCTGAGATTGATTCTGTTTGATTCTCCAACCTTCGTGTTTAAAACATTGTTTACCAGGTCTACGCTGCCGCCGGTAATAGAAAGCGTTGAACTTGTATCGTCGACCGTCGAACCATTACTCGGCTTGATTGTCTTGAATTCAAGACCTTTTTTGTCTGCGCTTAAGCTAACCTGAACCCTGTTCTTCCCGAACGCACTGTCTAACTGTTTTTGAAGCGAATCCTTAATAACGTCTAATTTAGCCTCGTCAGTTTTATCGGTTCCGTCTGCATTTACAAACTCTGATGCCGACGGCATATAGACAGAAACCGGCGAACCATTATAAGAAAATCTCAATTCCTGACCTGAAACCCGCTCATTGAACGTTGTAATGAGATGCATGTCATCCTTCTCTGTCGTCACTATGTTGGTACCAGACAGATCATACTTTCCATCCTCTGACGTAGGAGATTTGAAACCTAACACTCCAATGGCGCTTCCGCCAACCAGCTTAACAGATCCATCCGCGGTTCCTCGACCCTCGAATACCATTTTACTGCTAGTAGCCGTTACTGACACTTTACTTCCTAACGTTGTCTCGCTGCCGTCGGCTTCTTTAATTTTTACATTATCTAGCTGTTCCTGAATTGATGCGGCTGCTCCCGCCATATCTGAATAATCATACGCTGAACCGTCGGCCCTCTTCTCGGCAAATGTCACCGTATACTTCTTTCCGTCTACTTCAAATGTCAGATCCTGATTACGCATATTCTGCCAATCTTTAAAATCAATCTCTCCGGTCTTTAGAGTCGAATCAGAAACTCCCTGCGCCGCGCTCCATGTCGCCTTCTGCGCAAGCTGCTTTACACCCATAATCTTAACACTCTCTGCAGAAGTACCGGATCCGGATACGGACACGAACTTACTGTTCACTCCGCTGGTGTTAATTTTATTACGTCCCCAGAACACTGAGCTGAATAAGTTCGTACTTGAAGTCCAGGACGCCGTATATTTATTCGCAAAATCAAGCAGCTTACTGGTAATATTCTGTACTGCCGCCTGCTTCCATTCTAACTTCTGCTGTTTCTGCTGCTGCTGCGTGATCTTATTGGTCGTTCCCATAGTCATACCTTCGATCAGGCTGTCTCTGTCCAGACCGCTGGCAAGACCGCCGTAACCTCTGATACTACTGCTTGTTGAAGTGCTTAATCCGCCTACTGTTGCCATATCAATCTCTCCTTTTCTCTCTCGACTGCTTATTGTTCATACGGCGCAACCATCCTCCGCCCTGCCTGCTCCAGACAATTCCGGCATACTCTGAACAATGCCGGAATATCCATATGTAACAGACTCTGACGTACAAAAAACCGCATTACCACAAATTCAAATTTATTCTGTACTTATTTATCGGCATATAGTATACTTTAAATAATAGCTAGAACAAGTTTTAATTACGAATGGAGGAATTATTTTGGCTACTATCATCGCACTTACAAACCAGAAAGGCGGCGTAGGCAAGACAACAACATCCAGCGCTCTGGCTGCCGGATTAAGCTCTTTTTATCATAAAAAGGTATTGGCAATTGATTTGGACCCGCAGGGAAGCCTGGGGTTCAGTCTTGGACTTGACATCGAAGAGTGTCGCACGATCCATGACGTACTGACCGGACAAGTCCCCATCCAGGAGGCAATCCAGACAACCGATTACTGTGATATTATTACTTCAAATATCCTGTTGAGCGGCGCGGAACTTGAATTTTCTTCTTCCGACAGGGATATTCTTCTAAAGAAAGCGCTGTCTCCTGTAGCAGATAATTACGACTATATCATTATCGATACACCGCCTGCTTTGAATATCCTGACGGTAAATGCTTATGCGACGTCCGACCACTTGATCATACCCATGGCTCCCGAGATCCTGAGCCTCTTAGGCGTTTCTCAGTTAAAGGAGACGGTTGACTCCGTGCGTCAAAGCGTGAACCCGAATTTGAATATATTAGGCATTATATTAACGAAATATAATCCACGGACTCTGCTTGCCCGTGAAGTGAAAGAGATGGCCGATAATATCGCTTCACAGATGGGAACGCACGTATTTGACGTGCAGATTCGTACCAGCGTCACCGTAGCAGAGGCTCCCGCGCATGGCTTAAGCGTATTCGACCATGCGCCTCATGCCAAACCATCAGTAGATTATCAGAGTTTTGTCAAAGAAGTTGTAAGCCGTACGGAGGGATTCCGTCAGGCTACATTAAGGAGGTAATACAGAAATGGCCAGAAGAAGCAATAAGACTGCACATGTACTAAATCTGCTTGCCGGACACGATACGCAGAATTCAACAGAAGAAACGACGGCTAACGAAACAGCCCCATCTTCTTCGGAGGCTGCTCCGGCAGAAGAAGCCGCGCAGCCGTCCGCCAAAGAAAGCACGAAACCTGACGCTGTACAACCGGCAAAGACAGACACAGAACCCGTAACGGTAAGCGCGCCTGTATCGGCACAGAACATCTCCGTGATTGACACAACCGGCACGGATCCTGTCGCCGAATTGATACAGCATGAATTATCTAATCAATTTGAATCCGAACTAGCGGCAGTTTCTCCAAACACCGCTGCAGATAGCAAGGCGGATGCAGATACGCAGGATATGGAACCTCAGATCACAGAAACTGAGAAAGCCGCAGAAACTGCGGAGAATTTAGAAACTGTAGAAGTTACAGAAACTGCAGAGGTTACAGAAACTGCAGAAGCTTCTGTAACTGCGGAAGCTTCTGAGACGGCTGCTACAGATTTTACATCTGCAGAGACGGAACCTGCAGAAGATACAGAAGCAGATTCTTTGTCGGAAGCTCAGGCAGCTGCCGAAACTTCAAATTCTGCCACAGAGGATATCACACCGGCAGATTCATACGCAGCTTCACAACCAGAGACGACAGCGGCAGCCGAACCGGAGACAGCGCCGGAACCAGAACAGGCAGCGGCAGCCGAACCGGAGACAGCGCCGGAACCGGAGCCGGATTTCGTCTACCTGAACGTTATGGAAGAGATCGTCAAAGACAAAATCATCTATTTTATGCGTCAGTTTGACCTCTGTACCTGCGAACGATGCAAGGCGGATACAATTGCATTGACGATGAACGGACTTATGCCGAAATATATCGTCACCCTCCCCACCGCCGTTCCTCCTCTCATAAGCTATTATACGAACAGATTAATCTCGGACGTTACGGTAGAAGCTATCAAAGCGTGTATGACCGTAAAAGATAACCCAAGACATTAAATATTTTCCTTAATTATATCAAAAATGGCAGATGACTGACCATACGGAATATCACGTATCAGGTCTTATCATCTGCCATTTTCGGCTGAGTTAAACCACACATTATTTCTCTATACTAATCTTAAAGCGCTATACACGCTCCTTATTTCTTAAGCCTGAATCTTCCGGTCTGTTCATGAAGCTTGCGGACTTCTTCAAAAAGTTCTTCGCTGACTGCCGCGGACTCCTGACTGCTGGCTGAATTCGTCTGAACGACTTCAGCGATCTGAGCAATACCGTCCGTTACTTGCTTAATAGCCTCTGACTCGGCATTGATCGCATCCGCGATGGAACCGATGGCGCTGTTGGACTTCTTCACAAGATTCAGGGTCCTGTTCAATGTCTCGGATACTTCATCTACGATACCGCTTCCGCGTTCCGTCGCTTTTACAGACTCTTCGATAAGATCCTTGGTTTCTTTCGCCGCCTCGTCAGACTGTGCCGCAAGACTCCGCACCTCATCCGCGACTACCGCAAAACCTTTTCCTGCAGATCCTGCCCTCGCCGCCTCTACCGCCGCATTAAGCGCCAGGATATTCGTCTGGAACGCAATGTTCTCAATCGTTGCAATAATCTCGTTAATCTTATGAGACGTCTGTGTAATATCCTTCATAGCCGCAACCATCTCTTCCATCTGGCTGCCGCTTATACTAACCTGCTCTCCCGTCTTCTTGGCGTCGTTCTGCGCTTCATTCGCCATCTCCACATTTCTGGCTGCATTCTTGGACAATTCATCTAACGTCGCATAGAGCTGCTCCACTGCACTGGCCTGCTCCGTAGCTCCCTGAGCCAGAGACTGTGAACTGCTGGATAACTGATCCGCATTACCGGAGATCTGATGCTCCGCCCTGCCTATACTGCCAATCGCTGATGATATCGTTGTCGTAAAGCTGCCGATCGCCTGTTCGATCATCTGGAAATCTCCTATATATTTTACAGAAGGAGTTACGTTAAAATCACCTTGCGCGAACTGCGCCATAATACGGTCAATATCATGGATATAATCTTCTATTACTTTCATTGAATTCCGCAGAATACTTGCCAGATCACCCAGCTCGTTATTCGCCTCGTACTCCAGATTAATATCAAGATTTCCTTCCTGAAGCGGACGTATCTGATTACTGATATAAATAATAGGTTTTACAATCTGTTTGAGTACATAGGTCACCATACTGATCATGAATATTAATGCTAAGAAGAAACATACTCCTGACACTACCTGTACGGTATGAAGTTTTTCGCTCATGGCTACGGCGCTCGTATCCTTTAGCTGCGTACCCTCTTCAACTACTTGATCCATAAGACCTACCAGTGTGCTCAAATTCGTCTGGATCGTATTCTGATAATAATCCTGCGCCGCATCCGGATTCGTCTTCGCCATCTCCAAAACATAACTTGCCGACTCATGCAGCTCCTTATGTAAAGGTTCCAGTTCGTCTCTCAGGGCGAGTATTTTCTTGTCGTCCGTGGACATATCCCCGTAAAGCCACTGCCCAAGAACACAAGCGGTCGGATCCATACTTCCGGTAAATTCCTTTCCTTCATACAGTGCATTACTCAAACCTGAGGACCATTTATAATGTGCTACTTCTGCTTTCTCTATCGTGTCTAACAGTGTAGTTGCCTCAATACTGGTATTCTGCGTATCTTTGATTGAAAAAATACTCGCTGTTACAGAAAAACTGTATATCAACACTGCGGCAATCGTCGTGGCAACTCGGATTCCCACCATTTTATTAATACTTTTACGCATGGATACATATCCTCTCTCTCTTATTCTTGTGTTCCGCTATCGCGGCTGCACGGTTATGCGGCATCCGCCTCCTGCTCCGATTCCGGCTGCACGGTTATGCGGCATCCGCCTCCTGCTCCGATACCGGCTGTTCCGGCTGCGAATCGGATGCAGTCGTCGTCCTGGTCGTACCGCCTGATACATAGACCCTTCCGCATTCCGGACAGATCGCCGTATGCATGGTGACGGACTGGCTGACCACACGGCGTCCTTCCCGCTCTGCCGACGCCTGCTCACGCACCACATGCTCCATCTCGTGTCCTCTCACCGCAGACGCTGCCTGCTCCGGCGATATATGCGTCGGAGTCTGATAGGATACTCCGGGATCATCCGAACCGTCCTGATATTTTCTCTCCTTGCAGGTCTGGCATTCCTTTTCTCCGGATACTCCCTGCACTCCTGCCGCAGACTGTTCCGCTGCTCCAGGCATTACCTGACCTGCTCCATTTTCTCCGGCAATTCCCGGCGCCGCTTTATCCGCAGCCGCCTTCTTTCCCTGAGAAGGATCCATATACTGCATACGCATACGTACGGACAACTCTGCCGGGTCCATCCCTTTTCTCAGGAATGGTATCGCATACGCTATTCCCCGTGCCTCATTCGACGATACCGCTTTCACCGGATCTACCGGCTCCACAGGTACCCCCGTATTCGCCGCCCGTCCGCTCCAGACCGCGCCGATCCTCGGCGCCTGCTGTGCCGCAGACGACGCTCCTGCTCCTTTGCCGCTCCTTACAGCGGATGCTGCTGCATCTGTCCCCTGGCTGGCGTTTACTCCGGACGCCGTATAATTCTGTCCCGCTGTACTTTGGGATAACGCCTTTACCTGGGCATATCCCATATACTGCTGTGCGCCCCGATATGGCTGAACTGCCAGGACACCGGTCATATTACTGACCCCTGAGACTCCGCTAATCATAACTCACACCTCCGATACAAGAACGGGGATTATGATTCCCCGTTATTCATACCTACGACATTATCCCAGATATTATTCACTTCTTCTACGGAATCCATATAGATTTGTGCCATCTCGTTCGTCTTAATTCCCAGCTCATCCGCGATAGTCTGAATCTCCGCCCATTGTGCGTTCTCATAGCACAGAATCAGCTCATACAGTCTTCCTGCCGGCCCTTCCTTAGATATCAGAGCATTCTTAACCTCCTCTATGATCGGGATCTCAAAAAGAATATCCTCGATCGACGCGTCGATCATATATTCCAATGTCGAAAACATACCCATCAGATATGCGTCCGAACTGTTGATCGGGAACTGCCTTAACTTCTTCACCAACGCCGACGCAAAATTCGCTCGCATGAAGGAAGTCTTAAGAACCTCCTCCGATGAATTCTCTTGCTTATCTTCGAAACTAAGAAGATAGATCCACTGCTTCAACTGATTGATACCGACTCGTATCAGCGCCTGACGCACCGACGTAGTCTCTTGGTGCACCGCAAAATACGGTGAATTTGCCATCTTAAGCAGAGCATATGTAAGAGAAGCGTCTCTGGTTATGATCTCCTCCAACTCTCCTATATCCGGCTCATCCTTCGTAATCTCGACGATAAGCTGATAGAGATTTCCCTGCATGAATTCCATCTTTCCTGTCTTGGCAGTCATTCTGTCGGAGATATAATTTCCTTCTACATAGTCTACTTCCAACTTGAGCGCGCAATCATAGACTTCCCTGCTGTTCACGCCCGTAGCGATGAATTTCTTCTGGAAACCATGCGCCATATCCACTACATTGGACACCGAACGCATCTGCTCTTCATCCATCTTATTCGAGATATCCATCTTAATATAATCTGCATGTTCCAATATGCTGAAATACTTCGGCGTAAACTGAAAATCATTGATAGCGAAACTGTACCCTTCATCGCGGTATTTGCTGATCAAGATTCCTGCCAGCGCATGGATGATGATATTATCCCCTATCTGAATAACAACCTTATCTTTGTCAAATATCTTCGGCGTATTCCGAAAGAGAAGTGTAGGGGTAAATGTCATGAATGTCTTTCTGTCTTTGAATATCCGATCGGAATTCTCAGACAGAAACGCAACCATTGTATTTGCCGCCACGCTGTCTGCACTTGGATTATATAAGCTGCCCTGGTCTTCCTGTATCAGGAATTCATATCCTACTATCTCATCCGTCTGCAGATCCTTAATGGCTTGTCTTACTATATAATTATTCATCTAACTTTCCATCTCCCTCCGGTCTAATAATTCGTCCATCACTTCTACAAGACGTCCTATCTCCGGCTTCGATAACTGCTCATCTGCCCCCAACTGCTTACCCTTAAGACGCATCTCTTCATTAATCAAAGACGAGAAAATAATAACCGGCATCTTCCGCATTTTCTCATCATCCTTCACAAGCTTCGTCAGACGATGACCGTCCATCTCCGGCATCTCAATATCCGTAATCAACAACCCCGCTCTCTCGCTAAAATCCGGTTCATTGCGGATACTCTCCAGATATTCCCATGCTTCCTTCCCGTTATTGAAATTCTTCAGATTCGAATAGCCTGCACGGAATAAGGAATCCTTGATCATCTTAGTCAATAGAATTGAATCCTCTGCGAGTATGATCGGATGATCTCTTACCACTCTCTCTCCAAGCGCGTCGATATCATGTACCTGTATGCTCGTTTCCGGCGCGATCTCGGCAACGATCTTCTCAAAATCCAGAATTGTAACCAACTGCCCGCCGCACTGGGCGATCCCTGTTGCCACTCCGTCCTCTCCGTTCGTAAGAGCCTTATCCGGTTTCTGAATATTCTCCCAGGATATTCTGCTGATTCCAACCACGCTGTGTACGCGGAATGCAATGTGCATCTTATTGAAATTCGTAATAATGAATAGATCTCTGTCCTTCTTCTCTCCGCTGTCACCGGTCAGGTATTTCGGCAGGTTGATTACCGTAAGCAAGATCTCCCTCGGCTTGAATATTCCCTCGACGGAGTCATGGGAATGCGGTATCGGCTTTACTTTATCCGCCATCATGATCTCCCGTACTTTTGCAACATTAATACCATACAACTCGCCAAATATGGTAAACTGCATAATCTCAATCTCATTTGTCCCTGATTCCAATAAAATCTCTGTATCAGCCATACACATTCCACTCCTTTATACTCTCTGTATATCTATCGACATAATATCCGCCTGACATAACATCGATCAGATCCTTTCCTGGCAAACCAGCCTCGCAGCCAAGTCCTCCGACAGGCTGTTCCGAATCGTTCTCTATAAGAAACGCTCCGGTCTTCCGGCCGAGCGGACGCTCACCTTTCCTGTGCTCACATCCAACAGCATCGTTCTTGCATAATTCGCTCCCGTATCCTCACTGGCAACATGCAGTCCCTCCGCCATCAGGATTCTCTTGACATTCTGGGCATTCCGTTCTCCGATATTCCCTAATCCGCCGGCGCCTTTCATCTCGAACATCTTGGCGCCTCCGGCAATCTTACACACGAGTCTCCTCTTCGTAGCGCCGTAAGCAGAAAGCTTACGCAGAGTCTCATGAATCCCCGAATCTGCAAATTTGTATATATTGCTGTCGTTCCCTCTCCCTTTCTCCGGAAGCATGATATGAAGAAGCGCTCCTAATTTGATCATAGGATCATAAAATGAGATTCCGATACATGACCCGAGCGCGTACGTAATCAAAATTCCTTCCTGTCTTGTTATCTTCATATCAGCTATTCCGACCGATATCTTTTTTTCCATTGACTTATTCAACTCCTAGCTTTTTCATAAGAACATTCAAAGATTCCACATCCGGCAGGAGCAGCATTTCACTGTCTAATGCCTTTCCGTCTATCGTGAATTGTCCTGTAATCATCATAATTCTGTCTGAATGCTGTCCCATCAAAGACATCGGCGCGCTCATAATCCCGCCGACCATATTAATCGCAAGCTGCGGAACCGATAACTCTACATTCACATTCGTCAGGGACGCCATTGCCGTGATATACGACGATATTACGATATTCCCTGTCTCCATCAATACAGAAGAATCAATCTCTTCTAATTCCAGGAAATCCGAATCCACCTTCCCAAGCATCCTGAACAATACCTCATCCGAGAACTCTTTCGTCAGAATAAGAAGCATGATTCCACTCAATTCCCCCGACATCTCTACGAATATCGCCGCAACCAGCTCTTCCGGATCCCCCAAATAATCCAAAGCTTCGTTAAATCCTAAAATTACTACTTTCGGAAGGGACATATTCACCTTTGCGTTCAGCATGCTGGACATAGCTGTCGCAGCATTGCCTCCGCCGATGCTGCCGATCTCCTTCAGAATATCCATCTCTAACTCATTCATCTCTTCATAAGACTTTATAGCCATAATGCACCTCTCTATGATCTCAATGTATTAACCGTATTCACGATCTCATCTGATGTCTGAAGCATCTTAAGCGCGTAAGAATACGCCCTGTGAGCCTCTATCATACGTGTAAAATCATCTGCCACATTCACTCCCGACATCTCAAGCGCATGGTCTGCGAGTTTTGCGCCCTGTATCAGGAAAGGCTGCCCGTTCTTCAGAACCGGTGAAAATTCGTTATTCCCTATACTCTGCATCCCGTCCAGGATGTTGAATCCATATACCCCGATCTCGCTGCTCAGTTCCCCATCTATCACCCGGATCGGGTTCCGGTTCTGGTCAAGAACAAAATTCCCGTTGTCATTCACCAGGTAGAATTCGTCTCCTCGCTTCGACATACTGAAACGTCCGTTTCTCGTATATGTAATCTCATTCGTGATCGGACTTCTCAGCATGAAAAAGCCTTCCTGGACAATAGCAAAATCAAACTTGCCCTCCGTTGTTACAAATCCTGTCGGATCAAAATTCGTATTCGTTTTCTCCACATGAATACCTGTGCCGGCTTTCAGCGGAGTATCCTCTCCGGTATAATTATTCAGGTTATAATACATCAGGTCATAGAACACCGTTGTCTTCGCCTTATAACCGTAATTGTTCGCACTTGCAAGGTTATTGCCGACCACATCCAGCTTCTTCTGCTCTTCCATCGCGCCCCTTGCGGCTGTATAAAACGACGTGTACATATTTTATCCTCTCCCTCCTGTTTCTCATGCGCCATTGCTTATTTACCGGTCATCCGTTCATTTCCTAGGTCGCAGATCCCAGGATGACCATCTTCGCCATCAACTGGTCATACATCTTCAAAAGCTGCGCGGAACTCTGCAGCACCCGCTGCCCGCTCATCATCCTTGTCATCTCTTCCGCCATATTCACGTTAGAGTCTTCCAGATATCTCTGTGTAATGGTTACTCCCTGCGCCGCCTGTGGCTGTGCGTTTGCCCGGAATACGCCTCCGGTTACCTTGGTAAGCTGACCATAATCCGCAAAATCTACCACCCTTAATGTTCCAAAGACCTGCGTGCCGCCTTCATTCATGATATTGCCCTGCTTATCAATCTCGATCTTGTCCGTCGTGAGCCGAATCGGTCCGTTCGTACCGAGCACCCGTCCGAATCCCGGCAGGATCAGATATCCGTTATCATCCAGATTGAAAGAACCGTTCCGGGTATATACGTTGCCGTTATCCGTCTGGATCTCAAAGAATCCTCTGCCGGTCAGCCCCACATCCATAGGCGCGCCGGTCTCCCTGATACCGCCTTCCGTATAATCCGTCACTCTCTCATCCGCAATATTCATCCGGGATACCACACCCACCGGAGTTCTGGCAGCACTGTCTTCCCTGTCATAACGATAGATCATCTCGTCGCGGAATGTACTCTGCATCAGCCGATCTTCCTTATAACCAGGGGTAGAAACATTCGTCATATTATTACTTATAATATTCATATTCCGGTTTTGTGTGATCATATTAGACGTCAGGTCATAATATCCTTGAAACATTTTAACTCTCCTTTTCTTCGTTGAATCTTTCCATGTGTTTTCTCAGCTTCTTAATCGCGTTCGTATGGATCTGGGAGACTCTAGGTTCGCTCACCTTGAGTACATCCGCGATCTGTCTCATATTCAGTTCATCTATATAATACAGCGAGATCACAAGCTGCTCGTTCTCCTTGAGCGTCCCGATCCCTTCTGCAAGAACTTCCGTCAATTCCTTCTTGAGAAACTGACTCTCAGGCTGATCATTCTTCTCTCCCTGAGGCAGCGTCACCCCCGCCTCGTTACCCTGAGCTTCCGCAAGAACCATATCCAGCGAGAGAACATTGAACAGAGAAGCTTTTCTCATCGTCTCCTGATATTTTTCAGGCGTAATATTCAGATACTCCGTCACCTCCTGAACGGAAGGATAATACCCTAATCTATTATATAACGTTGTCACCGCTTCTTCAATATCTCTCGTACTCTTTCTTGTACTTCTTGGCACCCAGTCCTGTTTCCTTGCCAGATCGATGATCATTCCCTTGATTCGTTTTGAAATAAACGTCTCGAACTTGACATTCTTATCCATATCAAACTTCTCGATGGAAGACATGATCGCGATCACACCTTCGCTGATGATATCGTCTACCTGAGAAAAACTGACATAGATATCCCTCATCTGCAGCGCAATACTCTTCACAAGGTAGATATACCGCATGACGATCTCCTGCTTGATCTCAAGCTTTCCTGTTTCTTTATACATTTTTAAAAGCTCTTCGTTCGTCTTTTCTTTGTATAATTCCTGTGTGTCCATATTCGCGCTCCATTGAGTTTTTCATGTACTGTATCATTTTCAGTCAAATGATACAGTACACTGGTATTATGCTTGCATCATGATATTGCCGACTGCCTGTATCTGGACGTTATTGCTGATCTCATTAAATGAGAGCACATATACGTCCGGGAAGAACTGTTCGATCAACCGATAGAAATGCAGACGCACCACCTGACTCGTAAGAACAACCGGAGACTGTCCAAGCTCCTGGAACTTCTTCACTTCGTCGGACATCTGTGAGATCACGCTCTGCATCACATCCGGACTTAGAGCAAGATACATGCCGTGGTCTCCGTTGGTCAGGCTGGTGATGATATTCTTCTCCAGCTCCGCGTCCAGCGTCACCACTTTCATACTGTTTCCTTCGCAGAATCTCCGTGTGATCGTACGCTTCAGCGCTACACGGATATTCTCGGTGATCGTATCCAGATCCCGCACCGTCATAGACGAATCTACGATCGTCTCCATGATAGTCTCCATGTCTTTAATCGGTATGCCTTCTTTCAGCAGATTGGTCAATATCTTCTGGAAATTACCGTATGAGATCAGCGGCGGAATCAGTTCATCCACAAGCTCCGGCGACTGCTTCTTCATATTGTCAACCAGACGCACGACTTCCTGCCGGTTCAGCAGCTCGTGGGCATGCTTCTTCACGGTCTCGGACAGATGCGTCAGCATAACCGATAACGGATCGATAACCGTATATCCATAGATCTCCGCCATCTCTTTCTTATCCACCGTAATCCATTTACTCGGAATACCATATGCCGGTTCGATGGTATCTATACCATCAATCTCCTTCTCCAGATTCGGAGGCTCTAACGCCAGATAGTAGTCTACCAGGATCTCTCCTTTGGCGACTTCCTCGCCCTTGATCTTTATAACATACTGGTTCGTATTAAGGCTTGAGCTGTCACGCAGCCGGATAGACGGAATTACAAGACCCATCTCCTGGGCGTACTGCCGCCGGAAGATAACGATACGGTCGATCATTCGCCCGCCGCTCGCCTCATCCACAAGAGGGATCAAGCTGTAGCCAAACTCCATCTCGATGGGTTCTACCGAGATCAGAGAGTATACACTGTTGATATCTTTGAAATCGTCTTCCTCGGCCATCTGCTCCGGTTCCATAGGCCCCATACCGCCCGCCGCCATAGATCCCTGTTCCGGAACCGCCGCGAATCCCTCCATTCGCCGCATGAGATAGAATCCGCCTAACATCATAGTAAGCGCGATAACGGCCAACTGGAACTTTGGCATCCCCGGAACCGCCAGAAGAATCGCCAGCACGCCGCCCGCGATCATGATCGCTTTCGGCTGTGCCGAGAACTGTCTTGTTACATCTATATTCAGGCTGTCCTCCGCAACCGCACGGGTTACGATCATACCTGTCGCCGTAGAAATCAGAAGCGCCGGTATCTGGGATACCAGACCGTCGCCGATCGTAGCGATGGAATACACCTGAAGTACTTCCGTGAATCCCATGCTGCCCTGGACCATACCGATTACACAGCCCCCCAGGAAATTGACTGCCGTGATGATCAGGGACATGGTAGCATCTCCCTTAACGATCTTCGTGGCACCGTCCATAGAACCATAGAAGTCGGCTTCCTTCTGGATCTTATAACGTCTCGCCTTCGCTTCCTCTTCCGTGATCAGTCCGCTTCCAAGGTCCGCGTCGATGGCCATCTGCTTACCAGGCATAGCGTCCAGCGTAAATCTTGCCGCTACCTCAGCCACACGTTCCGCACCCTTCGTGATAACAAGGAACTGAACCAATACGATAATCAGGAATATGATAACGCCGACAACTACATTTCCCTGGAGAACGAAGTCACCCATAGACTGGATTACCTGTCCTGCCGTACCGGAATTACTTAAGATACTTCTTGTGGAGGAAATATTGATTCCGATACGGTATAAGGTCGTAATAAGAAGCAAAGATGGGAAGATGGAGAATTCCAACGCCTCTTTAATGTTCATACTGACCAACAGAATAATCAGAGATATCGCAATATTCAGTATAATCATAACGTCCAGGAAAAAAGGACTTAACGGTATGATCAACAGCAGTACGATCATAACTACGATTAATGATACCGCGTTATTCAATACATTCTTCATCTTCTACACCAACTTTTTATTCATTCGGAATACCTCAACGAGGATCTCCGCTACCACTCCATAATATTCCGCCGGAATCTGCCCGCCCAGCGGGGTTGAAGCATAGATTCCTCTCGCAAGCGGTTTGTTCTCGATCACCGTAACCTTGTGCGCCTCGCCGATCTCCACGATCTTAAGCGCGATCAAGTCCTGCCCCTTCGCGATCACGACAGGCGCGTTGTCTTTGTCGACATCGTATCTGAGCGCCACCGCGTAGTGCGTAGGGTTACGGATGATAACGTCCGCATCCGGCACCGCCTGCATCATCCTGCTTCTTGCCATACTCTGCTGCAGACTTCGGATCTTACCCTTGATCTTCGGGTCTCCTTCTGTCTGCTTATACTCTTCCTTGACTTCTTCTTTCGTCATCTTGAGGTTTTTCTCGTAGGACCATCTCTGATAGAAATAGTCGAATCCCGCGATCGCAGCGAAGACCATGGCCACCTTCAGAACCATGCTCACGATCTCCTTCAGGACGTACGCCGCGGAAGAGAGCGGATCGATATCCATCATCTGTGCGATCACCACAATCTCATCCTTCAGGATCCCGTACAGGATCACCCCGAGGATAATGATCTTGATCACTGCTTTCAGTAGCTCCACAACCTGCTTAAGGGAAAACATATTCTTAAGCCCTTTGAGCGGGTTCAGCTTGCTGAGTTTGAATTTCAAAGGCTTCGTCGTGACGTTGAACCGGGTCTGTATTCCGGTCGCAACCACTCCGATGGCCAGACTTATCACCCCCAGCGGAAAGATACATTTTGCTAAAACAGTAACTGCTTTCATACCAAGCATCTGCAGATTACCCAGCGATAATTCTTCTATACTTTCCACCGCCGATATCTGGAAGATCATAGTATCTCTCAGAGACTCATAGATCATCGGAAACAAAATCTGCAGACAGTAGAAACACCCGATAAGCGAAGCGACCGCGATTACGTCTTTACTCGACGCGACATTACCTTCCTTGCGCTGGTCCCTCCGCTTCTTAGGTGTGGCTTTTTCGGTTTTTTCCTCTGACGCCAAAGGTGTTCACTTCCTTTTATAAGAATGTCAGTATCCCCTGGACCGTCTTTATCATCGTTGTCATGATCTTCTCTATAAAACTGCCCGTCGGTGCGAAGAGAATAACAAGAAGCCCAAGGCCGACAATTAATTTCATCTGGATATTAATTACGAAAATACTGATCTGCGGCACTACCTTGTTCAGGATCCCGACTCCTATCTCTACCAGAAATTCCGCCGCGATCATCGGGATCGCAAGTCTTACACCCATGGAAACGCATTCCAGAAATATTTCTATGATCCGAAGCGATAATCCCTGGGTAATCACCATCCCTCCGTAGGGGACGATCTCCGCCGACGTCACCAATATCTTCATCAGCGCGTGATGACCGTCAGCCGCAAAAAAGAGCAGCATAAGCCATGTCTGGAGCAGACTGCCTGTCACAGGCATCTGCGCATTGCTCTGGGGGTCATATACGGTAGCCATCGACAACCCCATCTGAAAATCTATGATATAGCCGGCAAAACTTACAATAAAAAAAAACAAATGCATGACAAACCCGACTACATAACCTATAAAAAACTCCTTGATCAGAAGCAGCATAAATTCAATCGTACTTCCGATCTCGAAAGCCTCCTCCACCGAGAACGAATAGATCATTAATGTCAGTATAAATATAAAACCAGCCTTTACCCGCGCCGGTATATTCCTTCGCCCCAGTACTGGATTCAATAAGACAAATCCCGTCATCCTCATCATGATCAGGGAAAATAATGTAAGCTGCGCGATATTACCGATTGCCATGTCACCACTCCCTACGTCAGCCCTGTATCAACCGGAACACCCGCATGGTAAAATCCTGCAGCATCTCCAGCATACGGTTGCCGCTGAAGACAAGGATAATACCGATCACCAGCAATTTGGGCACAAATGTGATCGTCTGTTCATGGATCTGTGTCGCCGCCTGTATAATCGAGATCAGGATACCTACCAGCATACTGATCACAAGCAGCGGACCCGCAAGCTGAATCACCAGTACAAACACATCGTACATCAGATCTCCGACTTCTCCGTTTGTCATCTACGCTATGCCCTCCTTACCGTCACGGTATATTAAAACTGTTAACAATGCTCGAGAACAACAATTCCCATCCGTTCACCGTCACAAACAACAACAGCTTGAACGGCAGTGAGATCATCGCGGGAGGCAACATCATCATACCCATGGACATCAACGTACTGGAAACGACGATATCGATCAGCAGAAACGGAATATATAATAAGAATCCTGCGCTAAATCCTCTCTTAAGCTCACTGGTCATAAATGCCGGGATAACCACCGTCATCGGCAGATCCTGAACCTGCTCCACTTCCTCCGCGTCCGCCATATCGGCGAAAAGCTCAACCGTCCCTTTGTCCGTATTACTCAGCATGAATTCTTTCAGCGGGACCTGCGCCCTTTTGATCGCCTCCTCCTGTGTAATCTCTTGATTCTTATACGGCGTATATGCCTCCGTATTAATCTGTTTGATCACAGGATCCATAATATACAGCGTCAGGAAAACTGCGATTCCTATCAGCACCATATTAGGCGGAGTCTGCTGGACACCCATAGCATTTCTCAGGAATGATAGAATGATTACGGTCCTCGCAAAGGAGGTTACCATGACTAAAAGAGAGGGCAGAAGTGAGATGATCGTCAGTATCAGCAGCAGATCAAGCGTAGGAACCTGATTGCCATTCACATTGATCAATGAATCGTACACTACTTTCTACCTCCTCTTTTTCCCAGACCGCCAAACTTTTCCATCATAGCCTTGAAATCCGGTATCTTCTCCCCAATGTCCACCGTATCCGGTTCCAGCGGGAATAAATTATCATCCTGGATCTCAGACAGGACGTTGACCTGTCCCGAAGTGACCCCTACAAGCAAGTACTTTCCGCCGATCTGTACGATCGCGATATGCCGGTCCTGCCCAAGCGCGATCTGGTCGATCAGGCGCATATACCTGGAACTGACGCCCCTGCCCAGACCTTTGCCTATGTATTTGCTTGCCAGATAACTCGCGTATATGATAAGTGCAGCTACGATAAAGGTGCCAATCACTCTTAACATATAATTCCTTCCTTCAACACTTAATGCTGTCCCAAAGCGATCAGGTTCACTTTCATGATCTCCGTTATCCTGATACCAAAATTATCCTCTACGACCACTACGTCGCCCTTCGCGATACACTGGCCGTTGACAAACAAGTCTACCTGCTCTCCCGCGAGTTTGTCCAGAACCACCAGGGAACCCTTTGTAAAATCAAGGATATCCTTTACAAGCTTCTTCGTTCTTCCAATCTCGACGGATATCTCAAGCGGAACTCCCATGATCAGTTCCATGTTCTCTTCCTGCTCGCCTTCCAGCACAATTCCATTGTCCGCCTTAAGAGACGTCTGTGCCGGCGCCTGTACATGGATCATCTTCGGTTCTGCCGGAGTTTTCTTCTGTTCTTGCATCTGCTGCTGCATCTGCTGCATCTGCTGCATCTGCTGCATCATCTGCTGCATCATCTGCATCTGCATCATGGATACTTCCGGGCTTACTCCTGCCTGCATCATCGGTACTGCCTGACCTGCCGCCGGTGCCGGAACTGCCGCCGGTGTTGGTGTCGGTGCTGCCGCTGCAGGTGTTGCTGCCGCCGGTGCTGCCGCTGGCGTTGGCGTCGATGCTGCCGCTGCAGGTGTTGCTGCCGCCGGTGCTGCCGCTGGCGTTGGCGTCGATGCTGCCGCTGGTGCAGGTGTAGGCGCTGGTGTAGGCTCCGGTTCTGCCGGTCCGCCGGAACTCATCTCCGCAAGCATCCTCTCGATCTCTTCCTGCGACATCATCTGATTCGAAGACTCTGGTTTACTGTCTTCCTGCAGGAATGACGTCTCCGGTGCCGCCGGTGACGGTTCTCCTGCATTCGAAGCGGCTGATGAGCTTGATGCTTTCGGATCATACTCTACGATCGCCTCCGGCGGCAGGAAACCTTCCACCAATCCTTTGGCCAGCCTAATCGGCATGACATTGAAGAATTCACTCTCAAGCTTATCCGCAATCTTTAACGTAAATCCGACAACTACCTTCGGCTCATCGTCGTCAAAATATTTCTCTATAAACTGCTGTTCGTTCTCTACCTCGAAAGAAATCGGTGTGGAGATATTCACCATTCTTCCCAGGAATTCAGACAGCGCCGTGGCAGACGCGCCCATCATCTGGTTCATAACCTCGCAGACAGCGCTGATATTGATCTCGTCAAGTTCGAAGTCTTCATCAGGGATCTCCATTCCCATGACCATCTCGACGATTACTTTAATATCATGCCTCTTAAGAAGCATGACGTTCTCACCTTCCAGGCCCTCAACATAAGTAATCTCGACGCAGACTGCCGGTTCTACTCTGTCCATCTCAAATTCTTCTTTTCTCACGACGTTGACAACCGGCGTCGTAATGTCCACCCTGGAATTCAACATCGTGGAAACTGCTGTCGCAGACGCGCCGAGACTGATATTGAGAATCTCGCCTATCGCGTCTATCTCCAGTTTACTAAAGCAATCTGAATACATACTAACCCTTCTCTCCTTCCGGGAAAATCACCCCTTTTTCTATTTGCCGATATCCAATGCTCTCTGTGCCATCAATTTCATCGCATTGAACGCTGTGATGTTCGCCTCGTAAGCCCTCGTAGCCGCCATTCCGTCTACGGTCTCTTTCACAAGATCCACATTCGGCATCATTACATATCCTTCTTCGTTCGCATCCGGGTGATCCGGATTATAGACAGGGTTCAGGTCCCTCTGATCTTCTATTATCTGGGTTACCTTGACACCGCCCTTTGACGCGGTGCGGTTTAAAAGACTGTTGAATCTGGTACGGAACGAGGTAGAAGGTACTTCTTCCAGCACAACCATCTTCCTGCGGTATGCTTCTCCACTGGCTGTTCTGGTCGTCTCACTGTTCGCGATATTCTCAGACGCAATATCAAGTCTCTGCCGCTCTGCAGTCATCCCTGACGCACTGATATCAAATGAACTTAAAAAAGACATAATAACCTCCTTTTACTCTAACCAAGGATCTTCTTCACCGTTGACAAAACACGCTCCGGTTTGAAGGGTTTTACGATAAAATCCTTGGCGCCGGACTTAATGGAATCCATTACCATCGTCTCCTGCCCCATAGCGGAACACATAACGATCGTTGCTCCCGGATCCATAGCCTTAATCTCTTTCAACGTCTCTAAGCCGTCCTTATTCGGCATGGTAATATCCATGAATACAAGATCCGGTTTCTCCGCCGCATAAGTTTCTACCGCTTTCACACCGTCTTCCGCCTCAAGAAGATCCGTATATCCCGCCTGTGACAACGTATTCTTTAACATCATTCTCATAAATGCCGCATCATCCACTAACATAATCTTTGCCATTTTTCTTACCTCACTTTTTTGTTATTTATATCATTATAATTTATTTACTCAGATAATTCCTTGGATTTATCTGGTAGTTATACCGCCAGGTCTTCATCTGGTTCATGGTTCGGTTCCAGTATACGCTCGTCGATCTTGACAGCCACGTTCTTGTTATGTACTCCAAGTTGCCCGTTGAACCACGGCTGCCCTTCTATGTAGAGAGCAATCGGTGAATCCTGAGGCTTGTTCAAGTCTATCACGTCGCCCACATGGAGATTATAGATATCATCCAGGTTCAGCCTTGCAATTCCAAGCTGCGCCATAATATCCATCTTGGACTCTCGGATACTCTCCATAATATCCTCTTTACTGTTCCTGTGCTGAACTGAATCGTTCTTCTTCGCCAGATGCTTCGTCTTATCAATGATCTCAAAGATATTACTCAGCAGTGTCCCGGGTATACAGATATTCATAGCTCCTTCGATCTCATTGATTTTGATATGCAGCATAATAATAACAACCGTCTCATCCACGCTGATCCCCTGGAACATACTGGGATTCTCCTCAATATAGGAGTATACGGCGTTCACATTAATATATCCTGACCAAACATCGTTCATGATCGAAATCGGATACTTCATGATCTTCTCGTACAGCGCCAGCTCAATATCTGTATAGGTATATGCTATGTCAATCGACAGATCCGCACCGGTCCCCCCTAGCATACGGTCTATCATAGAAGCCATCAGCATAGGACTGATATGGATAAGCATCGGTGGATTGTTAGAGTGATCGGGGAGTTCTACATCTGCAACAGTCAATACGTCTGAATCATTCAGCGCATTCCCGAATTCGTAGTATCTCTGCTCTTCTACTCCCATAACTTCTACTTCGCTCACCACACGGAACAGACCGTTGATCTGCGAAGTAAAGATCCTGGAATAGTTGTCATAGATACTGCTCAGCATCTTTAGCTTATCCTTTGTATATTTCTTCGGGCTGAAGAAATCATACTTCTTATATTCCTTCTCGACTACTTTCGGCTCTTCCTCCACCTCTTCCGCGCCGGAATTCTGCATCGAATTCAATAGCGCATCTATCTGACTTTGCGATAATACATCTGCCATCTAAACCCCCACCTTTGTTACTATGTTACTATAAAATCATCTGTTCATCTGCTGATAGTATTCTTCCAGGCTATGCTCTACCGCATCGGACTTCGTGATCAGGATCTCGACCCTTCGGTTCTTCGCTCTGTTCTCCGCAGTATCGAACGGAGCGATAGGCCGGAACTGTCCATAGCCTTCCGATACCATCTTATCTGCAGACACGGTTGTCCTCTGCTGGATGAACGCCACCACTCGCGCAGCCCTTTCTGAGGAAAGCAAACGGTCATTCTCCGGATTATTCGGTATGTTCGGATCAGCCTGAGTCGTATGACCCAGAACCCGAATCTCTTTGATCGAACTGTCCACTCCGGACATAATAGAGGCAAACTGTGCCAGAATATCCGTCCCTTCTTCCTTGATCACAGAACTGTCTCCATCAAAGAATACATTATCATGAAACGTGATAAAAGTATAGCCGTCTCCCTTAAATAACTCGACTTCACTCGTCAGATCCGCTTCTTCAACCGCTTTCGTCAGACTCTCGAACAAATCGTCAAAAGCTTCCGCGTCTATGGCGCCGGGAACGTCGTCATCCGCCAGAAGATCCGGATCGTCTGCTATCTGCGAGACTTCCTTAGCGTCCGGATTAAAACTCTTAACAATCATAATCCATTTTGCCTGATCCAAACTAGATATGGAATATAGCAAAACAAAAAAACATAGCAGCAGCGTTACAAGGTCGCCATATGTATCCATCCAGTTCGCGCCGCCTCCGCCGCCTCCGCCGCTCCTTCTCTTCTTCATAATCTCCTCCTGTTACTCTTCTGCTGCCTCTTTGCCCTTCTTGCCTTTTGAAACAGCATCCGGATCTAAGAGTCTCTGACGTTCTTTCTGAGATACGTATGTAACAAGCTTCTCCCTCAGGAACTTCGGGTTATCTCCTGCCTGTATCGCAAGAATTCCCTCTATCATAATCGTCTTATACAACAGCTCTTCTTCGTTCCTTACCTTAAGCTTATTACTGATAGGACCGAAGATCAGATGCGCAAGGATACATCCGTAGAATGTAGTAATCAAGGCCGTCGCCATCGCAGGACCGATATCTCCCGCTCCGCCTTCGCCTTCCAGATTCATGCCCTTCAACATGTTAACCAGACCGACCAGAGTACCGATCATACCAAATGCAGGAGCTCTCGCTTCCAGTGTCTGATAGATGCCGATACAGTCCTCATGCCTGCTCAGCATGGCGTCTACATCACTTTCCAGGAGGCTTCGCACTTCTTCCGGTTCTGTCGCGTCTACGATCAGCATAATGCCCTGTTTAAAGAACAGATCGTCGATCTCATTCGCTTTCTCTTCCAGAGCCAGAAGACCATTCTGTCTTGCAAGCTGCGCCATCTCCACCAAAGTGTCAACCAACTCTCCGATATTATACTTCTTCCCCTGAAGCAAAATCTTCGTATGTTTGAGCAATGTCTTCAGCCTGCCGAAAGGATAACTTGCAATAGCCGCGGCGATAGTACCGCCCAAAACGATCGCAATACTTTCAGGGTCCCAGAAATTACCAAGCTTCGCCGGTGTAATTCCGACAAATACGATCAGTACTGTTCCAATAAGCAAACCTAAAATACTAGTTATATCCACTTTCTCTCACTCCTTACTTACACCTTATCTATCTGCACGGTAACAATGAATCCTGCCATTGTACGCAATTGTTTTCTCGATTATTTCTTCTGCGCTCTCTTTTACGATATAAAACTTCCCGTTTGTCATGAGCACTTTTGACTCCGGTATCAATTCAACAGATTCTATGTGCGCGCTGTTCAACACAACTTTCGCATTATTCAGCTTCGTAAGCATTATCATAACATAGTTCCTCACAAATATCAAACGCATTTGCTATCACAAAACAGACAATTGTGGAGAATCCCTGCAGGATCCTTCCTGCATCGGCCTCCCCACAATTATCTGTGCATGGATGAATATCAACACATATCCTGGGAAATGCTTCATTCATTACATGTATTATTACTCATTACTTAATTAGATGTCACGTTAAGAACCCGCTAATAATTAACGTTTCATGTTTACGAGTTCCTGAAGCATCTCGTCTGTTACCGTGATGATCTTGGAGTTCGCCTGGAAACCTCTCTGTGTGGTGATCATGTTGGAAAACTCATTGGCAAGGTCTACGTTCGCCATCTCGAGCCAGCCGCTCTTGATGATACCCACCGGACCGCCGTTCGGCTTGATGGCCTCTACAACACCTGAGTTCGCGCCCGGTGTATAGTAGTATCCTTTCTGCTTCTCCAGACCGTTGGGGTTCTCTACGGATACGAGGGCTAACTGGGCAATCGGGATTGCGCGATTGTTAACGTCCGTTCCCATGATCGTTCCGTCTTCGTTCATCGTCCAACCCTGGATATCATAACGCTGTCCAGTTTCCGGATCAGTCGGAATACGGATTGCTGTTAATTGATCTGAGTATATCGCCGGAATACCTGGAACCCGATCCACTGGCTGTTCCTCCTCAAAAGAAAATGGAACATTTACAGGCGTGCCTGCCGCCGGCGCCCAATTTGCACTCGTAATGGCAGCCGGTGCATTCGCTACACCTGACACTTTTGCCGTCAATTTCAAATTAACTGTATTTTTTACCGTGTCAGGATCATCTGTTTTCTCTATCTTATAACCGGCGAGCGCTCCTTTATTAGGCTGATCCGGATCTGCCGGATCCGGCTTATCCGCTGTTACAACAGCTATCCATTCGTCAATCTGCTCCTTAGGATCACTGCTCTTAGTAACTACGTTAATTCCACCTATCGTAATACTAGCCTTTGTACCTGCTGCGTCATCAGCCGGTACGGCTGTGAAAGCAGCTCCGTTGATCGTATAAGCTCGAGGTTTCGCCGTTATCTCCGGCGTACCTGTTCCGTCTACCAATCCATATCCATATACATAACTTCCCAGGTTATCTACCAGATATCCGTTGTTATCCACACGGAAGATACCTACTCTGGACAGATACAATCCTGACGACTCAACATCCTCAAATGTTCCGTTAACCATATTGCCTACCAGGAAGAACCCTGTACCGTCGATCATACAATCCATGTTGTTGGAAGACGGAGACGGCGCTCCTGTATTAAACTCCGTTGAGATCGAAGACAGTGTGGAACCATAACCTACCTGAGACGCATTGTGTCCGCCGGCTGCTCCTGCCACTGTACTTCCGCCCGTACTACTGATGGAATTCGAGTACATCGCGTCCTGGAAATTATAGCTGTATGACTTGAATCCCCATGTATTTACGTTCGCTATATTATTACCGATTACGTCTAATTTTGACTGATGTGCCTTGAGTCCTGCGACTCCAGCAATCATTGATCTAACCATAGTTTATTACTCCCTTTCTTTTCCATTCTCAGCCGTCTTGCGGGAACTTCAGACAGGATATCTTCCTATCCGTCGTCTTTCGGTTCCCGATGTATCTGCAAGTCGCGCAGATACGAAACCTCCATAAAATGGTCCGGTCTACATTAAGACAGCGCTGTCAATATTGGTAAAAATATTCTCCTTCATCTCTGCTCCGGACATCGTCGTTACTACGATGTTGTGAGGAACGTTCACAATAAAGGCTCCGCTCTCGCCGATAACCACCACATCCCTGGACCCCTTCTCTTTGGCTTTCTGCACCGCCTGGTTCAGGTTCGTGAGGAGACTGTCCGTCATCTCGATCCCCCGCTCCCGGACTCTCTGAGCCGCATGCTTGGAGAACTGGACGGATTGGGCTTTGTCGGCTTCTTTCTGCAGAATATCTGCAAATTGTACTTTTGTACCTGTATTCTTACCGGCATCCGTACTTGTGACGGCTGCTGCCCTTGTCTGCAACTGTGCCGCGGACGCATGCTGCAACTTAAGAGCTCCGGCATTCGTGATCTGACTCGTCTTACTCATCGATTATGCACCGCCTTTATCTCTGATCCCCTTATCCTTCTATAATCCTCTGTCCTTCTATGCTTTCGTCGTCCCGGTCGTCTTTCCGGCGGTTTCATTTTTCTTCTTCTCCGCCTCTACCGCGTCTTCAATATCTTTCTTCGGTACGTCGCCTACCGCCATGATCTGCGCCAGCTCATATTTCTTGCCGCCTACATATACGGAAGTCGCTCCCGTGAGATCCACGCCGGTCACGGTACCCTTTATCGTATCCGAAAGCTCTCCTTTGTCGTTGGTGATCGCAATGGTTACTTCTCTGCCAAGAAGCCCGGTGGAATATGTCGTCAGAGTTACCTGTGACAGATTATTCGTCACGGACGCGATACTTGAGATTGCGTCGGACAGTTTCGTCATCGTATTCATCGAAGACATCTGCGTCATCTGCTGCATCATCTCGCTGTTGCTCATAGGATTTGTCATATCCTGATACTTAAGCTGCGCCGCCAGTAGCTGCCAAAAATCATCCATCGTCATCTCGCTGTTGTTGGCAACCGCCGACGTCTGCGTCGTCAAAGATGCATCGTAGGCATATTTCGTAGCGTTACTTGTCAGATTATCAGTATTAATCGCCATAATTACTTTTCTCTCCTTTCTTTGCTTAATGCTTAAAGTCTTTAGCTTCTTTCTTCTCTTATCGTCTACCCGGCTAATCCCAGTCGCAGCTTCTGTAAGAAATCTCCGGCGTCCTCATTGTCCTGATTCTTACCGTTCTCTTTCTGCTTCTGCTGTTCCTGATTCGCCTGCTCGTTCTCGTCTCTGGTCTGGTTCAGATAATCCGTCTCCTGCTTCTCCACGATGATCGTCGTCTCTTCACCCAGGTTACGTTCTATGATATTACCAATCTCACGCGCGTTTTGACCTAAGACGTCTAACGCCCGTTTCTCGGAACATACGATTGAGATCGTCGCCTGACTGCCTTCATACAATACCTTAATCGCCAGCTTTCCAAGGTTTGCAGGTTCGATATGTATCTCGAACTCTTTCACGCCTTCTACAAGTTTCGAAAGCAACTGATTCGTTACCTTCTCCGGCAATTCCTCCGGCTGTTCTACATGTACGGTCGCGACTGTCTCGTACTTCGGAGCTTCCGCCTTTTCAGTCCTAGGCATATCTACCGCAACCGGCGCGCCGTTTTCCGCCATGCTTGTATTCTCCGTCTGCTGTGCCTGACCTTCGTTTGCCGCCTGCACTGTCTTATCTCTGTCTCTGGACTGTGACGACGTAAGATCCGCCGTCTCCTGCTTTGTCTCAGACGCATCCGTTTCCGGTATTACCGGCTGTACTTCTGACACCGTGCCGTCCGCCGTATCATTGTCTGTCTGCTGCGGCGCTTCCTTCTGCAAACCAAGATCAGCCGCCTGCGCCTGCACATTCGCGACTTCTGTATTCTGTTCCGGCTGCGCTATGGCTGCCGTCTCTTCTGCTCCCACAGTCTGAAGCTCTATCTTGGCATCCGTGTCTACAACTATCTCCGGAGCTGCTTCCTCTGCCGTCTCCGATGCAATCTGGATTATCTCCGGACGCATCCCCTGGCTGACCTGATATGCCGCCATCAATCCTTCCGTCTGTTTATCAGACTCTTCAACCTTATCTGTCTTACTCTGTTCCTCTGATACCGGATCCTTTTTTGTGTCGTTCGTCGCCTGATCTGTTTCCTGATCCGTATCTTTGATGTCTTTCGTGTCCTTCGAGATCTCCTTGCTGTCTTTGGTATCCTGGCTGTTCGTCTGCTTTCCCGTAAGTAATGCCCGGAAATCGTCCGTTACGGCGCCGGGACGGCTGTTAGTCCTCTTACTGCCGGTAAGCGAAAGACTGACGTCGCTTCCTTTTACACTCAACATATCCATCGGCTCTTCCTCCTCTCTTTCTATAGTATTATATATAGTAATCTGCTGTGCGCAGTATTACCCCATTATTCTCGCCATCGCCCTCTTTGTAGCTACAAATTCCTCGATAAACTGCTCTTCTTCTTTCTGGACTGCCTTCTCATATTCTTTGAATTTCTTCTCCTTCAGCTTATCAATGGAAGAAGTTTCCTTCTTCGCCTCCACTACTTCGCTGCGTTTGGCTTCTTCCTTCTCTCTGAGTTTCGCAAGTTCCTCGTGTTTTTTTCGGATCTTGACGCCCAATGAATCTAAGTAATTCTCGTAAGTATGAATATCGCTGATCTTCATCCCGTTCAACCTGCATTCTCTAAATTCCAGGACGCATCGACGGTGCTCCGCCTCAAGCTTCTCAATAACATCTTCGCATTCCCGTACCTTCATAAGTATCCTTGCGTGCTCCGCCTTCAGGCTGTCAAGCACCTGCTGCTTATAACTAAGTACCGTATCTAATGAGAAAAAGAATTTCTTCATCGTACTATCTCCCTCATCATTTTCAAAGATTCTTCTCCCGAGAAACTTTCGTTAATCTTCTGCATCAGAAACTCGTTCACCCGGTCTATCTTCGAGACCGCCTTATCCAATCTTGGATTAGTTCCGGATTTGTAGGCTCCGATGGAGATCAGGTCTTCGTTCTTCGCGTATATACTTAAGATATCCCGCATCTTCGCCGCCGCCTCGCGGTGTTCCTCCGGTACGATATTCACCATAAGACGGGAAATACTGGCATTCACATCAATCGCAGGGAAATGATTCTCATTCGCCAACTTTCTGGTAAGCACGATATGTCCGTCTAAGATACCACGGACAGTATCCGCTATGGGCTCGTTGGTGTCGTCGCCTTCTACCAGCACCGTGTAGATACCGGTTATGGAACCCTTCTCAAACTTGCCGCTTCTTTCCAGCAGCTTCGGAAACTCTGCATAGATTGAAGGCGTATATCCTCTTGCAACCGGCGGCTCTCCGGTCGCAAGCCCGATCTCACGCTGCGCCATGGCGAATCGTGTGAGGGAGTCCATCATGAGCAGCACATCTTTACCCTGATCTTTAAAATATTCCGCGATCGTCGTCGCTACCAGCGGACATTTCATACGCAGCATCGCCGGCTGGTCGGACGTGGCAACGACTAAAATGCTTCTTTCCATACCTTCAGGCCCGAGATCCTTCTCTATAAATTCACGAACCTCACGACCTCGCTCTCCCACCAGCGCAATCACGTTGATATCCGCTTTTACGTTGCGTGCGATCATTCCGAGCAATGTACTCTTCCCCACGCCGCTTCCCGCGAAGATACCGATACGTTGTCCTTTGCCTACCGTATTCAATCCGTCGATAGCTTTCACGCCGAATTCCAGCGGGTCCGTAATGGGCGGACGTGTCAGGGGATTGATGTAAGTATTTTCAACATAGTAATACCGGGAAGACGGAAGCGGCCCCAGGTCATCCATAGGATTCCCTGTAGCATCAATGATTCTCCCTCTCAGGAATTCTCCTACCGGAATCTTCAGACGCTTCCTGGTATTCCTCACGAAGCTGCCCGCCGAGACGCCGTTTAAGTTCTCGTATGCCATCAACTGCATCTTATCATCCCGGAAACCAACGACTTCCACAGGGATCTGGCGATGCTTCTCTTCATTATAGATCATGGCAATATCGCCGATACTGGCATGATTGCCGGAAGACTCCATCGCCATGCCGATTACATTCTCTATCTTTCCTATATGGCTGATCGTCTCTGCCTTCTGTATCAGTTCCGGCAATTTTGCAAACATGCCTTCTCCCCACCTCATCTATACTATTACTTATCCATTACTCTGCATTATCTATGCTCTTACATTATTCAATATATCTTTGATATTCTCTAACTGTGTACCGACACTCGCATCAATGATCTCATCCGGGAGTTCTATAATACAGGTCCCTTCTTCTCCATTATCCATGGCGATAATCTTAATGCTGTCTGACAGATGTGCGAGGGCATCCATAAATTCCGCGTCTACTTCCATAGATACGCTGGCATTGCATTTCGTAATATAGATCTTCGCCCATCTCTTCTTCGTAATCTTATCCGTCGCGGCAAGTATCATTCGCTTCACGATATCGCCGCTGGACTGCAGGCTGGTCTGGATGATCTTCTCCGCAATCGCAAGAGATATCCGCTTCAGATCGTCTATGTACTGTTCCAGCAGCTTCTCCTTCTCTCGGGAAACGCTCTGGATGACATCCGTTATATTTTCCTGGAGTTCCTGTACTTCTTCATCAAGAATCCTTCTCTGCTCTTCGTACGCTTCATGGGCGCCGTCCCGGACGCCGTCTTCCCGGCCTTCCCGGTATCCCTTCTCCCGCAGGATCTCAGCCTGCTTGCGGGCGTCGGAGATGATCATCTTCGCCTTCTCCTCCGCTTCTTCTACCATTCGCTCAAGCTCTTCCGGAGAAATCGTCTCCTCTTCCTCGGGTTCTTCCTCTTCTTCCTCCTCTTCCGGCTCCTCCTCCTGGGGTTCTTCCACGATCTTGAATCCGGCAAAGAAGTCATATGGCCTGATATCCTGGTCGCTGTCTGGTTCTTTCACAATCCTAGGCAATGATTTCATCCTTTCCGCTCTTAACAATAATCACTTCTCCGGCTTCTTCCAGTCTTCGGATCACGCCAACGATTCTCTGCTGTGCCTCTTCAACGTCACGCAGACGAACATTAACTGTAATCTCCAGATCGGACTGGATACTCTCAGCCATACGTGAAGATACGTTGGAGAAGATAAGCTCTTTGATCTTCTCGTCGGAACCCTTGAGTGCGTATACGATATCCTTGACATCGCATTCCCGGATGAATCTCTGTATAGATCTGTTGTCCATCGATACGATATCTTCGAATACGAACATCTTCTTGCGGATAGTCTCGGCAAGCTCTTCGTCCGTCTTGCCCAGTTCGTCGAATATGTATTTCTCGTTTGCCCTGTCCATATGGTTCATGACATCCGCAATGTAATCGATACCGCCCACCGCCGTAACATCTGCCGTAACCATACCTTCGAAACGCTTCCGAAGAGAATCTTCCACGATCTTGATCGCTTCCGGAGACGCGCTTTCCATCCTGGCAATCGCTTCTACAACCCTGATCCGCTTCTCCTTCGGCAATTCACTGATTACCATAGACGCCTGATCCGAATCCGCATAGGACAGAACCAGCGCGATCGTCTGCGGCCTCTCATGCTGCAGGAAAGAGATCAGGTTCTTCACATTGCTCTTGCGCATGAACTCGAAAGGACGTATCTTCAAGGATTTGGACAGCCTGTCAAGAAGCGTCTGCGCAGTAGACTCGCCGAACGCTTTCTCAAGTACCGCCCTGGCATATTCCATACCTCCGTCCGTGACCACCTTCTGGGTCAGACAGACTTTATAGAATTCGTCCAATACCAGCTCCATCTCTTCAGGACTGATATGTCCGAGCTTCGCCACTTCAATTGTTAATTTTTCAATATCACTTTCGCTCAGATGCTTATAGATCTTCGACGCCTTATCCGCTCCGAGCGAGATGACTACTGCAGCCGCCTTTTGTTCGGGAGTAAGTTTACTCTCCTCCATCTCCAGCACCTCCATTCAGCCAGTTCTTCAATAACTGCGCAGAGAGCTCTGCGTTCTGTTCCGCAAACTCACGGACGCTCCGCTTAAGTTCCATGCCTCGGTCATTCTGGATCTCCTGGATCTCTTCGTTCAGATCAAGAATAGCCGGAACTTCATCTTCCGCCTCTTCAACCAGTTCTTCCAGTTCATCTTCCTCTTCCTGCTGTCTGCGTCTTCTGAGTATCAGTATAACAACAACTGCTATCAGAACCAGAATCAACGCGATACCTGCGATAAGAGCCCACAAAGGAATCCTCTCAAGGATTCTGCCGGAAGCCGCTTCTTCTGAATCATCGTCATCGCCTACACCGTCAAACGGTGCGCTTACGACAGTAATCTTCTCTTCCTGAACATCCGGAGCGATACCCGCCGCATTTCCTACCAGAGAACGGATCTGGTTCTCACGGAGACTTCCGTAACCGTTACCGTTGATCGCCACCGCAACTGTGACGTCCTCGATTGCTCCCGGATCGATCTGTCCCTGTTCTTTCAGCTCATTTACCAGATATTCCCGCTTCTGGCTCTCGCTGTACGCGCTGCTGCCGTCGCCTTCACCCGCCGTATTATATTCCGCGGTATCGGCGTTCGTCTCGGTACCTGCCACGCCGCCGGCGCCGTCGCCCGTGTCCGACCGCTCCTCAAACGTCTCTTCGTGGCTGATAATACCCGTCTTGTCTTCTTCATCAATCTTATCCGGAGTCGAATACGTCGTCTCCTCACGGATGAGCTTCTCCAGATTCACCTTCGCCCGGGCGGACACTCTGACGTTGTCCATTCCGTAGATCGGACCCAGCACTTTCATAACATTATTGGAAATCTGATTTTCCGCCATCCGCGCCAGCTCTTCCGTCTCAGACGTGTTCGACGCGGAACTTACGTCATTGCCCTCAACGGAGACATCATTGCCGTTGCCGTCAAAAACCGCGACGTCTTCTAATTCCATCCCCGGTATACTCTTAGCGATAAGCCTCTGAATCGCGACCGCCTGCTCCGGCGTAGGAGAACCGCTGTCACTCATCGTCACGACCGCCGACGCACTGGACTTCTCTTCCTCATCGTTTAAGGCATATTTACTCTCTTCCCCTAAAGCAATCGTCACCTTCGCGTCCTTCACCCCGTCAAAAAGGCGAATGGTAGAACCAATCCGGTCCTGCAGCTCATAGAGCTTATACGTCTTCTTATCCGAGTCCGTCGTCAGCATACTCGCATTGTCTTTAAAAGTATCATATGTAAACCCACTCTTCGGGTAACCCTCCTGGACAAGCGTCGCTTTCGTCTGATCCACCACTTCTTCTTTAACCAGGATCGTTGAATTCCCGTCGAATTTATAATCAATCTCATCCTCCTGCAGCTTCTGCACGATCTGCTGCGCCTCTTCCTGACCCAGCCCTGAGAACAACTCTGCATAAGGACGATTATTCAAAACTACCGCAATCGCAACCGCAGCAATAATCAGGATCACCGCCCCGGCAATAATCAGTTTCTTCGCCCTGCTGCTCAGATTACCCGCAAATTCTTTAAACTGCCCTAACTTTTCTTTCATTGTTATCCAAACCCACTTTACTGAATTTTATGTGCCGTAACATCTTGCAGCATAAGCCAAACACCTCGCCGCATAAAGAACACTTCTTTATGTTCCATCATGTTTCTTTACAGCAAAAAGTGTCAATCCATAGCTGCATCAGCAGACTATAGATTGATACGCATAATTTCATTATATGCTTCAAGCGCTTTGTTCCGCAGGGAAACCAACACGTCCGACGCCAACTGCGCCTCTGATGACGCAATCGCAACCGTATGCGGATCTTCAATCTGTCCCGTTGCCAGAAGATACTGATTTTTTGCCAGGGTATCCTCCGTCTTCCTCACATCATCGATTGCCTCTTCAAATACCGATTTGAACGCAACAATCCCCTCTTCCCCTTTTATCGTCTTCTCCGAGCCCGATACCTCCCCAAGGCTCCATGGTTGTAATGGAGTTATAAACAACTCTTCCATATCCACTCCCCCTTTCTGCTTTCTCTAATCACTTAATCTTTTACTGAGCCTTCACTACACTCTGATATCTCTTGATATCATTGCTCACAGACTGCAGCAAATATTGGTAATGTAATGTACTTCTCGCGATCTTTGTATTTTCTACATCCGCGTTCACATTGTTCTCATCCACCCTGCCCGAATCATCCCGGCTGTAAACCAGACAATCCGCCTCGTCGATCGCCTGCCGGATGGTGGATGTATTCTTCGTCTGACTGGCCGCCTGAAGTCTCCTGCGGTACTCGTCTTCAAAAGTAACTGTCTTTCTCTTATAACCCGGCGTACTCACATTTGCTATATTCATAGCCAGTACTTCCTGCTGTTTCCACAGAAAATCCAAGGACTTCTGCACCATAGGAATTGTATTTCCGAATAACATAAACCATACCTTCCTTAACACATGTTTTGTTAAATTTCGACAATAAACCACTTTGTATATTATATCCTGTAGAATACGAAAAGTCTATAGTTTTCTAAAGATTTTATATTCCAAAAGCGTAAAATCTTACCATAAATCCGTCCGCAGCCTGTCTGCCAACCCTTCTGTCAATATCTCCAATATCTCATCCTTATTCCCATTAAAATATGAAGGAATCCTGTTCGTCCGAACTATCGGAAGCCCCCCCCAGACTGTCCGAAAATTACATCAATCCAACAATTAAATTTGAATTTTTGCACTAAAAAATCAGGTATCTCCAGATCCTCTCACGAATCTTTTACCTGACCTTGAAAACTGAATAAAATACACAATTATTATGCTGCTTCTCTTCCTACTTTTTCCATCAATTCCTCAAATCGAAACATATTTTCTGCTCTTGACAAGTTATATCCTGTTGCAAAGAGCGCAAATTCTCCATCCACTTTCCTCTTGCCTTTTAGCAGAAAGTAGCTCCCTCCCATTGCTCGTTTTATTGTTCCAAACGGATGCTCTGAGGTACATTTCCTCAACTCCATTTTCTTCCTATCTGGTCGGAATTTTATTCGCACCACCTTCTTCTTTTCATAATGCCACTTCTCCTTTTTCCCTTTCTTTGGTTCATTCCCAGGTCCTTTTGGCCCTTCCGGATTCCACCATGCTGCTTTCTTCTCCAGCGTATCTTTGTTGAAATCTATTTCTTTCCATTGTCCTTTCCCACTTATACATCGATTTCGATATAGACATTTCCGGCATGCTGTTTTATTCGCGTATCTCGTATCTCCGTTTTTCTTAACACTTTTATGCCGAAGTACCGCTCCTCCTGGACAATATACTTTTTCATGCTCTGGATCCCGTACATAAAATCCTTCCCCCGCACGCTCCTTCATCTCTTCCTCTGTTGCATACGGCTCTGCCATTTCTGCCGGTTCGTCGACTACTTTCTTCTTTGTCTCTACTACTTCTATTTTCTCTATTACTTCTTCATATACGTCTGGTACAATTCCATTATGCAGGCACTTTTTTATCTCTTCTGCTGTTTTGCTCGATTTGTCACATCCCTTTTCCTCATACTCTATTTCCATCTCATATGTCTCCTGCCCGTCTGGCAATATCACATTCGGAATGATCCCTTTTTCAAGACATTCTATCATATCTTCCGTCTGCTGGTACCCTTTGTCCGCCAGCGCTTCTATAATCTCATCCCCTGCATCCTTTTTTATCTCTTTCATTGTTGATGCCATGAGTCCATGGTCCGTATTCCGGTTTGTCACCTGGTAATCCATCATCAAATGCGTCTCTGTATCTACTGCTGTCTGAACATTATATGCCGTATCCATCCCATTTTTATTTTTCATCAATCGGCAATCTGGATCGGTTAATGATATTTGTGTCAAGTTATGTTTGATCATCAAATCCCTATAAAATTTGTATTGATCTAAACGCTTCTGCGCCTCCTCCAATTTCTTCTCAAGCTCATCTCTGGTAAGGCTTCCTTTTTCTGCTTCCTCATTTGCATCTGCAATTTCTATCTGTCGTAAATATTCCTCTGTGTGGTCTTCTAACCACTTGATCCGGTCATCCAGCTTCATAGCCGTAAAGTTTCTATCTTTTGAATTCCATGCCTTAAATTTACTTCCATCAATCGACACATAACCGGTATCCATATCTACTGATATCCGTTTTGTAAATTCCTTGAATACTTTTTTCATACAGGAAATATTGTCTTTCCTAAAATCTGAAATTGTCCGAAAATCCGGCTGTAATCCATCCATCAGCCATATCACTTCAAGATTTGTTTTACATGCTGCTTCCAGCTTTCTTGATGAACGGATCCCTCTTCGGTAACCATACAAATACAGCTTCATTAAATTAGATGGCGGATAACATCCCCGTCCTCCTGCATTCGCTTCTGCCCTCTGAAATCCCATTTCCATAAGATCAACATGATCAACAAAAAAGTCAATGATCCGTGCAATACTTTCTGGCTCTACAAGACTATCAAATGATGTTATCATAACTTGATCTCTGTCTATTCTCTTCTTTTTATATGGCATGGGATTTCCTCCTAAAGTAATCAATTCGATATTTTTATATTATCACACTTGGAAAGAAAAATCTTCTATTAGGAGTTTTTTTGTGTACTTTATTCAGTTTTCAAGGTACATGATTTTTATGTAAATCATTCGCTTAATATCCGAATGCATCTACCTATTAGTTTTATTCATCAACTTATTAGTTTTCGGACAGTCTCCCCC